>OZ253947.1:0-644490 GCA_965267345.1 Minisyncoccota bacterium
GGACAGGTTATTGGTTCGGTTGGTTCGACGGGACGTTCGACGGGGCCGCATCTTCACTTTGAGATTCGTGGGGCGAAGAACCCGTTCTAGCTCTTTAGCTTAAAACTAGGGGTCTAAACCGCTATTTTGACGTCAAAATAGCGGTTTAGCTTCTTGCTACGTGCTCTCCCCCTTCTTCTCAAACCGCTCGTTGTCGCGGCCGTAGCATTTGTCCATCACACGAGTAAATGCTTCATCGAGATCAATGTCGTGTGTGTTAGCGAGGCAGAGCATTGTGAAAATAACATCGGCAATTTCACCGCCGAGCTCTTGGCGCGCTTCCTCTTGCTTTTTCGGTTTGTCACCGTAGAGGTGATTTACGAGACGCGCTAACTCCCCCATTTCCTCAGTGGCGCGCGCAAGTTGCGACAGCGGCGACCAGTAGGGTTTTTCAAATTGTTGTGCCCACTCGTCGACCTGCCTTTGCGCATCTTTGAACATACGTACAGTGTGCCCCACTTTTATACATAAAAAAAGACCGGAGGACGCTAGGAGCGTCCTCCGGCTGTTTTTTGAGCCCGTCGTCGCGAAGGCCGAAAGCCACGTCGGTCATTCATTATTGCAATTGCTTTTTCGCGAGCGCGATGGAAGGTTGAACCTCCTACAAAGTCAGGCCCAGATATGCTCTCTGCACTAGAGATGACATCGCGCTTGGTGAGCTTCCCTTCCGGCTTACGAGCAGTAAAGGTCAGCGACACTTCTTCATATACGCGAATCTTCACTCTTGAAGCGGAGGCACCTTCCTCAACGGGAAGTGTTTGGGCATAACTTTTGTAAACAGGCCTCTTCGACACCTTTTCCATTCGTGAGTTCCTTCTCAGAGAAAAGAAGAGGCTCACGAAGCGCTTGTAGCCCTGAAAGGTTGGAGATTCTTCGTCACTTACGACAGCAACTTCGCGTATCGCATCGTTCCGTATCTCCTTAAAGCGGTTACCAAAGCCTTTGCCGCCAGACAACTCATACATCTTGGCGATGATGCGTTGTGCGACGGTTAGGTCGATGGCGCGCTTTTCCTTTTCAATGACGACGTCCTTCGCCTTAACGAACTCAGGCATTGTCGCAATCGCGGACACCACCTATCTCCTTTCGCTGTTGAAGGTACAGAAATCCTACTTAGCTCCGGCAAAAAAGTAAAGCTAGTGTTCTTGTTTTGGTCGATACTGCAGTGCCTCAAGAATATGGCGCTCGTCAATGGCCGGTGCATCATCGATGTCGGCGATCGTACGCGCCAGTTTGACGGTACGGTGATACGCGCGTGCCGAGAGATCGAGTTTTTTCGCTGCGGTATTCAGAATGTTAGCGCACGTTTCATTCAGCGTTGCGTGGTGTGTAAGACCGCGCGTTGACATCCCCGCGTTGAGCCGATCAGGCTTTTTGAAACGCGCATGTTGTCGTGCTCGTGCACGCGCGATTGCCTCGCGGGCCGCCTGTGTCTGCGTGTCTCCCGAGCGTTTGCTCAGCAGCTTTTCATGGTCGACGGCACCAACTTCGATCCACATATCAATACGATCCATAATCGGGCCGGAGAGCTTTTGGCGATAGCGCTGCAGTGCGGCGGGTGTGCAGGTGCACGTACTCGAGTCGGCGCCGTAGTGTCCGCAGGGGCAAGGATTGAGTGCAGCAATGAGAATAAAGTCAGACGGAAATTGCGCCGACCCTTTCGATCGCGTAATGGAGACAACGCCGTCTTCCAGTGGTTGTCGTAGTGCATTAATGACGCGTCGATCGAACTCAGGAAATTCATCAAGAAACAACACGCCGCGATGCGCCAGTGTCACCTCTCCTGCGCGTGGTGTGGTGCCGCCGCCAGCAAGGGACACGTAACTCGCCGTGTGGTGTGGGCTCCGCAGCGGCGGCTCGGTGATCAGCGGCTCGCGCAGGGCACCCGCAATGGAGTGTATTGCCGTTACTTCAAGTGCTGTGTCATGTGCAAGTGGTGGCAACAGTGAGCGCAGTGCTTTTGCCAGCATGGTTTTTCCTGTGCCGGGTGGGCCGTACAGGGCAATGTTGTGCCCGCCGGCTGCGGCAATCGTGAGGCCGCGTTTGGCGTGCTCCTGACCCTGTATGTCATCGAGTGTTGTCGCACTGTGGCGGGCTGATTTCTTTTTCGGCGGTGGTGCAGTGTGTATCGGCAGTTGCGGCGCACCCGAGAGGTGTGCGACCAGTTCAGCGAGCGTGTGCACCGCGTAGACATCAATGTCGTGTATGCGTGCAGCTTCATCGGCATTATCTGCCGGTACGAAGAGCGCTTTCTTGCCGCTTTTTGCGGCGCACTGAGCCAGTGCCAGTGCACCGGCAACGGGTCGCAACTCACCGTCAAGGGAGAGTTCGCCGACAAACACGGCGTCGGAAACATCGGCCTCAAGCTCGCCGGTCGCGAGCAGATAGCTGATGGCGATGGGTGTGTCAAAGAGCGCTCCCTCTTTTTTCAGATGTGCAGGCGCAAGCGAGACAACCACTTTCATGTTGCTGTGCTTTGGTGCGGTGAACTTTTTACTGACGGGTAGTGGTGCATTTTTCAGTGCAGCACTCACCCGATCGCGCGACTCTTCCACTGCTTTGTCGGGAAGGCCAACCACCGAAAAGGCGTGCAAGCCGCGTGCGAGATCAATTTCAACACGAATGAGATGCGCGTCGAGGAGCGATGTTTGTGCACTAAAAACGCGAGCAAAGGACATGCTCGCATTCTAACAAATATGACGAAATGTCTATTTCGCGTGTGCCACACACGTGGACGCCGCCGGATTCGCCTCAAGGCGCTCGGAGGAAATTGTATCGCCACATTCTGTACACGTTCCGTAGGTACCGTCTTCCATGCGCTTCAGTGCTGCTTTAACCGCATTAAAGCGTGTCTCGAGTTCATTCACGACTGCCTCGTTCGTGGTGATTTCTTCAAAGCGGTCAGCGAGGACATCTGCATCTGCGGTACCCGTATCGTAGTTGCCGCGGTCACCTTCCCAATCGGTTGGGTTCGCCGGATTCAAGTGCCCGATGTCAGTGAGTTCAAGCTCGAGCGTTGCGAGCTCCTGTTCAAGGCGTGCTTTGAGATCTGCATGTGTACTCTCGTCAGTCATAGCGAGTACTATACACCATTTTGCACTTCAGCAACACGGACGCGATTTGCCAATTCCAAAAGTGTACGGGTTTGTGTGGTGATGATGACCGTTGATCGGTTGATAAATGCGTACAGAATGCGCGTTTGCCCGTTTTCGTCGGTAATGCGACGGATGTCGATATTTTCAATGGAGATATCTTCAAATGCAGCACCACCCGAAATTGCCGAGCGTACCGACGTGGCGCCTGGGCTGAACAGTGGCGCGAGGTCGTCTTCAATAGTCTGTTCCCACTCGAACATGCCCGAAAATGCATAGCCGTGCGAGCTGGTGGTGAAAATGAGAAACGGCACGGCGCCGTCATCGGTTGTATGAATACCGAGCAGGTAGTCGTCAATGGTGCGCACAAACGTGTCGCTCACCGATGCTTCGATTGCCGTTAGAAAAGCTTCGGCATCGAGGTGTTCAGGTGTGGCTTGCGTCTCGGCAGTGCGGGAGAATGTGCCGAGAGTGCGCGTGAGGTGCCAGTCAATAACAGCACCAAGCGCGTAGCTCGCCGATCGACGCCGATCGGCGAGCGCGCGTTTAATTTCGAATGACGCCATGTCGGTCACATCAATGCGCTCACGCGTTTCAGTGAAGATAAAAGCGGGGTCATCAACCACTTGCTCTGCCGGTTGCGTATTTAAGACATACGAGTAGTAGGCACCCCCGACGATAAGTGCAGCGGCTACGAGAAAGAGAATGCCGAGTGCCACCATAACGACCATACGCCACCCTCCGGGTTCTTCCGCGACTGCATTCGGTCGTCCACGATCACTTTCAAGTGCGGTCATGCGCGCAAGTGACATCTTGCGGTTGCGCACGAGGTGTTGCACGTCATCTTTAAAGGTATGCACAACAGCTGCGTTGCGCTTTGTGCGCGGCGCCTTTTGCTGCTGTGGTTGGCGCTGCTTTGTGTTGGCTGCGTCAGCAGCACTTTCGGCATCGGGTGTGGTTGTGCGCGGCGCCGATGGTGCGTAGGCGTCGTCATTTGTTGCCGCGTGCGCATCAGAGCGGAACGTGCGCATCAGAGCGTTGTTGAGTGCACCATGCACAACACCCCCAGATGACGGGGGCGTGTGGTTTGCTGCGTCAGTAGGTTGCTCAGTGCGCGCTGCATCAGCCTCACGCGCATCAGTATCTGTGCGGTTAGTCTCGTTGTTCTCGGGCTGTGTGTTCTCCTTTGGCATGATTGTCTGGTGTCGCTGCGGGGCTCACACCCTTTTTCGCAGCAAACTCAGCATCAACAGCTTTGATTGAGAGGTTGATGCGGTCCTTCTCATCAATTTCCTTGATTATAACAGGAACACGCTCGCCAACAGAGAGCACTTCTTCGACACTCTTGATACGGAACGGTGCAATTTCAGAAATGTGCACCAATCCTTCCGTGTTGGTACCGATTTTCACAAAGGCGCCGAAGTCGAGGATACGGGTGACCTCGCCTTCAAAGCGCTCACCCGCCGTGTACTCGTGCGTGAGCTCGGCAATCATGTCGTGCGCGCGCTGTGGCCCTTCACCGGTACCGGTAATGTAGACACTTCCGTCGTCTTCGATGGTGATGTCGGTCACGCCCGTTGCATCCTTGATGCCGTTGATGGTTTTGCCGCCCGGACCGATCACCAGACCGATCTGGTCTTCTTTGACCGTTAGCGTCATGATTTTCGGTGCACGTGCGTTAATGTCGGCACGCGGCTCACTAATCTCAGTCTCGATGACGTCGAGAATTTGCTCGCGCGCCTTTTTGGCTGCCGCGAACGCTTCAACGAGCACCGGTACCGGCACGCCACTTACTTTGACGTCCATTTGGACGGCGGTAACACCTGCACGCGTGCCGGCAACTTTAAAGTCCATGTCGCCGTGGTGGTCTTCCGGACCCTGAATGTCGGTGAGAATTTTGTAGTCGCCTGCCTCGTTGCTCATCATGCCCATAGCAATACCGGCGACGGGACGTGTGATCGGAACACCGGCGTCCATCAGGGCGAGCGTCGAACCGCAGACACTTGCCATTGACGTTGAGCCGTTGCTGGCCATTGACTCAGAAACAATACGGATGGTGTACGGGAAGACATCTTTCGCGGGGAGTACCGGCACCAGTGCCTTCTCGGCGAGTGCCCCGTGGCCAATCATGCGACGGTTGAATCCGCCAACGCGTCCTGTTTCGCCAACCGAGAATGGCGGGAAGTTGTAGTGGTGCATGAAGCGCTTCTGGGTGTCCTGCGATTCAATGGTATCGAGTAACTGCGCATCGTCAGGACCACCGAGGGTGAGCGCCGAGAGCACGTGCGTGCCGCCGCGGTAGAAGACACCAACACCGTGGAGCATCGGTGAGATACCACCTGCCTGTGCAAAGAGCGGACGAATCTGGTCGAAGGCGCGGCCATCGGCACGGCGATTGTTGTTCAGTGCTTCTTCGTGTAGGTATGCATCAAGACGCTCATCGAAGTAGTCGTTTGCCTGTGCGAGATGTGCACTTTCAAGCGTTTCCGCAACGTGGGCCACCCACTCTTTTTGTAGTGCCCCGATGCGCTTTTTGCCGAGTGTACCGTCAGATTCACCAAAGACTGCCTCTTCGAGTTTCGGAATCACGAATGATTCGTACGCGTCAACGAGTTCTTGCGCTACTGCAGCAGGAGTGTACGCCTCTTTTTCTTTTCCGACTTCAGCAATAATCTGTGCCTGCCACTGCTGGATGCGTTCCATTTCAGCAACGGCACGCTCAAGGCCCTGCTGGAGGACCTCCTCCCCTGCTTCATTGGCGCCCACTTCAATCATGTTGACGTTGCCGTCTTTGCCGCAGGCAAGCAGGTCGAGTGTTTGCTGCTCGGCAATACGTTGTGAGTAGATCGGGTTAATGATGAAGTCGTCGTTTTCATTGACTCGCCCAAGGCGTACCGCTGAGACAGGGCCACCCCATGGAATGTTTGAGGTGCCCAGTGCAAGTGAAGCACCGATCACACCGAGTACATCGGCGTCGTCCTCATCAATTGACAAAACGGTAATGATGACTTGGACGTCGCGGCGCATGCTCTGATCGAAGAGTGGCCGAATGGTGCGGTCAACCACGCGCGCTGAGAGCACCGCCTCTTCACTCGGCCGTCCTTCACGACGTTGGAAACGGCTGCCGAGGATGGCACCGGCTGCATAGTGCTTTTCTTCGTACTCTACCGAGAGCGGAAAGTAATTCATGCCCTCGCGCTCGGCGCCCATCGTCGCGGTCGCGAGGATGGTGGTGTTGCCGTAGCGAACAATGACTGAACCATTTGCCTGATCAGCGAGATTCGTAAATTGAGCGGTGAGCGTTTTACCCCCGACCTCAATTGTGTATTCATTAATATCCATATGTGTACTGTGGAGTGATGTGCGGGTAACAGCATTGAAAACTCAACACTGGCTATCCGAACACCACCCGCGTGTTACTTGAGTAATGTCTCAGCACTGTAGCAAATGCGCATCGCATTTTAAAGGCAGCACTGTATGCACAGGCATATGCTGCTCTTGGGTGCATGCCTAAGGTACTATGATCTGTATGCAGACACTCTCGAATACACGCATGGGCGATAAGCACGTATGGTTGCGCGCGGGCCTTGTTCTAGGGGCGACAGCTTTACTCACATTTGCTTTCGCGGCGCCCTACGGCGTTGAAGCATCTGGTGGCGGTGACATACTGTTGCCGGACGGAATCTTTGATCCACCGCCTGCAGTACTTGATGATGTGGACAGTAGCTGGAGTAGCGTGTCCGACCAAGGAAGCGAAGTGCTCTGGACCAAATACGATGATGTTGACTTGTG
Source organism: Minisyncoccota bacterium (assembly GCA_965267345.1). GTDB lineage: Bacteria > Patescibacteriota > Minisyncoccia > Phycocordibacterales > UBA2100 > UBA2100. The sequence continues at coordinate 6,924 of OZ253947.1, forward strand.
TGGACCAGGAGCGTGGTATGCATGCGCAATTCGCCTTGTACAACCACAGGCAACCATCCGGTATGCAGTACAGGCGAAAAATATCGACACTGATACCGTATACCCATACGGTTCAGCCATTTCTATCAACGAAGGCGAGTCGATACAACTTCGATTCGTTCCACATGCACCGAGCGATATCAACTGGTTTGGTACAGGCAGCACTTTTGATACACCGTATGGAGAATGGGTTGATGGTGCGACCGCTGATTCGGTGCAATGCAACACCAAAGACTTCGTGCAGCAACACTACCAAGATCCATATACGTACAATGTATTCGCGCGATTGCTTGTTGATCCACCAACAAAAACATTTACCCCAGCCGACAACCTCTCGTGTACTGATACCGGTGATGGACTTACATACAACTGTATTGCTAATAGTCAAGGCACGAGCACAGCCACCTTTGATTTCGGACAAACAAATGGCAATTTTTTTGCATCGTATCAGTATCTTAGCAGTGATACCGGAAGCATTCCTGAATGGGCGCGAGGAGGTGTGTGTGCTGGACAGGTAGACGCAATGCAAAATAACAACGGCTTTTATAATCCGGTGAATGTTTCGTTCTATTCGTTTAATGGAGAGAAAATAGTACATCCTAACGACCCCCGCACCCCATACACCCTCACCATCCCTGCCCAATCCCGCCAATACACCATTGTCGTCGGCGAAGCTGAGGAAGACGACAGCCCGGGCTCACCAAGCGTCAACCCTGTCACCGTCAACGGTGACCCAACCGCCTGCACCACCAACGCCCCCTACACAGTAGAGGTCACCGCCACCGACCCCCAGTCAGACGACATCCGCTACCTCATCGACTGGGACGCTGACGACACAGTCAACGCCTACGCACCAAGCTCTGGCTACACCACCAGCGGCACCACCCAAACAGCATCACGCACCTTCACCACTGAAGGTGAGCGTAGCGTGAAGGTCCGTGCCCAAGACGAACATGGCAACCTCTCTGACTGGTCAGAGACCTTCACCTTCACCTGTACGGATGACACCCCACCGTACACCCCAACCGTCACCACCGCTTCAGGCTCACAGTGTACCCCTGACACAGCTCAAGACGTCACCGTCAGTGCCGACCACGCCTCAGACAAGGAGGTATACTACCAACTCGACTGGGACCGTGACGGCGCAACCGACACCCGACTCCCTGCCACCGGCACTGTTGCTGCAGGGACAGAGCTCACCACCACCCACACCTTCACCAGTGGTGACTACGCCTTCAGAGCTCGTGCCGTTGATGAAGACGACATTGCCTCAAACTGGACCACCATCACCGGTACCTGTGGCGTCACCCAAGAGGAGTGCCCCATCTGTGCAGCAGGCAGCCCTGACGTCTCCCTTTCAGCACAACCATCCCTCGTGGCCCAAGACGCCAGCACCACCCTCAGTTGGGACATTGCAGGTATCGACACCCTCCAGACCTGTTCCATCACCGGCACCAACGGTGACAGCGTATCGTGGGACACCATCAGCTCACAGTCCTCCTACACCACACCAAGCATCACCATCCAAACCACCTACACCCTCTCGTGTACCTACACCGACCAAACCCTGACTGACACCGCCCTCATCTTCTTGGTGCCTGATTGGCAGGAGTTTTAGAGTGCTCTATTGTGAACCACAACACTCCCTGTGTACGCAGGGAGTTTTTGATAGACTTACGACATATGCAGCAGGTGGTACACATTCACGGCGGTGAGCCGTTTACCAACAAAAAAGAATTTTTTGCCTACTGGCAAAAGCAGTCAGTTGACGATCCCTTCGTGGCGAAAGAAGAACAGCGCTGGCGTCGGTGGCTTGCCGGTGAACTCGAGGGCACGTTTGCCTACGCAGCACTGCGTATGCCGTGCAAAATGAACGCGCAGCACGATGCGTGGAAGATGTGGTTTGAGAAGCACATCCCTTTCTTTAAGGACGACATCATCCTCATCGGCCACTCGCTTGGCGGAAATTTTCTTGCCAAGTATTTGTCCGAGCATACGCTCCCCGTCCGTATTGCGCAGCTCCACATTGTCGCGTCTCCGTTTGGCGTTGCAACGTTTACGCTTCCCGATTCTCTTGAAGGAGTCAAAGCGCAGTGCCCCGCCATTACGCTCTACTACTCAAAAGACGACACGGTGGTGCCATTTGCCGAATCAGAGAAATACCAAAACGCCCTGCCGGAGGCAGAGCGTGTGGTGTTTGCTGATCGCAATCACTTTGAGCAACCCACGTTTCCCGAGTTGCGTGATCGTCTCTTAGCTACTCGCTAATACCCGGAATTTTCCAACCGCGGTATGAGATGAGGTACTTTTTTGGATCTTCATCCATGTCGGTGAAGTCGTCACATGCCTCGCGCAAGCGCTGCGAGCTGGACTTACCGAATGAAATGACCTCAACCTGACACCCCTCGTGGAGCTGCAGGTAGTCGACGAGCGGGACAAAGTCACCGTCGCCGGTGGCGAGGATCACTGCATCGAGCTTTGGCGCCATGGTAACGGCGTCAATTGCCATACCAACGTCCCAGTCGGCCTTTTTAGCACCGCCGAAGAAAATCTGCAGATCTTTCGTGCGAATTTCAATGCCGAGCTTATGCATTGCTTCGAAGAAGCCCTGCTCTTCCCCGCTTTCGGTCGTCACCACGTACGCGCGCGCGCGCACCAGTTCGCGACCGGCAACGGATTCTTTCAAGACGTTGCCAAAGTTGACCTTTGCTTTATAGAGATTTTTTGCACTGTGGTAGAGGTTTTGCGTGTCGATGAAAACACCAACGCGCTGCTCTTTATGTTTGATAACAGCCATCGTATGCGAAAAATGAATGGGTGCGATGCACCCGCGTATAAAAAATCGACCCTTGTGTCATCATACCCCTGCGCTCGCCTCCACGCAAAAACGCGCATAGTGCGCGTTTCTGTGTGAAGTTTTTGAGGAGTAAATAGGTTCTTACTTCTTCAAACCGAGCTCTTTCACAACTTTTGCGTACGCCTTTTTGTCTGTACCCTCAAGATACTTCAGGTGCGTACGGCGATCGGCAACCATCTGCAGAAGACCGCGACGTGAGTGATTGTCTTTACGGTTCTTCTTGAGGTGTGCTGAAAGTTGTTCGATACGCTTGCTCAAGATAGCCACCTGCGCTTCCGCCGATCCGGTATCACCGTCGTGGCGCTGTGTTTTCTTGAGTGCGTTGGTCTTTTGTCGTTTGGTAAGCATATAACACAAAAAACGCGCCCAAGTGCCCCGTATAGACAAGGCATCTAGGCACGGCGGTACTATAGCATACGGCGGCCGTGTTGACAAGTGCTGTGCACCGTGATGCGGTTCCCTGCCCAGTGCGCAGTAGACAGCGAGCGAGTGGGTGATTCTGCGCGATCACGGTACACTGATTGGTATGGCGGCATCAGAACTTGAGCAACACAAGCAGTCATTTCTCGAATATTTGGAGATTGAGCGCGGACGGGCGGTAAAAACCGTCGAAAACTACGATCGATACCTCGCACGCTTTTTTGAACAGGCGCAGGTGAAACGCCCGAAAGACATCACTGAGGCAAAAGTACGTGAATTTCGCATGTGGCTCAATCGACAACCTGTCCGTTCAGGGGCGGGCGATGGCGGCACTCTGAAGCGACGCACGCAGAACTACTACCTCATTGCCCTGCGGGCGTTTCTCAAATTTCTGCGCAAGCGGGGCATCACGAGTCTCTCGCCTGAGCGTATTGAACTAGCGAAAGTGCCACAGCGCGACATCGATCTCATATCACATGCTGAGCTCGTGCGGCTGCTTGCCGCACCGCGCAGCGCATACGCGCAGGCTGAGACTAAAGCCGACCAGCTTCGCTTCTTGCGTGATGACGCAATACTGCAACTGCTCTTTTCGACAGGGCTGCGCGTCTCCGAGCTTGTGGCGCTGAATGCGGACATTGATTTGTCAAAAGATGAAATGTCGGTGCGCGGTAAGGGCGACAAGGTGCGCGTGGTGTTTTTCTCAAGCGATGCAAAAAAGGCGGCACAGCAGTACTTGCAGGCGCGTACTGACCTTGAAGAACCGCTTTTCATCAATATGGGCCGCAATGCAACGCAGACGAATGATGCGCGTTTAACGAGCCGCAGCATTGAGCGCATTGTAAAGCAGCACGCAACGCGCGCCGGTATTACAAAAAAAGTAACACCGCACATTGTGCGTCACAGCTTTGCGACCGACCTCCTGCAAAATGGTGCCGATATCCGCAGCGTACAGGCGCTGTTGGGGCACGCGAACATTGCGACAACGCAGGTGTATACACACGTTACGGATGCGCACCTGCGCAACATTCATAAGTCATTCCATAATAAAAAGCGACAGCGCTAGTGTGCTAGCATACAGCTATGCGAATTGTCTCATGGAATGTAAATGGACTCCGCGCAGTGCACCGCAATGGGTACTGGCAGTCATTTCTCACGCTTAACCCCGATATTATCTGCCTGCAGGAAATAAAAGCTGAAGAAGACCAGCTCCCCGAGGAAATGCGTGCACCGGACGGGTTTCACGCGTATTTCAACCCATCGCGCGTGAAAAAAGGCTACAGTGGTGTTGCCGTATACACCGCACACGAGCCCAACACCGTGGAACACGGCATGGGCGTCGAGGCATTTGATGGTGAGGGCAGGTTACTGACGCTGCATTTTGATACGTGGGCACTGTGTAACGTGTATTTCCCCAACGGCGGCATGGGGCCTGAGCGCCTGAAATTCAAAATGGACTTTTATGATGCGTTTTTGGAATACATTGAAGGTATTCGCGCGACGGGGCGCGAGGTTATCTTTTGCGGTGATGTGAACACCGCACATGAGGCGATCGACCTTGCGCGACCGGAGGCAAATGAAGCCAATACTGGCTTCCTGCCCGAAGAACGTGCGTGGATCGACGAAGTGGTACGTCTTGGCTATGTCGACACGTTTCGCACACTCCACCCGCGTGAAACCGCCTATTCATATTGGGATCTTAAGACGCGCGCCCGTGAGCGCAATGTCGGGTGGCGTATCGACTATATGTTTGTCAGCAGTGCGTTGATGCCGCGTGTAACAGCAGCACAGATACACACTGACGTATACGGCTCCGACCACTGCCCTATTTCCCTCGATGCAGACCTTGATTTCTAAAGGACATTTCTAAAGGACATTATCCCCAATGAAATGTCCTTTACATGTCCTTTAGAGAGCATATAATGTCCGTTAGAGTTGTTCCTTATTGTTCTTTGCAGTTCTTTCACAGCGTGTCTCGTACGACACACAACCACATTAGAGTCATACACACACAGCTCCTAATTCCTGCGCACGTATGCGCGCACAGTGAGAAGCCCTCTTCTCATGGTAAGTACGAGAACCGCACACGACAGAAACCGTCTCTGGGAGGTATCGAGGTCTCGCCAAAATAAAAACGGCCGGACTTGCAAGTTATAACGCGTATCACCCTATCGAAACCGCCTTTGGGCGGTTTTTGTCGTTGTGCGGTCGTGGTAGGATTTTGTCATGAAAAAGTTTTTGATACTCCAATTGCGTCCGGAAGATGTTGCTGCCGACAATGAGCTGGAAGCATTCCTCATGTTCGGGAAAATCGGACGCGATGAATATGAACGCGTTCGCATGGAGCGCGACGGTATCCCCGACGTCGCACTTGATGACTACGCAGCAGTCATTGTTGGCGGCGGCCCAAGCAATGTGAGTGATGCGAATGAGGAAAAGAGCGACGCACAGAAACACTTTGAGCACCAGCTACGCCCGCTGCTCGATGTAATTATCGCTCGCGACATGCCGTTCCTCGGTGCATGCTATGGTATCGGCGCACTCGGCGCGCACTTGGGTGCGCGGGTCTCGAAAGAGCGGTACGGTGAGCCGGTGGGGGCAACACACCTGACGCTCACCGAAGAGGGAAAGAATGATCCGCTCTTGCGCGGTCTGCCGGAGGCATTTGACGCATTTTGTGGACACAAGGAAGCGTGTCAGGAGGTGCCTGAAAATGCGACGCTGCTGGTCACGTCAGCGGCATGTCCCGTGCAAATGATTCGCTACGGCGAGCATGTGTATGCAACGCAGTTCCACCCCGAGCTCGACACTCGCGGCATCATCACACGCATTAACGTATACAAACACGCCGGCTACTTCCCGCCCGAAGATGCAGAGACACTCATTGCGCAGGTGCAAAATAAGCAGGTGGAGGTACCACAGCTCATTCTCGAGCGATTTGTCGCACGCTACCGACAGTAGCTAAGAAACGTGGTGCTTTTTGCGGAGCGCTTCAATTTCACGTGCTTCTGCTTCACTCTGGCGCTCCTTGCCCTTCGTGCCAAGCACGCGGAGCTCGTCGTCGCTGAGTGCGGCAAGGCTGTTGGCGCGCTCGTGCAGGTGTGCGGCAGTGTTGCGCGTTGGGTCATCGAGCACCTCTTCAAGGAGTGCGTGCAGTATCCAGCCAATACGCGGGCTGGGCTTCTCCCCCACATGTTTCATGATGAAAGCCCCGTCGATGTTGAGCATGCCTACTGAAATAGGATCGCGCAGAGCCTCGTCAACCATCGACTTGTATTTGCGAAATCGAAACGGCTGTTCCTTCGGTCGTCCGGTGCCGATACGGTCGCACGTACGCAGCTCAAGCAGTTCCTGTATGTGCTCTTCGCCGACGTTGCGAATCATGCGGCGGACTGCACTGAGCGTAATCTGGTCAGGATCAGAGAAAAACATGTGCCAGCGCACCAATTTTTGCACAATGTGTGTGGTGTCTTTTGAAAAACGAAGACGCGCAAGAATGTCTTTTGCCATGCGCGCACCGAGCACTTCGTGGCCATGGAATGTGTAGTCGCGTTTTGTCTCATCAAAGCGGCGGGTACGCGGTTTGCCCACGTCGTGCAGGAGTGCTGCCAAACGCACGTGGAATGAGTAGTCTTTGTCGGCGCCGTGCTGCAGCGCGCGCAGGGAGTGCTCGAAAACATCGTACGAGTGTGCTTGGTTTTGGTCGCACCCTATCCCCTCCTCGAGTTCAGGAATAATGTACTGCAGGAGGTGCAGCCGCTGCGCAATAAAGAGTGCCTGCATCGGTGTTGGTGAGTTGATGATGCGAATCAGTTCGTCACGGATACGTTCATGGGAGACTTTTTGCAGGAGCTCGGCATGCTCGGCAATGGCCATGGCTGTTTCCGATTCAATGGTGAAGTTAAGCTCGGCTGAGAGTCGAATGGCGCGCATCATGCGCAGGGCGTCTTCGCTGAAGCGCTGCGTCGCATCACCGACGGTGAGAATGCGCTTGGTACGGATGGCTTCTTGTCCATCGTACGGATCGATGATTTCACCGCGCGACACGCTGTAGGCGATGGCATTCATGGTGAAGTCGCGTCGCTGCAAGTCTTCCTCTAAGTTGTCGCTGAATGCAACGGCGTCGGGGTGGCGCGCATTGCTGTACGTTGATTCAAGACGGAACGGTGTTACTTCAATCACCTGCTCGCGCGGATCGTCTGATTCGGTTTTGACACCAACGGTACCGAAATCGTTTTCATAGAATGAATCGGGAAAGATGCGTTGGATGTCTTCAGGGGTTGCGTTGGTGGTGACGTCCCAGTCTTTTGGCGCTTTCCCGCGAAGCAAATCGCGGACGCATCCCCCGACGAGGTATGCTTCAAATCCCGCACGTTCAAGTGCGTCAGGTACCGCGCGTACTGCATCCGGAATGGAGTAGGTCATACCGGTAATTGTAGTATATCCATTGCTATTGGGCGAATATCTCGTATCATGCTCAGGCACAGGCACCCGTGGTGAAATGGACCCCAGTATCACAACCACGCTTCGCATGTGGTTGGATACGGGGCACGTATCACAACGAGAACAGAAAGACGCACCCGTGGTGAAATGGATATCACAACGGTCTTCGGAACCGTCGTTGGGGGTTCGAGTCCCTCCGGGTGCACAAACGACAAGAGGCTGGATTTATTCCAGTCTCTTGTCGTTTGGATACATAGCGGAAAGTGGAACTTTCGGGATTCGAACCGCCGGAGCGATGTTGGAGCGCTAGCGACAACCGTGTCCCCTACCTCTTGAATTAACGCTAGAGTTAATTCAAGAGTTCATTGCTTCGCCATACAAATTTTGTATAATCACGTGCACCACTGCGGGTATAGTTTAGTGGTATGACGGCGCCTTGCCATGGCGCAGACGGGAGTTCGATTCTCCCTACCCGCACCGATCTGAAAAAACAGCATGAGGTACGTCATGCTGTTTTTTCATGCAATTTTTGCTAGACTCACCGCGGGAGAAAACAAAGGAGGTTTTCATGCCCGAAACACAAAAACAGAGACGTGGCGACTGGCTTTGCGTGCAAGCGGCGCACTCGGAACGATGGTTTTGGCACGCGCTGACGCAGGCACAGCTTGCGCGGCGTGATGATGATGGCACCATATCCGCGTCGGCTGGACTCAAAAGATTTCGCATGAAGCGGACTCGTATGGATCCAAAGGGTGATGTGTACGAAGCGTCTGACCTCAACGGCTACTTCACCGAAGACCGCCTCAGAGGCATCTCTGGTGATCCACATGAGGAGTTCACGTTTACGCTCATGACACCGGAAGAGTACGAGGAGCTGCTGGCACCAAAGCAAGATCGCGTTCTGACGCGCTAAAAACCACACTGCTCTGTGAACACCGCCCCACTACGGGGCGGTGTTTTCTTTGTAAAAGACACAAACTGTGAATAAATCTGTTAACAGCGGGGATAACGGACATACATTTTATGTCCGTTATCCCCATAAATGTCCTTTATCAACAGAGTTATACCCAGTTTTCCACTTTTACCCCAGAAAACGTTTCATAAGAAACGTTTTCACGTGAAAAGTGTTTATATACGGTAGATGCGACGGCATATATGTTTTCACGTGAAAACATATGCGGTGAGAAGGCTTTTCACGTGAAAACTAAAAGAGGTCGGCGTGGTGCTTTACTTTTACCGTTGTGCCGCAGTGTTTGCAGTGAATTGCATCAATGTCATGTGTACTTAATCCACACGTGTCACAAGTGTAATAGAGCTTATTACCACGAAAAATCACTCTAGTGAGATGCAAAAACAGGGTAATACCAATAAGCATAGCCACGACAGAGAGTATTTTTCCGTAGGGTCCAATGGCGGTGATATCGCCGTATCCGGTTGTGGTGAGTGTTGCGACGGTGAAGTAGAGGGCGTCAATATAGGTATTAATGGCAGGGTTTGCCTGTGCTTCAGCGACAAAGACGATGGCCGTCATAATGGCGAGGAATACAAAAAAGTTCAGTACGCTGGTGATCATTGCTTGGTAGCGGGCAAAAAATGAGTGTTCATCGCGAGCAAGGCGTACGAGATAGTATGTTCGCAGTATTTTGAGTGATCGCAGTACACGCAGCAGTGCGAGGTTTCCCGTGAAAAGCGGGGCGTAGAGTGAAAGAATCGCCACAATGTCGATCAGGCTGTACACGTTGAAAATAAATGCGGATTTACGGGGTGCAATCCACAAACGAGCGAGGTATTCAAGGGTGAAAAGCACACCAAATGTTATCTCAAGTGCGTGCACCGTGGGGTTGCTCGGATAAAGCGCCTCCAAGCCAAATAGCGCAAATATTAGGAGGTTGAGCAGAATCAGGGCGCGGTTGAAAAGAATGCTTTCACGGGTTCGCTTGTGGAACAGCTCTTGCAAGCGCTTCTTTGCCCGCGACATGGAGAGTATCGACATGGCACTATGCTACCATGTTTTCATATGAAAACGTTTCTTGTACCCATTGACTGCGCACTATGTTTTCACGTGAAAACATATGTGATGAAGCACACTGATGTCGGACATATCGGAGAGTGCGTAGCGGCGCGCTTTTTGCGTCGGAAAGGGTTTGTGATGCATGCGAAAAACTACACGCGACCGTGGGGTGAAATCGATATCATCGCAGAAAAAGGCGGTATGTTACGCTTTGTTGAAGTAAAAACCGTTGCACGTGAGGCAAACGTTTTACGTGAAACAGAAAATGAAGGATTTAATCCGCTTGAAAACGTGCATGAAGGAAAGCTAAAACGTCTTAACAGAGCTGCAGAAAGCTATATTGCCGAAAATGCTATCGATGCAGCGTGGTGTATCGATGCGGTTACGGTTGAACTGTTTGTAAAGGACAAAACAGCTCGGTGTGAATTATTTGAAAATGTCCGTTAGAAATGTCCGATAGAATTCTATCGGACATTTCTAACGGACAACAACCTCTCTGGTATCCACTTTCGATATGTCTGCATGTGTGCAGGTGTCTCGATTAATCGAGACACATGCGCAGAAGTACCAACAGTGTTGTGTGTGGTACCGATGAGCGAATTGTTTCGATTAATCGAAACAATTAAGTGCGCGTTTTTCGCACACACTTTTGCTTTCTGGTCGGGGTGCCGAGAACCTGTCTGCCGGCAGAGGCAGGTCAAAACCGCTCTCTCGTGCATGGCGCACATTGTCACTGATGACGAGTTGTCGCGCAATTCACCAACCTTGTAGTCGGGGTGCCGAGAATCGAACTCGGGCCGCTCGGTCCCAAACCGAGTACACTACCACTATGCTACACCCCGTTACGTATTTGTTTTTTGAGCCATGCTCGCCCTGTCCTAGGTTGTGCGCGCCAGTGTAGCACACGGGCGCTGTTTTTCCAGAGCCACCAGACCGTGTGGATGCATGTTGTGCGCTACAATTGGGACATGATTGAGCGTATGCCGTCTGCTGAACTGGCGACACCGCTTTCAGACTTTGCGAAAGACAAAGTGGTCATACACGCCGTGCGCGAAGCGTACCCGCATCTGACGGGGAAGGTGCGGGGTATTGATCAGTACAGCACCCGCGCGCTCGTACTGCCCGCACATGCGGTGTATTTGCCGAGTGAACGAAAGGATATCAGCGATGCTCTGCACGCATACTACAAAGATTTGGGGTTTGTAACGCCGGAGCGGCGCTACGTACCACGCGGTGTCGACTTCTTGGAAGGGGCACTCACTGATGTGCAGGGGCGGGAATCGAACTGTCCACTATGGCTCTTTGGCCAATCTCCCGCCACGCAGGAGGTGCTGGGCGGTACACCACGGCAGAACTACGCGTTTAAAACCGAGCACCACATTCCCACACACAACGCGGCGCGCTGGGCAAATGACAAGGGGCTGTTACGCGCGCTCCTTGATCGCCATGGTGTGCGTCAGCTGCAGGTTCCGGTAGACATGCAGGTTGCAAATACCGTACCCGAGAATGAGGCGAACGTACAGAAACTCCTTGCGCGGCGCGGACGGGTCATGGTGAAGCGTGTCGACTCAGCTTCGGGTGATGCGCTGCGCTCATGTGCCACGATAGCGGAGGTGCATGCGTTTGTTGCCGAACATAAACGCGATCGCAATACACCACACTTTATTGTCGAAGAAGATCTACGCGACATTGCAACAGGGGAGCGCAGCGCACAATTTCTTATCGAAATGAAGGAAAACGGAACGCCGCATGTGTCATTTGTTGGAGTCACAGAACAAATCGTGCAAGACAAGGCGCATATGGGAAATGTCATTGATGCGGGTGCGGCGGCAACGAGCGGCCTTGAGGACGAGGTGCGCGCGACACTTGCACACATTGCGCAATACATGGGCACCACGCTGCACTACCATGGCTATGTAAGCTTTGATATCCTCGACACGACAGAAGGCCCAAAGGTGCTCGAGGCGAATGCGCGGGCAACCGGTGCGACGTATCCGTTTGCCATTTGCGAGCAACTCGCGCGCGCGGGTGAAGGGGAAAAGGCGGTCGTCGCACTCAACACGATCAGTGCGGGCGACGCAGTGCGGGAGCGGGTTACAACATTTCCGGAACTCAAAGCCATCCTCGGTGATGTGCTCTACACGCGCGGCAAAGACAGCGGTGTGATTCCCACGCTTGCCACGACGATACCCGAAAAAATCGGTCTTGCAGCTGTTGGCGATTCAGTTGAAAGCGCGAAAGTTGCGATGCGCACGGCGCTGGAGCGTCTGGACGCAGCCGCGATGGCATCGGTGCTCGACTAGTTGTCGTAGTACTCCAGCAACTGTGGTGCGGTGTTGGCGGTAAAGTCGTTGGCACGCTCAGCAAAGCCGCCGGCAGACAAAAATGCCTGCAGCGTACCGCCGGTATGCACGCTGATACTGCGGTTGATGTGGGCAAGCGAGATCGCCCGCAAGTCGCGGTCGTCAGTTGTGGGTCCCATACTGCTCGTGGTGAGTATGCCCACTAACTTACCCCATGCATTCAGCGCACCGCCGCCTGAGGCGCCACCTTGTGCGACAATGGTGCCGCCAAACGAGAGCACGTCGATCGTTGAAGTTGCAAAGGTGTATACATTTTTTACTTGCCCGACGCTCGTCACCGGCCACAGGTTGCGCTGCAGTGTTGCACTATCGAGGAATCCCGACGGGTACGCGGCAAGGAGTACCTGCTGACCGGCCTGTGCGATACCTTCACGAGTATCGAGTGACACAAACGGGAATGTTTTCGGCAGCGGCTGTTCGGTTGCGCTTTCGGTAATGTAGAGCAGTGCCCAGTCGTGTTCGCCGGTGCCTACGGGGTATTCCTCACGGATGTCGCCGGCGTGTTCCTGTACCCACGCTTCGGGGAAGGCGAGTATTTGGGCATGATAGGCAGGTTGTGCGGGGATACCGGTGCGGATGGTGCAGCGTATGTCGGCGTTCGGATGCGACTGGAGCAATAGGTACTGCGCTACGTGTGCATTGGTGAGGATCACGCCGCGCGGATCAATAATGATGCCGCTGCCGGTTGCGCCGGAAAATGCCGACGCGCGTGTTGCGCCACAGAGAATGTTTACCACGGCCGGAAGTGTTGCCGTGTTGAGGGTGTCGAATGCTGTGGGCGGCACGTCATAGGGGGCGGGAATAGTGATGGTGACGTACCGTGGCTCATTAGCGGCTTCGGTAACTGTCGCGACGCGCTCCGGTGGTTCTGGTGTTTGTGCCTCCGCAGCAGGCTGTTTGATCTTTGTGGACGACGCTACGGTCTGCTCAGGTTTCTCTGGCGTTGGCACTTCCAGTGTGTATGGCAGTAGCGTCGAGTGCTGTGCCACTTGCGCAGTCTGTGCCTCCGATGGAATGTCACCGGTGTGCTCAAGAAATGCAGCAGCAGCTGCAAGTGCGCCAACACTGAGTATGAACACCATTGCGATTCTCCGACGAGTGGTCAACTGAAACATGCGCGCATAGTACCCCAAAGTTGAGCTTGCGCGCTAGTCTGGTAGTATACTCGGACCACTGCGGGTGTAGTTAAGTGGTATAACAACAGCCTTCCAAGCTGTGGTCGGGAGTTCGATTCTCCCCACCCGCACAAAAGATAATGAGCTCGGAGCGTAGCTTCGGGCGATTTATCTTTGCAGAGTGGGGGGAATCGAAAGACGGAGCCGGTATACACGACGAAGCGCAGCGAAGTGCTTGTCGGCGAGTCCGGGCAGGAGCCACTTGCTCAAAAACCATGCGACTCGTCGCATGGTTTTTGAGCTTAGTGAGCTGACGCCGATTCTCCCCACCGCATTTTTTCAGAATATTCTTGCGTGAGGACCGCCCTTACGCAAAAAAGACAGATGTCTCGATTAATCGAGACATCTATAAATTACGCATACCTATTTTGTGCGTTTTGTTTCGATTAATCGAAACAATGTAGAAGCGTTTTCGTATGCATGCAAAAACCCGCCGAACGGCGGGTTTTTGGCGTTATGACGCGCACTCTACTTTACTGCGTCTTTGAGCGCTTTTGCTGCGCGGAATTTTGGAACACGCATTGCTGGGATCTCAATGGTCTCACCAGTGCGTGGGTTGCGTCCGGTGCGTGCAGCGCGTGTCTTTGCCTCGAAAATACCGAGTCCGGCAATCGACACTTCTTCACCCTTCTTCAGGCCATCAACGATACCGTCGATCATTGCCTCCACAGCGCGTTCTGCGTCTGCTTTGGTGCCCTCAAGCACGTCGTGTACTTTGTCTACAAGTGCTGCTTTGTTCATAAGGTGTTGCGTTATATGGATAAATGCGACCAATTGCTCAATTCAGTATACATAGAGCCATTATTCGTGCAATACCCCCGCCATAGAGCTGTTCCTACTCAAATGTTGCGCGATACGCACTCTTCGGGTAGGTGCCGAGTACCTGTACGTGGTGCGCGTAGGTGCTGAGGGCAGAAAGTGCTGCAGCACAGCCCTCAAATTCGGGTGCCCCTTCGAATTCGAGGTAGAATTGCGCTTGTTTGTTACGCGTCATGGGCACAAAACTCTCGAGCTTGACGATGTTGACGCCGTATTCTGCAAAGCCGCTGAGCGACTTATAGAGCGCCATCGGCACATTGCGGACGTCGTAGACGATACTGGTCAGTACCGCCGCGTCAGTCGGCACTGGTGGTGCAGTGTGTGTGAGTATCAGGAAACGCGTCACGTTACTCGCATCGTCTTCCATGTGCTCTTTGAGTACCTGTGTGCGCGGATAGATGTCAGCGGCGCGGGTGGCGGCAAGTGCCGCGCACGTCGGGTCACCTTGTTCGGCAACAAAGGCAACGGCACCGGCGGTGTCGCCAAACGGTACCGATTCTAACCCCATGCGCGCGAGTGTCTGCGTGCACTGCGCGAGCGCTTCGCGGTGGCTGTACACACGGGTGACAGTATCGAGCGCGGCGGTGTCGGTGCCGATCAGTGCGTGGTGGATCGGCAGAAAGTGCTCGGCAATGACGGTAAGACCACTGTCGGGGAGTAAGTGGTGCATGTCAGCCACACGGCCGGCCGTTGAGTTCTCAATCGGCAAAAGAGCGTGCGTTGCCTCGTGCGACTGTACTGCCTCAATCGCAGCACGAAAGGTCGGGTAGCCGGTGGCAGTGGCGTCGGGGAAGCACTCGCGCGCTGCCAAACTTGAGTACGAGCCGCCAACGCCTTGGTAGGCAACATGCACGGCACTCATACACTAGCGTGCGTACTCAATACAGCGACTCTCGCGGATGACATTCACCTTCACTTCACCCGGATAGTTGAGCTCGCTTTCAATGCGCGCTGCAATATCGTGAGCGAGCTGTCGCGCAGCGATGTCGTTGACTTCGTCAGGGCGTACGAATACGCGCACCTCACGGCCGGCCGATACGGCGTAGCTCTTGTCGATACCCGGAAAGCTGTTCACCAATGATTCGAGCTCCTCGAGGCGCTTGATGTAGTTTTCGACGGTGTCACGGCGTGCACCCGGGCGTCCGCCGGAAATAGCGTCGGCCACCTGTACGATGTACGACTCAAGGTTTGCGTACGGATACTCTTCGTGGTGTGCCTCCATTGCCTTAATAACCTCGGGGTCAACGTTGAACTTCTGCAGGATACGACGGCCGATTTCAACGTGCGTTCCCTGTACTTCGTGGTCGACGGCCTTACCGATATCGTGGAGCAGCGCACCCGCGCGTGCAACCTGTACGTTCGCACCAATTTCCTCGGCGATCATTGCCGCAATGTGTGCCATCTCAGTTGAGTGGGCGAGTACATTCTGTCCGTAACTGGTGCGGAAGTGGAGCCGCCCGAGCACGATTAGCAAGCGTGGGTCAAGGTTGTGCACGCCAGCTTCGTACGCAGCTTCTTCACCCTTCTTTTTGATGATGATGTTGATCTCTTCACGTGCTTTCTCCACCATCTCCTCGATTTTTGCGGGCTGAATACGGCCGTCGATGATGAGATTTTCCAATGCGACGCGTGCAATCTGACGACGAATCGGGTCAAATGACGAAATGGTGAGTGCTCCTGGCGTGTCATCGATAATGACGTCAACACCCGAGGCACGCTCAAAAGCGCGAATATTACGGCCCTCCTTACCGATGATTTTTCCTTTGATTTCTTCATTCGGCAGCGATACTGTCGTTGACAGCACCTCAGCTTGTAGGGAATTGCCCATGCGGTGTACGGCGGTGGTAAGAATCTCCTGTGCACGCTTTTCAAAACGCTCAGCGCCATCGCGCTCGAGCTTTTGCAGACGCACGCTCAGATCTTCCTCATACATGCTCTGGAGCTGCTTCATGAGCTCTTCTTTGGCCTCCTCAGCAGAGAGCTGGGCAACCTTTTCGAGCTCCTTTTGCTTTGTCTCAAGAGCGCGTTCAACTTCTTCACGCTCGCCGGCGAGTGTTTCGCGCTCGGCGCGCATCTCCTCACCTTCTTCGTCAAGGTCGGTTTGGCGCTTATCGAGCAGCTCTTCTTTGCGCACGAGGCGCTCTTCGGTTTTTTTAAGGTCTGCTTCTTTTTCTTTCAGCTCCTGTGTTCGTTCGGCGATGATTTTGTCCGCTTTTTTCTCGGCGTCCTCGGTGATGCGCTTGGCATCCTCCTTCGCCTCAAGCATCATCTGCTTGATTTGCAGCTCCATTGAGCCACGTTTACCTAACGACACAATCCAGCGCAGGAAGTATCCGAACGCTGTGCCGGCTGCTGCGGCAAGGAGCAGCAGCATGAGAATTACTTTTAAGGACATATGTGCTATGCCCGTTTTCTCTTATCTATGTGCGAATGTGGTACGCGGTGCGTCGTGTGAAGTGCATGCGGAACGGTCGCTACAGGAGTACATACATTAGTCTACAGAAAAGAGAAAAACAGGACTTTCTTACTGAATCAATAATTAAATACAACCAGTAGTGCAAGAATACCAAAAATATGTCAATACGCAAAAGCCCGCAGGATGTGTGTCACCGCTGCGGGCTCCGCGACGCGCACGAGGGTGGCGTCTATTTGAGTACTTTGTCGACGAGGCCGTACTTTTTCGCCTCGTCGGCAGCCATAAAGTAGTCGCGGTCGATATCGTGTTCGATTTTTTCTTTTGTCTGCCCCGTATTGTCCGCCATCATCTCAACTAAACGGCGCTTGGTGCGAAGGATGTTTTCAGCGGTGATCGCAATGTCACTTGCCTGACCCTGTGCGCCGCCAAGCGGCTGGTGAATCATCACCTCGGCATTCGGGAGGGCGTAGCGCTTGCCTTTAGCGCCCGACGAGAGCAGCCACGCACCACCTGAAGCAGCAAGGCCAACGCACACCGTCGAAACATCGGGCTTGATGTGGTTCATCGTATCAATCATTGCCAGCGTAGCCGATACTGACCCGCCCGGAGAGTTGATGTAGAGAGAGATGTCTGCTTTCGGGTCCTCCGACTGCAAAAAGAGGAGCTGTGCGATGATGAGATTTGCCATCTCGTCATAAATGGGGCCGCCAAGAAAGACGACGCGCTCCTTCAGGAGGCGCGAGTAGATATCGTACGCGCGCTCGCCGAACTGACCCTTTTCAACGACCATGGGCACAAGTTGTGCCGTGGGCGTGTGTGATGCTTTTTCCATTTCCATAGGTGCGCATCGTAGCACAGCAGAGCTGCGTTTTCTAGAATGCAGTGCTACTGTTTCGCATCAGCACCTGCCTGCTCGAGGTACTGGAAGACCGCTTCGTTGCGCTTTGTGGTCTCGACGTAAATGCGAATATTTTCTTCCTCAGCCTGCGGATAGTGCTTTTTAACGTATTCAATTTCGTGCGCCACTTCGTCGGCGTCCGGCGTGATGTTTTGTTCTTTTGCAATGGTATTGAGGATAAGCTGCAACTTAGCGCGCTTTACTGCCTCAGGCTCCCACTCTTTTTTGAGCTCGTCGAGTGTTTTGCCGATGTTGGCGAGGTAGTCGTCAAATTTTGTACCCGTCTGTGCGACTTGGCCTTCCACTTGCATCTGGATGCGTTGCAGTTCCTGATCGATCATCAGTTGCGGCAGCTCAATGGTTGCCTGATCGATGATCTTTTCAACTGTTTCAATGCGCTTTTTCTCGCGCTCGCGCAGCTCTTTCTCAGCCTTGAGATTGTCGCGTACTTTCTGGGTGAAGTCGGCTACGTCGGTAAAGTCGCCGAGTGTTTTGACAAACTCGTCAGTGAGCTCGGGTAGCTCGTCGTCTTTGACGTCCACAGGCTGTGGCTCTTCAATGCCTTCACCCTTTTGCTTTTCGTACTGATCAATTTGCGCGCGCTGGCGGCGTACGTGGGTGAGGGTTTCTTCGAGTTCGGCATCAGTGACGACGATTTCTTTCTCCTCTTGCGCAAATACCTCACGGGCGATTTTCGCGTAGTCGGGGAGGGTGATGTCGGGCATGACGGCTGTAGTTGCCGTAAACTCGAGCGGATTGTCTGCCGCCATTTTCGTAATCTGAATGCGGGGCGACCCGATGGCATCGATATTGTTGTCCGTGACGATGCGCGGGTAAATGGCAGACAATGCGAGGTTTGCCGCGCGCTCGAGGATACGGTCTTCACCGATATGCTCAACGAGCATGTCTTCGGGGACGTTGCCCTTGCGAAATCCCGGAAGCTCGACATCTGCACCTAGCTCCTGCAGGGCTTTCGTGCGGTACGACTGCATGACGTCGGCAGGAATGCTCGCTTTTATTTCGTGCTCCGACTGCTCAAGTGCTTTTGATTCAAAATCAGTATAGTGTTGTTGTGTCATAGGCTCGGAGTGTACCAAGATACGCACCAAATGCAAAAACATCACGAATGAATCGCCTTTTTCCTCCCAGAGCGGGGGTGCTGCTGTACCAGTAGAAACCGCTAAACCGCTATTTTGACGTCAAAATAGCGGTTTTAGGTGCTTGGTGCGTGAGCTACTCAAACGCAGCATCGATACGCTCGAGCTCAGCGTCAATTTCAGCGTCGAGGGCATCAAGGTCAACTGATGCCTCAAGGTCACGCTCAATTGCTTCAGGTGATGTTGCTTCAGTAGTGTGCGCGCGTGACGTGTCAGCGGTGCCCAGTGGTTTGGTCATCCAGTAGTAGATACCGCCGAGGACGAGTATCGCGACAATAATGCTGGCGCCAATAACGGGACCGATGCCGTGCGTGTCTTTCGCGCTGTCGGCGACGGGCGTGTCGGTGCCATGAGGTGTCGTTTCGTTCATAGGTGTGTCGTTAGTGTGTATAAAATGAGTTATTCAACGGTAGCATCGATGCGGAGTGTTGCGGCGGCAGATTTTGTTGCAGCAATGGCGTCACGCAGCGCACGGTGTGCATCGCGTACCGCTGTGGCTGCCTCACGCACACTGGCACCAACACGGTCTTTGCCGGCTGCCGGATCCTCTGACTCAAGGAGCGCGACGATAGCGGCACGTGTCTCAGCAACGAGTTCCAGTGCGTCAGTAATCGCTTGTTCCGCAGCGACGCGCGCTTCAAGTGCAGCAGTGACGTCGGCACCGGCGTCTTCAAGCTCGGCAATACGCTCGTCCAGTCGGGTCAGGGCATCGCTGAAGGTTTCAAGTGCAGTGGTGAGCCCTGAAAGGATGCGCTCAAATGGCGCCTTTATGCGCTGAGCGACGTCGGTGCGTATATCGGCGCGAAGTTCCGCGCGTTGTTCGCGTAAGGTTGTGCGCATGTCCTCAGCGCGCTCGCGGAATGCCTCGCGCATGGCACCGGCTCGCTCCTGTAGCTGTGTGCGGATCTCTTCGGCACGGAGGCTGGTGAAGTCGGTGTCGTCGCGGACGGTGTCGAGACGTTCGCGAAGCTCGTCACGCTGCTGCGTCGCGGTATCACGGAGTTCACGGCGCAGGTCTTCAGCACGGTCGCGAAAGATGTCGCGTTCCGCTTCAATCTCTGCACGCACCTCGGCGCGTGTGTCGTTCGGGATGCGCAACGGCTGTCGCTCAAGACTTTCAAATTCACGCGGGGCGTCGCGCTCGGGAGCCCGAAAGAGCTCTTGCGCATTCGCTGCAGCGCTTGGCAGTGCAAGTGCACAGGCGAGTAATCCGATGGTGCTCAGTGAGAACGTCGTTCGTTTCATACGAAGTAGATAATGTGGATGAGTAACAATAGAGGAGCGATACGACTCGCGTACTCCTATACTCAAAATCCTACACCCCTGACCGCAGAGCGGTCAGGGGTGCTGTGGACAATAGCGCGCCGAGGCGTGCGGACGCTATTTTGCAAACGTGCTCTGGTAGAGTTCGGCAGCTTTGGTGACAGCTGCTTTTGCCTCTTTCGCGCCGTTGATGGCGGGGATTTCTACCGGTGCCGGCTTGCCCTTGAGGGCCTTGTAGGTCTCAAAGAAGTGTTTAAAGTCTTCGAGCATGTGCTCATTGAGGTCGGCAAGATCGTGGGTATTGTCCCAGCGCTTGTCGTCAACGGGTACACCGATGACTTTAAAGTCCGAGTCGCCGTCGTCGATCATTTCAATGACCGCAACCGGACGGACGTTTACGAGAATGCCTGAGGCAAGCGGGTGGGTGGTGAGTACGATTACATCGAGCGGATCTTCATCTTCCCAGTACGTTTGCGGCGCAAAGCCGTAGTCAAACGGGTAGGCGAATGATGAGTAGTTTGCGCGATCGAGCTTAATGAGTCCGGTGCTCTTGTCAATTTCGTACTTATTGTGCGATCCGCGGGGGATCTCGATAATGACGTTAATTTCGTCGGGGGCGTTGTCGCCAAGGGGTACATCGTGCCAAAGGTCCATACGTTCGTGAGTTAATGGGTAACGTGTGCGTATTGTACCGCTACTTCTCCTTACTGTCTTCCTCGCTATCTGACGAGTCAGTAGCAGTCTCTTCGGTGTCTTCTGAAGCTTCTTCTGTGTCGTTCTGTGGTGTTTCTGCAGGTTCCTGCTCTTCGTCTTCGGGCGTAGCGTCAGCGGCGGTCTGCTTTTCTTCCGCGTCGTCGCTGTCTGTCGGTGTGGCAGCAGGCGCGGCATCAGCGAGTTCGTCTTCGTTGATTTCAACCGTTTCGCCGGCAGCATCAGTCTCGGCAAGTTGCTCACCCTGTGCTGAGCGGATATCAATCGCCCAGCCCGTGAGTTTTGCGGCGAGGCGGACGTTCTGTCCACCGCGACCAATGGCGAGTGACTGTTGGTCCTCAACTACCTCAACTTCAGCGCGCTTGTGCTCGTCGGTCTCTTCGGTAATTTCAACGGAGAGTACCTCGGCAGGTGAGAGCGCGCGTTCGATAAAGTCGCGTGGGTCTTCCGCCCACTCGATGATGTCGATTTTTTCGCCACCGAGTTCACTCGTGACGGTTGAAACGCGCACCCCGCGCTGTCCGACGAGTGCGCCAACTGGGTCAACGTGGTCGTCGTGGGTTACCACAGCAAGTTTTGAGCGTGAGCCGGCTTCGCGCGCGACGTGCTTAATTTCAATGGTGCCGTTTGCCAATTCCGGTGATTCGAGTTCGAAGAGTTTCACGAGGAATTGCGGGTTGGCGCGTGACAGGCGCAGGAAGGTGCTGCCGCGCGGATTTTCATCTACCTTGAGGAGTAGCGCGCGAATACGTTCACCTTGGCGGTAGCGCTCACCGGGAATCTGCTCTTCATACGGCAGAATGGCCGTTGCGCGACCCAAGTCGATGAAGAGGTTGCCGCGCTCGAAGCGCTGGACGTGACCTGATACGACGTCGCCTTCGCGCTCGCCGAATTCTTCAATGATTGAGACTTTCTCTGCTTCGCGAATTTTCTGCATGATGACCTGCTTCGCCGTTTGTGCGGCAATGCGACCGAAATCTTCATGTGGTTCAAGCGGAAATTCGATCTCATCGTCAAGCTCGACGTCTTTTTTGATGCGGCGGGCGTCTTCAATCATGATGTGGTGCTCAGGATTAAAGCGGGTGCGCTCGCCATCCTCGTGTTCCTCCTCGTCTTCACCACGCACGAGCGTGTCGTCAACGGCAATTTTGATTTGCTTAAACTCCACGTCGCCACTTTCCATGTTAAAGACGGCACGAATAATCTGCCCGCGCTTGCCGTACTCTTTTTTGTACGCCGCGGCGAGTGCCATTTCAATTGCATCGATAACGCGCTCACGTGGGATACCGCGCTCTTGCTCGAGCTCGTCAAATACTGAACCAATGATTTTCAAATCAAATAAACTCATACGCTCTATTCGCTAATGGTTTTATAAAAAGAAAACCCGACCAACGGTCGGATATCTTTACTACGAGATATGTGCGGGTAAGTATACGCGGATACTGCCGCGCGTCAACTCCTCCCGCGGCAGCGACGCGTGTACGTTTTGCACACGCGCAGTAGAGCACGGTGCCACGGTCGTTGCTATACTAAGGGTATCGAAGCGGCGCCACGCAGGTGTGCGTCGATCGCGTCGTGTAATCATCAAGCGTTGTGTACATTAATGACGAACAACTCCGTGAATTTCTGACCGACTCCGGACTCGTGTCGCAGAAGACGTTTGACGCTCGCGCCAAAGATGCACAGAAGCGCGACGTACCCGTCGGCGATGTACTGATCTCCGAGGGCGAACTCTCTGAAGACGACCTGCGACGCTCATACGCGTACATCCTCGGCATTCCGTTCGTTGATCTGACGGATGCGTCAGTTGATCTTAATACATTGGCACTGATTCCGGAGCCGATTGCCCGTCGCAACAACATTGTTGCCTTTAAGCAGGAGGGGAACGAGCTGGAAGTGGCGATGCTCGACACCGACGACTTGGCGGCGATTGACTTCGTCAAGAAGAAAACGCAGCTGAAAATTTTGCCGCGGCTCACTGACGCCGGATCAATTAAGCACGTACTGCGTCAGTACCAGAAGTCGCTGAAAGACGAACTCGGTGACATTATTGCGCGTGAGTCGGAAACCTTTGAAAAGTTCGGTGAGGTACAGGTTGAAAATGAGAAAGATTTGCGCCAGCTCGCCGAAGGTATTCCTGCCGTGCGCGTGCTCGACTCGCTACTGCGCCATGCAATCGTGCAAAATGCCAGTGACATCCACATTGAGCCACGCGAAAACGCACTGCTCGTTCGCTACCGTATCGACGGTATTTTGCACGACGCGATGTCACTGCCGAAAACAGCGGCCGCCTCAATTACTGCGCGAGTAAAAGTGCTCGCCAACTTGCGTCTCGATGAAAAACGCCTGCCGCAAGACGGACGCTTTCGCATGGAAACCGATGGCGATCGCGTGTCGTTCCGCGTCTCGGTGCTTCCAACCTACCACGGGGAAAAAACGGTGATGCGCCTGTTGCGCGAAGATGTCTCGGGCTTTACGCTCGAGAGCCTCGGCTTTCACGGTGACGGACTCGAGCGTGCCCACAGCGCGACGCGTAAAAAAACCGGTCTGATTCTGGTGACCGGTCCGACGGGTTCGGGTAAGTCGACCACGCTGTACACGATGCTCGATATTTTAAATACGCCCGACGTGAACATTTCAACCGTTGAAGATCCGATCGAGTATCAGATGCCGCGTATTAATCAGACACAGGTACGCCCCGATATCGGTTTTTCATTTGCTACCGGCTTGCGCAGTCTCGTGCGTCAGGACCCCGACATCATCATGGTGGGTGAGATTCGTGACCGCGAAACGGCGAGCTTGGCCATTAACGCCGCGCTCACCGGCCACTTGGTGCTCTCGACGCTGCACACCAACTCGGCTGCTGGCGCCGTGCCGCGCTTGCTGGACATGGGCGTTGAGCCATTCTTGCTTGCCTCGACGCTGCAGGTCGTGATTGGGCAGCGTCTCGTACGTACGCTCTGCAGCACGCGCGAGGAGTACCAACTCTCAACCTCTGAAGTGAATGGGCTTGAAAAACTGGCTGATCTCGGTGCAATTTTGCGCGCACTGAAAGAAGAGAATGCAGCACCAAAGAATGCAACATGGAAAACTTTGACGCTCGCCCGCGAAAAGGTAAGCAAGGAGTGCGAAACAGGATTCAGCGGCCGCCGCGGTATTCAGGAAATCCTGCCGGTATCGGAAGATATCAAGGAGCTTATTCTCAAGGGCGGTACCGCCGATGACATTGAAGATGCCGCACGCAAAGAGGGAATGCTCACCATGCTCGAAGACGGTATTTTCAAAAGCGCGACGGGCGTCACCAGTGTTGAAGAGGTACTCCGTGTAGTAAGCGAGTAAGGGGTATGGCCAAGTTTTCTTATAAAGCAACGCGCGACGGTGAAACGTATACGGGAACTGTCGAGGCTGACGACCGTTTTGTCGTGTATCGTCACGTACGTGCCGAAGGCGCGACGCTTATTTCTGTTGAAGTTGCGGGGAAAGGGAAGTGGTCATTTTCATACTGGAATGCGAAGCTCTCGAGTGTTAAGCAGCACGACAAAATTGTCTTTGCCAACAACATGGCGGCCATGATGGCCGCCGGTTTGCCGATTACGCGGGCGCTGTCGGTATCTGAGCGTCAGGCAAAAAATCCGAAACTCAAACACATACTGCTCACCGTGCGCGCTGACATCCAGCGGGGTGGTACGTTCCACGATGCGCTCGCGCAGTTTCCGTCGGTCTTCTCAAAGTTGTTTGTGGCGATGGTGCGCGCGGGTGAAGAGGCGGGGACGCTGAATGAATCGCTCGAAAATATTGCCGACCAGCTTACGAGCTCGTATGAATTGAAGAAGAAAATTAAAGGTGCGCTTATCTACCCGACGATTATCGTGGTGGCCATTATCGGTATTGGCTTTTTGATGATGACCGAGGTGGTTCCGACACTCTCAGACACCTTTACCGAACTCGGTGCAGAGCTGCCACGCTCAACGCAGGCCATTATTACCGTGAGTGACTGGCTCGTAAACTACACTGCACTCGTACTCTTGGGGGCGCTTGCGCTTGTTGGTAGTGTTTATGCAGCACTGCGTACCACCGTGGGGCAGCGCGTGCGCGACAAAATACTGCTCATGACACCGCTCATCGGGGAACTGGTAAAAGAGATTAACGCGGCACGTACCGCACGCACTTTTGCGTCGCTATTGGCAGCGGGCGTTGATATCATCAGTGCGTTGCAAATAACCGGAGAAGTCGTCCAAAATCACTATCATCGTGATGTGCTCAAAGCAGCACAGGAAAATGTGAAGACGGGTGGCCAGTTGTCTGAGGTGTTTGTAAAGTATGAAAAGCTCTACCCGCCGTTGATGGGCGAGATGATTGCCGTCGGTGAGGAGACGGGCGCACTCTCAAACATGCTTCTGCGTGTAGCCGACTTTTACGAAGACGAGGTGTCACAGAAAACCAAGAACATGTCGACGATTATTGAGCCGTTCCTCATGATTTTGATCGGTGCCACCGTTGGCTTCTTCGCCATTTCAATGGTCGGCCCAATTTACTCACTCTCTGAGGCATTTTAATGATTGACGCTCGAGTGTCCGCAGGATAGTCTTCGCGCAGAACCTCTCCATGGTGGAGGGGAGCGCAGGAGGAAAAGATGTCGAAGTTTTGGGGAGATGAGAATGGTGACGCACCTGTCCTTGAATACGGTCTGCTCGCAGCAGGTATTGCTGTTGCAATTATCCTTGGCCTGACGGCGCTCGATGAACACATCGGCTCTGTCCTACAGGATGCGGATGTGGCGACCTCTCTCGAAGAGTCGGTCGGCGACTGACTCTTTTCGACTCTGTCTCGACACCCCCGCACGCGACGCGTGCGGGGGTTTTGCTGTGGACGCACCCTCGAGTGCGAGGGAAGTGCGCTACAATACGCCTATGGACAGACGGGTTCTTTATGCACGCGGCATGGGACTTATCGACGTCGTTGTCGGTACGGCGCTTATGCTCGTTATCTTCCTTGCACTGTTTGGTATGCTGCAATTGGGAACACGGCTTGCCAGCGACAATAAAGCGCGCACTGCTGCACTCACCCTCTCGCTTGAGCGCATTGAATACATCCGCAGTCTCGACTATGTAGACGTCGGGATCTCAGGCGGCGATCCGTCGGGGAGTCTTGCGAGCTCGGAGAGCATCACGCTCAACGGCATTGCCTACACGCGCACCACGAGTGTTGTTTTTGTTGACGACGAAAAAGACGGCAGCGGTGGCAGCGACAGTGATGGCGACCCTGATGACTACAAGCGCGTGAAGGTGACCGTGTCGTGGCAGGGCAGTGCCGGTGCGCGCGACACTGCCGTAGTAAGCGATATCGCACCACTCCAGTAGTATGACGACACCAGCACACACAGCGCGCGGTTTTTCACTTCTCGAGATGCTCGTGGTCATCGCCATTACCGCGTCGGTCGTGGTGGCGCTCATCGTTGCCATTCAGTATGTGTATCGCGGGCAGCGATTTGTCTTTGAGCAGGCTGACGCAACGCGCAGCGCGCGCATCGGTATTGAGCGGGCAGTCGCTGACATGCGTGAAGCCTCGTATGCTGACAACGGTGCGTATCCGATTGTGGCAATGAGCACGAGCACCATGACCTTTTACAGTGACATCGATGACGATTCGTCATTCGAGCGCGTGCGCTACTTTCTTAGCGACAAGGTGCTCTACCAAGGAGTGGTTGACGCCGCCGGCACGCCGCCAACATACGACGGAAGTGAAACCACTACGGCGCTCGCGACCGATGTGCGCAACGATGCACTGAGTGTGCCACTCTTTACCTACTACGATGCTGATGGCAATGCACTCAGCGACCTTGCTGATCTTGATGCCGTTGCGTTTGTGCTGGTGCGGTTAGTCGTGAACCTTGAGCCATCGCGTGCGCCGAATGATTTTGAACTGCGTGCGAGCGCAACCCTTCGTAATATTGAGTAGGTATGTGGTATTGCTCAACACAGCGCAACACACACATCTCCGACCAAGCGGGTATTACGATCGTGCTCGTCCTGATTTTTGCCGGCGTGTTTGGTTTGTCGGTTGCGGCGATGATGAGCTTAATATTTGCGCAAACCAAACTCGCCCAGAGCAAGGAGGTGCGCGAAGTGGCCTTTGGTGTTGCCGAGGCCGGTCTTGAGTATTACCACTGGTTTTTAATTGATAATCCGAATGACACACAGAACGGCACCGGCGCCGACGGCCCCTACGAACGTGACGTAACCGACCCTGATACCGCAGAGACGATCGGCACCTATTCACTTACCACTGATCCGCACATGGCCTGCGGGCAGGTGCAGTGGATCGACATTACCTCGGTGGGCACAGCGGCTGCTGATACGCGTTTTCCGCGCACGGTCCTCGGACGGCATACGCAGCCGACGGTCGCCGAGTACTCATACATCGTCGGCGATGACGTCTGGGCCGGTCCCGACCGAGAGATTGTCGGGCCGTATCATGCCAATGGCGGTATTCGTATGGACGGTACACACAATGCGCAAGTCACCAGTGGCGTCTCCTCGTGGAGTTGCGACAGTACGTTCGGGTGCAGTCCGACGCAGACACAAAACGGTATTTTCGGTGCCGGTGGTACGCCTGAGTTGTGGCAGTACCCAACTGACACGATCAGCTTTGATGACATGGCCGCAAGTTTTGATGATCTCAAAGGGTACGCCCAAGCCGACGGCGTGTACCTCGAGCCGTATGGCACGACGGTGACGAACTACTCGGGCTATCCGGCGATGGTTGACGGCTATCACCTTGTATTTAACAGCGACGGCACAGTTGATATTTATGAGGTGACCGACACAACAGGGTACTGGGGGTGGCATCGCGACGCCGGCTATCTGCCCGACTTTCACATTATTGATGCCGAGTCGTTTGTGGAGCGTCGCTCAATTCCATCGGACTGTGCACTTATTTTTGTTGAAGACAAGGTGTGGATCGAGGGAGTCGTCAACGGCAAAGTCACGGTCGTCGGTGCCGACTTGGTAAACGACTACAACCCCGATGTGATTTTGTACGACGACATTACGTACGCCGACAGCGACGGCTCAGATGGCCTGACGGTGATTAGCGAGGGTGCGATTCTGATTCCGCCGCTCTCGCCCGACAGCTTAGAGCTCTCCGGTATCTTTGTGGCACAGGGGCGCTACTTCGGTCGTCCGTACTATGCAAATGATACAGCGAGCGACTTAACCATTCACGGGACGGTCGTTTCGAACGGTCGCGTGGGTACGCAGTGGGATTGCAGCGGTTCGTTCTGTTCAGGCTACGAAACACGCACCAGCACGTACGATCGACTGCAGACGATCAGCCCGCCGCCGTTTACCCCGGCACGTACCCCTGCCGCCGAGTACGTTTGGTGGCAGGAGCTGTAGTGGTGAGTAGTCTCATGCGGGCAGAGAGGGTACAATACGCTGTATGCAGCAACTCATTGTCTGTAATTGGAAAATGAATCCCGCCTCGCTGAAGGTGGCGCGCTCACTCTTTGACGGCACCAAGAAGCAGATTGCCAACCTCGACAAGGTGCACGTCATTGTGGCGCCACCGGCGGTTTTTTTACCGGCACTCGCACAGAGCTATCGCGGCAAGCGCATCACCTTTGCTGCGCAGACCATTGCCAATGAGACCGACGGCTCATACACGGGGGAGCTCTCGGCAACACAGATGAAAGATGCAGGAGCGGCGCATACCATTATCGGGCATGCGGAGCGTCGCGTACTCGGCGAAACCGACGCTGACATGCACGCCAAGGTGCACGAAGCACTGCGTCTGAAACTGAAAGTGATTCTTGCCGTTGGTGAGGCAGAGCGCGATGCGCATGGTGCCTACATCACCACCATCAGGGAGCAAATCGCGACGGCACTTGCGGACGTGCCACCGACGCGACTGAAAGACATCACCATTGCATACGAGCCGGTGTGGGCTATTGGTGCCCTTGAAGCACCCGACGCGCATGCGGTGCACCAGATGATTTTGCTCGTACGCAAAATCCTCGTTGAGCAGTGCGGCGATAGAGGCGCGCGCATGCGCATTCTCTACGGTGGTGCCGTCAACGAAGACAACGCCGAGTCGATTTGTGCGGTACCCGACATCGGTGGCGTGCTGGTCGGTCGCGCGAGTTTGGAGCCGATGCGACTTAAGGGGATTATCCGTGCAGCCAACCATGCCTAGTATGTGGATCGACGAGGGCGTAGATGTGCGCGGGAAGGTAGTGCTCGTGCGTGCCGGGTTAAACGTGCCGATGGACGGCGGGGCAATCATCAATGACTTTCGTATTCGCACGGCGTTGCCGACACTACAATTTTTACACGAACAGGGTGCGCGCGTTATCGTCACCGCCCACATCGGACGCGATGTGCACGACACGCTCGCGCCGGTTGCCGAGGCACTGGGGGAGCAGTTGCCGATTACGTTCTCGCACCTTGATGCAGTCGTGCCGGCAGACACTGCCGACGGTGAGATCGTACTCCTTGAAAACCTGCGCCAAGACGGCGGCGAAGTGGCAAATGACGACAGCTTCGCACAGCGTCTGGCGGGGCTCGCCGATATTTTTGTGCAGGATGCATTTTCAGTGTGCCACCGTGAGCACGCGAGTATCGTTGGCGTGCCGAACTATCTGCCGAGCTACGGGGGGCTGCGCCTGCGTGCGGAGATCAAAGCGCTGACGCGCGCGCGAACACCTGAAACGCCGGCACTGTGTATTTTAGGCGGCGCCAAATTTGAAACAAAAGAGCCACTCATCCGCGTCTTTTTAAATACGTACACGAAAGTCTTTATAGGTGGTGCATTACAAAATGAAGTCCTTGCCGCACGCGGATTCCCTGTCGGAGCGTCAAAGGTTGAAGACGGTAAAGTGCCCGAAGATTTGCTGACGCATGAAGCCCTGTATGCAGTATCAGATGTCGTGGTGCAGCATGCAGACGAGCGCGCGGAGACTGTTGCCATTGACGCTGTGGGCGCGGACGACATCATTGTTGATATCGGTCCCGCGAGCACACAGGCACTCATTGATGCACTACCGGAATTTAAAACGATTCTCTGGAACGGTCCCTTTGGGTGGTATGAGAAAGGGTACGATGCGGCGACGGTTGCGCTTGCACGTGCTGTTGCCACAGCTGACGCTGAAACTATTATCGGCGGCGGCGACACGGTTGCCGTCGTGCAACGGGAAGGACTCGAAGACGACTTTGACTTTATCTCAACCGGCGGCGGCGCGATGCTCACCTTTCTTGAAACAGGCACGCTGCCGGGTATTGACGCACTCACGCGGACGTAGTCCGCGATCTGCGATCTCTCGCAAGGCAACTCACTGCATTCGCCCATCTGTTTCGATTAATCGAAACATTGGGGAGATTATGAATACATAACTGTGTAGACATACGCTCGGGGTGTCTCGATTAATCGAGACACCTGCTGTGTTTCGCACAGGTGCACAGTAGTAATTGCATTGCGGGACGCTTTTGCGTATAACCATATACATGGAGTACGTTTTGTATGGTATTGTCATCGCAATTCTTTGGGGCGTTATTCGTTTCGTTCAAGGACACCCTTACGCGAAACCAGGGCGCGCTACACCCGACTGGGATGAATGACACCACCCTCGTTACTGCGTGGCGATCGCGCGCGGAGCGAGTAGAAACACACCCTCGGGCCACAGCAACGTGGCCCGAGGGTTTTCTTAACACTCGAGGTAATGCTTAGAGCCGATCGGTGATGGATGTTGCCATGTCGGCGAGTGCCTCCGAAGACGCTTCATGTTGTGGGAGTCCTTTAAGTCCATCGTCGGCGAAACGCGGCACGATGTGCACGTGTGCATGGTCGACGAGTTGCCCCGCTGATTTTCGATTATTCATGATGATGTTCACGCCGTCCGAGCCAGTAGCGGCTTTCGCGTGTGGTGCCAGCAGGTGCACGGTGCGCATCACCGCCACCCAGTCGTCTTCGGCAATATCGAATACGTCGAGAGCGTGCGTTTTCGGAATCACGAGCGTGTGACCGAGGTGTACGGGATTAATGTCTAAGAACGCGTACGTCTGGTCATCTTCGTACACACGATGTGATGGGATCTCGCCGTCACGAATTTTGCAAAACATGC
This sequence comes from Minisyncoccota bacterium, assembly GCA_965267345.1. Taxonomy (GTDB): domain Bacteria; phylum Patescibacteriota; class Minisyncoccia; order Phycocordibacterales; family UBA2100; genus UBA2100. Next base: position 37,610 of record OZ253947.1, read on the forward strand.
AATCAGTCATGACTACCAGTATAATCCACAGCAATGACGCAGCGCTACCGATTTCACTCCACACCCACACGCGCCGTGCGCACTGCTCTGTCAGCATATAGTGACTTGGTGCAAACACTGTTACACGCACGCAACATCACTACTGACACCGACGCCGCCGCGTTTCTCAATCCTGATTACGATGCACACGTACACGATCCGTTTGCCATGCGGGATATGGAGCGTGCCGTGGAACGCATTACGCACGCCATCGAAAGTGGCGAACACATTGCCGTGTATAGCGATTTTGATGCCGACGGCATTTCTGGCGGCGTGCTGCTGCACGATCTATTTCGCACCTGCGGCGTGCCGCGCGAGCGTTTCACCAACTACATTCCACATCGCGATGCAGAAGGGTACGGGTTTCATGGTGATGCCGTGAGCACACTCAAGCAGCAGGACGTGACACTTATCATTACCGTTGACGTTGGTACTGCTTCGAGCGACGCCGTTGATCGGGCACGCGAGCTCGGCATTGATGTCATAATTACCGACCACCACTTGCCGACGCATGGTCTTCCCGATGCCTACGCGGTGCTGAATCCGCATCGTGACGATGAAACGTATCCGTTTGCTGATCTGTGCGGGACGGGCGTTGCATTCAAGCTCGCGACGGCACTCATTGCACACGGTCGGGCGCAGAAGGCGTCGTGGGTTGCTGACATTCCTGACGGGTGGGAGAAGTGGCTTCTCGATGTGGTTGCTATCGCAACCGTTGCCGACATGATGCCACTCGTCGGTGAGAATCGTGCACTGGTGCACTGGGGGTTAGTGGTGTTACGCAAGTCGCGTCGCGTTGGCATTCGCGCACTGTGCAAAAAGCTGCGGCTACCGCAGCACCTGCTGACTGAAGAAGATATCGGATTTGCCATCGCACCCCGACTCAACACCGCCTCACGAATGGCATATCCTGAACTCGGGTTTACGCTGCTGACGACTGAGGACGAGGAGCAGGCACGTGCGACTGCAGCAGAACTTGAAACACTGAATAACAAACGCAAAGGGCAAGTCGCCGCAATGGTGCGCGAACTCACCGAGCGCTTCGGTGCTGTTGATGACGCAGTGCTCGTGGCGGGGAACCCATCGTGGAATCCTGCGCTCCTCGGGCTTGCCGCAAACTCACTGGTACAGACCTACGGAAAGGTTGTCTGTTTGTGGGGGCGTGAAGGTACGGGCACCCTCAAGGGGTCGTGTCGCGGTAACGGTGCCGTCGGCGTCACTGACTTGCTCGCCCATGCCGACAACGCTCTGTTGCAGTTTGGTGGCCACGAACACGCGGGCGGTTTCTCAGTGAAACCCGATGCAATACACACACTGGGTGAAACATTGAACAAAGCGTACGCGACATGTGCACGCGAGCGTACTAACGAGACACTCACCGTCGATGCAGCACTCTCGCTGTCACACGCCGCACACACCCATCGGGCTATTGCACCACTGCGTCCATTTGGCGTTGGGAATGACAAGCCGCTCTTCGCCTGTGAGCGCGTGACCATTGCCGCCGTGAAGCAGTTTGGGAAACAGGACGCGCATTTGGAAGTGCACATTGCCGAAGGGCAGACACAACTACGCGCGATTGCGTTTTATGCGCACCCTGAACAATTCACGCGCACGCCGTCAGAAGGTGAGACGGTGACGCTCATCGGCACACTGGAGCAGTCGCACTTTGCCGGTCGCACACGTTTTGAATTGCGTATTGTGGACATTGTGTAATACGCGTTCTGCTTTCGCGCTATCATACGAGCAGGTATGTACACGTTCTCAAAAGCAGGTGCGTTTGACCACGCGTGGAAGCGTTTCAAGGAACGTCCGTTCTTCCTCATGGGTGTGTTCGTCTTGAGTGCGGTGCTCTTAAGTATTTCAGGATATTTTGCCGAGCGAAGTGGTACGGGAAGCGCAGTGCTCGCCACCAACATCATCGATTTTGTACTGAGCATTGTACTGAGCATGGGCGTGACGCAGATCACGCTCCGCATACACGACGGGGTGGATACGCACTACCCTGATCTGTTTGAGCCGTTGGCGCTATTTTGGAAGTATCTTGCGGTGACTGTTCTCACCGGTGTGATTGTGCTGATCGGGCTTTTGCTGTTTATCATTCCGGGTATCATTGCGGCATTGGCAATTAGCTTTGCACCATATCTGGTGATTGATAAGAAGATGGGTCCGATCGAAGCGCTGCACGAGAGTATTCGCATAACGCACGGGCACCGCTGGAATTTGTTTGTGTTCAGTGTACTGCTGCTGGCAGTGAATGTGCTCGGTGCGCTCTTTCTCGGCCTCGGGTTGCTCATTACGGTGCCGGTGTCTGCACTGGCGCTAGTGTACGTCTACCGTTGGCTGCTCACGCCTGACGAAGCACGGGCGGTGCGCGTGTCACTTCTCTCAAAGGTTATCGCGAGTATCGTCGTCGTGTGTGCCTGCATTGCTGCAATTGGCGGCATCTTTGCACTGTCGACACAGCAGCCGTCAGAATCGACGACACCGACGGCGCAGAGTATGGAATTGGAACGTGCGCAGCAACGCGACGCGCAACGCTACGCAGCAGTGGATGCGATTGCGCGTGCTGCGTCGCGCTACTACGAGCAGTATGACCGATACCCAACGATGCTGAGCGAACTCGTGCCGGCCTACCTGCCGAGCGTGCCGACTGATCCGGTGACGGCAGAGCCCTATGCCTACAGCGCGTACGCACCGGAACTCGATTTTGAAGTATGTGCCTTTCTCGAAGTCGACCCTGCCGGCATCGTGTGTGAGTACGGCCTTGATGACGATGCCTACGCCGGCCACAGTGATGATGAAGCACTTCCTGAGAGTGACGACGCTGCCAATTTTGACGACGATGAGGTTGTCTGGCCACCGCAGGGCGGGTTTGAATAGACAAGCATCAGTGCACAGGCTCTGCTATACTCCACACCTATGGAGAGAGTCATCGTCTACACTGATGGAGCGTCGCGGGGGAACCCCGGCCACGCCGCGATTGGGGCGGCAATTTTTGACGGCACCCAGCTGGTTGCCGAAGTACGGGAATATCTCGGTGAAAAAACCAATAATTGGGCTGAGTACGAGGCGGTGATCGCAGCGCTGAAAAAGGTCAAGCAACTCGGGCTACACACGCGTCCCGTGGAGTGCCGCATGGACAGCAAGCTAGTTGCCGAGCAGCTTTCGGGGAATTGGCAGATCAAGCATGAAAATCTCTTCGGACAATTTATCGCCGTACACAACATGCTGGTGAAAGACTTTGCGCATGTCGTGTTTGTGCACGTGCCGCGCGAGGACAACGCGCACGCCGACCGTCTTGCCAACGAAGCACTTGATGCGCGGACATAATGCGCTAGGCTGGGATTATGAAAGACTTTTTTATCTTTATTCGCGAGCAGGGCATTGTGGGGTTGGCGATCGGTTTCATTCTCGGTGGCGCTGTGTCGCAAGTGGTGCAAGCACTCGTGAATGACATCATCAATCCACTCATCGGGTACGCATTTAGCGGCGTTGATGAATTGAGTGACATCATGATCGGCCCAGTCGCTTTCGGGCACTTCGTGACGGTCGTCATCGACTTTATTGTTATTGCTGCCGTTGTCTTCTTTATATTCAAGCGACTCAAGCTCGATCGGTTTGACGCCAAGAAAGCAACCTAGTTCTCGATAGGGTGTATGTATCGTACGCACATGCGGTGGGTCGTGCCACTGGCGTGTGCTGCGTGTGCCTGTGGTATTGCGATTCGCAGCACGACGACGCTCGGAGTAGCGACTAGCGCGGCACTCGTAGGGATTGCACTGGCCACGCTGGCCTGCGGCTACCTCATATTTTCTACTCCGCGCGCTCGTATGTGGGCGTGGGTTGTTGTCGTTGGGTGTTTGGGTGTCGCATTTGGTATTGCACGCATGCACGCTGCCATACCACCAGAGTCATTTGTGGTGCCGGAAACTGTGGTGAGTGTGTCGGGTACGGTCGTTGCCGAGCCTGATGCACGGGGCGCCTACACCAACCTCACGCTAGCATCGGACGCATTTCCGTATCGCATACTGGTGCGCACGCAGCCGCACATCACCGCATCGTATAGCGATGTGGTGCAGGTGACGGGTCGCCTAGAGCCGCCCGAGAACTTTGCCGGAACAGGCGGACGCATCTTCGACTACCAAGGCTACTTAGCAAAAGACCGTATTGGAGCCATTAGCGCATTTCCTGAAGCGGTACAGGTGCATCCGCGCGATACGTTTACGTTGCTGGGGCCATTGTTTGCACTCAAGCATAGGTATCTCGATGTGCTAAATCGCGCGCTAGCCGAGCCGCATGCCGCGCTTGCGGGCGGTATCACCGTCGGTGCGCGACGGTCACTCGGCGATGAGCTCACCGAGCAGTTCCGACGCACGGGCATCATTCACATTGTAGTGCTATCCGGCTACAACGTTGCTATCGTCGTGTTTTTTATTGCCGCACTCTTACGACCGTTCCCCGAGCGCATTCGTTACGTGGGGGCACTTATCGGCATCGCACTGTTTGTGCTGCTCGTCGGTGCCGGTGCACCGGTGGTGCGCGCCGGCCTTATGGGCGGCATTGCCGTACTGGGTATGCTCACGCATCGCACGTACAGTGCGGTGCACGCGCTGTGCATCACCGCCTGCGCGATGCTCATCGCCAATCCGTACACACTGGTGTACGACCCTTCGTTTCAGCTGAGTGTGATTGCGACATTCGGGTTGCTCCTTGGCGCACCACGTCTTTTACCGTACCTCATGTGGCTACCAGAGCGGTACGCACTGCGAGAGCTTGTCGCCGTTACTGTCGCAACGCAAATTGCCGTAACGCCGTGGCTGCTGTACCTCATGGGCGAGCTGTCCGTGGTCGCACTGCTCGTCAATGTGCTCATACTGCCCGTCGTGCCGCTGGCAATGCTCGCCGTGTTCGTTGTTGGTGTCGTCGGGTTCGTATCAAGCACGCTGGCGCTTGCGGTGGCCGCACCTGCGCACGCACTGTTGACCTACATGCTGTGGGTTGTTGCACAATTTGCAGCGCTCCCCTTTGCGGCAGTGAGTGTGCCGGCATTTCCGGTTGGTGGTGCGCTCGCTGCGTACCTGTTGCTTAGTTTCGTGCTTGTGTGGTGGCCGCGTCAAAGCGTGCCTGCACGGTCTCCCAATTCATATTTTTGAAAAACGCATCGATGTACTGCTTTTTCTCTGCGGGAAGGTAGTCAACCATAAAGGCATGCTCCCACATGTCGATCGTGAGAATAACGTCGACATCGGCAAGCGTGCCGAGTTCGTGATCGGTCGTCCAGAAGACATGTGGCGTGTTGCCCTTGGCGTCCCATGCAAGGGTCGTCCAGCCGGAACCGCGGCTCATCGAGACAGTCGTGAAGTGTTCAATGAATACATCCCAGCTGCCGTATTTGTCGGCAACTGCGTGTTCGAGTGCCGTACCGCGTGGTTCGTCGGTCGCACCGCCTTCCCACTGCGGGAAGTAGAATTCGTGCATGCGCATACCGTTAAATTCAAAGCCGAGTCGGCGGCGAGTTGACTCAATGGCAAAGTGATACTTCTCTGCATCAAGCGCCGAGAGGTCGGCAATTTGCTCTCTGAGTGCATTGATATTTTTTACGTAGCCATTGTAGAGCTCGACGTGTACTTCGAGTTGTTTCTCGGAGATACCATCAAGGTCAGGAAAGGTGAATGTTTGTGCGTCGTAGGTGTGCATAGGTGCTCTAGTGAGAATAAGTAATGTCTGGTACCAGTGTATCAAAGTGAGCCAAAACGCAAAATACGGAGCAGTTGGTTTTCTGTGCATGCTTTTCTTCGTCGCGGCGGGGGTGTGGCATGCAGCGCTTAGCAAAGAGAGCACTGCACTGAGCGTGACCTTTTTAGATGTAGGGCAGGGAGATGCGGTGTTTATTGAAGCGCCCTCGGGTCGCCAAATGCTTATTGATGGTGGTCGCGACACAGCAGTATTGCGCGAACTCGGCGCAGTGATGCCATGGTACGATCGCTCGATCGACGTAGTGGTCGCGACGCATTTTGATGCTGATCACAGCGGTGGACTTGTGCCCGTACTCGAGCGTTTTGCCGTGACGCACGTGTTTGTTCCTGATCGCGACGTCCACGAGGGCACTGCTGCTGCGTTTTTTCGCGCGGCAGAAGGGGTTGTGCTGCACGAGGCACGGCGTGGTATGCGAATCACGCTTGGCGACGACACGTACGTTCAGGTGCTGTTCCCTGATCGCGATGCAACGACATGGGAGGAAAACACGCGCTCCATTGTTGCGCAGGTCGTCTACGGACAGCATGTATTTTTACTGACGGGCGACGCACCGAGTGCAATCGAGGAGTACCTCGTGGCGCTTGATGGTGCGCAGTTGCAGAGCGATGTGCTGAAAGTGGGCCATCACGGCTCGCGCACGTCGAGCAGCCCGCTCTTTGTCGGCTACACTGTACCAGCGTACGCGGTCATGTCTCGTGGATGCGATAATCCGTACGGCCACCCGCACGCACGTGTGCGCGCGACACTCGAGCAGTTTACAGTACGCACCTTTGATACGTGCACGGACGGACGCGTCACTTTTGAAAGCGACGGAACGATACTGCGCGTGCACCATTGACCTCTGCACATAGATATAGTTTATTTCTTCCAAGCGCACTGAGACAGAAGGGAGGAACTCATGCGAGTGTTCTTTGCGATGGTAATTACCGTCATGCTTACGTCCTCTGCCCAAGCAGAGGTTGCCGGCGTGTGGCGTGAAATGAGCGACCGTGCGTGGATGAAGGTGGTTCCGCAGGGAATCTGCAAAGTCACGCTGAATCAGGAAGAAGGGTTCTATGATTTTCAGGCGCCAGATACGCCGATCGTCTCACGGCTCAATGATGCCGCGGGTACCTACGTGCAAGACGGTGTATACCTCAATACGTATGGCGTGTACATTGCCTTTGGCGACAAGGACGATTACGCGACGTTCATTCGTCTCTGCGATGGACTCCCGGGCGGCGTGTCATTCCCGAAAGAGTTGTGTGTCGATCCGAACAATTGCGGACCGGCGCAGGGTAAGGGAAAAGGCCGGAGCGAAAGCTCCGGCCTTAGTTTTTATACTTGCGTTTGGGTGGGCGACTACTAGATGAGTCCCGCTTCTTTGAGTGTTTTGTAGGCACCGTTTTTGTTGATGGTCTTGATTGCTTTGGTTGAGAGCGTCAGCGTCATGGTCTTGTCGATCTCAGGAATGTAGAGTGTCTTCTTCTGCAAGTTTGCATAGCGACGCTTCTTGCCGCCAGGGTTAAACTGCGTCGCACGCGTACGGTTGCTGTAGCGTCCGCCGACTTGAGATGATTTCCCTGTTACCATGCATGTCTTTGCCATAATGCGGGGCATGCTACCATGTAGGTGCGCATTGCGCAATTCTTTTACGTATGGGAGCAGACATTATATTCCTTATTGCGATACTCATTATATCGGTGGTATTTCACGAAGTGTCCCACGGATTTGCCGCACACTATCTGGGTGACCCGACGGCACGCCTGCAGGGGCGTCTGACCCTTAATCCGATTAGTCACATCGACCCGATGGGCTCGGTTATTTTGCCGGCCATTCTGGTGCTCTCGGGTACGCCGTTTCTTATCGGGTGGGCAAAACCCGTACCGTATAATCCGTATAACTTTCGGAAAGGCGGGAAGTGGGGTGAGGCACTGGTTGCTGCTGCCGGCCCTGCCGCCAACGTTGCTATTGCCGTGCTCTTTGGTCTGTTGCTGCGCTTTGGTGTCTTTCCTGCAGAAATGACAGCATTGGCATTTTCAATCGTATTCATTAATGTACTGTTGGCAATCTTTAACCTGATTCCACTGCCACCGCTCGACGGCTCGAAGGTGCTCTCAGCACTGCTGCCGGTTACGATGCGCATGCAGTACGAGCGGCTGCGCACCACGCTTGAGCGTAATTTCTTCCTTGGCATTGGTGCCATTATTATTTTTGTACTGCTTTTCGGTGCACAGTTCGCTGCAGGTATTTCCTACATTACTCGCGTTATTGTCGGTGCGTAGTATGGAGCGTATTCGTATTGAGCACGTCTCTGACACCGCTAATAAGCGAGATGTCGGAGAACGCACAGCAGCCCTTGAGCGTAATGAGCATGAGCGATGGAAGGCTGTTGAGAAAGAGGTAGCTAACGATAACGAGGCGCCCTTACTGACAGTGGAGGAGTTCGAGGCAGTGACCGACCCATTCAAGCAGCTCGCGCTGCAGTTGCAGGAAACGCTTGGTTTGGAAAAGAAGAGAGCGCAGGCAATTGTGCAGTACACGCACGAAAATGCGGAGGTAATTCGCAGTACTCAGCAGAGTGTAGAGGTGAACGAACAGAGTAGGGAGGCCATTCGCGACTTGGCAGGGGATACGCAGATGGGTGCAGCGGCGTGGCGACTTATGCACCAAGCACTCATCCGAGAAAAGGTACCGCACGCAGAGCAGCGAGCAGCTGCATCATAAAGTTGCATTATCGACAGCTGCATAGTATATTTCCCCAACGCCTGCGTGGCGGTTTTTAGTTATATGGCAACAATAAACCAACTCGTACGAAAGGGACGCAAAAATGTCGAGCGCAAGAGCAAGACAGTGGCTCTTCGTCGTGGCTTCAATAGTTTGAAGAACACACCGTCACGATACCCGTCACCATTTAAGCGCGGTGTGTGTACCAAGGTGACGACAAAAACCCCACGTAAACCAAACTCAGCTATCCGTAAAATTGCTCGTGTGCGACTCACAAACGGCATGGAGGTTACTGCCTACATTCCAGGTGAGGGACACAACCTGCAGGAGCACTCAGTAGTAGTGGTGCGCGGCGGTCGTGTGAAGGACATTGGTGTTCGCTACACAATCGTCCGCGGTCGCCTCGATGCTGAAGGTGTCACGAACCGCAAAACGGGTCGCTCGAAGTACGGAACAGCTAAACCAAAGGGAGGTGAATAAACACTATGCGACGACCACTGAAAAAAAAGCACGAATTGGCGCCTGATCCTGTATACGGCTCGGTAAAGGTGACCAAGCTCATCAACTACATTATGGAGTCAGGAAAGAAAGATGCTGCACGCAAAATTGTGTACGGTGCGTTTGATGAACTGAAGGGCAAGGACGGTAAAGAAGACCCTGTCGCACTCTTCGACACGGCGATTAAGAATGTCGGCCCGTTAATGGAAGTGCGTTCACGACGTGTGGGCGGTGCGAACTATCAGGTACCGCGCGAAGTACGCCCCGAGCGTCGTTTGGCACTGGGACTGCGTTGGATTGTCGACGCGGCGAATGCCGGCAGCGAACACCAAATGAAGACACGGCTTGCGAACGAGATTCGTCGCGCTGCCAATGAAGAAGGTGAGGCAGTAAAGAAGCGCGAAAACACGCACAAAATGGCTGAGGCCAACAAAGCATTCGCTCACTTTGCGTGGTAAGTCCGCGCGAGCGCTGCACCACATCGTTATTATTTGTAAGGAATTGTTTTCATGAGTAACCGCAAATACCCACTCGAAAAACTGCGCAACTTCGGCATTGTTGCCCACGTTGACGCCGGTAAGACGACCACCAGTGAGCGTGTCCTCTTCTACACAGGCATGAGCCACAAGATTGGTGAGGTGCACGAAGGAGAGACCGTCACCGACTGGATGGAACAGGAGCGCGAGCGTGGTATTACGATCACTGCGGCTGCAATTTCATGTGAGTGGCAGCCAACCTACACTGACGACGAGAGTGCAAAACACACGTTTAACATTATTGATACACCCGGCCACATCGACTTCACCGCAGAAGTGAAGCGTTCAATGCGCGTTCTCGACGGCGCAATTGTGGTTTTTGATGCTGTTGCCGGTGTTGAGCCGCAGTCTGAAACCAGCTGGCGCTACGCTGAAGAAGCGGAGGTACCACGCGTGTGTTTCATTAACAAGCTCGACCGCACCGGTGCGTCATTTGAGCGCTCATACCAAAGTATTCTCAATCGCCTGTCACCGAAAGCAATCCGCGCACAGATTCCGATTGGTGAAGAAGATGCACACGAAGGTGTCATCGACTTGCTGAGCATGAAGGCGTACCGCTTTGAAGGGCAGATGGGCATGGATGTGCAGGTGAGTGAGGTACCCGACGAGCTCAAAGCAGACGCTGAGAAGTACCGTGGTGAGCTGATTGAAAAAATCGTTGAAAATGACGAGGAAGCGATGAATGCTTACCTCGAGGGCAACGAACCGTCACTTGATGAGCTTAAGAAGTTACTCCGCAAGGCAGTCGTTGCGAATGAGATTTTCCTCGTCTACTGCGGTTCGGCACTCAAGAACAAAGGTGTGCAACTCGTCCTCGACGCAGTTGTCGACTACCTGCCAAGTCCACTCGACATGCCGCCGGTAGAAGGACTTGATCCGAAAACGGGAGAGACGATTACGCGCACACCGGATGATGACGAGCCGATGGCAGCACTTGCCTTTAAGCTCCAGTCTGACCCGTTTGTGGGGCAGCTCACATTCTTCCGTGTGTACTCGGGCGTCTTTAAATCAGGTTCGTACGTCTACAATGCGTCAACGGGGAACAAGGAGCGTGTGGGACGCATCGTGCGTCTGCAGGCAGACAAGCGCACCGAAGTGGATGAAGTCTACACCGGTGAAATTGCTGCAGCGGTTGGCCTGAAAGAGACTAAGACCAGCCACACTCTCTGTGACGAAAGCGCACCGATTATTCTCGAAGAGATGACCTTCCCCGTACCGGTGGTTTCAGCGCGTATTGAGCCAAAAACCAAGCAAGATCAAGAAAAAATGGGTGTGGCACTCAACAAACTTGCTGACGAAGACCCGACATTCAAGGTATCCAGCGACCCTGAAACACTCGAGACCGTGATTTCGGGTATGGGTGAGCTTCACCTCGACATTCTTGTTGACCGCATGAAGCGCGAATTCAAGGTTGAAGCAGAGCTCGGTAAGCCACAGGTGGCGTATCGCGAGACCATTCAGGGTGACAAGGAAGCAGAAGTGAAATACATCAAGCAGACGGGTGGTCGCGGTCAGTATGGTCACGTCAAACTACGCGTGAAGCCACTTGGCGAGATTGAAGAGGATGCAAAAATTGCCAAAAATATTGATCGCGAAGAGCACTTTGAATTCATCAACAACATCAAAGGTGGTGTGATTCCTGCTGAGTACATTCCTGCGGTAAAGAAAGGAGTGAAAGAGGCAATGGAGCGCGGTATTGTCGCCGGCTACCCACTGGTTGATATCTCTGTCGACCTCTTTGATGGTTCGTACCACGACGTCGACTCGTCTGAAGTTGCCTTTAAGATTGCCGCATCGCAGGCCTTCCAAGAAGCTGCCAAGGGCGCGCGTCCGGTGATTCTCGAGCCGGTGATGAAGGTTGAAGTCCTCACTCCTGAGCAGTTCATGGGTGATGTGACGGGTAACCTCAACTCAATGCGTGGCCAAGTTGAAGGTATGGACGATCGCATGGGACTGAAGGTCATCCGTGCCATGGTGCCGCTCTCTGAGCTGTTCGGGTACACGACAACACTGCGCTCAATGACTGAAGGGCGTGCGAATGCCACGATGGAGTTTAGTCACTACGCTGTGGTGCCACAAAATGTTGCACAGGACATTGTCGCCGCGCGCAGCTAGCAGAATCTATCTACAAAAGAAAAGAAAAATGGCCCCGACTGCAGTCGGGGCCATTCTCATTGCGTTGCGGTTAGTCGCTTAGAGCGGGCCGCCAGGGGCGCCACCTCCGCCGCCGCCATCAACAGTGATGTCGCCGACGCTGCCGCCGGTAGCACTTGAGCTTGATGTGGCGTTGGAAGTCGCAGCTCCTCCAGTGCCGCTGCCGCCCTGAGCAGCTGCTGAAACAGCGTTGTTGATCGTGGTGGCCGGAAACACGGCCGCCGCGCCAACAGCACTCGCCCCCCCAATCAGGGTCTTGAGTACTGATGGATTGCCAACAACCGCTTGAATTTCTGCTTCACAGCTGCCGTTGGGCGTCGGTGTTTCACCGCAGGGACACCGGAACGTACGCACCACAGACATTTCCTGGTGGACCACGTCCTGAAGGCTGTCGATCTGCCCTTCCGAGCAGGTGCCATCAGGCAGTTCCATGGTTCCCAAGCGCGTGACCGCCGTGTTCGCACAGGCTGCCAGTAGGCCGCTACATGACATCACGATCACGAGCAGTGTCCACTTGACTCGCTTCATGAATCTCACCTCCTTCCTTTCAGTTTGGAGTGAACCGATACGCGTAGAACTAACCGGAGCAACTATGCGCTATGGCGCTATGTATGTCAATTGATTGCGCGACATATTTCTTGACTCTAACGGCAACTTTGCTAGGATAACGCCACGCGGTCGCGCGCTTTTTTTATTGTGCGCGAAACGTGTGTGTTTTTAGCTTGACAGTGCCACAGGCGAGCAAGGTTCTCGCGTTCACCTATGGCCACTGTCGCTACACATTATTTAACCGAGTAATAATACGTTACGTATGGCAGAAGCTTTTGACCGTTCAAAGCCGCACGTAAACGTCGGTACCATTGGTCACGTTGACCACGGTAAGACGACGCTTACGGCCGCTATCTTGAACTCACTGCAACTTTCGGGTCAGACCGTAAAGATGCGCAAAGTCGACGAGATCGACAATGCACCTGAAGAGAAGGAGCGTGGTATTACCATCGCCCTTTCGCACAACGAGTACGAGACGGAGAACCGCCACTACGCGCATATCGACGCGCCAGGTCACTCCGACTACATTAAAAACATGATCACGGGTGCCGCACAGATGGATGGCGCAATTCTCGTGGTTGCTGCGACTGACGGTTTGATGCCGCAGACGCGTGAGCACATCTTACTTGCCAAGCAGGTGGGTGTGCCAAAAATCATCGTCTTCCTCAACAAGACCGACATGCCGGATGTTGATGACGAGATGGTTGAGCTTGTTGAAGAAGAGATCAAGGAAGTGCTCGACAAGTACGGATTTGACTCAAGCGCTACGCCATTCATTCGTGGTTCAGCACTTAAAGCTGCTGAGGCAACTGACGCGAGCGACGAGTGGGTGCAGAAGATCCTTGAGCTCACCAAGACCATGGATGAGTACTTTGAGGCACCTGAGCGCGAAACCGAGAAGCCATTCCTTATGCCGATCGAGGACATCTTCTCAATTGAAGGTCGCGGTACGGTGGTAACCGGTCGTATTGAGCGCGGTAAGATCAAAGTTGGTGAGGAAGTTGAAATCGTTGGTATTCAGGAAACCACCAAAACGACGGTGACCGGTATTGAGATGTTCAACAAGAACCTCGACGAAGGTCTCGCAGGTGACAACGCCGGCATCTTGCTTCGTGGTACTAAGAAAGACGAGGTACACCGCGGACAGGTGCTCGCACAGACAGGTTCAATTACGCCGCACACCGAGTTTGAAGCAGAGGTATACGTATTGAGCAAAGAAGAGGGCGGTCGTCACACGCCATTCTTCTCTGGCTACAAGCCACAGTTCTACATCCGCACCACTGACGTGACGGGTGAGGTAACACTTCCGGATGGTACCGAGATGGTGATGCCAGGTGACACCACGACGTTCAAGGTGAAGCTGGTTGGCCCAATTGCCCTCGAAGAGCAGATGAAGTTCGCTGTTCGTGAAGGTGGCCGCACCGTTGGTGCCGGAGTCGTAACCAAGATTGTTGCCTAGTGTGGCAACCGTGAGCCGCTGCGCTCACGATGTATCTCACCACTGAGATACCCCAACGTTCTATGACAGCAAAAAAAGCAACAACAAAGTCTGCAACGAAGACGCCGAATGCCGGTGTTGAGCGCCTACGCATCCGCGTACGTGCCTACGAGCACAAACTGCTCGACGTCTCTGTAAAGCAGATTATCGACACCGCATTTCGTTTTGAAGCCGAAGTACGGGGGCCGGTGCCACTTCCAACCGAAATTAAGAAGTACACCGTCAACCGCTCGACTTTCGTCCACAAGGACGCGCGAGAACAGTTCGAAATGCGTGTCCACAAGCGACTCATCGACATCTTGCACCCGACACCGCGCGTGATTGAGGCACTCACCAACATTAGTTTGCCTGCCGGTGTCAATATTGATGTCAAAATGGTGTAGCGTCACACGCCGCATCGCGAAACACATCCGCTCTTCACGAGCGGATGTTTTCGTATGGGCTTGCAATATTTTTCGACTCGTGTAGACTCCTGCCTACATGTCTACGTACGTGCCGAGAGACTGGCGCGTACCAATGGACCAAGACGCCGACGCATGCGTAGTGGTTCCATTGCGCATTTTTATTTTGAGTATGGAAAAATTCATCATCGGAACCAAACAGCGCATGACCCAAGTGTTTGACGACACAGGGCGTGTGCATGCAGCAACCGTTGTTGTCGTTGATCCGGGTGTCGTCACGCAGGTGAAAACGGCTGATTCTGACGGATACGCAGCGGTGCAGCTTGGCTTTGGGACACAAAAAGAAGCAAAGATTGCCAAGGCGCAAAAGGGGCACTTTAAAGATCTTGGACTGTTTCGCACAGTACGCGAGGTACGCTCAGAAAAGAGCGATGCACCCGCACAAACAGGCGATGCCGTTGATGCGAGCGTCTTTGCTGTTGGCGACACGGTGGCGGTGAGTGCAACCACGAAAGGAAAGGGGTACCAAGGTGTCGTGAAGCGCCACAACTTTGCAGGTGGTCCACGCACACACGGTCAGAAGCACTCTGAGCGCCGCCCCGGTTCCATTGGTTCAACCGGTCCGCAGCGCGTATTCCGCGGTACCCGTATGGCGGGACGCATGGGCGGTGCACGGGTTACCGTAAAGAATTTGAAGGTGTTGCAAGTTGACGCTGACACCAATACACTCGTTATTTCAGGCGCCATTCCGGGACGTCCGGGAACGCGTGTTGAAATCCGTGGCTAATCTTGATGTATGAAAGCAGACGTATACACACAAAACGGTACAAAGAAAGGCACAGTGACTCTTCCGAGCGCGGTCTTTGAGGCAGCATGGAACAATGATCTCGTACATCAGGTGGTTGTTGCTATGCAGTCAAATGCACGCACGCCGGTCGCACACACGAAAGATCGCAGCGAGGTGCGCGGTGGTGGGAAGAAGCCATGGAAGCAGAAAGGGCTTGGTCGTGCACGTCACGGATCAATCCGTTCACCACTGTGGCGCGGTGGTGGTGTGACCTTCGGTCCACGCAACGATCGCAACTTTGCAAAAAAGATCAACCGAAAGATGCGCGCCCGCGCCCTCTTTAGCGTACTCTCACGCAAGCTTGCTGACGGCGAGATTCTCTTTGTTGATTCACTCGACTTCGCAGCGCCAAAAACAGCACAGGCACGGGAGGTACTGACTGCACTGTCAGGCATTACTGGCTACGAGACACTCACCAGCAAGAAGCACAATACAGCCTACATTGCACTGCCCGAAAAGAATGATGCCATTCAGAAGAGCTTCAGCAACTTTGGGAACGTAAAGGTGAGCGACGTGCGCAACCTCAACCCCGTTGACGCACTGACGTACAAAACACTCGTTATCGTCGGACCTGACGTGAGCGTCGCCGAGTTGGCAAAGCGCGCGACAGTCGCGCGCGGCGCAAGCGCAGAGGTAGCAGAAACTAACGCATAGGCATATGGCAGCACTCTTTGGAAAAAAGAACGACGAACAGGCAACCGATGCGCAGCAGACAGCGCAGGCGCCTGCTGCAACGCACGGTGGTGCGATGAACCTCGAAGCGGTGCTGCGCAACCCGCGCATTACTGAGAAGGCAACCATCGGCACACACGACCGTGTGTACGTCTTCGATATTGCGCCTGAGACGAACAAGCGTGCGGTGAAGCAGGCAATGAAGGCGGTCTACAACGTCGAGCCGGTGAAGGTGAACGTTGTGACGGTACCGTCGAAAAACGTCCGCAGTATGCGCACGGGCATCAAAGGGGTGAAGTCGGGCGGCAAGAAGGCCTACGTATACCTCAAGAGCGGTGACAGTATTTCAATCATGTAAGTCTATGAAGCAGTACAAACCAACAACTCCGGGCCGACGCGGCATGACACGGATTTCATACAAGAAAAAGCTCACGGCGAAAAAGCCGCTGAAGGCACTGACGCGTGGCGGCAAGCGTGCTGTTGGGCGCAACTCAGCGGGACGCATTACGACACGCCACAAAGGTGGCGGCCACAAGCGTCGTTGGCGTGACATTGATTTCGGCTACAAAAAACAGGGTATTCCTGCACGCATTGAGACCATTGAGTACGACCCAAACCGCTCAGCCTTTATTGGTCTTGTAGTATACGCAGACGGTGAACGTCGCTACCGTGTCGTCCCGAAGACGGCACACGTCGGCGACATCTTCCGTACGTCACCTGAGGCACCCGCAAAGGCGGGAAATGCACTGCCACTGGGCAAAATGCCAATTGGTACGTTTGTGTTCAACATCGAACTGAAGCCTGAAAGTGGTGCGAAACTTGCACGCTCGGCGGGAAATTACGCTGAGGTCATTGCCCACGACGCCGGCTACACGCAACTCAAAATGCCATCAACTGAGGTACGTCGCGTTATCAGCACTGCATGGGCAACTGTCGGTGAAGTCAGTAACGAAGAGCACAAGCTCGTGACGATCGGTAAAGCCGGCCGCAGTCGCTGGCTCGGCAAGCGCCCAACTGTGCGTGGTTCTGTGATGAACCCAGTTGACCACCCACACGGTGGTGGTGAAGGCCGCGCCGGACGCGGTCACCGTCGCGCCCGCAGCAAGTGGGGTAAGCCAACCGGCAAGGGACAGAAAACGCGTACCCCGAAAAAGTACTCAAACTTCGCAATTGTCAGTCGTCGCAAGGTTGGCAAGAAGCGAAAATAGCATCGAAAAATCCCCGCCAATACGGCGGGGATTTTCAGTGCCACTGCCGCACACATCAATGCGTAAAAAAGCCCGAAATAAATTGACTTTTGAATCTGTTTCGCATAGTATGGTGCGCACGCCAACGAGGCGGCTTTTTGTATGACACGATCACTAAAGAAAGGACCATTTGTTGACCCGAAGCTGTTGAAGAAAATCGACGGCAAAAATCCGGATGCAGCGGGCGTTATTAAGACGTGGGCGCGCCGGAGTGACATCGCACCTGAGATGGTGGGATTCACGTTTGGGGTTCACAATGGTCGCCAGCATATTGACGTGCTGGTCACTGAAGAGATGGTCGGCCACAAGCTCGGTGAATTTGCACCGACAAAAACATTCCACCGTCACGGAGGTAAGATGCAGAAGGAGCTTGAGCAGAAGAAGAAGGACGCTGAAATTGCAGCTGCAAAAGCTGCAAAGGCGGCTGCGTAATCCGTATCGCGTGAGAGCAACGTATGAAAGCAACACTGAACAACTACCGACAGTCACCGCGCAAGGTTCGCCTTGTTGCTGACTTAATTCGTGGCAAGGACGTGACGCGCGCGCGCGGTATTCTGCGTTTCCTCGACAAGAAATCGGCGCCTGACATGAAGAAGTTGCTTGAATCAGCCATTGCCAACGCACAGCAGCACAAGCAGGCTATCGACAACCTTGTCGTGAAGGACATCCGCGTTGATAGTGGTATTGCACTACGCCGCTGGCGTCCACGTGCATTCGGCCGCGCTATGCCGTTTCGCCGTCGCACGAGTCGCATTACGTTACAGCTGGGAGAGAAGTAGTTTTTGATTTTATTTTATGACGCACACCGTACATCCATACGCACACCGACTCGGCATTATTCGTGACTGGAAGTCACGCTGGTTTGGTAATAATGCCAAGCAGTACCGTGAGAACCTTCGTGTTGACACGGCGCTACGCACCTACCTGACAAAGCGTCTCCGCGGTTTGTACGTCACGGTGGTTGAAATTGAGCGCGACGAAAAGATGCTGCGCCTGACTCTCAAGACGTCACGTCCGGGTATGGTCATCGGACGCGCAGGTGAAGGCATGAACAAGCTGCTTGCAGACGTGCGTACCCAGCTCAAAAAGCTGCGCCTCGAAGAGACACCAGAAGTGAAGATCGACGTTGCGGAAGTACGCTCACCCGAGTCGCATGCAGCTATTGTCGCGTACATGATTGCCGAAGGGCTCGAGAAGCGTATGCCACACCGCCGCATTCTTAAGCAGACCGTTGAGAAGGTTATGGCAAACCGTGACGTCAAAGGCGTACGCATTGCCGTCGCTGGCCGTCTCGGCGGTGCTGAGATGTCACGCCGTGAAGAAATTAAGCGTGGCCGTATTCCGCTGCAGACCTTCCGTGCTGACATTGACTACGCACGCGAGAAAGCGTACCTGCCGTACGGTGTGATCGGCATCAAGGTATGGGTCTACCGCGGTGAGATTTTTGATACTGACCCTAATGCGTAAGGCTTATGTTGTTCCCGAAGAAAGCAAAACACCGAAAGTGGCAAACAGGACGCATGCATCCGGAGAAGCGCCAGCGACCGGCAAGCCGCGGCGTTGATGTGTCATTTGGTTCTTATGGCCTCAAAGCAACAACGCCAGCGCGTATTACCTCAAACCAAATTGAGGCATCACGTAAGGTGATTGTGCGCGCCATCGGCAAGTTCGGCAAAATGTGGATTCGCATTTTCCCTGATCGTCCCGTCACGGCAAAAGCAGCCGAAGTCGGCATGGGTAAAGGAAAGGGTGACCCACAGGGCTACGTTGTTGAAGTGCGCCCGGGTCGTGTGCTATTTGAAATTGACGGCGTGTCTGAAACGGTCGCACGCGAAGCGCTGCGCAAAGCAGGTATGAAATTGCCCGTTAAGACTAAGTTTGTCGCCCGATAATGCGTATGACTGACTTGAAGAAAAAAAGCGTCAAAGATCTCGAGAAACTGCTCAAAGAGCAGCGCAAAGCGCTCCGCGAATTCCGTTTTTCAAGCGCGGGGTCACGCGTGCGCAATGTGCGCGATGGGCGCAACACACGACGCTCCATTGCTCGTATTTTAACCGAACTTAACAACCGCTAAGCCTATGGAAGAGAAGAACACCACAGTCCGTAAAGGAAAAGTATTGCGCGGTACCGTCGTTGGTACTGACATGAAAGACACGGCAAAGGTTGCGGTTGCGCGGTACGTACGCCACCCGAAGTACAAGAAATTTATCAAACTGGTGAAGAAGTACCTCGTGCACGACGAGGGAAACACGGCGGTCGTCGGCGACACGGTCTCGATCCGCGAAACCCGACCGATTTCAAAGCGTAAGCATTTCGTCCTTGCCGAGAAAAACGAGCAGGCGCAGTAACCTAGGGTAATGAGTGACGTATGATTCAGACACAGACAATCGTAAAAATTGCAGACAACTCCGGCGCACGCATCGGTCGCGTGTTCAAAATACTCGGCGGTTCAAAGCGCCGCTACGCACGCATTGGTGACGAAGTGGTGATCGCCGTGCAGAGCGCCGAGCCGCGCAAGCCGGTGAAAAAGAAAGATGTGGTACGTGCGGTGATCGTACGCCAGCGTCAGCCGCTCCGCCGTGCCGATGGCTCATACATTCGTTTCGACGAGAATGCGGCTGTTATTGTTGAGAAAGGGAAGAAAGAGCCAAAAGCGAACCGTATTTTCGGACCGATTCCACGCGAGATTGCCGAGCGTGGCTACCAAAAGATTGTCTCGTTAGCACCTGAAGTAGTATAAGGCGTATGAAGATCAAGAAAGGAGACAAAGTCATTGTCATTGCCGGCAAAGATAAAGGCACAACAGGCAAAGTGCTGCGTACACTGCCACGTGAGGACAAAGTCGTCGTTGAAGGTGTCCACGTGGTCAAGCGTCACCAGCGCTCACGCCGTCGATCAGAAGGAGGGCAGATTGTCGAAAAGGCCCTGCCGGTGCACGTATCGAACGTTGCCCTTGCTGACCCGAAGACAGGAAAGCCAACGCGTATTGGAATCACCCGCGACGAAAAGGGTGGCCGCAGCCGTGTGGCGAAAAAGAGTAATACGGTAATTTCGTAAGTATATGCAGATCACGACCCAAAAAAAAGAAAAAGAAGTCTTCGCGCAATTGAAAGAGCGCTTTGGCTACACCAACCGCATGCAGGCACCACGCTTGGAGAAGATTGTCGTGGCGACCGGTACCGGTTCACATAAGAATGCGAACACCGAGCTCATCGTTGATCGTCTTGCACGCATTACCGGACAGATGCCAAAAGAGAACGTGGCAAAGAAATCAATTGCCACCTTTAAGCTGCGTGAAGGAAGTGTGATTGGACACTCGGTAACGCTTCGCGGTAAGCGTATGTACGACTTTTTGGACAAACTTATTCACATTGCGCTGCCACGAACCCGCGACTTTCGCGGCCTGAACGTCGGCCAGATCGATGAGATGGGGAACTACACCATCGGCATCAAGGAACACACCATTTTCCCTGAGACCTCAGATGAGGAGTTGCGCGACATTTTCGGGCTCGGTGTGACGCTCGTAACCACAGCGAAGACAAAAGAAGAAGCAGAAAGCTTCCTGCGCGAACTCGGACTGCCGCTCAAAAAGGCACAAAACGCCTAGCACCCGACACTAACCCGTCACAATTGTGGCGGGTTGTTTCGTTTGTCAATAGAGCGCTCAAAATAGTTTGACATAGGGCATTATTTTGCTACTATGCCTCTGCCCTACGGGGGCCGTTTTTTTATATGGCAAAGAAATCAATGATAGCAAAAGCCCGAAAGACGCCGAAGTTCGCGTCTCGCGTGGTGCGCCGCTGTTTCAAGTGCGGTCGACCGCGTGGGTACATGCGCGACTTTGACCTGTGTCGCGTGTGCTTCCGTGAGGAGGCGCTTGAGGGCCACATTCCGGGCGTAAAGAAATCATCATGGTAGGAGACCCAGTCGGAGACTTTATTGTGCGTTTGAAAAATGCTGGTGCGGTACGGCACGAGTCAGTGAGTGTGCCGCACTCAAAGATGAAGATGGCTATCGCTGAAGTACTCCGTGACGCCGGATTTGTTAAGTCAGTTGAAAAGCGCGGGAAGAAGGTGCGCAAGACGCTCCACGTTGAGCTCATGTACGGCAAAGACGGACGCCCACGTATTACGAACGCGCGTCGCATCTCGAAGCCGAGTCGTCGCATGTATCGTGCCGCTGACGAGCTTCGCCCCGTACGCTACGGTACTGGCGCATTGGTCCTCTCAACGCCACAAGGCATTCTCACTGACGAACAGGCACGCAAAGCCCACATCGGCGGTGAAGCATTATTTGAAATCTGGTAGGTATGAGTCGCATTGGTAAACTATATACAGCAATTCCTGCAGGGACCGACGTGTCGGTTGCTGACGGTGTACTCGTGGTAAAGGGGCCAAAGGGTGAACTGCGCAAGCGCGTGCATCCGGCAGTTACGATTACCGTTGCGGACGGTGAGGCTGTGGTGCATCCGGCTGACGATTCACGCATGGCACAGGCACTGTGGGGCACGTTTTCATCGCACGTACAGAACATGGTCGCGGGGGTGAACGAGGGCTTTGAAAAGCAGCTGACAGTTGAAGGCGTCGGCTACAAGGCAAACATGCAGGGCGACACACTCGTGCTCGATGTTGGCTTTTCGCACTCAGTTGAGATGCCCGTACCCGAAGGCCTTGAGGTGACCGCGGAGAAGAACATGGTTACCGTCAAGGGAACGGATAAAGAAAAAGTGGGGCAGTTTGCGGCAGATGTACGTGCCACCAAGAAGCCTGAGCCATACAAGGGTAAGGGTGTTCGCTACGTCGGGGAAGTGGTTCGCCGCAAGGAAGGTAAGCGCGCAACTGCGTAGTACGAAGCAAGTATATGGATACACGAGAAAAAACAGCACGACGAATGCAACGAAAACAGCGTGTTCGCGCACGTATTTTCGGTACGGCACAGCGACCACGGTTAACCGTATTTCGCTCAAATACACAGATGACCGCGCAACTCGTTGATGACGAGAACCACACAACACTTGCTGCAGTGGATTCAGGAAGCCAGAAAGGGGCAACGCCACGCGAACGCATTATGGCTGCAGGGGCGGCCATTGCTGCAGCGGCGAAGGACAAGAATATCACCCACGTGGTGTTCGATCGCAGCGGGTACCTGTACACGGGAAATATAAAAGCATTTGCTGACGCAGCACGCGAAGCAGGACTTACGTTTTAGTATATGACTGAAGAAACCAAAAACACACAGACGACACCGCAGACAGCGGCACCGGAAAAGGATGCGGCACGTACCACGGCTCCTGCACGCGGTCGCGGCGGGAAGCGCAGCGATGCGGCGCCGGAGCGCGGACAACGTCGCGGTGCGCGTGCGTCGCGAGGCGAGCGACGCGACCGCACCCCTGAGTTTGCACAGAAAATTCTCGACATTCGTCGTGTGACCCGTGTGATGGCCGGTGGTCGTCGCTTCAGTTTTTCAGTTACGATGGTGATTGGTGACAAGAAGGGACGTGTTGGTGTTGGTGTCGGCAAAGCGTCTGACACGGCACTGGCAATCGAAAAGTCGATTCGCGACGCACGTAAGCGTATGATCACCGTTGCGCGCACCGAAAACAACAGCATCCCACATGACGTTGAAGCGAAGTACGGCTCAAGCGCCATCATCATTCGTCCCGCACAAGGACGCGGACTCGTTGCCGGTGCAGCAGTGCGCACCGTGCTCGAACTTGCCGGCGTGACCGACGTAACCTCAAAGGTACTGTCACGCAGCAAAAACCAGATGAACATTGCACGCGCGGCGATTGCAGCACTCACCAAACTGCAGAAGTAAACAACAGATCTATGGTTAGCTTGAATTCAGTACATAAAAACACGGCACACAAAGACGCACGACGCGTCGGGCGTGGTGGCAAGCGCGGCAAAACGAGCGGCCGTGGTCACAAGGGGCAGAAGCAGCACGGCGGCCACGGTATTCGCCCTGAGCTGCGCGACATGATCAAGAAGCTCCCGAAGCTGCGCGGTCACGGTAAGAACCGTGCACGCACCGTCAACAGTGCGCGTGTTGAGAACACCCCCGTCAACCTCTCGGACATTAGTGCAGCATTTTCGTCGGGTGACACGGTAAACCCGCAGACACTGGTTGCAAAGGGTGTGGTGGCGCCGCGCGCCGGCAAAGCACCTCAAGTGAAAATTCTCGGTCGCGGCGAGTTGTCGGTCAAAGTTTCTGTCGAAAACTGCGCGGTATCTGCAGCAGCACGCACAGCAATAGAAGACAAGGGAGGCACCATCGCCTAACCGTTGTATGTTTGCTACCTTTTTTCACAAACTCACGCGAGTCTTTAAAGACGAGTCACTGCGCCGTCGCATTTTGTTTGTGCTCGGTGCACTCGTGGTATTTCGTATTTTGGCGACAATTCCTATTCCAGGAGTTAACGCGATCCAGCTCGAACAATTCTTTTCAAACAATCAATTCCTCGGCCTGTTGAACATTTTCTCTGGTGGTGGTCTCTCAAACCTCTCAATTGTCATGCTCGGTGTCGGACCGTTCATTACCGCGTCAATCATTATGCAGGTGATGACGGTTATTTCACCGAAACTCAAGAGCATGTATCAGGATGAAGGGGAGGCGGGACGCCTGAAATTCACCCAGTACTCGCGGTACCTCACCGTGCCGTTAGCATTTATGCAGGGCTTTGCGTTTCTCTCGCTCCTGCAGAGCAACGGCATTGTTCCGGCACTCGGCTTTTTCCCGATGATGACCAACGTACTGGTGATTGCTGCCGGATCTATTTTGCTCATGTGGGTTGGTGAGCTGGTCACCGAATTTGGTATCGGGAACGGTATCTCGTTGCTCATTTTCGCCGGTATTGTTGCCATTCTGCCGAGCACGGTCAGCCAGCTCTTCTTTACTTTTGACGTCTCGCAGTTGCCGCTGTACCTTGGTTTTATTGCTGCCGGCATCGCGGTAACCGCCGCTGTTGTCTTCATTACCGAGGCAGAGCGCCCTATTCCGATTACCTACGCGCGCCAGAGTCGCGGTAGTAAGCAGTCTGCCGGTGTGGCGAGTTACTTGCCGTTGCGTGTCAACCAAGCGGGTGTGATTCCGATTATCTTCGCACTCTCGATTCTGCTATTCCCACAGGTGATTGCCTCATTCTTGGCAACGTCAGGACTGAGTGTGGTCGCTGGCGCTGCAGACGCAGTCGTGCGCGCACTGTCGAATCAGTGGGTCTACGGCGGTCTTTACTTCGCGCTCGTGGTGATGTTTACCTACTTCTATACCGCGATTACCTTTGATCCAAACCGCGTCGCAAACAACCTGCAAAAGAGCGGTGCATTCGTACCGGGTGTCCGTCCGGGCAACCACACCTCGGAGTACGTCGGAAACATCCTGACGCGTTTGACGCTCGTCGGTGCACTCTTCCTCGGTATTGTGGCCGTGTTGCCAATTATCATGCAGGGTATTACGGGTATTGCGACACTGACCCTCGGCGGTACAGCGCTGCTCATTGCGGTGTCAGTGGTACTCGATATTGTGAAGCGTGTTGACGCGCAGGTCTCCGTCCGCGAATACTAGAATACTAGCGCGGGGTTAGCGCATAGCTTTGTTGCGCTTCAAATATGTGCACTCACCGTATGCATAATACGGTTCGTTTCATATTCTTGTGCGCGCCTCGCTCTGCATCTAACCCCGCGCTAGTATTTTGCGTGCGCTCCTAGAATTGCACCCAAAAATGAGCGTTAGCACCTCTTATATACAACGACCGACCTTGTTTCGCACGAGGGCGGTCCTCGTGCAGCGTTGGTGCGAGTAAGGGTCATAAATCACTCAAAGGGCGTCTTTGAGTGATTTATGTGCGCGAACAGGTGGAATTTGCTACACTTGTCGCACCTATGGCACCAAAAAAGCAGGTACTGGTCATCTCCGGCCCCACGGGCAGCGGCGAGTCAACATTCACCCACGAACTCATTGAAGCCTACGAGACGTTTGCCAAACTCACCTCAGCGACAACGCGTGAGCCGCGGCTCAATGAGGAGCATGGCGTCGACTACTACTTTTTCGACAAAGAGCAGTTCTTTAATGCGGTGGATTGTGGCGACATTGTCGAGTACACGCACGTAAAAAACCGTGATGCCTACTATGGTGCCTATAAACCTGATTTGGATGAGAAACTCTCAAAAGGCCTCAATGTTATCGTCAACACCGACGTCAAAGGTGCGCTCTTCTTTAAGGAGCACTACCGCGCCACGACGATTTTCATTAAACCCAAGTCACTTGAAGTGATTGAGGACCGGCTCCGTCGCCGTGATGCATCTATCAGTGACGAAGAGGTTGCCAAGCGTCTTAAAAGTGCGCAGCAGGAAATTGACGATGCAGAGAATAAGTACGACTACGTCGTCTGGAACACTGACGGTGAGTTCGCCAATACTCTTATCGAGGTGGTTGAGATACTGAAGAAGGAAGGGTATAGTGTCGAGTAAATTATGTCAGATGCGCCCAGAGGAAATGTCGTCGTTATTGCCGGACCCAGTGGAAGCGGAAAAAATAGCATCATCAACGGTGTCATTGAGCGCTGTAGCAACTGCGTACGCTTAGTGACGGCAACGACACGCGAGCCGCGAGCCGGCGAAGTAGACGGCGTCGACTACCATTTTCTCTCAAAAGGCGACTTTCTCGCAGGAATGAAGGACGGACGTATTCCCGAGCACTGGTACGCCGAGGAGACCGACCGGTATTACGGCACGTACCTTCCTGATCTGGAGCAGAAGCTCAGCGAGGGGAAGACGGTGCTCGCTCACATGCAGATCGAAGGCGCACGCTATTTTAAGGCGCACTTTAATGCACTCACATTATTCATTATGCCGCACTCGCTCGACGTGTTGCGTCAGCGTGTACTCGAGCGGCAGGACATGGGCGCCGAAGAACTCGAAGAGCGACTCGCCGAAGCACAGCGTGAGATACAGGAGGATGCGCCACAGTACGATATGCAGATCGTCAACGAGCAGGGCAAGTTGGACGAAGCCATCCAAGCGGCCATCAATCTGTTACGAGACAAAGGTTTTAATGTTTAGAGACATATATGCAGCAGTCAAAAACAGTACTCTTTTTCGGACCCTCAGGGGCGGGCAAAGGAACACAAGTGAAGCTCCTTACCGAGTTTCTGAAAAACAACACAGAGCGCGAGACCGTGTATATTGAAATGGGCGCATTGCTACGCGCCATGGTTGCTGAGGGCGGTTACTCGGCAGAGCTCACCGGTGAGGTGATCTCACATGGCGGGCTTATGCCGAGTTTTATTCCCGTGCATTTGATGACCAAACACCTCGTTGAACATTTTACAGGCGAAGAGCATATCATTGCCGATGGTGTAGTGCGCCGTCCCGATCAAGCACGTGGTTTTGACGACGCGATGGAGTTCTACGGGCGCGGTGACTACGAGGTTGTGTGTATCGAGCTTTCAGAAGCAAGCACCATGGAACGTTTGTTGGAGCGCGGGCGCAGCGATGATACGGAAGAGTCGATTCGTCGGCGTATGCAGTGGTATCATGATGAAGTGGCACCATTAATTGATTTATTTAAAGAGCGCGGACGCACCATTCATTACATCGATGGCGAACCGAGTATCGATGCGGTACACGAGAGTATTCTTAATGCGCTAGCACTTGCATGATTTTACGTAACGAAGAAGACCGAGAGATTTTGCGCGAAGGCGGACGGCGTCTCGCGACGATTTTGCAAGAAACGGCGGCACAAGCGCGCCCGGGAGTAACGTTGCGTGAACTCGATACATTTGCGCGCGGAGTCATTCGCGACTATGGCGACGAACCAATCTTTGAAGGCTACGGCGCCGGCGGCTCCACACCGCCATTTCCGTCAGTGATTTGTACATCGGTGAATGACGCGCTCGTACACGGAATTCCGAACGACCACGAACTGCAGGAAGGTGACATTTTAAGTATTGATTGTGGTATTCGTCATCGCGGAATCTGTACTGACTCGGCAATTACCTTTGGTATCGGCGACATCGCACCTGAAGATGCCGAACTCATGACGGCAACCCGCGAAGCACTCAATGCACAGCTTGCCGTGGCGCGCGCTGGAGCGACGATCGGCGACATCGGCCACGCTGCCGAAGTCGTCGCACAAAAGTACGGCTACGGTTACCCGAAGGAACTCGGTGGGCACGGTGTTGGTTTAGAGATGCACGAAGAACCATTTATTTTCAACTACGGACGGCCGCACACGGGTGCAACGCTCGTTGAAAATCAGGTGTTGGCACTTGAGCCGATGTTCGCACGCGGGAGTGGCGCGATACGTCTCGGGCCCGACAAATGGACATACTTTATGAAAGATGGCGCAAACGGCGCCCACTTTGAACACACGGTTATTATCGGCACGGACGGTGCTGAAGTCGTAACACGCACCTAGCGACCTATCAACGTCGCGCTTTCACCTCTGCGCTTGGGTTCGGTATACTGTGGACATGCCGCAATTTGAAGGACGCGCTCCTGAACAGTTTGACCCACGTCAGCCATCGGAAGGATTCTCTTCGTCGGAGGAAGAGCTCGCATACTTACGCGAGCGAGTACGCCGCAAAGAAGAGGAGCTCGAGATGCCCGCGGGTGACGAATTTGAGCGATCACGTGTCGCCAAGCGCGAAATCACGAGCTATCAAGATACGCCGAGCGAAGAGGTGCTCAAGAAAACGTATGAAATGCCCGAGAGCGAAATTCTCAAGAAGCAGCTCCACCTTGAGCCCGAAGAGCACGACGCACAGGTAGACGCTCTTTTGCAGATGGTGCCCGAGCGCGGCATCAAGAATACGCTTGCGGTGGTGCAGAAAATGGGCAGCGCACACCTTGAAGACGACATTCATCGCGCGCTCGTACAGTACGTCGCTGAAGGGTTCCCGACAAAGGGCGTTAAAGAGGGTACTGAGCTCTGGAAATCACTGCACATGACGCTCTACGAAGTCTCGCTTCCCGGACGCGTACTCGGCGAAGATGCGCGCGAGCAGGTGCAAGACTTAGAGAAGCTCCTCGCGTCAATGGAACAGTTCTACGCCGGCATGCTCAGTGTTGTTGGCACGGGCGCACGCAAAAAGAAAAATATCTTTTCTGTTGAGATTGCTGTGCAGCAGGGAAGTGAGGAAGCAGTATTTTACGTAAGCGTGCCGCGCAAGAAGCGAGAGTTGTTTGAAAAGCACGTCATTTCTATCTTTCCAAACGCCCGTATTGATGAGGTGCGCGGTGACTACAACATTTTCAACTACGGCGGCGCCCACGCGGCTGCGTATGGTGCACTCGAGCGTAATCCCGTATACCCACTGAAAGAGTACGATGCCTTTACGCACGACCCGCTCAACGTCATGCTCTCGGCATTCAGCAAGCTCAAAAAGCGCGGCGAGGGGGCGGCCATTCAGCTCGTCATCGGCGATGAAAAAGACAAGTACAATAAGCAGTACAAGAAAGTACTTGATTTACTTCGCGAGGGAAAAAGTCCGGACGTAGCAATACGGCGTGGTACGTCGGCCGTACGAGAAGCATTTGATGCAATTGCGAAAGAGCTCGGCGATGCACTGTTTAATCGCACCGGACCGGAGGAGCACAAGCCCGTTGACGATCTGACGCTCGAAATGATTAAGAAGAAAGCGCACAGTCGCATTGTGCCGGTGTCCGTTAGGATCCTTGCCTCAGCAGAGGAGGTAGACCGCGCCGACGACATTCTCGACAATATCATCTCAACGTTCAATCAGTTCGAAGATGCCCAAGGCAACAGCCTTGCTTTCACACGCGTACCGCGGCGCAAGCTCGGTGCATTTATGCGCGCCTTTACCTACCGCACTATGGACTTCGCACGGGCGATACCACTCTCGCTTGCTGAGCTGACAGCGATGTACCACCTGACGGCCGGTGGCGTCTCGACATCGCGCGAGCTGAAGCAGTCGCGCGCGCGACAGGTGGCTGCACCAATCGAGGTATCATCTGATGAAGAAGAAGCACCAGCGCACACTACTGACGCGTCGGCGACGTCGCCACGCACATCACGCGGGGTGGTCTTGGGAAAAAATACGTACGGCGGTTCTGAGACACTCGTGCGCTTCCAGCCTGAAGATCGCCTTCGCCACTTTTATGAGATTGGTCAGACGGGTACCGGTAAGACCAACCTCATTAAAAACATGATTATTCAGGACATCCAGAACGGAGACGGCTGTGCCTATATTGATCCGCACGGCTCTGATATTCTGGACATTCTTGCGGCGATTCCGCCCGAGCGCCACGATGACGTCATTTACTTTGACCCCGCACACACGCAGCAACCGATGGCACTCAATATCATGGAATTTGACCCTGAGTGTCCCGACCAAAAGACATTCGTCGTGAACGAAATATTCAGCATCTTTGAAAAACTCTTCGGCGATGTTCCTGAGGCACTCGGGCCGATGTTCCAGCAGTACTTCCGCAATGCGGCCATGCTCGCCCTTGAAGGCATGGAGCCCGGAACGGCAACGATGGGTGACATTCCGCGAGTATTGGCAAATGCACAATTCCGCAAGGAGTGTTTAGCACGCTCGCAAAATCCTGTTGTCAACCAATTCTGGGAGGAGATTGCCGAGAAGGCAGGCGGCGAAGCGTCGCTCGAAAACGTCGTGCCCTACATCACCAGTAAGACCGATATCTTTTTGGGGAACGAGCTGATGCGCCCTATTGTGATGCAGGAGAAATCAGCCTTCAATTTCCGTGACATCATGGATAATCGCAAGATTTTGCTGGTGAATCTCTCAAAGGGAAAGCTTGGCGACCTGAACTCAGAGCTGTTGGGTCTGATTGTCGTTGGTAAATTCCTGCAAGCGGCACTCGCGCGCGTTGATAATCTCGACGGCGATTTGCCGCCGTTCTATCTCTACATTGATGAGTTCCAAAACTTCACCACGCCGTCGATCGCCACGATTCTCTCGGAAGCGCGAAAGTACAAGCTCTCGCTTAACATTGCCCACCAATTTATTGCACAACTTGATGAGAAGATTCGCGATGCGGTCTTTGGTAACGTCGGCACCAAGTGTGTCTTTCGCGTCAGTACCGAAGATGCGGAGTTTCTTGAGAAGACGTTCAAGCCTGACTTTTATGCACATGATATTATGGGACTTGAGAATTTCAATGCCTACCTCTCGCTCTTGGTGAACGGCACACCCGTGCGGCCATTTAACATGAAAACGCTGCCGCCCGAGGAGCACGATCGCTCTCAGATCGAAACACTCAAGCAGCAGTCGTACGAACGATATGGACGTCCGCGTGAGACAGTCGCTGCCGAAATTGCGCAGCGGTATGCAAAACCAAAGGTTGAAGAGTCGGCCGACGATCTTTTCCCGCCGCTCTAGGCCTCGGGCGAGGGGTATGCTACAGTTGCGCTATTATTCTGTAGACCACAAGGTGTTATATGGCAAATAAGAAAGAGCGAACACTCGTGATTATTAAGCCCGATGGCGTGCAGCGTACGCTCATCGGTGAAATTATTAAACGCTACGAACGTGCGGGCCTGAAGCTCGTCGGTCTTAAGATGGTGGTGCCACAGGAAGACCGCGTCGAGGCACACTACCTCGTCAATCCTGATTTCAAGAGCATTGTCGGGAAGAAGGCTATTGAGGCATATGAAAAGAAGGGCGAAACACCGCCAACAACCGACCCTGAAGAGCAGGGCCAGTTCGTGGTTGATGGGCTTAAGAAGTACATGACCAGCGGCCCAGTGGTGGTGATGTGCTGGGAAGGACTCCACGCCATTGAGGTGATTCGTAAAATCACCGGTGGCACCGAGCCACGTTCGTCAGACGTCGGCACCATTCGCGGTGACTACGTGCTCGACTCATACCAAATTGCCGATCTCGACAAGCGCGCGATCCGCAACCTCATCCACGCATCAGGTGATCCAAAAGAGGCAGAAAAGGAGATCGCACTGTGGTTTAACGACGACGAGCTCATCAGCTACCGTCTCGTGCAGGAGCAGATTCTCTACGATGTAAACATCGATGGCGTACTTGAGTAGCATCACTGGCGACAGTGTCACATATGCTATACTGAACGCAGCCGTCAGGCATATCCTGCTTAATTGCGTTTTTAGGGAGACTGATATCGTACTGCGCCGTGGCGTAGTCACTGAGGTCACCCACTTGGAATCTTCCAGGTTATGCCGGACGGCACGAAAAAACCCGCACACACGTGCGGGTTTTTTCGCATGCATGCTAGAATGTGCCTATGGTAGCGAAGCTCACGTTCCACGGCGGTGCCGGCACCGTTACCGGTGCACACTTTCTCTTCGAGACAGATCCTGACGGAACCGACGGCAAGCGCATTCTCATCGACTGCGGGCTCCTGCAGGGCACACAGTACGGCCTCGACGCAAATTACACCGATTTTCCGTACGATCCTGCCGGCATTGATGCGGTGATCGTCACGCACGCGCACGCCGACCATATTGGTCGTGTCCCGAAATTGGTACGCGATGGCTTCCGTGGTCCGATTATCTCTACTGCGGCAACGCGTGATCTGTCGGCGGTGATGTTCGATGACGCCGTGGGCATTTTACGCGATGAGGCACGCGAACAGGGGATTGAACCTATCTACACCACCGATGACGTCGCTCAGGCACTCAATCAGTGGCGCACACACGAGTACCATGAGCGTTTCGAGCTTGGTGACGATGTGCAGGCGCACTTTCTCGACGCCGGACACATCTTAGGGTCGAGCATGGTGCGCTTTGAGCGCAACGGCGTTGCGTTTGTCGCAACAGGTGACGTTGGCAACTCACCGGCTCCGCTACTGCCCGATACCGAAGCACTGACCGACGTGCAGTACCTGCTCACCGAAAGTGTCTACGGCGATCGCGTCCACGAAAATCGTGACGATCGCATTGCGCTTTTGCGGGATGCGCTGACAGATACGTACGAGCATGGACGCACACTGCTCATTCCGTCATTTGCCATTCAGCGGACGCAGCTGCTGCTCTACGAGATAAACAAGCTGGTTGAAAGTGGTGCGGTGCCGGAAATGCCCGTCTTTCTCGACTCACCGCTGGCAGCACGGGTCACCGATGTGTATCGCGAGTACACCCATTTGTTTAACACGCGGGTACAGGACGAGATTCGTGGTGGCGACGACATTTTTGCATTTCCGCACTTTACGACAGTAGAAGATGCACAAGAGTCGCAGGCTCTCATGGGTGTCGATAATCCGAAAGTTATTCTTGCCGGCTCAGGTATGTCAGTCGGGGGCCGCATTTTGCTGCACGAGAAGCGTCTCCTCGGTGACGCACGCACGACGATTCTCTTCGTTGG
Source organism: Minisyncoccota bacterium (assembly GCA_965267345.1). GTDB lineage: Bacteria > Patescibacteriota > Minisyncoccia > Phycocordibacterales > UBA2100 > UBA2100. The sequence continues at coordinate 69,830 of OZ253947.1, forward strand.
CTATCAGGGCGTGGGGACACTCGGACGGCGTATACAAGACGGTGCCAAGACAGTGACCATCAATGGTACCAAAGTACGCGTACGGGCGCGCACGGCGACGATCAGAGGCTTTTCTGCACACAAAGACCGCGACGGACTGGTCGCCATGGTGGCCGATACGGCGCCGACGCTCAAAACGGTGTTCGTCGCGATGGGTGAGCCAAAATCGTCACTCTTTTTGGTGCAGCGCTTGCGCGACTTTCTCGACGTCGATGCGGTGGCTCCCGAGGCGGGGGAAACACAGACGCTTGATTTTTAGTACAATACGACGTGATGACACAAACACACATACTCGGTGGGCTATTCATTGCTGTCGCACTCGGTGCATCGGGCGCTGCGGGTGTTGCGGTGTACGAACAGCAACAGCTGGAACAGGAAGTCACCCTGCTAGAAGAGGCTGTCGCACAGGCGCAAGCGCGCACCGATAACCTCGAGGAGACGGTTGTGCAAAAAGAGGAAGAAATTGAGGCACAAAAGGAACTCATCCGTGCCATTCGCCAGCAGGCGACTGCCTCAGCCTACGACTTCTCGCAGATTCGCCAGATGATCGAAGAGGCGACACAGACGGTCACTGATATTAAAAAGCTGGAAGAGGCGGATCCCGAGCTGCTCGCAAAGTACTCGAAAGTGTACTTTTTGAATGAACACTACGTTCCCGATACGTTGGTGTATATCCCGAGTGAGCACGTCATTGACGACCGACAGCTGCGGGTGAAAGAAGAGGTGCGTCCGTTCCTCCTTGATATGCTCGACGTGATGGAGAATGTCGGCCTTGAGCCGCGCATCGTATCAGCGTATCGCTCATTCGACTATCAGGAAGACCTCAAGCACACGCATGCGGTTGAGTACGGTACCAGCGAGGCAAATCGCTTTATTGCCGATCAAGGTTACTCAGAGCACCAACTGGGCACGACCGTCGATATTGCCACTGCAGCGTCAGGCGGTACGCTCTCCGAGAGCTTCGAAGATACTGAGGAGTACGCATGGTTACGTGAGAATGCGCACACGTTCGGCTTTACGCTGTCGTACCCGCGAAATAATGCGTACTACGAATTTGAGCCGTGGCACTGGCGCTTTGTCGGCATTGATTTGGCAACGCATCTTCACGAGCAGGGGATACACTTCTACGACATGTCGCAACGCGAGATTAATGACTACCGCATTGATATGTTTGAGCGGTAATGTGTATGTGGCGCAATCTCTCACAGTACTTTGACGAACCACATGAAATCATCGGGTGGATCGGTATGTTGCTGCTGCTGAGCGCGTATACGCTCTTGTCGGTTGATGTATTTACCCGTGACACTGTGCTCTACCATGCCATGAACGTGATCGGCTCGTTTGGCATCATGTACACCTCATTTAAAACGCGAGCCTACCCACCCGCGTTGATGAATGTTATTTGGATCGGTGTTGCCTGCTACGCACTGGCAACACTACTGTTGTAAAACCCCTCGCGAGAGGTGAGGGGTTTTTGCTTACTTCACTGATTCGACGACGCGCTTGAACACCTCAGGTTCGTCTTTTGCCAGTGTGGCGAGGACTTTGCGGTCGAGCGCGACATCTTTTTTCTTGAGTGCGTTGATGAACGTGCTGTACGTAAAGGAAAGCGGGCGCAGTGCTGCGTTGAGTCGCACGGTCCAGAGGCGACGGAAGTCGTTTTTCTTTGCGCGACGGTGGGCAAATGCGTGGTTACCGGCGTGGGCAATTGCCTCACGCGCCTGTCGTTCTTTTTTCGAGCGACCGAAGCGGTACCCTTTAACCTGCTTGAGCACGTTACGGCGGGTCTTCAGTGCAGTTGTTCCTCGTTTAACGCGTACCATACATTAGTGATTAGGCAAAAAGCGACCACGATCCTTATTGCTCAGCGTGATGCTGTTGTCGCGGTTGCGGTCCATGTGGCTCTGGCGGCTCTCCTTTGCATTAAAGTGGTTCTGACCAGGCTTGCGGGCAACGATCTTACCGTTTTTAGTAAGACGCAGACGTTTCGTATATGATTTATTTGTTTTCATTGTCATTCTGGGGCGCTTTACTGCCGTCTTTCTTCGTTTTTTCCGGCTCAACGACAACGGAGAGACCTTTTGGACTCTTCTTGATGTCGTCGGCTATCTTAAACGATTCAGGGATGATTGCAAGGAAATTCTCTAATTTTTCCTTCAAAAAGGAGAACTCCATGTACTTGTAGCGGCCTGAGAGAAAGAGATCAATCTTGATGCGATGTCCTTCATCGAGCCACTCAGCAACCTTTTTTGCTTTACGTTCGCGGTCGCCTTCGCTGGTTACCACCTTCACCTGTGTGACTTTCGTTTCGGTCGCGTGGGCACGCGATTTAATCTCTTTTTCTTTCTTCTTCAGCTCGTACTTGTACTTGCCGTAGTCGACAATGCGGGCAACGGGCGGCTTTGCCTTCGGTGATACTTCAACCAGATCAAGGCCGGCCTCCTGAGCGTGCGCAAACGCTTCCTTCGTCGGTAGGATACCGAGGTTTTCACCGTCAGCACCGATGGTGCGTACCTCCGGTGCACGGATACTTTCGTTTATGCGTACGTCGTTGTCCTGCATTATAAAAAATAAACGCCCGAATCTGGGCGTGCGCGTACTATACCACGCACGCAGGGGCGCTGCAATGGGATTAGCCGCGCGTTTCCAACTCTTGCGCGTAGTCGTACTCAAACAATTGCCACATCGAAAGGAAGAGGGCGGTAATGACGGGGCCGATGATGATGCCGGCAATGCCAAACAGTGACAAACCGCCGATGACTGAGAGCAGTACGAGCGCGTCAGGCATTGCGGCACGCTTGCCGACCAGTACGGGGCGCAGAAGATTATCCACGAGGCTTATGATGATACTGCCGACGGCGAGCACGACCACGCCTTCCCAAACACTGCCCGAGATAATCAGCAGCGCACCGGCCGGTACCCACACAATGGCAGGGCCCACAGCTGGGATGAGGGCGAAAATGCCCATCACAAATGCCCACAAGACGGCACTTGGTACACCGACAGCAGCAAAGAGGATACCGCCGATAATTGCTTGGATGATGGCGATAATGAAGGTGCCGCGGAACATCGCGCGTACGATGGTGACGAAGCGTGCCGCGAGCATGCGCTCTTTCTTGTCGCCGAGTGGGAGTGCATGAATAACACGTTCCTTAAGTGCGACACCATCACGCAGGGCAAAGAAGAGTAAGTACAACGATACGCCAACACCGATAATCGTTGAGGCGGTTGCGCGCCCCGCATTAAGTAGCTCAGGGCCGAGTTGGGCGCTTACGTTCTGCACGACGCCCGTGATACGCGCTTCAATGTCAGCGGCAGTGATGCCCACAGGTTCAAGGAATGCCCCAAGCGTCTGCACGAGCACCGAAAGCCCTTCCCAGCTCACTGTTCCGCTTGAGAGGCGTTCGTAGAGGTCAACTGCTTCGTGCACGACAAGGTAGCCGAGAATGTACGTCGGCACCAGTACAATTACTAGCACAAAGAGCATCGTCAGTGTTGCCGCGAGCGAACCACGTTTCTTCGTCACGCGATAGAAGTATTCGTAGACCGGGTGGAACAGGATCGCGAGCACGATCGCCCAAAAAATCGGTTGCAGGTAGTCGTGCACGAGCCAGCCGAACAGCGCAGTGGCACTGGCAATGAGGAAAATAAATAATCCTGTCTGCAGTGTTGAAAAATGCATGTCTGTAATGGTATATGCCGTTCCTAAAAAGTCTAGTCGTGGGGCTTAGTACTCGTTGCGCAGTGGTGCGCGTTTGACGATCTCAAGTACTTCGTCTTCGTCATCGGTGACGCGATACAGCTCTAAGTCTTCAGGCGAGACCGTTTTGTACTCATCGCGCAGCAGGGTGGCATTAAGCTCGTGCACTCGACTCCAGTAGTCTGCGCCAACACAGATAATCGGTACGCGCGGAATCTTACGCGTCTGCACAAGTGTGAGAATTTCATAAAACTCATCGAGGGTACCAAGACCGCCGGGAAAGAAGATGTAGGCTTCAGCAGAAAAGGCGAGCGCCACTTTACGGGTGAAGAAGTAGTGAAAGTTGACGCCATGCGTCACGTGCTCGTTGATAACTTGCTCCATTGGTAATTCAATGTTAAAGCCGACCGCATTATTGCAGCTTGCCTTTGAGCCGTCGTTGCCGGCTGCCATAATGCCGGGGCCACCACCGGTAATAACCGCGTAGCCTTCTTTGCAGATGCGCGCTGAAATGCGCTTTGCGCGTTGATAGTCGGGGTGCTCGGGAGTAAAGCGCGCCGAGCCAAAAAACGTCACCGACTTAGGGAACTTTTTGATGGCATGGAAGGCATTGAGGAGTTCATCTTCGACGCGCGCCGCGCGTTCGTGTAGCATTTTTTCAATGACGCTGTCGACGGGCTGAGAGAATACGCTCGCGTCGTAGCAAATGTTGCGCTTCTTCGGGTTAGTCTGAATTTCAAATTCTTGTGCCTCATCAACGACAGGGTGGGAGTATTTCTCGCTCATGCGCCCATTATACACGTCGGCATGACACTCCGCACTGCACCCTGGTGGTATGATGAAGATATGCGCCGCATTACCTCACACGATCCACTGCAAGACGGGTACACGTACACTTGCACTGAACCAATCGGTAAACACTTTGCCGACTTTGCGCCTGAACTCACTCCGCGCGAAATGCTCGAATTGGGCGTATTCGGTGGGGTGTACTTTCACTGTGACGGAAACGGCGAACAGGCAATTGCTGAGTACCCAGCAGCTTGGTTTGCCGATGCGCGCATCGCAAAGGACGGGTGCGAGCACATTGAGTACAACTTTTTCACGGTACACGCTTCGCAGCCACGTCGCGTGTGGCGCGAGAAGGGATGGATCCACGAAGACGACCCACGTGGCTGGGTGCAGTGGTACTTCCGCTACTACCTAGGCCGGCGCATGCCCGAAGAGGATGAGCGTCAGATTGGTCGGTGGTACGCATTTCGCCGACACGCTGCGCAAGTACGGAATAATTGCGAACCGCGCGACTACGCGTGTCGTCCGAAGCAACGACAGGCGCTGCTGCACTGGGCGTACGACAGTCGCGCTATGTAGCTAGTTGAGCATCCAGATGCCGTAGTTGAGGTAGCCGGCAAATAACACCCACAGCAGGTAGGGGAGCAGCAAGAGTCCGGCGACTTTGTGAACCCGCCAGAATACGACGATGGTTGCCACGATAAATACGGCAAGCACGACGAGCTCAACAAAGGCAATACTCGGCATCTGCAGTCCGAAAAACAGAAATGACCAGCCGGCGTTAAGGAGCAGTTGCGCGCCGTACACGATAAGTGCCGTGCGTGCCAGTGGGTGCGTGTGCCGTTTTTCCCACACGAGCCATGCGGCGAGCCCCATCAGTGCGTACAGGGTGATCCACACCGGTCCGAAGACCCAGTTTGGTGGTGCCAATAGTGGTCGCTCAAGCGTGGCGTACCACGTTGCTACACTCTGGGCGGTGAAAATCGAGCCGACGAGGCCGGCAGCCTGTGCGATACCGATTGAAATGAGTGCGTAGAGGAAGCGCATACGCACATGCTAGCACAACACATGCAAAAAAGACCCGCTCGCGGGTCTTTTTTGTAGATATCTTCCAGGCTATGCGCTAGCGTACCATTTTTGGTGACTGGACAGCCACGTACAGAGCTGCGAGACCAACCAGTACGTAGACAACACGTGAAAGTGAGGTCATGTCGCCAAAGAGCATCGAGACCAAGTTGTAGTCAAACGCTCCGACGAGTCCCCAGTTGAGACCGCCGACAACGACAAGAACTACGGCAAGCCAATTGACTGCTTTCATATGTGAATAGATGATGTTAGACGTATGAATAAATATTCGACGCTCCCTTTATTATACTGCGTTACAAAAACGCACGATTGACAGTGTGTGGATAATGTTTCGGAGAGAGGAAAAACCCGCGGACGTGAGCCCGCGGGTGTATTGTTAGAAGATCAGCAGTGCCGCCACGATCATGATTGCGATCTGCGCCACTCGCTCGGGGACGTATGCCACGATAGGCACCGTGCCGCTTTGTTTCGCGAGCAGGTAGACTTGATGCATGAGCGGACAGGTGAACCACCACAGAAAGAGCACCATGCCGATCACGGGGTCGTACAAGAAACACCCCACGAAGGCAATCACTGTTCCTACACACATCAGTGCGTAGCGTGCTTCAACACTCACTGTCATTGCTGTACCTCCAGAGTCCAGCGGTTGATCTGCGATGAGTATAGTCCGGAAATGCACGTACGCAAACCTGCCCCACCTTCCTTCCCGCGTAAGGGCGGTCCTCGTGCACAAGGACCGCCCTTGTATAGTGTTGGTGTAGTATAAAACCACACAATGTATAAAAGCTCGGCTTAAACCGAGCTTTATAACGTGTGGAGGTGGGGGAGACGAATCCCCGTCCATGAGAATCTCCATATATACGTCTACGAAATCTAGTCCATTTTCTGAGTTTAAACACGATGTGTTTGAAATGGACAAAATCACATCATGTCGATCCCCATCGATTTAAAAGCAGTGGTGAGGAAACCACGTCTTCGAGTCCGAAAGTGTGACACCGCTATTTTCAATATCGGACGTCATGAGAAGCGATGGTCGCTTAGGCTACTGCGTAAGCGAAGCCGAAATCCTTTGCCTGAATTGGGCTTAGAATTCCGCGTGCAGTTTTAGATGCACCTATTGGGTTGAGAAGTTGATACGGCAGTCTTCTCACTGCCATTTCGCATATATACCGAGCATTCACTGTCGAAACATAGTCACCCCCCGCCGCTAATTCAGTACTGAATGAGTGGCGGCGAGAGACTATGTACTATGTGTGGGTTGTCAAGGAACAGGTGCGCAGTTTACCCGCGTTTCATCTGTCGTTCAATGCTTCGCTTGGTTTCGCGCTCCTTTATGGTTTCGCGCTTGTCGCGTTTCTTTTTGCCGCGGGCAAGCGCAAAACCCAACTTCAGCTTTCTGTTTTTATTATACAACGATAGTGGCACTAGTGTCAAACCCTGCTGAGTGTCTGCTCCGGCAAGTTCAGCGAGTTCTTTTTTCGTGAGCAGTAGGCGCCGAACGCGCTCAGGATTGTACGTCTCAGGCACATTTGCTGCCTGATAGGCAGGAATTGAGGCACCAACCAAAAACGCCTCACCGCCGCGAACGAGCACGTGTGCTCCGGCGAGGTTACCGCGTTTCCCGCGCAGCGCTTTTACTTCGGTGCCGAGCAGTTCAATGCCAGCTTCAAACTCTTTGAGCAGCTGAAAATCAAAGCGCGCGCGTTTGTTTTCAATCAATGCCATAAGCACCTCTACTATACACATTTATGGCCGTACTGTCCCTGTGCGCAGGTGTCGTGCGAGGTAGGGGAAGCTGTGGTACAGTTGGGAAACTATGGATAGGAACAAAACCACTGTCAACCTGCAGGCACGCAAACAGTCGGGCAAGCAGGCACCAAAAAAGAAAGGTCAGAAGAAGCGCGCGAAGGGGCCGCTTGGTGATATGCCGCATATGCCCGAGAACAACTTTTGGATGCAAATGGCCATCACGTTTGTGGTGTTTTTGCTGTTGCTCTCTGGCTACACAACGGTTGTCAATCTTTTTGAAGAAAAAAATGAAATTTCACTCACACAACTCACGAGTGATATTAACGCCGGTTTAGTCAGTAGCATTGATGTCAGCGGCAACACCATTGAAGCAACGTATCCGGCACCCGAAGAGGGCACTGAGCCAATCGTCAAAGAGTCACAGAAAGAAACCGAAAGCTCACTTACTGAAACATTAACGAATTACGGTGTTAGCCCTGAGGCGCTGACCGCGGTAAATCTCACTATCAGCGATCCGAGCGGTTTTCGCTACTGGTTTATAACCCTGGCGCCGCTCTTGCTCCCGCTGATTATTATTATCGCGATCATTTGGTATCTGTCGCGACAGGTGCGTGGTGCAGGTGTGCAGGCATTCTCATTTGGACAGAGCAAGGCACGCATTATTGACCCGAGCGACACCAAGCAGCGCGTGGTTTTCGACGATGTGGCGGGTGCTAAAGAGGCAAAAGAGGAACTGTACGAAATTGTTGACTTCCTCAAGAATCCGAAAAAGTTTATTCAAATTGGGGCGCGTATTCCGAAAGGTGTGATGCTGATGGGTGCGCCCGGCACCGGAAAGACGCTCTTGGCCCGCGCCGTCGCGGGTGAAGCGAATGTGCCGTTCTTCATTATTTCCGGTTCTGAATTTGTCGAGATGTTCGTTGGTGTTGGTGCGAGCCGCGTGCGCGATTTGTTCAAGATGGCAAAGAAGGTTGCGCCGGCCATCGTCTTTATTGATGAAATTGATGCGGTCGGACGGGTGCGTGGCACCGGTGTCGGCGGCGGTAACGACGAGCGCGAACAAACACTCAACCAGATTCTCGTTGAGATGGACGGGTTTGAGCCGAATGAAAAAGTAATCGTTATGGCGGCAACGAACCGTCCCGACGTACTCGATCCGGCGCTGCTGCGTCCGGGGCGTTTCGACCGTCGCGTTACGATCGACCTGCCCGATCGCGACGACCGCGAGAGTATTCTGAAAATTCATGCACGCAAAAAGCCGATGGGCGAGGATGTGAACTTGCGCGTCATTGCCGAGCGTACACCCGGATTCTCCGGTGCCGACCTCTCAAACTTAATGAACGAAGCCGCTATCTTGGCAGCACGCGAAGATCGCAAGGAAATCACGCAGTATGACCTCATACGTTCGATCGAGAAAGTGATGCTCGGCCCTGAGCGTAAGAGCCACGTATTGAATAAGCGCGAAAAGGAAATTACTGCCTACCATGAGGGTGGGCACGCACTGGTGGCGTCGATACTCCCATACGCTGATCCTGTACACAAAATATCGGTCATCAGCCGTGGCCGCGCTGCCGGCTACACGCTTAAGTTGCCGTTTGAGGATCGCAAGATGCAGTCGAAGCGTGAATTCCTCGACGACATTGCCGTGTCACTCGGTGGCTACGTTGCCGAAAAAATGATCTTTGATGACGTCACCACCGGCCCGTCGAACGACCTGCAGGTGCTGACGAACATCGCTCGCAACATGGTGACCCGCTGGGGTATGTCAGAGAAATTAGGCACCGTTGCACTTGCCGGCGACGATGGCAAAACACTCTACGGCAGCGGTGTGTATGGCCGCGAGTACTCGGAGAAAGTGTCGGCTGATATTGATGCTGAGGTGAAAGCGATCATTAACGACGCCTACAAACGTGCCGAAGATATTCTCACGAAGCACCGTGGCGCACTGGACGCGATTGCTGCACGCCTGATTGAAGTGGAAACACTTGAACGCGATGACTTTGAGGACCTGCTGCGCGAGCACAACATCACCCCCAAAAAGAAAGAAGACATTGAACATCAGAGCTAATGACCTATGGGTATCGAGAGTGCAGAAGGAGGGCGACGTATCGACACGTTTGCGCCTAAGGTCGTTCTCCATACTGAAGAGCCGCTCTTAGATGCGTCTATCGAATTGCTGGTTACCGGTACGCCGCATACCGATGAGTTAGACGCTGCGCTCATGCACGCTGGCGGCGATGAACCAAAGTTCGTGTCGCGCATTGAACGTGCACGTCCATCCATTGAGCAATTCATCGCACGCATTGAAGCGCGCTTTGAAAAAGGTCGCGGATATCGTGCCGGTATTCGTGATGCATTGCGCTTCATGCTCAAACTGCACGCCGATCAAGGTGATCGCTATGATTCCGGTGAGCCATTTGTGACACATCCACTCGCAGTTGCTACCGATACGCTGCGTATGATGGGGAAACGCGAGGACGCATGGCATGCGTGTATTGCGGCACTGTTGCATGACAGTGTCGAAGATCACGCGCGATGGATTAAACTTGAACGCCAACTTTTGTTAGATGATTCGGAGGAGAGCCATGTGCCCTATGAGATTCCTCAGGAAGAAGAAACTGAGGAAGAACAGAGGCAGCGTATCAAAAAGCGTGAGCGCGCAGAAGCACTCGCTGGTTTGCAGGCACTCTTCGATGCACGTATACGATATTTGGTAAACCGAGTGAGTACGCCGCTCAAAGAAGCAGAATACGAGAACCTGTCACAGAATGAAAAAAATGCGATCTACACGCGTTTCATTGAAAAGATTTTTGCTGAGGAGGATGGCGATGTCGTGCCTGCAGTCATTAAATGGGCTGATTTGAAACAAAATGCACTGACTATTGGGCACATTCGCGAACGCGCGCGCCTCCTGCGCGAGCAGGGTGCGGATAACAAGGCGGAGGAGCTTGAGCGTTTCTATGAAAAAGTAAAGGTTAAGTATGCACCCGCGCTTGAGGTAGTACGGCAGTTTTTCGTCGAACTCACGAATGGAGAGCACCCACTGTTTGCAGAAAAAGAACGGGCACTTACAGACCTAAGAGCAGTGCTTACCAAAGAGTACGACGCTTGATATTGCGCCGCCGACTCTCTAGTATGTATTTCGACCGCCCTTAGCTCAGTTGGTAAGAGCTCGGAGCTTATATCTCCGCGGTCCCAGGTTCGAGTCCTGGAGGGCGGACAGGGCATTTACGTTAGTTGCTTTAAACAGAGGTGTCTCGATTAATCGAGACACCCGCGGTGTAGTGCCACACAGTGATCTGCCGGTGCTCTCAGTGTTTCGATTAATCGAAACACACACAGGCACCCCCTGTTGTGTTTTGGCTACATATGGTATAGCTAGTGACGAAAGGAGGGGAGACATGTGTGAACAACTTGTTTCTGTAATTCTTTCAGGTCTGTGCTTGCTGACACTTTTCGCTCTCGGCTTTTTTCTTGTGATGGAGGTGCATATAGCTGCCGGCTTTGCCGTAGCAGCAACAGCGTGGTGCCTCTGGGTGGTGATGACGATCTTCTGCATTCCGCCTATCATATTTAGAATCCGAGGGCGATGGTTTCGGCTGTCGTAAGATCTGTAGCAGGCCGCCACACTCGTGTGGCGGCCTTTCTATATCCACGAGGCACGCTTTTTCGCGTGCACCCACCGCGGTACTATTGGCTTATGGAACGGCGACGCTTGTTCGTAACTATTCTTATGCTCGTGCTCTTTGTAAGTGCGGGCGCCCCGTTCGTGGCACGCGCGGCAACTGCTGAGGAACTGCGTGCACAAATTGCCGATATTCTCGCCGAAATCAACTACCTGCGCACGCAGCTCAATGCCGTGAGTGCGGGGCAGCAGGCGGGTACGACAACCGCCGAGCAACCGAGCTACACGGTTGGCTCAGCACGCGCGTCACAGGCGGCTACCTTTCAATACAGTCGCTGTCCTGACCTGCAGTTCGACCTTGAGCGCGGTGATGTGAATGCAGATGTTGCCGAAGAGGTAAGTATGCTCCAGCGGTTTCTGTCGCAAGACTCCAGCATCTATCCTGAAGGAGAAATAACGGGGTACTTCGGGCCGGCAACCGAGCGTGCGGTGCAGCGTTTTCAGGAACGTCACGGCATTGTCGCACGAGGTGACTACCAGTCGACGGGCTACGGCCGCGTCGGTCCGCGCACCCGATGGGCAATCAAAAACTCGTGCGACTCATCGCTGGCACCACAAAGCCAAGCACCCACATCACCCGACCCACTCGACGAATTTGTGGTGACGAGTACATCAGGGTCGAGTTCACGCACCACGTATGCACCGGTCGGCGGTGTGCAGACGAGCGGCGGTCCCTCAACGTGCTTTGTGCAACCCGACCGCGGTACGGCGCCTCTGACCGTACGCGCCCGACTACTCCTTGGCGGCTCACTGTGTGACGGCGATCTCACCTACCAAATTGATTGGGGTGATGGCTCCACGTCCTCGCCGCGTGTGTGTAGCGACACGAATCAACACTACGAACAGCTAACGCACACCTACCTTGTGCCCGCCGTATACCCCGCACGTCTTATACAGTCACATCCGAATGCACAGTTTGCCGACCGCTCATGTTCGGTCACGGTAGCAGCGGTTCCCGAATCCAATGACGGCACCATTACCGGCCAGTGTCGCAGCTGGACGGACGGGTGTAACACATGCTCACGCGACTATGAAAACGGTCCCGCGCGCTGTACGGAACGGTACTGCACGCAGTACGGGGCACAGCAGTGCTACGAGTATTTCCCCGCATCGGCAGGAGCAACGGGCGACACGCTCCGCGTGCGCGTGATCAGTAAGGCATCGGGCATTATGGAATTCACGGCACGCATCAATGTCGCCAACAGCTGCGACGGCGGTGTGTATAAAATTTACTTTGGTGACGGAGAATCATCAGTGCAACCATTGGCTCCGGGTGCGTGTCAGGCATTTGAGCGCACGGTGCGCCACACGTATGCTAACTCCGGCACTTACTCAGCCTTTCTCGTAAAAGACGACGTCGAAGTTGACCGTATCACTGTGGTTATTAGCGACACGACCTCATCGGCAGGACACAGCAACGTCGCGAGTGTCATCGTCGCTATTGAAGAGTTTATTCGTTCACTATTTCGCTAGTATGTATCGACGGGCACAGCTGTTTGTGATGATTGGGTGCGTATTTGCGCTTGGTGCGCTGCCCGTACACGCACAAACGCTTAACACTGACGACATTTTCGCACGCATCAATCAATTGCTCGCTCGGGTACAGACACTGCAAGCTGAGCTCAGTGCGCTGCAGGGCAATCAGGCGCAGGGGCCAGTGCAGGGCACCTTCGCCACACCATCACCGCACGACACGCCGCGTGTGGAAGTTTGCACACAGACACTCAGCAGCACGCTCGGCTACGGCGATCGCGGCCAGAGTGTTACCGCACTCCAGCAGTATCTTCGCGGTACGGGCGACTATACCTATCCTGAAATCACCGGGTACTACGGATCGGTAACGCAAGAAGCAGTGCAGCGGTGGCAGGCGCGCCGCGGGATTGTGGCATCAGGCACACCCGCAACAACCGGCTACGGCCGCGTCGGTCCGCAGACACGCGCGGCAATCAATAGCGACTGCGGTGACATTGTGCGCGATCCTGTACTGTCGCGTCCACTTGTGGTGACACCTGAGATCGGACAGGTACCGCTCGACGTCGTGACGACATTCTCTGTTGCCGGTTCATCGTGCGCTTCTTACGCACTCGACTGGGGTGACGGAACCCCCGCACTTGCGTTTGATGCAGGCGTTGGCGACACCTGCACGCGTGACATTGCGCACAAACGCGCGACACACACCTATGCCAATGGCGGAGTGTACCGTGTGACACTCCGTGCCACACAGGGCCCACTCGCAACTGCCGGCCTCGTTGGCGAAACATTCGTATCAGTCGGCGCACCGGCTCCTGGCGGTATTTCACTGTCACCAACGTCGGGACTCACACCATTTACCACAAGCGTGACCTTTCCCGTGCAAGGGTCGCAGTGTACCTCGTATCGGGTGAATTGGGACGACGGGGTGCGCGATGAGTACGAGGCAACCAGTACCGTTTGCAATGCAAAGACGGGCACACAAGCTGTCTCGCACACCTATACTAATCCCGGAACGTACAACGTGACGTTGCAGGTTGGCCAAGCACCACTGAGCGCACTGCCGGTGCAGCAGGAGTGGGAAGTTGTGGTCAACGACGGACGCGTCGGGAGTGCGGGCGTTGATGTCGCACCAACGCGCGGCACGGCGCCGCTTGATGTTTCCGTGCGCATTTACGGCGAAGGAAAGGCATGCCAGTCATACGGCGTGCAGTGGGGCGACGGGAGTGACGGCGAGTACTACGATGCCGGCACCACGCCATGCAATGACACATACTTTAACTACACGCTACGCCACACGTACACACAAGCAGGGCGCTACCTGCTGTCAGTGGCGACCGGACGCGACGCACTCGGCAACCTCACGTCGGTGCCATACGTCGTGGTCGTTGAGTAAGCTACTCCATGTGTAGCGTTGCGGCGCGCTGTGCAACGCGATGCAGTAGCGCGGGATACGCCACAAGCGAGGCGTCCGTCTCGATGATGCGCGTTGCGTCAGTGCGCGCCGCTTCAACCATTTTTAGATTCTGCAGTGCTTGCATGCCCATGTCAGAGATACCCCACTGTGAGCTTCCCGCAAGCTCGCCCGGCCCGCGCAGTTTCAAGTCTTCCTCGGCGAGTGCAAAGCCGTCGGCGGCCTGTTCAAGTGCACGCAAGCGGGTGAGCGACGTATCATTTTTTGACTCTGAAAATAAATAGCAGTACGGTTGATGGTGTGAGCGTTGGACGCGTCCGCGCAGCTGGTGCAGCTGTGAGAGGCCGAATCGCTCAGCGCCTTCAATGATAATGATCGTTGCATTTGGTACGTTTACACCCACTTCAATCACCGACGTCGCCACGAGTACGTCAACCGCGCCGTCGGCAAAGCGCTGCATTGCAGCGTCTTTTTCTTGCGGGGTCATCTTTCCGTGCAGTGTGCCGACGACATAGTCTTTAAATGGCCCCTTTTGCAGACGCGCCGCCTCGGCGGTGACCGATTTTGCGCGGAGGGCGAGTGCCTTTGTCGGGTCAGGTTCGTCGATACGCGGGCAGATCACGTACGCCTGCCGGCCGCTGTGCAGTTCGCTGCGCACGGCGGCGTATACCTCGTCGCGCTTTGACGGCGCAACGACCTTTGTGTGTATTGGTTTGCGTCCCGCCGGCCGCTCATCGAGCAGTGAAATGTCCAAGTCGCCGTAGATAGTTAGGGCGAGTGTGCGCGGAATGGGAGTGGCCGTCATCGACAGTAGATGCGGCGCCGAGTCGTCTTTGTGCGCCAGTGCCTTGCGCTGCTGGGTACCAAAGCGATGCTGCTCGTCAATAATGACGTACGAGAGATTTTTAAAGGTTACCGTCTTCTGTATCAGTGCGTGGGTGCCGACAATGACGGGGATTTCACCATTGGCAACCCATTTGAGGAGCTGCGCCCGTGATATTTTTGTCGGCTTTTCCGGATGTACTTTTGACGGGAATTTTTGACACCCGCTGGACGTAATCAGGGCAATAGGGATCGGGGCACGTTGGAAATGCTCAATGAGCGACTCGAACTGCTGTTTCGCAAGAATTTCCGTCGGCACCATGTATGCGACTTGCGCGTAGGCATGCTGTTTTCCCGCGAGCGTACCCCGTGCGACGGCGCAGAGTGTTGCTGCCGCGACCGTTGTTTTCCCCGAGCCAACGTCACCTTCAAGCAGGCGCGACATCGGGTACGGCTTTTCCA
Source organism: Minisyncoccota bacterium (assembly GCA_965267345.1). Classification (GTDB taxonomy): domain Bacteria; phylum Patescibacteriota; class Minisyncoccia; order Phycocordibacterales; family UBA2100; genus UBA2100. Next base: position 85,046 of record OZ253947.1, read on the forward strand.
AATCAGCCATAATATGCTCAATCGCGCGCTGCTGTGCCGTGGTCGGCGTGTACGGCAGTGTCTCCATAAACGATGCCAGTGCGTCGCTGCTGGGGGTGACTGCCGGCGCTTTTAGCTCACGGGTGTCGTGCCGGCTCTTTTGATGGGCGAGCTGGATGATGAAGACCTCTTCAAATGAAAATCGTTTGCGCGCCGCGGCTTCGTCACGCGAACTCTGTGGCATGTGGATCCACACGAGGGCGCTGGCAAGTGAGGGGAGCGTGTATCGTGCGCAGACCTCGGCCGGAAGCGCATCTTCCATACGTTCGTGTACTCCGTCGGCAAGTATTTTGCGCAGAGCATGGTAGAACCACCGGCTCGTGATGCCGCTGCTCTCGGGATAGACGGGAAAGAGTCTTGCTTCGGGGCTCGTATCTTCGAGCATGTCGGGCAGTCCGGGCATAGCTTCGACGGTGGGGTTGGCGAAATACACACCGCGCGTACCCGTTGCTTTACCCGTGACTTTGACGAAGCGCACGTGCTCGAGCATGCGCGCGACGTACGGCTGGTTGAACCACCGCACGCGAATGCTTCCCGTTGCGTCTTTGAGCGTTGCCTCGATAACGTACTTTTTCGTCCGCCACGAAAGCGTCTTTTTAAAATCAGTCAGTTCGCCATAGACGGTGACCACTTCGTTCGGAACGATGTTGGCAATGTGCGCTGCAGCGCCGACGTCTTCGTAGCGGTGCGGGAAGTGAAAGAGGAGATCGGCGATGGTGGCGATGTTACGCTTTTCCAGTGCCGCCTGCTGCTGTTTCGTCAGGCGAAAATGTGTCGTCACTGCGTCCTGTGGGTGCATGGAGGCAGTATACGGTATTCCACACACACGAGCACGCAGGCAAGGCCACAGAGGCCGCGTGATATACTGCGCAGTAGATATGGCGCAGCAGCATCGCACAGGCACCCTTCGTGATCAGACCCTTGAGCTCTTGATGGCCAATCGGCGTACCTCGGGCGAGTACCAGTACACAGTGCCGTCGCCCGACTCGTACCCGTACCAGTGGATGTGGGATTCCTGTTTTCACGCGATCGCGCTTTCGCATTTTGATACCGCTGACGCGAAAAAAGAGCTGGAATCGCTCTGCGCAAAGCAGTTTGGGAACGGGTTGATCCCGCACATTATTTACTGGGACGGGCCGAAAAAGGGCGTCATCGATTTTGAGTGGGGAACGGGTGGTACCTCATCAATCACGCAGCCGCCGATGGTGGCGTATGCGGTGTGGGAAATCTACAAGCGCGATGGCGACCGTGCGTTTCTCGAGCGCATGTACCCGAAGCTCTACCACTTTTACAACTACCTGTTGACCGACCGCGATCCGCGCCGTAACCATCTGGTCAGCATCATTAACCCCGACGAATCGGGTGAAGACGACTCACCACGTTTTGACCGCACGGTCGGCCTGCCGCCACGCCACGCGCTCGATGAGAACCTCGCGCGCCGCCTTGAGCTCGTCGAGCAGAATAAGACCTGTGATTTTGATGCGCCGTTTTGTGTCAAAAAGTTTTTCTGGGTGAAAGACGTGCCATTCAATGCCATTCTCGTGCGCAACCTTGCGGTGATGGGGGACATTGCCGAAGAGCTCGAGCGGATGGACGAGTCGTTCTATTTTCGCCGGATGCGTCTGCAGGTTGCCGAGGCGATGCGCGACCGCATGCATGCCAACGGACTATTCTGGTCGCTCTCCGGCGAGTCGTACGAAAAGCTCTATGTGAAAACGTGGGCCATTTTTGCGCCGCTGTTTGCCGGCATCCTCTCGCAGAGCGAAGCACGTGACCTTGTTGAGCTGCACCTGCGTGACGCCGAGAGTTTCGCCGCACCATTTTCCGTGCCGACGGTTGCCCAGCATGAGCCATCGTACAATCCGAATGGCTTTTGGCGTGGGCCGGTCTGGATGGCATCAAACTGGTTTATTTTTAAAGGGCTGCTCGACTATGGTTTTGCAGAAGACGCCGCACGTGTGCGCGAACACAGCGAAGCGCTCATCACACAGTCAGGATTTCGGGAGCGTTTTAATCCCGACACCGGCGCAGGCATCGGCGCGCAGCAGTTCACGTGGGGAGCGCTGGTTATTGATATGCAGACGCCTAACGACACCTAATGCGTATGGATCGTTCACACCGCTCCATTATGGATACGTGTACGGTCGGCAGCATGCCTGACTTGGATGTTGCCGTGCGTGCAGCGCTTGAGCTGTTTGCCGATGTGCCACTGCCAATGCTCGACCTTGGGACGCACCAGCGCCCGTTGGTCGTCGGCAGCGGCAATGCACTCGTGACGGGGCGCGTGCTGTTCGACGAGCAAGACGCCATCTTTGCGAGCGAAAGTACGTATCGCAAAAAGCTTCATTTGTTTCCCGTTATTTCAGGCGCGACAATTATTTCTGCGTCCGGCGGGAAGCATGCGGCGCCAATTGCCGAGCATCTCGCCGCGCGCAAGCTCGACATACGCTTGTTCACCACCACTGCTGACGCACCGGCAAGTGCGTTTGTGCCCGAGGGTCAGACGTTTGTATTTCCGAAGAATCGTGAGCCATTCAGCTACAACACGTCAACCTACATGGGCATGCTATTGGCAAAAACAAAAGAAGACCCGACGGCACTGCACACATTTGTCGGTGACGTGCTAGCGCAGCTTCCCGACACACTCGGTGACTATGATGCTTTTTTCTTTCTCATTCCCGAGCAATTTGCCCACATGCGTGAGATGTTTATCACAAAGTGCGAAGAGCTGTTCAGTGCACACATTGCCGTGCGTGTGTACACCCACGAGCAGGCAAAGCACGCACAAACGATTGTGCCGCACGAACGGGAGCTTTTTGTGTCATTTGGTGCAGCAAACGAGCACTTTGGTTTGCACACAATGACGGTGCCGCTTCCCGAGGAAGTGCATGCCGCAGGCATGATGGCGGTTGGGTACAGTGTCATCGGTGCGATACAGCGAGCACACCCACCGTACTTTAAAGACAACGTGCAGGCGTACGCACACCATGCCGAGAAACTCTTCGGCCATCCCGTTACTCCTATTGTTGATTAAGTATGTACCTGCTCTACGACATTGGCGGCACCAAAATGCGCATCGCGCGGACTGACACCGGTCGCGCATTTCTCGGCGAGCCGGTGGTCATACCGACGCCGCGTACCTACGACGAAGGGTTTGCCGAGGCAGTGAAAGCGGGCGAGCATCTTGCCGCCGGCGCGCGGATTGACGGCGTGGCTGTCGGTATTGCTGGTGTGCTCGCGCGCGATCGACGCAGCCTCGTCGGGAGTCCGAATCTCACTGACTGGGTGGGACGACCGCTCGCGACTCACTTTGAAGATGTCTTTAAAACAACGGTTACGTTTGCCAACGACGCGGCACTCGTCGGCCTTGGTGAAATGCACCATGGTGCGGGTGTCGTTGATGGGGTGGGGGCGTACCTAACCATTTCAACCGGTGTCGGTGGCGCACGGTTTGTCGACGGACGTATTGACGAAACAACGTTTGGCTTTGAGGTCGGCAAGCAGATTATTGACGCCGACCAGTCGATTTGTCCCGAGTGTTCGAGCCCGTTTCTCGAGGACTACATTTCAGGCAAGGCAACCGAGGAACGGTGTGGGGTGAAAGCCTACACGATTACCGATGTGCAAATGTGGCAAGACTACGCAAAACTGCTTGCCTGCGGCGTCGCGAATACGGCGGTGCACTGGTCGCCCGAGCGTATCGTACTCGGCGGCTCGATGATGGTTGGCACACAGGGTCCGACCATCGACATTGCTGCGGTACACACGCACCTTGCCGAGCTCTTAACGATCTATCCCGAAACGCCTGAATTGCAGTTGGCAGCACTCGGCGATTGCGGTGGACTCTACGGTGCGATGGTGGTGTGTCGCGATGTTGTATAAAACGGCGCGCGACATCTAGTCGCGCGCCGTTACGAGTAAGCGCCATTCCGTCGATACGGTTTGGTGCGTACGCATATCGATAATAGCCATGCCATAGCGTCGATGCGCGCGTCGAATGACGCCGAAGCGTTCATGACGGCACCCAAACACCGAATGAAGTGAATTCGCTCAACGCGATCTTCAGTCTTCCAGCTCCATCGGTGCATGTTTGGCTGAATGCCACGGCTGTAAAAGATATCGCACGCACACTGGCGCCACTCTACCCACTCAGTGCCATTGTCGTCGCCAAACCGCCTGAAACACCATAGTGCAAGTGAGTGTTCATCAATGGCGTTGTCGTATATTGGCGGTAGCTCAACGGGTATCGCGAGTGTACTCAGTATCATTACCATCCTCCAATGTGCACTCTGTATGTAAGTGAAGCGCAGTCAACAACGGGCGTCAATAGCAAAAGAGGCGACCGAAGTCGCCTCTTTTTTAGCACGTTGGTGCGGGGGAGATGTCACGCGACACCGCTCACAATTCTGACCTCGAGTCCTCGCAGTCGCTTGGTCTGTGGGGACTCGAGACCTGCCTTGATGAGATCGGCATCTTCCTTGGGCAGATCGATGATGGTGACAATTGCCAGCCAAGGCTGACCTTCAGAGCCCTGAATCTTGATGCGGGCGACGACTTTCTCCATGCATGTGTGCATCTCGGCGCATTCGAGGTCGACATTGAACCGTGTGTGCACTGCGAAACCCTCGCGAGAGAGCTGTTGGGCCATACGCCGCAGCTCTCTTCGGTACGCGTACACGTAGTGCCCAGACGCGTCTTCCCAAGTGTCGTGAAGACTCATGCGTGGGGGGATGTCGCCATGCAACAATAGAAATCCAAGCATGGGTAACCTCCTTTCATTAGTCCAAACAAAACGTATCACGGAACGTGCTAGTTTGCCATTGTGTTACAATTAAGCTTTAGACTGCTCTCTATCCAAAAGGAGGTTGTAATGACCAATGTAGATTTACCCGAAGGGTTTGAGCTCAACGAGTTTACGCCCGGTGTCATGATCAGTGACGGCTTTAGTCTGTATCTTGAAGCAGACTGCTCCTGTACCGAAGTATGGGTCCCCGAACTGCCGTTCTGCCTGCTTCGTGACAACGAAAGTAGGGAGGTAGTCGGGATAATCTGGTGGCATTAAACACTTCCCACAGGGCCGTCTAAAGACGGCCCTGTAACCGTATAAACCGCTATTTTGACGTCAAAATAGCGGTTTAGAGTATATATCCACAGGTACCTTGCAAAGCAAGGTACCTGTGCTACACTTTCCGCATGACACGAGTCGATTTCGATGTTGAAAATGCACGCGTGCAGATGCGCAAGGGGCTCTTGGAGTTTCCCATTTTGCTCATCGTCGCACAGGGCGAAGTGTATGCATCCGACATTTTGGACCAACTCAAGAAAGCAGACCTCATTGTCGTTGAGGGGACACTGTATCCGCTTCTGAGTCGGCTTAAGAAAAACGGACTCGTTGCATACGTGTGGCGCGAGTCCAAGACAGGACCGCCGCGCAAATACTATACGCTTACCAGTCACGGCGAAGCGGTTCTCATGGAGCTGCTCAAAACGTGGGACGTACTAAGCAATTCAATTACGAGGCTTAAAAAGAAATATGAAAAAGGTAGTTAACATCACCATAGGCGGCGTTGTCTTTTCGATAGAGGAGGACGCGTACACGGTACTCTCGCAGTACATCGAGACCGTTCGTGACCACTTTAGTGCGTCTGATGAAGGGCGTGAGATTATTGATGATATTGAACTTGGTATTGCCGAGAAGTTTAATCGCAAGAAAACCGGTGACGTGATCCGGCTGAGCGATGTCGAGGCGGTGATTGCCGACATGGGCACGGTTGCCGATTTTGCGGATGCAGATGACGCAGCTTCCGGTAGTGCTGCCGACGAAGGTGGTGCGGCAAAGCGAAAAAAGAAACTCTATCGCGATGTCGACGATCAGATTATCGGTGGTGTCGCGTCAGGTATTGCAGCGTACCTTGGGATTGACACCGTATTTGTTCGACTCCTCTTCGTGCTGTCTATTTTCCTCAACGGGTTTGGTATCTTGCTCTATCTGGTGCTCTGGATTGTGATGCCCGCTGCCGAGACGGTGTCACAAAAGCTTGAAATGCAGGGCGACCCCGTCACCTTGCATCAATTTGAGAAGCTCATTAAAGACAAAATGCCCGTCCGTGAGCAGGAGGTGACCGTGTTCCGTCGTGCACTGCGCCTCCCGTTTGTCGTGATCCGCGGCGTTCTGCGGGGTGTGCGCATCTTTTTCGCACACATTGGCCCGTTAGCGCGTACGGTTACCGGTGTCGTACTCGTTGCTCTCGGTATTGCGGTGGAACTCGGTGTACTGATTGCACTGACGACACTCCACTTCAGCATTAATTCGGGATTGTTTGATCTTCCCGTACGCACTTTTCTCAGTACGGCGGAGTATGTCGTCGGTCTCGCGGCACTGTGCGCTCTCGGTGTTATTCCTGCAACGCTTATCGTATTGCTCGGGTGTGTGCTGCTGCGCAAGACGAGCAAGCATACTGGTATGGCAGTTGTCGTACTCGTTATTGTCTGGATGGGAGCACTCTTTACTGCAGGACACACGCTCTCACGCATTGTTCCGGCGTACCAGCACTACATTGCAACCATGGAGGAGGTGACTGACGCACACGAGCTTCCGGCATTTACCGACGTGGTCATCTATTCTGCCGACAACGTCACCATTCAGCAGGGCGATGCGTATGCCATAACGATTGCGGGTAAAGAGGCGAGTGTGGCACGCCGTACATTTGGCGTCCACAACGGTGTGTTGACGGTGAACAATCAGCGCACGGGCATCTGCATCGGCTGTTTTGATCAGCGACTCGATATCGTCATCACGACGCCGACTCTGACGGGTGTGACCGCAGCACACAATGCACACATCGTGGCCGATGCACTCGAGACAGGCGCACTTGCGCTTGATCTCCGACACGGCGCGGAATTGGAAATCGATCTTGTTGCTGAGGCAGTGACCGCACAGCTCGCACACGGCGCAGAGCTTGTGATGGCAGGATCGGTAGACGAACTGTCTATCAGTGCGTACTACTCATCGACGATTGATACGACGCAATTGGAAAGCGAGCGCACGTTCCTCGATCTTCGCTACTATGGCGATGCAGACCTCGGGGCAACTGACGTGTTGAATGTTACGGCGTGGAGCAGTAGTGATGTGTACTATGTGGGTGATCCCGAGCTGACGCACGATATCTCAGAGCGTCAGAGCTCAGGAAGAAGTTTTAGGGGAGAGAAAAAGAGGCCTAAATCACTCATTTGACGTCATTTGAGTGATTCAAGGGTCTTTCGCAACATACGAAAAAACCGACGCATGTGCCGGTTTTGGTGGGTGCGGAGAGGGAGGGATTCGTCCTGACGGTCACTAACATATTTTATTCCACTTCGTTCATAAAATATGAAGTGCCGCGGGACACGACTCGGCGACAAGCAACTTCGTTCTTGTATACCGCCTCCGTCGTTCTCACCCCTCCATCTCTCGCAAGTACAAGGGGATTCGGTCACAAGTATTTTTCCTGACGGAAAAATCTCGCGACCCCGCCTCGCGGCGCTCGCCTTTCGCTTTGCCTGCCTGCGCAGGCAGGCTCAAACTCGCGCATCGCTGCGGCTTTCGAATCCCTTCGGAAGCTCCACTTCCGTCCTCTCAGACAAAGAAGTTTCAATTTGCGGAGAGGGAGGGATTCGAACCCTCGAGGGAGTTGCCCCCCTAACACCTTAGCAGGGTGCCCCTTTCGACCGCTCAGGCACCTCTCCGTGTAACTCTGTTCTCACAGAGTTCTGGAAGGATGCCTGGGCGATCGAACGAGTTCGTCCACCTATGGCCTGTCGCACGTATGCGACATCGGCCATTTCCGCTGCGCGGAACCGGAGCAAACATGTAGCAGTACATCTTTGCTCCGCTCAGGCACCTCTCCAATTTCGCTACGATACCACAAAGCGCGGTGGTTTTCACACACGTGCCAGTGCGACGCAGGTCACGTGTGCACCGGCATCAGTAAGCATTCACGTTGCTTCGGTGAGCGTTGCGCCGGTCGTGACGACATCATCAACGAGTACGACGTGCACACCCTGCAACCTATGGTGTGTGGCGAGCGTAAAGACGCCCTGCACGCGCGCAAGGCGTGCTGCTTTGCGGAGTGTTTTTTGTGGCGGTGTGTCGTGCACCCGCAGTAGTACGTCGTCGACGACCTGTGCGCGAAGCGCATCGGGGAGCGCGCGGCATACGTGCAGGACTTGATTGAAGCCCCGCTCGCGTGTGCGCTGTGGCGACAGCGGCATGGGCACAATGGCAGTCGTCGGTTCCCAGAGCGCCGTGTCGGCGAGCTCTTCAGTTATGGCGTCGGTCAGTAGCGTTGCGAGGAGCTCTGTTGCGTGTGGATCGGTGTGCGATTTAAGGGTGAGCGTTGCTGCACGTACCGCCGGTGTGGTGTAGTCGGCGCAGGTGAGCACCTGCACGCCGGCATGCGTACGCACAGTGCGCAGCTCGGGCTGCAGCATGGTGCACGTGGCAAGGTGTTGTTCGCGCGGTGTGGGCGGGAAGAGGATGTCGAGGACGGTGCGCCACATGCGCGCATTGTAACCAGAGCACGTATTCACTGCGAATGTGCATGCTACAATAGACGCATCTCTCTATGGGCATTTTCGATTCACTTCGCGGTTCATTATCGAAACTGGGCGCGTCAGGCGGCGGGCGTTCAGGGAGCGTTGTCGGTGTCGATATCGGCTCATCAGCAATCAAAGTAGTGCAGCTTCGTCGCGACCGCGGGCGCGTCATTCTCGAGACGTACGGTGAAATTGCCCTCGGGCCGTACACTGGCACCGAAGTGGGGCGCTCAACACACCTACAAACGCCCGAGCTTACTCAGGCACTCAAAGATGTCATCACCGAAGCGAACGTCACGGCGACGAGCGCGGGAGTGTCGGTGCCGTTTTCGTCGAGTCTCACGTCGGTGATCGAAATGCCGAAAATGCCGGCCGAGCAGCTGGCGCACATGGTGCCGCTTGAAGCGCGCAAGTATATTCCCGCAAATATTAATGAGGTGATGCTCGACTGGTTTGTTATTCCCGATGATCCCGAAAAAGAGGAGTGGAACCGTGCGCGGTCACTTGCTGCCGAAGACGAGGCGAAACCGCAGGGGAGCGATAAAGCAGAGGTGCTCCTCGTGGCGATTCACAATGAGGTGCTCAGCACATTTCAAACGGTAACGCAGGAAGCGGGGCTCAATGTCGGATTCTACGAACTCGAAGTATTCGGTGTGGTGCGTTCGTCGCTCGCGCACGGCATTGCACCGGTGATGGTTATCGATATCGGCGCGGCCACCACGAAAGTGTACGTGGTTGAGCGTGGCATTGTGCGCTTCTCGCACTTGGTCAACATGGGCTCACAGGAGCTCACCCTCGGCGTATCGCGCGCGCTGGGGTGGAATTTTGAACGCGCCGAGCGCATGAAGCGCGAACTCGGCCTCGTGGTGCGTGAAGGGAGCGACAGTGAGCAGGATGCGAAGGTAAAAGACGCGCTGTTATCAACATTGGGCCGTATTTTTTCAGAGATAAATCGCGTACTATTGAGTTACGAAAAGAAGTATGGGCGCAATGTTTCGCGCGTGGTACTCACCGGTGGCGGCAGCAGTATGGTTGGCATCGAAGAGTACGCAAGCGAACTGTTGAGCATGGATGTTGAGCGCAGTCAGCCGTTCGAAAAAGTACAGACACCCGCGTTTTTGGAAGAAGTGCTCAAGGAGGTAGGTCCCGAGTTTGCGGTTGCGGTAGGCATGGCGCTTCGTCGCATTCAGGGCTAGAAAGATCACACACATTTGTTCTCTTATATGGACTCGAAGATAAAAGCATCGTTCATTCCTGACAAGGTCCCGACCGACAAAGGCGGCCGCACGCCGCGTGGCTCATCGGGGAGCTTGGGCGACGTCTTGATGCTCATTGGTATTGTCGCACTTGCGGCATCACTGGCGCTGGCTGCCGGTGTCTTTCTCTACGACAAGTATCTTGATGCGCAGGTGACGAGCAAGCAGCAGCAGCTCGATCGCGCGCGCGGGTCATTTGAAGTAAGTTTGATACAAGAATTGCTGCGCCTTGATGCGCGCCTTGACGCGGCACGCGAGGTGCTCGCACAGCACATCGCACCGTCGGAGTTTTTCACCATTCTTGAAGCGAGCACCCTCGAGTCGGTGTCGTACGAGTCGCTCAACTTCCGTCTCGAAGACGATAACACCATCACCATTGCGATGGATGGGGAAGCAGGCAGTGTGAACAGCGTTGCCCTGCAGGCGAGCGTTTTCGGGCAGAATACTGCGATCACTAATCCAATTTTCTCGAACCTCGATCTCGTTGAAGATGGGGTGACCTTTCAGGTGACGGCAAATGTGAATCCGTCGGCACTTCGCTATGCAAACGTCTTTAACCAGTCGAGTGCAAATACCACCCAGCAGCGGCAGGCAATTCCACCGGCCGGTGACGCAGCACAGCAGCAATCAGCCGATAGCGCGCAGAATCAGGAGCAGACGCAGGACGAGCCGCAGCTTGAAGGCGGTGAAAGTGAAACCATACCCGAAGGTACCACGTTACCCGATAATGCCGCTGAAGACTTTGGTGGCTTTGCACCAACACAATAGCCTATGACGAAAGCAATCCTTGCCATACTGTTTCTCGGCGCGTCAGTGATGACGTTCGTGCTCTACATCCGTCCGACGTACGATGATGTGAAAGAAAATCGGGCAGCGGTTGCGCAGTTTGACGGCGCACTTGATCGCACGCGCGAAATCCAAGAGCTCAAAGAGTCGCTCCTCACTCGCTACAATGTCTTTGTGGGCGAAAATCTCGATCGCTTACAGAAGATGCTCCCTGACCACGTTGATAACGTGCGTCTGGTGCTCGACCTTGACGGTATGGCGTCGCGCTACGGACTGCGCCTGCAGAACGTGACGGTGCAGCAGCGCGCGTCAGACAGTGACAATGAACGCAACGGCACCGTGCTCAACGGTGGTGCGAATCAGAACAAGCCGTACCAGTCGCTCACACTGCAATTCCAAGTCGTGGCAACCTACAACGACTTCATTCGCCTGCTGCGCGATTTGGAATCGAGTTTGCGTATTGTTGATCTCGTGTCACTGTCGGTACGTCCGTATGCAGGCTCACAACAGGCAGAGGGGAGTGAGCCACTGTACACCTTCGGCGTTGCCCTGCGTACGTATTGGCTGAAGTAAACGTGTATGTTGAACATCATCAAACAAAACAAAGTCATCATTATCGTACTCATTGTCGTCGTTGCGGGCTTTGCATGGTACGGACTTTCAGATCGGCCGACGCCGCAAGGTTTGCTGAGCACTGAAAGCGGTGGCACTGCCGTATCGGTTGAAGATCAGGAAATTGTTCGTCTGTTGCTTGATATGCGTTCGATTCGTTTGGACGGTTCCATCTTTGAGAGTCCGGCGTTTCGTTCGCTGACCGACTTTGGTCGCGGCATTATTCCTGAGCCGGTTGGCCGCCGTAATCCATTTGCACCAACACACTCTGAAGGAGAGCCTTCAGATGCCGACGAGGTAGACGCGGTATTCGCACAGTAGCACCTATGGCTGACTCGTTGCTGACAAACCTGACGGCACAAGGGGTTATTACTGAGCAAGATGCGCAGACGCTTGCTGCGCGTGCGCAGGAGGAAAATGTGCCCGTTGAGCGACTTTTGCAGCAGGCGGGTATTACGCAGGCCGATATTTTGAAAGCGCGTGCTGCCGACTCAGGGGTGCCGACGCATGCAGTTGGCGACGAGCAAATCCCGTTCAGTATTCTCGAGCACATCCCCGAAGAGTCAGCACAGCACTACTCAATGGTGCCGCTGGGTATTGTTGACGGCGTGCTCGAAGTTGGTATGACCGACCCGAGTAACATCGAGGCGGTTGATGCGCTCAACTTTTTGACGCGAAAAGAAGGATTGCCGTTCAAAGTATTTCTCATATCACAGGAAGACCTACAGAAGGTGCTCGGCATGTACAATTCACTTGGCGGTGAGGTTGGTCGTGCGTTGAATGAGCTTGAAAGCGAACTCAGCGCTGAGGAGCAAAATATTCAAGACGCCATTAACGAACAGGAGACTGAAGGAAAGAACTACATTAAGGAGGATGCACCTGTCATTAAAATCGTTGCGACCATTCTGCGCTACGCGGTGGATGGCCGTGCCTCTGACGTCCACATCGAACCATCTGATACGCAGGTCAAGGTGCGCTTCCGCGTTGACGGTGTGATGCATACATCACTGACGCTGCCGCCGAATGTGCAACAGGCGATTGTGGCGCGCATTAAAGTGCTCGCATCAATGCGTTTGGATGAGCGCCGCAAACCACAAGACGGCCGTTTCTCCGCAACGATTGCCGGTCACAAGATCGACTTTCGTGTGTCGACATTTCCTGCCTACGGCGGCGAGAAGATTGTGATGCGTATTCTCGATCGCGAGCGCGGCTTCATTTCGCTGGAAGACCTCGGCCTCTCGGACGGACACCTCGACACGGTACGCCGTGCCATTCAACGCCCGCACGGACTCATTTTGGTATCGGGACCGACCGGTTCGGGTAAATCGACCACACTGTACTCGATTCTCTCCGAGTTGGATCGGGAAACCAAAAACGTACTCTCACTTGAAGATCCCGTCGAGTACCACATTGACGGCGTGAGCCAGTCGCAGGTGCGCCCTGAAATTGGCTACACGTTCGCTACAGGACTGCGCACGACACTGCGCCAAGACCCCGACATCATCATGGTGGGTGAGATTCGCGACGCTGAGACGGCAAAACTCGCCGTGCAGGCTGCATTGACGGGACACTTGGTGCTCTCAACAATCCACACCAACAGCGCTATCGGCGTGGTGCCACGTCTGGTGGACATGGGTGTTGACCCGTACCTGATCGCACCGACACTGGTGCTGGCGGTGGCCCAGCGTCTCGTACGTCGTATGTGCCCAGGGGCTGAGAATCCTGTGCAGCTTGATGAGGGAAACCGTACCGTATTAGAGCGAGAGTTTGGCACATTGCCAGAACAGTACCGACCGCAGATCCCCGACACCATCTACGAAGCAAAAGCAACACCCGATTGTCCGTCGGGCGTGCGCGGTCGTATGGCGGTATTTGAAATGTTGCCGTTTAGCCCCGAGCTGGAACACCAGATTTTGACGGATCCGGCCGAAGACAAGCTGTGGGAACTTGCCCGCAAACAGGGTATGCTATCAATGAAGGAGGACGCCATTATGAAGGCATTTGAGGGCACCATTCCGTACGCGGAGGTGAACAAGCTTGGCGGTATGCTCCTTGCTGAGAAGGCGTCAATTGCCAATGATGAAAGCAAGAGTGCGGCCAGCGCACCGGCCGCTGCCCCGGCGACACCACCGCAACAACCACCACAGCAGTAACACTACACTTATGACCACAACCGCACCATTTTCTGTTTTGCTCGTTGATGACGATTCATTCCTCATCGACATGTACAGTTTAAAATTTTCACATGCCGGCCATGCTGTTGCGACAGCGCAAAGTGCCATGGAGGCACTCGAGAAGCTGCGCAATGGTCTCACGCCCGACGCGGTTGTGTTTGATCTCGTTATGCCGGAAATTGACGGCTTCGGCTTACTTGAGGCAATACAAAACGAAGGGCTCGCGAAAGGGGCGGCGCTCATTGTGCTCTCAAATCAAGGGGAAAAGGAAGATATTGAGCGCGCCCGCACGCTTGGGGCCGTGGGGCACATCATCAAAGCAAATGCGATTCCCTCGGAAGTATTGGCATTGGTGGAGCAGTACGTGCAGAAGACGCGTACGTCGTAGTGTTCTGCACAGTGCCGCGGTAGCTGCGGCTGGCTCGTGCAGGTACAATAGAGAAACGAAGTATGGAATACGACCGTTCATTACGTAAGTTCATTAACGTGCTCATGCACGAAGGCGGGTCTGACCTGCACCTGTCTGCTGAGTCAAACCCAACAGTCCGCGTTGCCGGCACGCTCGTGTCGCTGACGAAAGAGCCAATGCTCACCGCCGACGACACCCTTGGCCTGCTCAAGGTGATGATCAGTGATGAGCAAGAAAAAGAATTTCTCGCAAACAAAGAGCTCGATTTCTCATTCCAACTTGACGACGGAAACCGATTTCGCTGTAACGCATTCGTGCAGCGCGGCGCAACCGGTATTGCTATGCGCCACATTCCGAACGAGATTCGCACCATCGCCGATCTCGGACTGCCGCAGACACTCGAGAGCTTCGCACGACGCAACCAAGGCTTCTTCTTGGTGGTTGGTCCCGTCGGGCAGGGTAAAACGACAACGCTTGCCTCACTCATTGAGCTGATCAATCAGGAACGTGCCGAGCATATCGTGACCATCGAAGATCCGATCGAGTACATTTTTGAGCCAAAACGCTCGCTGGTTGACCAGCGCGAAGTCAAAATCGACACCGCAGACTTTCCAACGGCACTGAAGGGTGCCTTTCGTCAGGACATTGACGTACTGCTCATTGGTGAGATGCGTGGTCCGGAGACAATGGCCTCAGCAGTCACTGCTGCTGAAACAGGACACCTCGTTTTCTCTACGCTGCACACCAACAATGCAGCACAAACCGTTGATCGCATCATCGACTCATTCCCAGGACATCAGCAGGATCAGATTCGCCTACAGTTGGCGTCATCGCTCGCGGGTATTTTCTCGCAACGCCTGATTCCGCGCGTCGGTGGCGGACTTGTTCCCGCATATGAATTGCTCATTGCCAACAAGGCGGTCGCCAACCTCATTCGTGAAAAACGCTCGCATGAAATCAACACCGTTATCGAAACGGGTATGCAGGACGGCATGATTAGCATGGACCGTTCACTTGCGGAGTTGGTTGCGCAGGGCGAAATCAGCGCTGATAGCGCGTACCAGCATTCGCTCAACCCGCAGGCACTCGAGCGACTGCTGTAATTTTTGAAACATACCTATGGCACTGTTTTACTACACGGCACTTGATGCACAGGGGAAGGAGCGAGAGGGAAGTATCGACGCTATAAACATGGATGTGGCAGTTGCAGGGCTGCAGCGCCGCGGCCTCACTATTTCCTCAATTGAGCCTGCGGAAGGCTCAGGTTCGTTGCTCAATATGCGCCTCACGTTCTTTGAGCGCGTCAAAAACAAAGAGGTGGTGATGCTCTCGCGTCAGATTTCGACGCTGTTTGAGGCGCAGGTGTCGGCACTGCGCGCATTTCGCCTGCTTGCTGCGGAGGCAGAGAATCCGGCACTGCAGGACAAGCTCACTGAGGTTGCCAATGATCTGCAGAGCGGTTCGACCATTGCCGACGCGCTTGCCAAGCACAAAGGCGTCTTTAGCGATTTCTACGTCTCGATGGTACGCGCCGGTGAAGAGGCGGGCCGCCTAAACGAATCCTTTGCTTTTCTTGCCGACTACCTCGACCGCAACTACGCGGTTGCCAGCAAGGCGCGCAACGCACTGATTTATCCGGCATTTGTGATTCTGACCTTTATTGCCGTCATGGTGCTGATGCTGACGACCGTCATTCCGCGTCTTTCAAGTATTTTGGTTGAAACGGGTCAAGATCTGCCCGTCTATACAAAAGTGGTCATCGGCATGGCAACGTTTATGTCGAACTACCTCTGGTTGCTCGGACTACTTGTTGTCGGTGGCGGTGTCGTGCTGTATCGCTACTTCACTACTGAAGGGGGAGAGAAAAAATTGGCGCGCGCACGACTGCAGGTGCCCTACGTGGGTGATCTGTATCGTAAACTCTACATGTCTCGTGTATCCGACAGTCTGAGCACGACGCTCTCAAGTGGCATTCAGCTCGTGCGTGGTTTTGAAATCAGTGCAGCGGTTGTTGGCGACGCAGCGTACCGTGACATTCTCGAGCGCGTGGCCGAAGAAATTCAAACAGGACGACCCGCGTCAGAGGTGCTTGGGCGCTATCCCGAGTTTCCGAGCATTATGGTTGCGATGATCAAAATCGGTGAAGAAACGGGTGACTTGAGCAATATCCTCAGCACCATGGCGAAATTCTATCGTCGCGAAGTTGAAAACGCAGTCGACACACTCGTCTCGCTCATTGAACCGCTCATGATCGTACTGCTCGGTCTTGGTGTCGGACTGCTGCTCGCCTCGGTCTTGGTGCCAATTTACAACATTTCAGCCGGCATTTAGTGCGCCGGTGTTATCCACAGGACTTGGTGAAGCTGCGCCTGAGAGTATCGCTATAATGTAGTCTATAGGCATACAAGAGGTCGTTTTCGCTTGGTCGGTGTTGGCCACGAACAGCGTTTGCACAACAGTACACATTGTTAGTTACAAAAAGGTTAAAAAGACTATTTATGACATCATTTATGAACAAAGAGCGTGGTTTTACACTCATTGAGCTCTTGGTGGTCATCGCGATCATCGGTATTCTCTCGTCAGTCGTGCTGGCGTCACTTAACAGTGCTCGTGAGAAATCACGTGACGCACGTCGCATTGGTGACGTGAAGCAGTTGCAGCTCGCACTTGAGATGTACTACGACTCAAACAACGCATACCCATCATCAACGGCTGGTTTGGCACCGACGTACATTCCCGTACAGCCAACCGACCCACAGTCGGGTAACGCGTATGACTACTCAACGAACGGCAGCAACACCACGTACGTTGTCCGTGCAACACTTGAGGCTGATCACAACGCTCTCGATAGTGACGCCGACGGTACGGTGCTCACCATCGACTGTTCTGATTCATCAGACGGCTACTACTACTGCGTCCAGCCATAGGGACTCCACGACTGGAAGCCAAAACGCGCGTCACAGACGCGCGTTTTGTTGCTATACTGAAGCGATATGGATCTTTTCACCCCACTGTTCTTTTGCGTCGGTCTCATTGTTGGCAGTTTTCTCAACGTTGCCATCCTGCGTCTCCATACGGGTCAATCGCTTTCAGGTCGCAGTGGCTGCATGAGCTGCCGCGCGCAGCTGCAGTGGTATGAACTGCTGCCACTGGTATCGTTTTTTGTGCTCCGCGGACGCTGTCGCAGCTGTGGCAGTAGTGTGTCGCACCAGTACTGGATTGTTGAGCTGACGACTGCGGCGCTATTTACACTGGTTGCCGTGCAGGGCTGGGATCTAGTGGTAACGACGACGGCACTGGCAATGGTGGCTGTGTTGGTTGTGTTAGCAGTCTACGATATACGCCACACCATTCTTCCAAACGCATTGGTCTACCTGTTTGCCGGCCTCGCGCTTGTCGCGCACGTGCCGTTTGTACTGGCGTTGCCGCTCACGGAAGCACTCGTGACTGTTGCGGGTGTGCTTATTGCCGGTGGCATTGTTGCTGCGCCACTGTTTGTGCTGTGGCTTGTATCACGCGGGGCATGGATGGGGCTCGGAGATGTAAAGCTGGCACTTGGTGTCGGCTGGGCACTCGGCGCACTCTACGGATTTGTCGCACTCATGATTGCATTTGTGACGGGTGCACTCGTTGGCGTTGCACTTCTGTACGCACCGCGGGTTATGCGCGCGCTTTCGTTGAGCGGCATTGGGCAACAGTTTACAATGAAGAGCGAGATACCGTTTGGCCCATTCATTATCGGCGGCTTTTTTATATCGTTATTCTGGGGTTCTGAGATAGTGATCGCATTCAGTTCGTTGTTTATATGAATCAGCTACAGGCACACATTTCATCTCGTACACCATGTCGACGTCGACAGGGTGGTTTTACTGTCATTGAGCTGATTGTTGTCGTTGGTATTGTTGTCACCATTTCAAGTATTGTGCTGGCCAGCTACTCGCAGTTCGGCGGCACCGTGTTGTTGCGTAACCTTGCCTACGACGTTGCATTGTCGGTACGTGAAGCACAGATTTTCGGTATTTCAGCACGCAGCTTTGGTGGCGTGGAATTTGCGGCAGGACACGGTGTGTACTTTGACTTACAGGAGACCAACAGGAGCTTTACCTTATTTACCGATGCGAACGAAGACGGCGTCTACACCTCAGCCGGCAGCGAGTGGGTCGAGACGTATAATCTGGGGCAGGGGTACCTTATTGAGCGTATCTGTGTACCGGATGGTGAGACGGAAGATTGCTTGGTGACTGATTTGAGTATTCTCTTTAAGCGACCGGAGCCGGACGCTATCATTCGCGCGTCGTTTGGCTCAGGGTTTTCGCAGTATGAGCGTGCGCGCATTGTGGTGATGTCGCCGCGTGAAGACCGCATGAGCATACTGGTGGAAGCAGCCGGTCAGATATCAGTCCAGCGGTATACCCTTGATGATGAATAGCATGAATACACAACGCGGATTTACCTTGGTTGAGATGCTCGTGGCAGTGTCGCTTTTTGCCGTGGTTATGACAATCAGCATCGGAGCGCTCTTGTCGCTGATTGATGCGAACCGCAAAGCACAGGCTCTGCAGTCGGTGATGAACAACCTCAACGTCGCACTCGACGGTATGGTGCGTAACATTCGCATGGGGCATACGTATCACTGTGGGTCAGCAAATGAGACAAATAAGACGACGCTCAGTACCGCTACTGACTGTACCCTCGGCGGCGGTTTAGTTGCCTTTGAGTCATTCGGCGGCTCGAGTGCTTCGACGGCCGACCAGTGGGTGTACTGGTTTGCAAACGGTCGTCTCTACAAATCAGAGGATGCACGTGATACGGCCCTCCCGATTACCGCACCGGAAATTAACATTGATTCATTTGAAGTGTTCGTGACGGGTGCACAGGAGACACTCAGTGATGACGGAGAAACACTGCAGCCAAAAGTAGTGATTGTCGTGCAGGGGACAGCTGCTGCTGAAGGAGATACCTTTGGGGTGATTGGGACCAATGAAAAAATACGTACGATATTTAATATTCAGGCAGTCGCGTCACAGCGATTACTCGATCTGTAGTCTATGCAGCGCACGTACACACCACGCCACCATATTCGCGGCTTCACACTCATCGAAACACTGGTTGCAATCAGTATCTTGGTCGTGGCAGTTGCAGCGCCGCTGACGCTGGCGTCACAGAGCCTCTTTGCGGCGCTCTACGCCAAAGACCAGACCACCGCATTCTATCTGGCACAGGAAGCTGTTGAAATGGTGCGGAACAAGCGTGATCAAAACCTACTGGCGTACCTGAACGACGGCACCACTGATTGGCTCGCCGGTATTCCCACCGATTCTGCACTGCACGTTGATGTGCCGAATGACACGATGGTCGCGTGTGTTGGCGACTGCTTGGACACGAAGCTATTGCACAACGACTCGTTTTATAATCACGAAGCGGGGGAGGCAACGCGCTTTAGCCGCAGCGTGCGCGTGACGCCAAATGAGGAACTTGAAGGCGAAGCAACCATTACGGTGATGGTGCAGTGGCAGACAGGTTCATTCCAAGAGCGTACCTTTACCCTCGAAGAGCGCATCTATAACTGGCTTCCAAATTAGTATGCACACACGATTCACACCCACCAATCGCGGATTCACATTGTTGCTTGCAGCACTGGTTGCGTCGCTGCTCTCAGCACTTGGGCTGGCAATGTTCGGCATCGCACAGAAGGAGGTGGTGCTCTCGGCCTTGGGTCGTGACTCGCAGCTTGCATTTTATGCTGCAGACACCGGTGCCGAGTGTGCACTCTTCTGGGATTTTAAGTATCAGGCATTTGCAACGAGCAGCGTCTACACATCGACATCGACGCCCGCCACCTGTGCCGAGCAAGATTTGCAGGATTTTCCCACGCCGTGGGAAAACGGTTTTCCTGACGGTGTTGCCGGCCTCGGTGGAAGTGACCAGACTACCTTCTGGTTTGAACCCGACGGCTACTGTGTGTACGTAACGGTGACAAAGCGCGACACGGCACCATTTACGGTTGTCGAAGCGCTGGGCTACAGTCGTCCGTGTGACCAACCCGACCACCCGCGACGTCTCGAGCGCGCCGTGCGCACCACCTTTTAGCGAGTGTAGTACAATGGGGGCGTGACAGATTCAGTACCAACAACGGCCCGCGAACGCGCACAGAAACTGCGCGAGCTGCTGCGCCACCACAACTATCGTTACCACGTACTCGACGACCCTGAAATTTCTGACGCTGCCTACGACGCGCTGCTACAGGAGCTTACCGAATTGGAAGCCGAATACCCGTCGCTCGTTGATGCGCAGAGTCCGACGCAGCGTGTTGGTTCGGTGGTGCGCGAGGGATTTACGAAAGTGCAGCATAAGGTGCCGCAGTGGTCATTCGATAACGTATTTTCTGATGAGGAACTCTACGCGTGGGAGGAGCGTCTTCGCCGGCACCTTGAGCGGCTCGATACAACCGTGGCGGATGTATCCTACACGGCCGAGCATAAAATTGACGGTCTCAAAGTTATTTTAGAGTACGAAGCGGGGACGTTCGTGCGCGGCGCCACGCGTGGCGACGGTGTTGTCGGTGAAGACATCACCGACAACTTACGCACCATTCGCAGTATTCCCCTCGAGCTCCCCGAGCCAGTCGACATTATTGTTGGCGGTGAAGCGTGGCTGTCGCATGACGAGTTTGAGCGCATCAACAAAGCACGCCGCACTGCCGAGGAAGCAGAATTTGCAAATCCGCGCAATGCGGCAGCGGGATCACTGCGCCAACTCGATTCGCGCGTCACTGCATCGCGTAATCTCGACACCTTTATGTATGACATCTACGCACTCGACGTACGCGACACGGCGCTCCGCGAGCCGGTGACGCAGGCAGACGAACTGGCACTGCTGCAGCAGCTGCATTTTAAAGTCAACACGCACTGGAAAACGTTTCCGACTATTGCTGACGTGGTGGCCGAGTACCACCGATGGGAAAAAAAGCGTGACGCACTGCCGTACGAAATGGACGGACTCGTCATTGCCGTCGATGACATCGCACTCCAGCGACAGCTTGGCTACACGGCAAAAGCACCGCGATACGCGATTGCGTTTAAGTTTCCTGCCGAACAGGTGACGACCGTCGTTGAGGACATCGTATTGCAGGTGGGTCGCACCGGTGTGCTGACACCGGTGGCACACTTGCGGCCGGTGCGCGTTGCCGGTTCTGTGGTGAGTCGGGCAACTTTGCATAATGAAGATGAGATCGAGCGCCTTGATGTGCGCATTGGCGATACAGTCATCTTACAAAAAGCAGGTGATGTTATTCCCGACATTGTTGCGGTCCTCACGGATATGCGCACGGGACGCGAAAAGCGATTTCGGTTTCCGAAAAACGTCGCCGCCTGCGGCGGTGACGGCTCAATTGAACGCGTACCGAGTACGGCGGCATGGCGCTGTGTTGCGAAAGACTCATTTGCGCAACGTTCGCGCATACTGGCACACTTTGTCTCGAAAAAGGCGATGAATATTGACGGGCTCGGCAGTGCCATCGTTGACCAGCTGTTAAAGGCGGGACTCGTGAACACCTTTGATGATTTCTACACGCTGACAAAGGGTGACATACTCGAACTCGAGGGTTTTAAAGAAAAAAGTGCACAGAATCTCATTGACGCCATCGACGCGTCGCGTCGCGTCTCGTTGGAGCGTCTGCTCGTTGCACTCTCTATTGATCACGTTGGCGAGGAAACGGCGCGTGATGTGGCGCAGCACTTTACCATCGAGACACTGCGCGAGGCTACGGCGACGGAACTCGCGGCAATTGACGGCATCGGTACTGTTGTTGCCGAGTCAATTGTGCGCTGGTTCGCTGATGCTGAAAACGCTGCGCTGGTTGATGCGCTACTCGAGCAGCTCACGGTGGTTGCACCGGCACAACAATCGTCACTGGCTTTGGCGGGGCAGACGTTCGTACTTACCGGTACCCTGCAGCAGTACTCACGCGATGAAGCAAAGGACGCGATACGCATTCGTGGCGGCAAAGTTGCCAGTAGTGTATCGGCGCAGACCGACTACGTTATTGCCGGCGCGTCGGCGGGCACAAAGCTCACGCAGGCACAGCAGCTCGGCGTACCGGTGCTGGATGAGAAGAAATTTGCTAAGCTACTGAACAATGACTGATACCACCATAGACGTACGAAAACTTGCCGAGTTGGCGCGTGTTGCCGTGTCTGATGCGGAGCTTGCTGCACTCGAGCACGACATGCAGGAAATTATTGCGCTCTGTACGCAGATACAGGAGTCGGGCGCTGAGCTTACGAAAGACGTTGGTGCACACTACAACGCTCTGCGCGACGACGGGGTAGCGCATGATGTGGGTGTCTACACCCACGAGCTTGTTGCAGCAATGCCCGCACACAAAGACGGCTACCTGCAGGTGCGTAAGATAATCGCCCAAGACTAGTATGGACACACGCACCCTCACACTTGCACAGGCGCGAACACTGCTCGACACCAAAGAGGTATCAGCACGCGAGTTGTGTGATGCGTACCTCGCACGCATTGCCGAGCGCAACGACGAGCTCAACGCCTATCTTGAAGTATTCGATGATGCAGCTGCGGCCGCGGAGGAGGCTGACGCGCGTATCGCGCGCGGCGAACAAACGCCACTGACAGGCATCCCACTGGCAATCAAAGACAACATTCTCATCCACGGTAAGCGAGCAACGTCAGCGTCGCGCATGTTGGAACAGTACACTGCGGCATACGAGGCAACGGCAATCGCACGACTCAAGGAGCAAGGAAGTGTATTTCTTGGACGCACAAATATGGATGAGTTTGCACTCGGTAGTTCGACAGAGAACTCAGCGTACGGACCGACGCGTAATCCTCATGACGAGACGCGCGTACCAGGGGGCTCATCAGGCGGTTCAGCTGCTGCGGTGGCCGACGGCCTTGCGCTGGCAGCACTCGGCTCAGACACTGGCGGCTCAATTCGCCAGCCGGCGGCGCTCTGTGGACTGGTTGGCTTCAAACCGTCATACGGTGCGGTGTCGCGGTACGGTCTCATGGCTGCAGCCTCTAGTTTTGATCAGATTGGACCGCTGGCGCGCACGGTTACCGACGCCGAGCAGCTCTTTACTGCGATACAGGGAGCAGACGAGCACGACGCGACCTCAATTGCGGACTACGCACGGACACCGGCAGGGACGCAGCGTATTGGTGTCCCGCGCGCATTTCTCACTGAGGGTGTTGATGGGGACGTCGTTGCCGCATTTGATACGCACCTTGAAGCACTTGCACGCGCAGGGTACGACATTGTCGATATCGAACTTCCGTCGATTGCCTACAGCCTTGCGGCGTACTACATCATTAACCCAGCTGAGGTATCAACGAACCTCGCGCGATTTGATGGTGTACGGTACGGATTACGTGTAGCAGGAGATTCGCTCGCCGATGACTACATGCAATCACGCGGGCAAGGCTTTGGCGCCGAAGTGCGTCGTCGTATCCTCACGGGAACATTCGTGCTCTCGTCAGGCTACGCAGATGCCTACTATCGAAAAGCTGCCGCTGTGCGGAATGTTATGCGCGATGAATTTGCCCGCGTGCATGCCGACATTGATGCAATTGCAACACCGACGAGTCCGACGCCCGCATTTGCTCTCGGCGAAAAAACAGACGACCCCGTTGCGATGTATGCGGCCGATCGCTTCACGGTACCCGTGAACCTCGCGGGTGTGCCCGCACTCTCGGTGCCAATGGGTACGGTAGAGCGCGAGGGCACCGCACTGCCAATCGGCATGCAGTTTATCGGCGCGTACGGTACTGACACACACCTCTTTGCGCTCGGACGCGAATTTGAGAAGATGCGAACAGAGCTATGAACCCAACACCGGTGAACACACAGGCGCTGCCCACGTTCGATACACCAATTGAAGGTGGTCGTGCCGAAGTGGTGCAGCCCACGCAAGAGACGGCAGTATCGTCGTTTGACGTACCATGGGATATTTTCACCAGCGCGTGGATTAACTTCTTTCTCGTCGCGCTGATTGTGTCGGTAGTGTTTGCGATCATTACACTGTATGCGCGCTTTCGTCTGTACCAGATACGTAGTGCGGAAGCGGAGTACTACACAAACCAGCCGCTGTCATCTGCTGCACGGAAAGTGTTGCAAATTGAAGAGGCGGCGAGTATGGCCGGCGGTGCACACGAAGCGCGGTGGCGTGATGTACTGCGCCTTGCCGATTCAGCACAGCCAAATGATTGGCGACAGGCTATTGTCGAAGCTGACATCATGCTCGAAGATGCAATAACGCAGAAAGGATATCAGGGCGAGTCGCTCGGTGAGAAAATGAAAACGGTACGTCGCAGCGAGGTGAATACAATTGATGGCGCATGGGAGGCGCACAAGATGCGCAACCGCATTGCGCACGAAGGAGCGGCAATGGAACTGTCGCAGCGTGAAGTGAAGCGCATCATTGCGCTGTTTGAACGCACGCTGCGTGAACTCGATTACATTTTCGCATAAGTTTTACCCGACGAGCGCTTTATGCTATAGTGCGCCGCAGCGGGGTGGAGGAGTAGTAACTCGCCGGGCTCATAACCCGGAGATCGCTGGTGCAATTCCAGCCCCCGCAACAAGTACACATAACGCCACACAATTTTGTGTGGCGTTATGTGTTACTGGTGCGCGGGGAGCAAGGCACCTGCGTGCCTTGCGTCTGGAAGTGCAAGGCGGAGCCATGTCTGAACGAAGTGAAGACGGGCGAGCCCGGACAGGAGCCACTTATCCTGAGTGCACGAAGGATTAGTGAGCTGACGTCAATTCCAGCCCCCGCAACACGTAATGTAAAACACCACGCGACCACGTGGTGTTTTACATTGGTGCCGAGGGACGGGATCGAACCGTCGACCTTAGGTTTATGAGTCCTACGCTCTAACCAACTGAGCTACCTCGGCAATGCACGTATGCGCACAACGATACCAATTTCACGCGCTGCTTTCAATAAAAATACACTTGTGCACACCATAGTGTCGTGTGCGCAAACAGATACGCCATGAACATGTATACTTGAAGTAGGTCGAGCACATTACTCACTCCTTACGCATTTTTGTTTATGGCAACACGCAAAACAGCAAAAAAGCGAACGACCGCGAAGCGCAAGCCTGCAGCACGTAAGCGCGTCGCGAAAAAGACAGCGCGCAAGACGACAGCAAAGAAGCGCACGACCGCGAAGCGCAAACCTGCAGCAAAGAAGAAAACGACTACAAAGCGCAAAGTGGCACGTAAGACGACGTCACGCAAGAAAGCAACACGTCGTCGCTAGGACGACGTGTGCTCACGAAAAACCCGCTGACAGAGCGGGTTTTTCGTTTGAGAAAGTGGCAACTTTTAAATATCCTGTTAGAATAGCGCCTGTTGCGGACGTAGCTCAACTTGGTTAGAGCACCCGCCTGTCACGCGGGAGGTTGCGGGTTCAAGTCCCGTCGTTCGCGCATAAACTCAGTGTAGTCCCGACCCGAGAGGGTTGGGGCTTTACTGATTTACAGCGAGGTGGGACTTGAAAGACGGAGCCGGTATACAAGACAAAGCGTAGCGAAGTGCTTGTCGGCGAGTCCGGGCAGGAGCCACTTATCCTGAGTGCACGAAGGATTAGTGAGCTGACGCCACGTCCCGTCGTTCGCGCATACAACAGTTAGACCCCGTGCGGTAGCACTGGGGTTTTACTGTTTTAGCGACAAAGTGGGGCGTTTCTCGGTGCACAAAACATGCTACTATACATGCAATGAACATCGCGGAATTTTTCAATACACTCGTTGCACTTGCCGCGAAAGCCATCACGCTCTTTTTAGAGTTTCTGCTGGCAATTTTTGCCTTTTTCATCACCCTCATCCAAGGACTGCTTAGCTTTCTCTCGTAAGTATGTCACATAGTTTTACACGTCAGCAGTGGGTGATTCTCATCTTTTCGCTTAGCTACCTGTGTGCATTCACTGCCTACTATCTGGTGAGCGCAAACTACGAATTCCTGTGGTATGTCGCGGTGATGGTATTCTTTTTCGCGCTCCTCATCGGCACACTCCGCTCTTCGCAGTTCACGCCGTTGATTTTATGGGGGCTCTCAGTATGGGGACTGCTCCACATGGCTGGAGGCAGCATTCCCGTGGGTGATACGGTCCTGTATGGGGTGCAGCTTATCGATATCGTCAGTGACGGCGGCGAGTTTGTCATTCTTAAGTACGACCAATTCGTGCACGCATTTGGCTTTGGTGTCACGACACTCGTTGCGTATCACTTGATGGCGCCACGCTGGCGTGAGGGTGCATCGCACGGACTACTGCTTGCACTGTGTGTGGCAATTGGTATGGGACTCGGCGCAGTAAACGAAATTGTTGAGTTTATCGCGGTCGTCGCGATCAGTGAAACGGGCGTGGGCGGATACTTCAATACGTCACTCGACCTCGTCTTCAACGCGCTTGGAGCGCTTGGTGCTGCCGGCATACTCGCGTACCGACACAAAGCGAGATAGTTTGCGCTCACCACCAAACATTGTAAGATACAGCGCACGTGCCGGGATAGCTCAGTTGGTAGAGCGCACCCATGGTAAGGGTGAGGTCACGGGTTCGAATCCCGTTCCTGGCTCACGCAGGCGATGAGCCAAGTGAGGAGGAAAGCAGGCACACTGCTTTGCCTGCGTCGGGATGCGAAAAGCGCAGTCATGTCTGAGCATTGCGAAGACAGACGAGCTCGGGCAGGAGCCACTTAGCGCGTAGCGCTTAGTGAGCTGACGCCGAATCCCGTTCCTGGCTCCAGCGCCACCGTAGCTCAGTTGGTAGAGCAATACATTCGTAACGTATAGGTCGGAGGTTCGAGTCCTCTCGGTGGCTCAATGAATTTTGAACGCGAACGTCAAGAGAATTCACTTGAGAAGGCACTGCGCGCGTTTTCGTTTCAACGTACCAGCAATGGTGGCATGCTCGCATATCGCGATGCTCTCCGAGACATCGGCCTCGTGCAAGCCATATTTTGGGAGGAGCTTAGTCAACGCCCAGGAGCGATGGTGACTTTTGACACCTGCCGCCACCTCGTGGGCGACAGCGCGGCAGGGCGAAGGGTTCACAACAATCTCGTCAGAACGAATATGCGCTTTTTGAGTCAGGTGGTGAAAGATATAAGCGCGGGAAAAGTCGATGTGCGCGAGGAGCCAAAGGTCGGGTATCGACTCGTGCTCACTGATGTAGAATAGCGCTTGTACGCTAACAACAGAAAAATACTTTGCCGATGAATAACGAAAAGGTACAAAAACGCATTGCAGCTATTGAAGCGGCAATGGCACAGCCGGACTTTTGGAACAATCCGGCACAGGCACAGCAACGCATAAAAGAAATGCAGGAACTTAAAGACGAGCTTGCAGGCGTGGGGAAGTACGACCGTGGGAATGCCATCATCAGTATTCTCTCAGGTGCAGGCGGGAGTGATGCCGAGGATTTTTCGGCGATGCTCTTTCACATGTACCGGAAGTTTGTTGAGAGTCGTGGTTGGAAAGCACACATTCTCGACGAAAGTAGCACTTCGGCAGGGTATCGCAGCATTTCGTTTGAAGTTGAGGGAAAGAATGTCTACGGTACGCTCAAACATGAATCAGGGGTGCATCGCCTCGTGCGCATCAGTCCGTTTAATGCACAAGGAAAGCGGCAAACGTCATTTTCCCTCGTTGAAGTACTTCCTGAGTTGCCATCGACTGAGGACATCGAGCTTTCAGATGCTGATCTTGAGATTAGCTTCGCTCGTTCAGGCGGCGCCGGTGGGCAGAATGTGAATAAGGTGGAAACGGCAGTGCGCATTACCCACATCCCGAGCGGTATAACAGTAAAGTGTACTGCGGAGCGCAGTCAGGCGCAGAATAAAGAGAAAGCTATGGAGATACTGCGCGGTAAGCTCTACCGTAAACAGGAAGACGATCGCGAAAAGGAAGCGCAAGGACTGTCGGTATCGAAAGACACAAAAATTGAATGGGGGAGCCAAATTCGCTCATACGTGCTGCATCCGTACCAGAAGGTTAAAGACCATCGCACCGACGTTGAAACAGCAAATGTCGACGCAGTGCTCGGTGGCGACCTGTCAGTGTTTCTTTAAATACGCGGGTCCTATTTGGTGTGTCTTTTGACTCGGGGTATAATTGTGTCCGTAGTTGCTCACACACGATGATTTACTTCGACAAAGTATCAAAGTTCTACAACGACGGTCCAGCAGCTCTGGACGACGTCACTCTTTCAATTGAGCCGGGCGAGTTTGTGTCGGTGGTTGGCCACTCGGGTGCCGGCAAGTCGACACTCATTAAAATGATTCTTGCGGCAGAGGTTCCGAGTGAGGGAACGGTCTTCTTTGAATCGAATGATATTGCGCGTTTGCGCAAACGCGAGCTCAACCTGCTTCGCCGCAACATTGGCACTGTGTTTCAGGATTTCCGCTTGCTGCCGAGCAAGACGGTATTTGAAAACATCGCATTTGCCATGGAGGCAGCCGGCAAACACGAGGAAGACATTATTGCAGACGTGCCTCACGTACTCGATTTGGTTGATCTGGCGGAAAAAATGGATAATTTCCCGCGCGAGCTCTCCGGTGGTGAGCAGCAGCGCATTGCCATTGCGCGCGCCATCGTGAATCAGCCGGCCGTTATTGTTGCCGATGAGCCGACGGGAAACCTCGACCCCATCAGTACGTACGAGGTCGTACAGATTCTGAAGAAAATTAATGACCTTGGCACAACCGTGATTCTTACCACGCACAACAAAGGGGTGATCGACAGCCTTGGCAAGCGCGTTATTACTATGGATGAAGGCCGTGTCATTCGTGACGATCAGAGCGGTCGCTACATTCTCTAAGTTCTTTTACTATGGCATTCTGGGTAAACGTAAAACGAGTATCACGAGCAGGGTTTCTTGGATTTTTGCGTAATGGGTACGTCTCACTCGCGACGGTGCTCATTATGGCCATCACGCTGTTTGCGATCGGAACGGTCACGATCACCAGTGCTGCACTTGATGCGGTGCTTACCCAGCTTGAAAATAAAGTCGACATCAACGTGTACTTCCTTGTTGATGCACCGGAGAGTGAGATTTTGGCACTGCGCGATGCAGTACAAGAATTGCCCGAAGTTGCGGCGGTGACCTATGTATCGCGTGAGGAGGCACTGGAGCAATTCAGAGCCCGACACGCCGACGACCAGCTGACCCTGCAGGCTCTTGATGAGCTGGATGAGAACCCACTGGGCGCCAGTTTGGCAATCCGCGCTCAGGAAACGAGTCAGTATGAACGCATTGCCAACGTGTTACAGGAAGAAACAACTGTCGGCGGAAGCGACCCCATCATTGAGAAGATCAACTACTTTCAAAACCGTGCGGCAATCGATAAGTTGACCGACATTATTACGGCATCTGAGCGCATTGGCTTCGCGACGACTATCTTCTTGGTGATCGCCTCAGTACTCATTGTGTTTAATACGATTCGACTGGCTATTTACACCACGAAAGACGAGATTGGCGTCATGCGTCTCGTCGGTGCATCCGACTGGTACGTGCAGGGGCCATTCCTTGTTGAGGGCGCACTGTACGGTTTTGCAGGTGGTCTCGTTGCGCTGCTGGCACTGTATCCGATTGCCCTGTGGACCGGTCCGGCATCGGAAGCCTTTTTCGGGAACTTTAATGTATTGACGTACTACACGAGCCACTTCGGGTACCTGTTTGTAGTACTCGTGGGCATCGGTGTGGTACTCGGCGTCGTGTCGAGTGCACTTGCCGTGCGTCGCTACCTTAAATTATAAGCTTGCAAAGTGACCCGCATATACTAGACTTCACAACATTTGGTGCGCATGGCGAAAAAAGGACACAAATACATCTTTGTCATTGGTGGCGTTATGTCCGGAGTGGGGAAAGGTGTCGCTAGCGCTTCAATTGGTAATCTCCTGCAGGCAAATGGATTCAAGGTCAACTTGGTAAAAGTTGACCCCTATTTAAATGTCGATGCCGGCACCATGAATCCGACCGAGCACGGCGAGACGTTCGTGTTGGAGAGCGGCCTCGAAACCGATCAGGACATGGGTAACTACGAGCGCTTTTTAAACCGATCGCTCCCGCCGGAAAACTACCTCACCAGCGGTATGGTGTACCGCAGTGTCATTGAGCGCGAGCGCAATCTTGAGTACGACGGGAAGTGTGTTGAAGCGGTGCCACACATTCGCGACGAAATTATCGAGCGATTTGAAAAGGCGGCGAGTATCAACGGCTCGGAAATTAGCGTGATTGAAATCGGTGGTACGGTCGGCGACTACCAGAACATTATGTTCATTGAAGCGGCGCGCATCATGGAAGCGCGTAATCCCGACGACGTGCTCTTTATTATGGTGACGTACCTGCCCGTGCCGAACAAAGTCGGTGAAATGAAGACAAAGCCGACACAAAACGCTATTAGGCAGCTCAACTCATACGGTGTGCAGCCCAACATCGTCATCGGGCGCTCGGAAGAAGAACTCGACGAGCGACGCAAGAGCAAAATTGCCGAGCAGTGTAATATTCGCCCTGACCGCGTTATCTCAGCGCCTGACATCGACAGTATCTACGACGTGCCGCTGAACTTCCGTCGCGATAACTTCTCAACGACGCTCCTTGAAGAGCTTCGCCTCAAGCGTCGCAAACGTACCCCCGACATGAGCAAGTGGGAAGCATTTGTGCGCAAGGTGCACAACTCAAAAAAGGAGGTGGGCATTGCTGTTGTCGGTAAGTATTTTGATACGGGCGACTTCGTGCTCTCCGACGCCTACATTTCTGTTATTGAAGCACTCAAGTTTTCAGCATTTCACCTCGGTGCCAAGCCGCAGCTGCACTGGCTGTCATCACACGATTTTGAATCGGGCAAGAAAAAACTCAGCGAACTCAAGAAGTATGATGGGGTGCTCGTTCCGGGCGGATTCGGCAAGACGGGCATCGAAGGGAAGGTGCAAGTCATTGAGTACGTCCGCAAAAATAAGATTCCATATTTCGGTTTGTGTTACGGCATGCAGTTGGCGGTCGTTGAGTACGCACGCAATGTTGCCGGCATTAAGGGAGCAACGACGCGCGAGATGAGCAACGACGCCGAGCATCTCGTCATAGACATCATGGAAGACCAGAAGGAAAAGCTGCGCAACAACGATTACGGCGGCACGATGCGTCTCGGGGTCTATCCCGCGTATCTCAAGCGCGGCACGATCGCACGGAAAGCCTACAAACAGGAGATTGTCGAAGAGCGCCACCGCCACCGTTACGAGGTTAATCCCGAGTACGTCACGCAACTCGAAGATGCTGGTATGGTGTTTTCCGGTGTGTCGCCTGATAAGCGACTGATGGAAATCGCCGAGTTACCCAAAGAGGCCCATCCGTTTTTCGTTGGTACGCAGTTTCACCCTGAATTACAGGCACGACCCCTTGATCCGCATCCGCTTTTCACGGCCTTCATCAAAGCGGCACTTGGCAAATAGCGGCACTGCACGTAGGATACAGAAAGCGTTATTCGCATTTTAAATACACAGAGTTATGGATACATTACACACCGGTCAGCATGAGACTGACAACACACCGTCGGGCGTCGGCAAGAAGCACCACATTTACCTTCCCGAGTTTGTGTACGGGAGTATGGACGGTTTGGTGACCACATTCGCTATTGTGACGGGTGCGGTTGGTGCTTCACTATCTCCCGCAGTCATTCTGATTCTCGGCTTTGCCAATGTATTGGCAGACGGTTTTTCTATGGGATCATCAAACTACCTCTCGGCAGTATCTGAAGAGTCGATTGGCGGCACGATGCACAAAAAGCCGCCGATTAACCAAGCGG
Source organism: Minisyncoccota bacterium (assembly GCA_965267345.1). GTDB lineage: Bacteria > Patescibacteriota > Minisyncoccia > Phycocordibacterales > UBA2100 > UBA2100. The sequence continues at coordinate 116,731 of OZ253947.1, forward strand.
TGGTGACGTTCTTCTCCTTCGTTATTATCGGCCTCGTGCCCATTTTGCCATTCGTGGCGGCACTGATGGTGCCGTCATTTGCACCGTCGGCGGCGTACACCTCAGTGGGTGCAACGCTGGTTGCATTTGCGCTCGTCGGCTACATTTCGGGTATCATCGAAAAGAAAAGCCCGTGGTTTGCCGCGCTGCGGAACGTACTCATTGGTGGCTTTGCCGCGCTCATTTCATTTATCGTCGGTGTGATTCTCGGCGATATGTTTGGCCTCTAGCGTGAACGGGGACGGTACCACTACAGGGGAAACTCGTGTATGATGGGCGCATAGTCGTTTAATAAAGACACTGGTATGAAAACTTATATTGTAAGTGCAGTTGTTATTGTTGCCTTGGCAGTCATCGCATATCTACTCGTGACCTACGAAGACATGCCCGCTGATCAATCAATGGAGCAGGGTCAGGAGTCAATGATGGATAACGAGGGCGATGCCATGATGCTCAACCGCGATGATGTCGAAGGAGACATTGTCGGAACGTGGCAGAGCACCGAAGATCCAAAGGCGGTCGTCGTGTACAAAGCTGATGGTACCGTTGAGGATCGCTACGATGGCGAGGTGATGAGCACCGGTACGTGGGAGCTCTACGCTGACGGTGAAGCAGAGTACGACCCATCAAGCGTATTTCTTCGCACCACCATTGACGGTGAGACATACGAGTACGCCGTACTCGACTCAGGTGAGTCACAGCTGACGATCAACTACCTTGCGCGCGGCAACACACTCGACTACGAGCGTGTTACCGAAGATGACGGAGCAATGATGGAGGCCGGCGTTGAGGTTGATGCCTCAGTGCAGTAATTGAGTCTCACACCAAAAACGTGTAGTATACGAAACGCACCACACTTTGGTGCGTTTCGTTTTTGCTGGGTCGCGAATGCGGTTATGGCAAAGACATATTGCCGGGTCGTCTAACGGTAGGACGACGGATTCTGGCTCCGTTAATCTAGGTTCGAGTCCTAGCCCGGCAGCATCTTCGGACACAGTGACCCAAGAGGGTCATGTACCCAAGAACCTATTCTGACATTGCACACCTGTTGAGTGCGGTAGCCAGACAAAAAACTGCCCTCAGGGGCGGTTTTTTGTTAGAATTAAGATGGTAATGGATGAGCAAATGAATATATTGACCCTGCGAGCTGTCACTTAGTGGAGTCATAGGTTAGTATTATTTCTGTGGAAGTACACATTACTCAATATAAATGGGAGGGTTCATGGGGACCGTTTAAAATTCAAGTGCCCTGTGGTGAATGTAGTGCTACTGAAGGCGTGATTAAACATGTAATTGATACTCGATTTCCTGGCGCACCTATAGCTTTTGAAGCGAAGCCATGGCTTGATAACTGGTGGGAAGTCCTTTGGAAAGGTGGTTGGCATGCGCCCATAACACTGGTAAATGGAAGGGTGATTTCGCAAGGGGCTGTACTCGATGCGGGTCTACTCGCTTACCACATACGAAAAGAGTTAGTAAAAGGATTCACAATCCCGGATGATCGGAATGTGATGTATACAAAACCCGGCTGTTCATACTGTTTACGGGCGAAAGATCTCTTTACTAAGCACGGTATGCTCTACGAGGAGCGCGATATTGTGAGAAATCCTCTCTATGCGCATGAGTTATTTTTTACTACTTCTCAGTTCTTTCCCAAAAATAAACCGGTTACTACGCCACAGATTTGGCTTGGGGGGACATACCTGGGCGGAGCTGAGGATCTAGAGGCGTACTTTCAAAACCGTGATTAGAAAAAGGAAAAGAATATTTTTTCTCATTTCTGTCATTTTACTTTTGACGCTAGTTATAGTATTTCGGGATTTTGTTTATACTCAGATTGGACTTATTCGGGAGCTTGAAGGGACGTCCCTGATTTTGGCTGCTCTGGTCCTTATAGCTTCTAAGGGTATTGCAGGGCTTATTGGATTTCCTGGGACACCACTTACACTTCTCGCAGGCGCCGTGTTCGGGACATTCTGGGGGAGTATTGTTGCGCTCATTGGGAATACACTCGGTGCAATAGCGGGATTCGTGCTTGCGCGCTACGTTTTTCAAGATTCATTCCATCGCATGCTGGATAAATATCCACGCCTGAAGAACTATGAGCAAAGATTTGAAGAGGCGCCGTTTTCAACAACAATAACACTTCGTCTCATACCACTATTTCCATTCAATGCTTTAAATTACGCTCTTGGACTCACGCGAATGTCACTTCCAACTTACAGCCTGAGCACTTTCATCGGAATTATCCCAGGCACGGCCGCGTTCGTATACTTTGGTGAGTCACTCGCAATGCTTGACCCTATCAACATTGCGTTTTCTGCAGGAGCGGTTGTAGTGCTCATTTTATTCGGTCGAGCATACGAAAAGCGAGTGCGGCGAAATATGGAGTAAAGTCAAAGAGTAAAATTCGTGTAATGACCTTATTGGGTTTGCTACGAAAGGTGAGAGCATAGCCAGCTAATTAACATACTCTTCCATGTAAGGTATTCATGTGTACACAGCATCATTCTTTTTTGCTATATTAGACGCGTATGTTTGAGACCATATTAGCTCAAACCAACTGGCTTGCCGTTATTCTAAGCACCATCGGCGCCTTTGGGTTTGGCGCACTCTGGTATTCAGAGAAACTACTCGGGGCACGGTGGCGTGCGGGTATTGGCGTACCTGCGGTGAACACGACGGCGCACATGTACTTTGGCATGGTAACGCAGTTCTGTGCCACGCTCGTGCTGGCATTTATTGTGAGCGCAACCATTTTACTCGGATCACTCATGGCGCTCATCGTGATTGCCATTATGTTGATGGGCTTTATCAAAGCGCACGGCTTTTACGCCGGTAAGACAAAAACCGCGATTACTATCGAAGTGAGCTACATTTTGGTGATGGTACTCATTCTCTACGGCGTACAGACTATTTTTTACTGAAAACACTGCTTTTCTGGGTACAGAATCACTCATTTGACGTCATATGAGTGATTTTTGCCGCGCGATGGGCGCATGTGGTAAACTACAATCATATGAAAAATATCACCATTGGCATACTCATTATTATCCTCGTAGGAATCGGCGGCTTCGTTGCGTGGCAACAGGGCTGGTTCGCCGGCACGACCACGCCACAACAGAACACTGACACGGCAACAACGACCGATATGTCGGACCAACAGTCTGACGACACGACAACCCAAGACGATACGCAAACGACCATTGGGCAATCGGTTGATGGTCGTGACATCGTTGCGTACCACTACGGCAGTGGCGACACTGAGGTGCTCTTCGTTAGTGGCATTCACGGTGGCTATGAGTGGAACACGACACTGGTGGCGTATGAGCTCATGGACTACCTCGAGGCGCAGTCAAGTGTTGTACCCGACAACGTGCGGGTGACAGTGGTACCGGTTCTGAACCCAGACGGATTGCACACAACTGTCGGTACGGCAGGACGTTTTACCCGCGCGGACGTACCAACGCCACAGTCGGCGACGGTCGCAGGGCGCTTCAACGCGAATACGGTTGACCTTAACCGCAACTTTGCGTGTGACTGGCAGGAGGAGGGCATATGGCAGAGTCGCACTGTTAATGCCGGTACGAGCGCGTTCTCTGAACCTGAATCACAGGCCATTCGCGATTACGTTAACGAGGTGAGACCGGCGGCAGTTGTGGTGTACTACAGTGCTGCTGGTGGTGTGTTTGCCTCAAGTTGTCACAACGGGGTGCTCGACGAAACGCTCACGCTGACGAACCTGTACGCTGATGCGTCTGGCTACCCAGCGTATGAAGAATTCGACTTTTACGAAATTACGGGCGACATGGTGAACTGGCTTGCGAGCGAAGACATTCCCGCCATTAGTGTATTGCTGACCAACCACACTGATGTTGAATGGAGTCAAAATCGCGCAGGTGTTGACGCCATTCTCAACTACTACGCAGAATAATGCCGGCATTGGTACGCACGTTCTGGTTTTGGGCTGTAGTACTCGCACTTATAGCTGCGAGCGCTGGTGCATATTTCGTTTTTTTTGCGCCAGAGCAAGTGCCGGCGCCGGTTGCTGACGTTGTCGCTACGACCCCCGCACGAACTGTTATCGGGCAATCCGTGGAAGGACGTGCCATTGAAGCCTACACCTTTGGCTCAGGCGATACGCACTTGCTCTTCGTCGGTGGCATCCACGGTGGCTATGAGTGGAATAGCGTACTGCTTGCGTACGAGGCAATGGAGTACCTCACGGCGTATCCCGAGACGATCCCCGACACCGTGTCGGTAACCATTGTGCCGGTGGCAAATCCTGACGGTCTGTATGAAGCTGTCGGTACAGCGGGGCGCTTTACGCGCGCTGATGTTACGAGTGGCGACACCGCGCAGGCACGCTTCAACGCCAACGCGGTCGACCTCAACCGCAACTTTGACTGCAAGTGGGCTCCCGAGAGCAGCTGGCGCGGCGAAGTTGTCAGCGCGGGCTCGGCACCGTTTTCTGAACCTGAGGCACGTGCCATTCGCACGATTGTCACCACGACGAATCCGGCGGCAGTTGTGTTTTGGCACAGTCAGGCCGATGCTGTGTATGCATCTGAGTGTGAAGAGGGTGTATTGCCCGAAACGCTCGCTGTCATGAATGCGTATGCGGACGCTGCAGGGTATCGAGCTGTCGAGAGTTTTGATGCGTACCCCATTACCGGCGACGCGGAAGGATGGCTGGCCTCACTCGGCATTCCGGCGATTACGGTTGAACTTGCGACGCACGAAACCGTTGAGTGGGAGCAAAACAAAAAAGGTATCGAAGCACTTTTTTCATACTACGCCCAGCAGTAACCTCTCTTTGATTCCCTAGGGTGTGTAAGACTGCGCTGTCTCGCACGTCTTTGAGCACATAACAAAACTATATGCAGTCACCTATGCACAATGGAAAATCTCAGCAGGTATATACGGCGCGCACCATCGCGCTGTGGTGTCTCGCGCTTGCAGCCATTGTCATCGGTGGGTATTCATTTTTTGCTCTTGCCCCTTCTGATGCACCACGTGGCGGACAGTCATCTGATGTGTGTATTCAAGTGATTACCGACGCCCGAGATCCAGAGACGGGAGATGTACACACATTTCCAACACCATGTGATGTGCCCGAGGGGTGGGACACACTTGAGACCGACCACGAACAGATCTCACGGGACGGTGAAAGTTGGACGCGCTACCGCAATGACGATTTAGGGTTACGGTTTGAGTATCGTGTCGAACCCGACGGTTTTACCCTTGTTGAACAAGACGAGAGCGTGACGGGGCACGCAGCGCTTGTAGAACACGTGACACTTGTGCGCACTGACGAGTACATTGAATTGCTGACAAGCAGCGTACCACGCGAAGGACCACCCGCCATTACCGTTATGGTTTTTGATAACCCGAGTGCGTTGACGCCACGCGAGTGGGCAACCGAAAACCCGAACGTGTCAAACAGCACACGTACGCTTTCGGCGATGCGCGAGGTTTCGTTTTCCGGTGTGCCGGCGGTGCGCTACACTAGCGACGGGCTCTACGCTACTGACACGATTATTGCAGCGAACAACGGACGCATCTACCTCATTGCGGGAAGCTATATCGATGAAGCCTCAACACTTCGCGCTGACTTCCTCGCTATGCTCGAATACGTCTCGCTTTACTAGCGGATGTCAGGCAGTGTGCCGCGTTGACACTCGCAACACCGTCACGGTACCGTGAACGCAGACAATAACACTCAACGAAGAGGAAGAGGTTGTGAAGATACTGGTGGAAAACCAAGATCACTACCTTGCGTTTGAGAAGCTATTTCCAGACTCTCTATTCACCGTGATCAAATCTGACGACAATAATTCGATTCTGTCAGAGGCGAAGATGCACTTAGTGGGGAATCAGAAGGGGTACGTGTGTGTTTCGCTTGAAGCAGCACGGCCTTCGGTTCTATTCGATCTTTGCAAGGCGTGTGACGTATCCCGCTCTCCAGTAGTTGTGGTGCGCGGAAACACGTGTAATACATACGATCTTGCACGAGCAATAGCGATGGGCGCATACCCGCTACGATTACCTAGTTGTGCAACTGTTACGGGATTCACATTGGAGCGCATTTGGAGGTGGCATCAAGAACGCTTAGATGAGTGAGGGGCGCGGGAGAGATCTCGCGCCCTTTTGTCTTTCTGCACAAGGGGCTGTATGATTACTGGTGATGCATCGTCTACTACTACATATGAGCAGATATACATTCGCACTCGGTATGGTCATGATGGCAGGTATGGTAATGCCCGCAGCAACACATGCTGCAGGAGAGCTTGAGCTCTCGGCATGGATCCCGTACTGGCGAGCCGAGGCAGGGGTGGGGAGCATGATGAATAATCTCGGTGCATTCACCGAGGTAAATCCGTTTCTCTACACGGTGAAAAATAACGGTGAGCTCCATCAAGCCGATGCACTCACGGATGACGAGTGGCAACAATTGAAAAATGCGGCCGTTGCACGCAACATCCGCTTTATCCCAACAGTAATGTGGTCGGGTTCGGACGCGATACATGACACACTGAGCGATCCTGAGCGCCGTCGTGCACACATTCAGTCCATCACACGCGAAGTGTACGCACACGACCTCGACGGTATCGATATCGACTATGAAGCAAAGTACGCGCGTACGAATCCGTACTTCTCACAATTTTTGAAGGAGCTGGCTGATGCTATCGGCTACGACCGTTGGATCATCTGTACCATTGAGTCACGCACGCCACTTGATTCGCGGTACTCATCACCTGAGTCGATTCCTGACGACATTGCCTACGCAAATGATCTTGTTGCGATTAACCAGCACTGCGATCGCGTGCGCATCATGGCCTACGATCAGGGGCGCATTGATGTGAAACTCAATGACGCAAAGGGCGACCCTTATATCCCTGTTGCTGATACCGACTGGGTTGAAAAAGTGATGCGGCTTATGGCTGAAGATATCGACCCAGAGAAACTCGTGCTCGGTGTGCCGACCTACGGCTATGAGTACGACACGTTCACTGACGATGACGGCGACTTCCGCTATTCGCGACTGTGGTCGTTTAATCCCGGATACGCTGATGAAGTTGCGACAAAACTCGGCATTAGTGCGCAACGCAATTCAGCCGGTGAGTTGTTTCTAACGTATCCGGCATCGCAGTCTCCCGACCCGATTATTCCGTTACCAAATGCAACGCGCGTTATGTCATGGAGCGACGCTGAGGCAATTCGTGCGAAGCTCGACTTGGCTCGCGAACTTGGCCTTGCGGGCGTTGCGATTTTCAAGGTGGATGGGGGAGAAGACCAGCGCCTCTGGAATGTGGTGACTGACTACGGAACACCAGCAACAACTGCGACGCTCACCCCGCCAACATGGGCGACTACTAACGCCGGTACGTCCAATGCGGTGACGATTACGCCACCAACACGCAATCTTGAGTACGGCATGCGCAATGAAGACGTGCGCACACTACAGCGTTTCCTCAATGCGCATGGCTTTACCGTTGCCGCCAGCGGTGGTGGTTCTGCCGGCAACGAGACCACCTTTTTTGGTCCGGCGACACGAGACGCACTTGCGCGCTTTCAAGCTGCGCATGGCATTAGTCCGTCAGTTGGCTACTATGGCCCTCTAACTCGCAGTACTATCGCGTCACTCTAAGGATGCAGTGTTATGTAGGTACAGTGTTCGCGCATAGCATATAAGTGCTATGCTTGAGTGGTAAGAGAAAGCTTTACTATTCGTCGTTATAGTCATATGGATTTTTTCAAAAAATTTGAGGTGACGCCACTCAATATTCTCAAGGCGGCAGGGGTTCTTATCATTGCACTCGTTGTTATTACGTTTCTATTCCGCTTGTTTGAACCACTCGTTCAGACCACACTGACGCAGGCCACTCGTGGCGGCGTCGGCCTTGCCGGTAAAGTAGCACCGGGAATGATGCAGGGCGAAGGATACTATGAAGAGAGCTACGCACGTGACATGGCGGATTCAGCCTATGGCTACGGCGGCGGCAACGACGGACTCATGTTGTCGTCTACGAACATCGGCATCCCGTCGCCACGACCGGGCTACACGACAGGTGACGATGCAGAAGAGTTTGAGGTGACTGAATACAGCGCAACTATTGAAGTCCGTGATAGCGCACGCGCATGTGCGGATCTGTCAGCGCTCAAGGCGCGATCGTACGTTATCTTCGAGCATGCAAATGAATACGATCGCGGGTGTAACGTCACCTTTAAAGTTGCTCACGATAATGTTGCAGAGATACTCGGCATCATCGAAGATATGGATCCCGAAGATCTCTCTGAGAGTACCTATACGATCAAGCAGCAGATCGATGACTATACGTCCGAGACAGAGATCCTTGAGCGTAAACTCGAGACTATCGACGAAACACTCGAGAGCGCTGTTGCTGCGTACGATGAGCTCACCGTACTGGCAACGCGCACGCAGGATGTCGAAAGTCTCGCGAAAATTATCGACAGTAAGATCGGTATCATTGAACGTCTGACGCAGGAGCGCATCACTATTAGCGCGCAACTTGAGCGGCTCGAACGATCCAAGGCTGAGCAGCTCGATCGACTCGAATACACGTACTTCCACGTGAATGTCTACGAGAACAAGCTCATTGACGGTGAACAACTAGCGAACTCATGGGAGCAGGCAGTGAAGTCATTCGTACGCGACATGAACGGCATCGTGCAAGACGTCACCATTAACCTCGTTGCACTGCTGTTTGTGATCGCTCAGTACGTACTCTACTTCTTCATTCTGTTGTTCGTTGCGAAGTACCTCTGGCGTGCAGGGCGATACCTCTGGGAAAAGTAGGTATCCCACACGCGACAGTTGTCGCACCTACCACAACATGTAACTATATAGGCACGCACCTATGAGCGATGTACTCAAGATGGACATATTCTTCGTCGTGACGACGATTGCCGTCATCATTCTGAGCGTACTGCTTGCACTCGTGTTGTACCGCGCGTGGCGCATCTTGCGGCATGTGCAGGACACCTCGGCACTAATTGCACGAGAGAGTGAGCACCTACGGGACGACTTTGAGTCATTGCGCGCTATTGTGCGTGCGGAAGGTGCACGAGCGCGCACGCTCGTTGATACATTCCTTCCGAAAGCAAAGCCACGTCGCCGCACGACGCGGCGGAAAACGGAAGAGTAATTACTAATTGCATAACGTACGATATATATGGCAGCAAAAAAGAAAACAGATCACACAAAGCGAAATAGCGCACTCGGTGCAGGTGCATTGGCAGCAGGTGCAGCGCTTGCTGCGGGGTACTACTTTTACGGAAGCAAGGACGCAAAGAAGCACCGTAAGGCTGCAGAAAAGTGGGCAAACGATCTGAAAAAAGACGTTGCACGTGAGATAAAAGATTTGGAGAAGGTGAGCAAAAAAGATGTCACCCGTATCGTGAATCAAGCAGCAAAATCGTATGCTGCGCTCAGCGAACTCGATACGTCAGACGTCATGGCAGCAGCAAAAGAGCTCAAAGACAATTGGGAGACGCTTACTGATGAGGTGACGAAAAAGACAAAGAAAACAACCAAGAAGGCTCGTAGCACTGCGAAAAAAGCAGTGAAAACGGCGAAAAAGCGCACGGCTAAGAAAAAGTAAGGAGATCAGGCCGCCAACAAAGCGCGACCATGTTTGATATAGGGATATGACACTACGTGTACCCGAAACACAGGAAGCGTACGACCGCCTTCGCGCATCGGGTGCGCTGTCGGATCGGTGTGTGCTATGCGAAAAGGAGCCGGTGCAGGCATTTCAACACTGGAAGATTATCACTAACGATTTTCCGTATGATCGCATTGCGCGCGTGCACCATATGCTGGTACCGTACCGCCATGTGACCGAACGGGGACTTAGCGAAACTGAGCGACGTGAGCTCCTTGATATTAAACGCGACTACATCAATAAAAGTGCATACAACTGGCTGATGGAGGCAGCCAAGGGGCACAAAACAATTCCTGACCATTTTCATCTGCACATACTCGCTGAAAGGGAAGCGTTTAGTGCTTGACGTGGCGAGACTTCGCCACTATGCTTTTCGGAGCTGTTACTGTGCACACACGGAGGAATGTACCCATGGGACGCCCAAACAGCATCAAGCCGGGCGATCGTGTACGAATTGAGGGTGGCGCGGGTGAGACATACACTGTCGCACACAAACAAGGAGGTCGCGGCGCGACACTCTTTTACCTTAAAGAGCACACCGATCCGACAGGTAAAAGAGGGGCTTTCTTTCGCGACGAACTCATCCTCGTGGAAAAAGCAGACACCCCCTCACGCTAACGCGTGAGGGGGTTTTAAAAAAAGTCGGCGCACATACAGGTGCGCCGACTTCTGTCACACATGTATTAGTGACAGTTTTGGTTTTGTTGGTACTCACTCAAATCTTTGAGTGCTCCCGATGGATTATTTTCTATGCGCTTTAGTAGGTCAGGACGTTCCGTCGCCCATGCGTCTCCAAAAAGGGAGCAGGCGAGTGCCCGTGCTCTTTTTGTGTCGCGTTTGCGCGCCTCTCGGTAATCCACAGACACCTCCTTTGTATGTGGTACACAAAACCCCTCCGCAAGGGAGGGGATTATCAACGTGAGATTCTGACGCACATTAACACTCCTCTCCCGCGGAGGGACTGTTAAACCAATATGCGCCGTATCGATGCATGCGCTCACTTTACCACTCGGTAGTACGGCGGGCAACGACAAATGCTACACTAAGCAGCACTATGGAGGAGCTTCGTGCACGCGTGGTGTCGTATAGTGCTCGACCGAGCGTGCTTGTTGGCGCGGGTCTCGTGCTTGGCGCCACAACCGTATTTCCGTACCTCTTCTGGCTTGTTCCGTTGGCGTTTTTCCCAGTACTGGTATTTATCTCTCAATCACCATCGCGACGCGCTCTCTGGTGGAAGAACTACTTGTTCGGACTCGGCTTTTTTGCGGCAGTGTACGCATGGGTGTGGGGCACCTATCCACTGACGTGGATTGGCCTTGATGCACCAGTGCTTTCATTGCTATTCATTGCACTAGCGTGGATCGTTACCAGTGCCATACTCGCAACAACAATAAGTGTACGCATTGGTGTGGTCACAGAAGTCGACCGTTTCTCGTCGCCTGTGTTCCCGTACCTGTTTGCGCTCGGGTGGGTACTTGGTGAACTGCTGCAAGCAGTTACCTTTGAGGTCCTCTGGTCGGGTGCACAAGGAGTGATCGGTGGTCACTGGTCATTTGGCTCTCTCGGGTACGCACTTGCCGAAGTGCCGGTCGTGCGCTCGCTCGCTGCACTGGGAGGTGTGTATCTTCTGAGTTTCTGTGCAGTGCTGGTCAGCGTTGCTGTATTTCACTGGGTCATGAAAAAATGTGTACCGCGACATCTCTCTGTCGCGCTGTGTATTCTTGCGGTGTGTGCTGTTGGTATGTATGGCATCAGTACTGCGAATAGCGGACGTGAACGCACAGCGCTGCTCACGCACACGCAATTTCGCATCCCTGCAGAAGAGGTAACACAACGTGATGTCACGCAGCGCTCACTGCATGTTGCAGCAGTGATAGCCTCGGCGCTTGACGACGGTGTGACACCTGACATCGTTATATTTCCTGAAGGGTCGGCAATCCTCAACTACTTGCCCGACGCACCAAAGCAGCTCCTGCTCGAACGTCTTGCCGCACATGATACGCTCATCGTAAACCCGTCAAATAGTAAAGATAGTGACGGCAGGCTGACGTCGTCAATTTGGTATGTACAGCCTCGTGATGATGTGGTTCGCGAGCAGAAAAAAGATATGCTCGTTCCCGTGGGTGAGTATCCGCCGTATTTTGCGGTAGCCTTTGCGCGTCTTTTTGGTGTTTCGGAGTGGCTCGATACTGTCTACGCGGTGCATGGGTACCATCGTGTTACACTGCAGGCACACAATGACGCGGACGCGCTTGTAGGCGCATTGCAGTGTTCTGAAATTATTTCACCACGTCTGTACCAGGTGCTTGCGCGCGACAGTGGGATTCTCGCAAATCTTGCCTCACACGGTCCGTTCGCGCACCCACTTCTCATTCGACATCAGACGCTCAAAATGGCACGTCTGCATGCGGTTGCAGCGGATCGCTTCTTTCTGCAATCAGGAAACGTTGCACCGACGTTTGTTATCGACAATACCGGTCGTGTGCAATTCTATACACATGACGTGCAGCGTACCGTCTCGGTTGTATCAGCAGAAGAGCGACGTACGCATACGCCGTACGTTTACATTGGAGCCTTTGTCGAGTAGTAAATACATTACGCGACCCCTCGTGTACCTACGCTGACCAGACGCGTACCGACCCCCTTAACCTTCTTGGTGCCCATTGGCAGGAGTTTTAGGGGATGTCCACACACGAAGCATTTTAGTAGTAGTAACAGGATATACTTTAGACATATGAGACACTGTTCATTAGCCTTCGGTACTCCAGCTGCACTTTTTGCAGTACTTGCGCTCTCCTGCGCACTCTTTATCACGTCGGCAAATATTGCTGCTGCCCAGCAACAAACTGCCGATCCTGCGTGTATCACTGAAACGCAAAATGAGTTGCGCGATCGTGCAGGCGAGGTCTTTAATTCCATTGACGAAGCAACGCAAACCACGATTGCAAATTTCATATGCACGGCCGGCGTTGACCTTGATGCACTCAGTGACACTGAGATCCAAGGTATGCTCTTTGAAGCAGGTATTCTTGCGCAGAATGCACCAGCGTCTGGTGGCGTAGGGGAAACAGGTGGGAATGCGCAGTTGGCAAGCTGTTTTAACTACTACAGCTTTGGCTCCGTCGTGCCGCATCTCTCGACAGAGTTGGAGCAGGTGGTATCGGGAACGACGATACACGTCAAGGGTACCGTTGAGAACACTAATCCGTATCCAATTGTAGAAGGGACACTGTATGTGAAGGTGTTCAAGAAACGGGGCGACGGCACCCAGAAAGATCCAAACGGTCCTGATGTCGTTGATCAGTTTGTTGCCGTTGATGACATTAGCATTGACGCTGAATCGTCGGTTCCTGTGGCGTTTACGTGGGATGTCCCTGCGTACGCGCAGAGCGGTGACTACGAGATTGCCACATTCTTTACTACTTCAAAGCGCTACAATCTTCTCGGTCTTGCCTTCACTGATGATGTGGTTGGCACAACGGTGCGCTTCAGTGTTGCGGGTGAACACGATACCGGCACGGCATTTCAGAAAGACTCAGTAACGGTAAACGAGCGTGATTACTTCTTTGCGGCGTATCCACCACGATTTGCTACAGAGACACCGATTGCCGTGCAAGCGACACTCGAAAATACGGCAGATCGTGCCGTGACTGTGCCTGTCACGTTTGAATTGTACCGCTGGGATCAGCAGCGTCGCGAAAACATCCTCGATACACAGACACAGCAGGTGCGTGTAGGTGCCGATGGTGTGACCGACGTCGCGTACGCCATTCGTGATACTGAACACCCAGTGTACTTACTGGTTGTCACTGCTGAATACGGTGACACAAAATCTATTCTGAACGTGCGCGTTGTACGCAACGGTGTAGCAGGCGCACGGATTAACTTCCCAAGTCTGACAGCATTTCCGCTGGAGCGCGGTACGCAACACACGGTGTTCGCATGCATGCACAGCATGAGCGACCAGACGACTCCCGACAGCGAGGTCGTGGTGACGCTCACTGATCGATTGGGGAATGAAATCCATTCGGCAAACTACGTCGGCAACATTACGGGTGCCATGATGGGGATGGCGAGTGCCTTTACGCCGCGACGTGACCACGACTACGTGAATCTTACTGCGCAGTTGTTTACGGGCGGTACCCTCATTGAGGCGGTTGAATTGACCTACGACTGTGAGGACATTAATCCTGCGTTTTGTGGCGACGAGGCAGAAACACAACTCTTTGATTTCACCGATGGAACGACACTTATTGGGCTTGGTGTTGTGGTATTTGTACTTTTCGGACTTGGCTACATACTCACTCGTCGAAGTGATGTGGATAATGGTTTCACATAGCAATAGCATATGTATCCTACGAAACAAAAAATATACACACTAAAGACACTACTCATATCGAGTAGTGTAATAACGGCCTCTACTTTTAGCATGTATGCTCTTGCAGCACCGCTGGTGGCAGAGAGTGCAGGCGGAGGAGACTTGAATATCAATATCGATGCAGGTGATGTTGATTTTGGTGGACCGGTTGAGTATGTACCAAGTTCGCCGAGTTCAAGTAGCACTTCATACAATGGCAATAATATTCTCTGGACAGCGTTTGAGGGTATCTCTCTCTGTGCTGATGGGGGGTGGTACCTTTGCGTAACAGGATTACGAGAGCCACAAATCACCGTCCAATACTCAGTTGAAATCACCAACATTAATTCAGGCGAAGTGTACGAACATGGCTCGCCAATAGAAGTGGCGGAGGGTACACAATTGCAGCTACGCTTTATCCCACACGCATCGGAGCATATATCATGGTTTGGGACCGGTAGCAGCATGGATTCACCATACGGTGAGTGGGGCAACAGTGCGAATGCTGGCGGTCCCGTGTGTCAGGTTGAAGATATTGTTTCAAGCGGTGTTGATGGAGTGACGAGCAATGCGTACATTCGACTTGTTGCCGATGCGCCGACGAAGACCCTCACACCGCCCGACAACCTTTCCTGTGCCGATACCGGCGATGGGCTTACGTACAACTGTGTAGCGGACGATCAGGGTACGGGTACTGCGACGTTTGAGTTTGCGCAGACCACAGGACGTTTCTACGGAGCATACGCCGGTTGGGCGACAGACGCTGATCAGACGATTCTCAATTTAATTCGACCACAACATCGCAGCGTTGCCGAAGGAGGCTCGATGGATGGTACGTTGTGCGTTGGTCGAGCGGAGCCGATGCAAAATGCCAATGGCATGAATGGTTTATGGAGTCCCGACCCCGAATTGTATCCACAGCAGTATTCGAATGGGTTCAACGACCCCCGCACCCCATACACCCTCACCATCCCTGCCCAATCCCGCCAATACACCATTGTCGTCGGCGAAGCTGAGGAAGACGACAGCCCGGGCTCACCAAGCGTCAACCCTGTCACCGTCAACGGTGACCCAACCGCCTGCACCACCAACGCCCCCTACACAGTAGAGGTCACCGCCACCGACCCCCAGTCAGACGACATCCGCTACCTCATCGACTGGGACGCTGACGACACAGTCAACGCCTACGCACCAAGCTCTGGCTACACCACCAGCGGCACCACCCAAACAGCATCACGCACCTTCACCACTGAAGGTGAGCGTAGCGTGAAGGTCCGTGCCCAAGACGAACATGGCAACCTCTCTGACTGGTCAGAGACCTTCACCTTCACCTGTACGGATGACACCCCACCGTACACCCCAACCGTCACCACCGCTTCAGGCTCACAGTGTACCCCTGACACAGCTCAAGACGTCACCGTCAGTGCCGACCACGCCTCAGACAAGGAGGTATACTACCAACTCGACTGGGACCGTGACGGCGCAACCGACACCCGACTCCCTGCCACCGGCACTGTTGCTGCAGGGACAGAGCTCACCACCACCCACACCTTCACCAGTGGTGACTACGCCTTCAGAGCTCGTGCCGTTGATGAAGACGACATTGCCTCAAACTGGACCACCATCACCGGTACCTGTGGCGTCACCCAAGAGGAGTGCCCCATCTGTGCAGCAGGCAGCCCTGACGTCTCCCTTTCAGCACAACCATCCCTCGTGGCCCAAGACGCCAGCACCACCCTCAGTTGGGACATTGCAGGTATCGACACCCTCCAGACCTGTTCCATCACCGGCACCAACGGTGACAGCGTATCGTGGGACACCATCAGCTCACAGTCCTCCTACACCACACCAAGCATCACCATCCAAACCACCTACACCCTCTCGTGTACCTACACCGACCAAACCCTGACTGACACCGCCCTCATCTTCTTGGTGCCTGATTGGCAGGAGTTTTAGGGGGATGTGCCCATTGGGCACCCCATGCTACGAGGGATTTGTGTATACTGTACGCATGCAGTACCTATTCTGGGGATGTATCGGCATCGTAATTATTTTTCTTGCGTGGGTTGCGTATGGGTATTTTTCAGTGCGGAATGTCGAGGAACCGGCGTATACGGTTGTGCGCGACGAAGGTACATACGAAATTCGACTGTATGAGCCGATGGTCATCGCGGAGACAACAGTCGAAAGCACTTCTTACCGAGACGCGCTCAATGAAGGGTTTCGACGCCTTGCGGACTATATTTTCGGAAACAATGCCGCGACAGAGAGTCTCGCCATGACCGTACCGGTGCAGCAGCGTGACATGGGTGAGGGGGAGGTTATTGCAATGACGGCACCGGTAGTGAGTGAGGATGCGGACGCGAATGACCGCGTGATTTCATTTGTGCTGCCGTCATCATACACACTGGAATCAGCGCCGCAGCCAAAAAATGCAGCTGTCAGACTTCGTACCGTACCGGAACGTGCTGTAGCAGCAGTGTCATTTAGCTGGTTGCCGACGCAGGCGCGTATTGAGGCACAAAAGCGCGCGCTTCGCGAAGTGCTTGCTGCCGACGATGTTCGTGTAATAGGCGAAGAGAGTGTTGCATTCTATAACCCGCCGTTCACACCACCATTTATGATGCGCACTGAGATTCTTATCCCCGTAGCAGTATCCTATGAACAGGACCAGTAGTTTGTATACATTTTTCCGTTGGGCAGTTGTTGCCTTTTCACTTGTTGGTATTGTTGACGCGGCATATTTGTCATACGCGCGCTTCACGCACTCAGCACTGTCGTGCACTATTCTCGATGGCTGCAACGTAGTTGCGGCAAGTCCGCATGCGGTGTTGCTTGGGGTTATCCCACTCGCATACCTCGGCCTTGTCTTCTACATCGCGATTTTTTTTCTGGGTGTCATGCTATTCCGCTACGACCAGCGCAGCATCCGCCTTACACTCGTGGGGGCAACGGGTATCGGGATTGTTGCGTCGGCGTATTTTGTATACGTGCAGTCAGTGCTGATTGGCGCATACTGTCTGTATTGCATCATTTCAGCAGCGCTCTCAGTTGTGCTCTTTCCGCTGGCGCTGGCACTTCTCCGCAAAGACTCGCTTGAACACAGTAATGACTTGCCTGTTACAAGGCCATTGAAATGATGCAGTACATAGCAGCATCACGCATCTGGCTTTGGCTTCTTGTTGCGCTTATCGTGACAAGTGCGGTGCCACTCGTTGCACATACACAACAACTGGTCAATCAAGATCGTGGCATCATGAAAGCCCGTGTCATTTCTGCGGGTGAGGGTATGCCGCGCGAAGTGATTGGCACCGGCACGGAGACGCTCATACAACCACTGACAGTTACTATTATCGACGGTGCTGCTGCTGGGCGAGAGGTGGCAATTGAAAATGAATTTGAAACCACACTTGAAGTAGGGGACATTGTCTTCGTGCAGCAGTTTATCGACGTTGGCGGGCGCGAGTGGTTTACACTATTTGAAATACAACGGGCGCCACAATTAGGAGTACTTTTTGCTGCGTTTGCTGTCATGCTACTACTATTTGGGGGTGCACAGGGTGCGCGTGCACTTGTGGCACTTGCGGGCAGCTTGCTCGCTATCGTTTATATCCTCGTGCCGGCAATTTTAGCTGGATACAACCCAATTATTACAAGTATCGGCGTGGCAGTAGTGGTACTCTTCCTCGCACTCTTTTTTACACACGGCTTTAATCGTGTTGCGCTATCAGCCTTTCTCGGCACTGTAATCGCCATCATTATTACCGGGTGCATTGCGTGGTTTTCAATCGAGTTTTTGGATTTGACGGGTATTGCCTCGGAAAACGAAGTGTACCTAAACTTCAATACCGACGGCGCGCTTGATTTTGTTGGGCTACTGCTCGGCGCCATTATTATCGGTGTCCTTGGTGCGCTTGATGATATTGCCATTACGCAGGCAGCAACGGTGCGAGAATTGTACGGTGTGAGCAGCACTATTGCGCGACGCGATGTCTTTACACGAGCATTACGAATCGGGAAAGATCACGTCAGTGCACTTGTGAACACACTGATTCTTGCGTATACAGGGGCTGCACTACCGCTGCTTTTGCTCTT
The DNA here is from genome assembly GCA_965267345.1 of Minisyncoccota bacterium. Lineage (GTDB taxonomy): Bacteria > Patescibacteriota > Minisyncoccia > Phycocordibacterales > UBA2100 > UBA2100. The sequence goes on from OZ253947.1 coordinate 134,911, forward strand.
CTTGCAGCAAAATGATATTTCCTACATTCTCAATATTGAGATATTTGCTACTGAAGTAGTACGTATGATTGTCGGCAGTATTGGCCTCATCCTCGCAGTACCGTTTACCACAGCGATCGCTGCCGTACTCCTTGAGCGCTATCGTGGGAATCAATCAGACGTAGTCATGGGCGCACACACGCACGTGCGATAGCTACTCGTGTGGCGTGGCCACGCCCCTCTTCCTTTATAAAAACAACAGCGGCAAAGGCGAGATGATGGATATTTTCTGGGTCAATGCACGGGCTACTTCCAAATGAATACGACATCCGAGAGTAACGTTAACACGACAGCAGTCACTTCAAGTAACAAACACACTACCCCGTAGACGCAACGGCATATTAAATGCAAATCAGTTGTATATATGACATAGTATCATATATGGAGAGACAGGCACCCAAGACAGCAGAAGAGTTTATTCGCGCTGCAGGACTTCGATGCACTGCGCCACGTGTGCTGGTGTTGGGGCGTCTTATGCGCGCTCGGGAGCCACTATCAATTGACGATCTGGAAAAACGCCTGAAAGGGAAAGTGAATATCGTGACTATTTATCGCATCCTTCGCGAATTTACGAAACACAACCTTACGTATCAGACCAACTTTCATACGGGAAAAGCATTTTTTGAATTTCAACATACACACCACCACCATATTATCTGTACGGAGTGCGGACGCCGTGAGGATGTCACGATACCCGATCTTGACCGTAAGCTGACCGACACTGCACAGTCACAGTCACGATTCTCGCGTGTGTCGCATCATACACTTGAATTTTTTGGTGTCTGCCGCGCGTGCGCCGCGTAGTCCCTGTTGAATAGTCGACCTGCAGAGTAACCTGCAGATACGGTATACTAGTAGCATGTCATTGTTATCACGATTTCGCGTTATCGACGAAACACTTAAAGGTCGGGCCGTACGGCAGTTGGTAGAGGAGTCAACACCTGATTTCGACTACTTTCTGATGTTGGTGCTCTCGGCAATGATGGCCACCTTCGGGCTTCTTGCCGGTAGTGAAACCATTGTGATTGGTGCCATGTTGCTCGCACCACTGCTCGCTCCCGTGATGGGGCTTGCCCTTGGTACGTCAATGTCACACCATCCACTGATAACCCGTTCACTCACCACTATCGGCTCCTCGGTGCTCTTTGCGGTCGGCGCTGCTATTGTCGGCTCGTTCCTGTTTTCAGTGGGTAACTTGCAAGGTGGCATGAATGAAATCATCCTTGCGCGCACCGAACCATCGCTACTGTTCTTCATTGTTGCCGTTATCTCAGGATTTGCGGTTGCGTATACTGCAGTGCGACCGAAACTCTCGGCAACACTGCCGGGTATTGCCGTTGCGGTTGCTCTGATTCCGCCGCTCAGTGTACTAGGTATTGGTATCGCCGCGGTGAACCCAACGATTATCGCCGGCTCAGCACTCATGTTCCTAGTGAACACTCTCGGCATTGTTTTTGCAGGTATGGTAACGTTTTCGCTCATGGATGTGCACCACACGCGGTATATTGCTGAAACAACAATAAAAAAGGAGGAAAAGCGCCTTGAAGAGGAGTCTGAAGAAATCGAAAAAATGGAAAAGAAGACCGATACACCGCCGCCCTCAGTTGTGTAAATGAGCGTCATATGAAACGTATCATCGGGCATCTGGATATGGATGCTTTTTTTGCTTCGGTTGAAGAGCGTGACAAGCCCTATCTGAAAGGCGCTCCTGTTATCGTGGGGGCGGATCCGCATACAGGTATCGGACGCGGCGTTGTCTCGACAGCAAACTATCGGGCGCGGGAACTCGGTATTCACTCGGCGCTTCCAATTCGCCGGGCTGTTGAACTATGTAGCGGGGTGACACCCGCATGCGTGTTCATCACGCCCACATTCAAGCGCTACGGACCGGTGGCACGGGAGGTTTTTGCACTCGTGCGCGAGTGCGTTTCGACGGTCGAGCAGACAAGTATTGATGAGGCGTACCTCGACATGTCGCACTGTCGCTCCTTTACTGACGCACGCACCGTGGCACGCGAATTACAAAAGCGCATACAGGCTCACACTAAGCTCACGTGCTCAATTGGCATCGGGCCAACAAAAATGGTTGCAAAAATTGCTTCCGATTTTAATAAGCCGAATGGTCTTACCGTTGTTTCGGATGCGCGCGTTGAAGACTTTCTTGCGTCGTTGCCAATTGAAACACTTCCCGGCGTCGGCACCCACATGGTGCGTACCTTGCATCGCCGTGGTCTACGCACTATCGCCGATGTACAGCAGCGGTCATGGCAAGAGCTGCAACGCCTACTGGGGAGTAGGGGGTTGTCGCTTTGGGAGAAAGCGCGCGGTATTGATGCACGCACTGTATCCGACATAGAAGCGCCGCGTAAGTCTATCGGGAAACACCACACATTTGCACATGACACTGCTGCGATGGAAGAAGTATTTGCGGTGATGCGCGGACAGGTCGTTGATGTGCAGCGTACGCTCATGCGCAAGGGGTTTCGTGGGTGTCGCACAGTGGTCGTTACAGTGCGTTTTGACAACTTTACAACAAAAACACGCTCACTCACATTTGACGCACCACGCACGCGTGCACACGACATCGAATTGGCGGCAACCAAATTGCTCTTGCCGTTTTTTGAACGCAGTGAAAATCCGGAAAAGCGGGCACTCCGACTCGTGGGCATTCGCATTGAAAAGTTGGTATAGTACGCTGATGACGTCGGTATCACGCCACGATGAGCGCACTGCGCGTGCACGCGCCTTGGTGCGGGTACTTAAAAAGATGTACCCGCACCCCAAAAGCGAGCTGCAGTACCATACACCGTTTCAATTTGTAGTTGCGGTCATTCTCAGTGCCCAGTGCACGGATAAAAAGGTTAATGAGTGTACCGAAATACTGTTTAAAACGTATCGAACACCACAGGATTTTGCTTCAGCAGACACAGACGTCCTTGAGCGCGCCATTAGTTCGATTCCGTTTTTCCGAAATAAAACGAAATCCATTATCGGTGCAGCGCATACGCTAGTGAATGACTTCGGCGGACGCGTGCCAAAGACCGAAAAAGAACTTGTCACACTTCCGGGCGTTGCCTACAAAACGGCACACGTGGTGCTCGGGGAGCTCTACGACCTATGGGAAGGAATCCCAACTGACACCCATGTACGCCGTTTTGCACTGCGCTTTGACTTGACTGATAACCGTGACCTTACAAAAATATCGAAAGATCTTGAGGCACTAATACCGAAAAAAGAGTGGAAATACGTCAATAATGGCTTTGTGCTCTATGGTCGGTACATCTGTCCTGCACGGCCACATGAGTGCGAAGACCACCCGCTGACACGTGTATGGCCGCCGTCCGCGCAACGGTGGCCCAAGGCACGATAGGGCGTTGCCGTTGCCACAATGTGCGCTACCATACAGCTATGAAGACGCCGCACCGTCAGGTAGCTATTTTCGACGTCGATGGAACGATTTTTCGCTCCAGTCTTTTGATCTCGGTAGTTGAGGCGATGGTGGATACAGGGTTATTCCCCGAGTCGGTACGCAGTGAGTATGAGCAGGAGCATGCGCAGTGGCTCGCGCGAGAAGGCGGGTATGATCTGTATATTAATGCGGTGATACAGGCATTTCGCGCGAATATTAAAGGGGTGCACTACGGCGCATTTGCTGACATCGCCAAAAGTGTCGTTGAGCGCGAAGGGCGCCACACCTATCGGTACACGCGGGCACTTCTTGCCGAACTAAAGCAGAAAGGCTACTTCCTGTTGGCCGCATCGTACTCACCGAAAACAGTGCTTGACTATTTTTGTCCTGCACTCGGGTTCGATAAAGCCTACGGCACACTGTATGAAATCGGACCAGAAGATTACTTCACTGGGTCTCTGGTGGACGAGCATCTCACGTTTAATAAATCGTATATTGTAAAGCGTGCTCTGGAAAAAGAAGGGCTGACACTTGAGGGTTCAGTGGGCGTTGGAGATACAGAGAGCGATATCGCTTTTCTTGAATTGGTCGAAAAGCCAATATGTTTCAATCCAAACAGTCAGCTGTATCGTCATGCTAAACTACAGGGGTGGCACATTGTCGTAGAACGTAAAGATGTTATCTATGAACTTTAGCTTGGTCCTCTGGGGCATCCTTGCACTCATTGCCGTATACGGAGTGTATGAGTACGTGAACCTTGCCCGTGCAATCGGTATCGGTAACGAGTTAAGCGAAGCCGCGACAGCTTTTGAGCGTTCGGGCGACTATCCGCACACGATGCTCGTTGTTGGTGACAGTACAGCGGTGGGGGTTGGTGCACCTGCTGATGCGTCAGTACCGGCGCATATTGCCAAAGAAATTAAAGCGTCAGTTGAAAACTATGCCGTGAGTGGTGCGGTACTTGCTGACGTTGTGACCCAATTTGAGTCCGCACAACGCGAACAATACGATCTGGTGCTCATACAGGCAGGCGCGAACGACATTATACTCTTTAGCGATGCGGCTACCGTGCGAGAAAACATCAGCGCGGTGCTTGAAAACGCGACACAGTACAGTGAGAGGGTTGTACTGCTTACTTCAGGAGATGTTGGCAAAGCGCCAATGTGGCCGTATCCACTCAAGCGCCTCTATACGTATCGCACGCAAAATACTCGGTCAATTATTATGGAGGCCGCACGCGCCTACAGCTCAGTTGCGTACGTTGATCTGTACACAAAACACTTCCCAACGGGAGATGACGCAACGGCGTACTATGCTGCTGACGGCCTACACCTCTCGGGCGCCGGATACGGCGTGTGGGCAGAGCATGTCCGCGACGTCATCGCCGACGCATGGCCTGCACTGTTGAATACGGGCAGGTAGATGCGGTAGTATGTACGTATGAAAACATTATATCGAACCGAAGGGTCTGAGCGGATGATCGCAGGTGTCTTGGGCGGTCTCGGTGTGTATTTTAATGTCGACGCAACCGTACTGCGCCTCGTCTATTTGGCAATAACCATTTTCTCAGGTGTGCTCCCGGGCATTATTGTGTACCTCTTCGCCATTGTCATTATGCCGACGCAGTCGCGCGTATCCCGCCCGACAGTAACGGTAGCTGATGATGACACGTCAAAAGAGAGCACGCGCTAAAGCGCTGACACCACAACAGGTGCGTGCATTCCGCCATCGTGTATGGCGCTTTTATCGTGAGCATGGGCGTCACACGTTACCGTGGCGAAAGACGACGCATCCGTACCGTGTCTTGGTCTCTGAAGTGATGCTGCAGCAAACGCAGGTTGATCGCGTCATCCCCAAGTACCGTGCCTTTATACGTGCATTTCCAACTGTCGCAGCGCTGGCACGAGCGCCGCTCGCTGATGTGTTGCGGCTCTGGAGTGGTCTTGGCTACAATCGACGGGCACGTATGTTACACCGTGCAGCACAGGTGGTGTGCCGTGACTATGCGGGGCGCATACCTAAGGACTATGAAGGCCTCCTGCAGTTACCGGGCGTGGGGTCGTATACCGCAGCGGCGGTCTGCGTGTTTGCCTACAATGCACCGATGACTATGATCGAGACGAACATTCGCAGTGTCTTTTTACACGAGTTTTTCGCCAAAGCCAGTGCAATTGCCGATCATGATATCGCCCCGCTCATTGCACAAACGCTTCCGCAACGGCGGGCACGAGAGTGGTACGCAGCGCTCATGGACTACGGTACGTACATAAAAAAGCACACACCCAATCCAAGTCGCCGGAGTGCGCACCACACACGGCAGCGTCCGTTTCGCGGCTCGCGCCGCGAAGTACGCGGTGCAGTGGTCCGTGCGCTCCTGCAGGCATCACAGACAGCGAGGCAGCTCGTACGTGACACCGGTTTTCCCGCTGAACGTGTTACCGATGCACTTGCCGGTCTCGAGAAAGACGGTTTGGTGTATCGCAGCGGTACGCGATGGGCGCTCGTCGCTGATTAAACACCGACGATAACGGGAATGACAATCGGATTCTTATGCGTTCGCTGTACGAGGAATTGCGAAACGACATCAGTGAGTTCATTTTTTACGGCGTCGATATCGGTACGACGTGATCCACGCATGCCATTCTCAACTGTTTTCTTGATGATTAGTCGCGTTTGTCCTAGCAGCTCTTGCGATTCGCGTAAGTAGATGAAGCCGCGTGAAATAATATCAGGTGATTTGCGCAGTTTGCCGGTGCGCAGATTTACCGTTGCAACAATGACAAAAATGCCGTCCTGTGCAAGTGTTTGACGATCTTTGATGACCGCTTCCTGCACATCGCGCACGTGCAGTCCTTCAACAACACGCATGGTCATCGGTGCTTTCTCAAGGAGACGCACCAAGGTTTCTCCCTTGTCGCGAATTTCAACGATCGTACCGTTGTCGGGAATGACGATATCTTCAGGTGCGAGTCCGCACGCTTCTTGTATGAGTGCGCCGTGTCCGCGAAGCATGTAGTGGTAGCCGTGCTGTGGAATAAAGAATTTTGGGCGAATTTGCTCGTGAATCCACTTTGCCTCTTCAGCATTTCCGTGACCTGAGGCGTGCACGTCACTTGTCTCGTACGTCAGAATATGTGGTCCTTGTCGTGCGATTTTGTCCTTCAGTGACTGCACTGCTCGTTCGTTGCCGGGAATCACCGATGATGAGAGCACAATGGTGTCTTGCGGTGTGAGCTTTACAAAGCGATGCATTTTGTTTGCCATGCGCATCAATGCGGCGTAGGCGTCACCTTGAGCGCCGGTGGCGAGAATGATGATTTTGCTTTCAGGATAGTCACTCATTTGTTCAGAAGTAATCATCGTTCCTTTCTTTGGCTTGAGCAGTCCGAGCTCCATGGCGATATCGAGATTGTTCTTCATGCTGCGTCCTTCCACGACAACTTTTTTGCCGTTTTTCTCAGCAATCTCGATAATCTTGATAACGCGCTCTACCTGTGAGGCAAAGGTGCCGATAATCATGCGGTGTTTCGCTTCGGCAATAATTGTCTCAAAGGTCTCGAAGACGCGGTGTTCGGGGATAGACCATCCCGGACGACCCGTGTTAGTGGAGTCCATGAGCAAACAGAGGACTTTTTCGTCATTGAAGACACTAAAGTTCTCGATTTCATGCTTATGTACCGCGCCGTCGGTGTGATCGAGTTTGATGTCACCTGTGAATACAACGCTGCCGAATTTAGTGCGGATGATGACGCCCATTGAGTCAGGAATGGTGTGGGTCACATTGAAGAAACCGAGCTCAAAACCGCCCACCTTTATTTTGTCACCAGGTTCGACGTCGCGCAGGTCAAGCGCAGGCAAGTGCGGGAACTCAGTCTGGCGTTTTTTCACCATTACTGACGTGAAGTTGTGTGTATAGATCGGCGGATTACCGATGCGGTCAATGATGTAGGGGATGCCACCGATGTGATCGAGGTGGCCGTGCGTGAGCACCATACCTTTAATTTTGTGCTTGCGCTCTTCAAGGTACTGCGTGTTCGGCAAGATGTAGTCAACACCAGGTGTGTTTTCCTCTTGGAACATGAAACCACAGTCAACGACAATAATTTCATCGTTCAACTCAACGAGACTCATGTTGCGGCCGACCTCTTCCACACCGCCGAGCGGAATGATGCGGATTGTGTCCGGTGCGAGTTCCGGAATGACATCGTCCTTTTTGCGTGCATGCGGACGATCAAGTGTCAGTGGGCGACGGCGTACACCGCGACCAGCGCGCTTACGTTTCGTACCGGCAGTTTTTCGTGCCGTGCCGTTTCGGGTGCCGCTGCGCCCAGCTGTGCGTTTTTTAGGTTGTTCTGAAGCCATAATTTGTTACGTCGGTTAGTAATGTACTACTGCTAATAATGAATTACTTAAAGAAGTGCCACACACGCTCGGTCTGTGTATGCCATGTATGCACATCAGCGAAGCGTTCACTCGGTGTGGTGACGAGTCCGGCGTCAATGCCGTGCATGCGTGTGGGAACAAGGTACAAAAAGTCGGGTGAGTAGAGGAATATCGCGGGAACGTCCGCACGGATCTCTTCTTCAAATGCGCGATACAGTTCGTCACGCTCATCGGTATCGGACAGCGTGCGCGCGTCTGCTAGAAGATCGTCAGCGGTGGTATTAGTATACAGTGCAATGTTAAGCCCCGGATCATCCCGCTGTGATGAGTGCCAGAAGGCAAACAGGTCCAGCTCGCGACCAATGACCTCACCGAACAGCAGCGCCTCGTAGTCGCGTGGACGAATGATGCTCTGGTTCAGCTCACCTGTTTCAAAAATACTGACGCGCACCGGAATGCCGGCTTCACGCCACATCTGTGTGGCGAGTTGTGCCGCCGCTTTCAGTTCAGGCGTGTTCGCGGTGGCAATTGAGAATGACAGAATCTGTTCGCCGTCAGTCCACTGGTTCAGGTCAGTATCAAACTCCCAACCGGCATCTTCAAGGATAGCGCGTGCCTGCGCTTGGCGTTCTTCTGTCGTACGCGTGTCTGTGGGCGCTTCATACTGTCCCTCAACTGTTTCGGGCGGGAGGGGTGAGTCAATCACCGTGCCGTAGCTGTTGAGTACCTCGTCAATGATTGCCTGCTTATCAATGAGCACAGTGAGTGCCTCACGTACGGCACGGTCGGTAAAGATGTGGTTTTGGTTCTGATTGAAAAATACGGCAAAAATACGCGGGAAGGTTGCGCGTATCAGGCGACTATCATCGTCAACGATGGTGTTCATTGATGCTGACGAGAGTGCGCTCAAGCTCTCGACGGCGCCCTGTGTGTAGGCGCGCACGAGGTCCTCCTCATTTGCATAGAAGTGAATAAAGAGGGTATCGATATACGGCTGCCCGAGGGTGTACTGGCGATACGCAGATAGTTCGTATCGCGTTGGAATGCCTGCACCGTTGTAGGTGATGTCGTGGAGGGTAAACGGGCCCGCACCAATAGGTTGTGTGTTAAATGTGCTAAAGGGAAATTCCTGTGATGAGACGTTAATCCATATGTGGCGCGGCAAGATGCCCATTGTCGTATTTTCGAGGAACGGCGCATAGGGTTGATCGAGCACGAAGCGTACGGTGCGATCGTCAACGCGTTCCACTGTGACGCCGTCCCAGTCGGCACGACGAGGGCTCTTGAGCGCATTATCTTGTGCCGCTTCAACAGTAAAGATAATGTCGTCGGCAGTGACGGCAACACCATCGTGGAATCGGGCGTCATCGCGCAGTACGAAGGTATACTCGGTACCGTCTTCTGAGATGGTGTATCGTTCAGCCAGATCGGGTACTAACTCACCGCTCGCGGTTGGGCGCGTCAGTCCGGCATAGATGAGTGCTGAAAGATCGCGGTCGGTATCTGAAATGGCAAGGAGCGGGTTAATGAAGCGCGGTGCACCGATGACGCCTTCGTGGAGTGTTCCGCCACGTACCGGCACTTGTGTCGTCGCATACGTATTGAGCGATACAAATACCGCGAAGCTACTGACACTAACCGCTGCAACCAGCAGCCAAAACAGCACTTTCTCTGCAGGCGAGAGTGTAGCGACAATGCGATCGAGTACGTGCGCCTTTGGCAACATGCGCCACTGGCGTACACGAGCGAACAAACGCAGACCTGATTGTGGGTTCTCGTGATGAGTCATATGTACGGGGAGCATTAACGTACCGCGTGTGTGTACGCGTGCCGTACGCACGTCGCACACACGCCGGCAGCGTTACGATACAAGGAGATTGAGCAGTGCGGTGCCGGCGAAGAGTACACCGAGTACGATCGTCACATAAAAGAGCGTACGCTCCATGCCGCGACGTGTGTGAAAGCCCGAACTGAAGTTGTCCGCACCAAACGCTCCGCCAAGTCCCGAACCAGTCTGCTGAAGCAGAATAGTCACGATAAGCAGAATGGAGAGCGCAATCTGAATGTATGGCAATATGCCAACTAATGCTTCCATGTGCAGCGAGTATACCAATGCTGCGCTAAATGACAAGCGCGCGACTGTGTTTTGTGAGATTTTGCATTGGGGTGTCTTTGGTTTTATACTAACCACACTTTGCGTGTGTGCTCGCTCTGCGCGTGTATGCACGCAGCATTTACGAGAATAGCCTAGACAAAAAAACAGCTATGGCAAAAACGAATGTGAAGCCACTGGGGGACCGCGTGCTCGTCACGCCGATTCAGGAGGACATAACGTCGCCTGCGGGTATTATCATTCCTGATACGGCACAGCGCGAGAAGCCCAAACAGGGGAAAGTTGTTGCTGTCGGAGAGCTGAAAGAGGTGACGGACATTACGGTAGGCGACACAGTACTCTTCAGTGATTTTGGTTTTGATACCGTAAAGGTAGGTGATACGGAATACTACATTATTCGCAGCGAAAACCTGTTAGCAGTTGTTAAATAAGAAACGTATGGCAGCAAAAAAAGTACTGTTCAATCACAAGGTGCGTGCGGCGCTGAAGCGCGGTGTTGACACGGTTGCCGATGCGGTACGCGTTACACTCGGCCCACGCGGACGTAATGTGGCACTTGCCAAAGGATTTGGCGGACCAACCATCACCAACGACGGTGTTTCGATCGCAAAAGAAATTGAGCTTGCTGACCCCTTTGAAAATATGGGGGCAGAGGTCATCAAGGAAGTTGCCAGCAAAACGAATGACAAAGCAGGTGACGGTACCACCACCGCAATGGTACTCACCAGTGCAATCATCACCGAAGGCTTTAAACGAACGGCCATGGGCGCGAATGCAACCGTGGTGCGCCGCGGCATTGAAGCTGCAGCACGAGACGCCGTTGCTGAATTGCAGTCACTCGCCAAGCAGGTAAAGGGGAAAGAAGAGATTCGCAATGTGGCGAAAATTTCCGCCGAATCCGATCGTCTCGGTAAGGAAATTGCTGACACCATTGAAAAAGTCGGGAAAGACGGCGTGGTGACGGTTGAGGAATCGCAATCACTCGGTATTGAATCAGAGGTAGTCGAAGGACTCGAATTCGACCGCGGCTACGTGTCACCGTATATGGTGACCAACTCAGAGCGCATGGAGGCAGAGATGAAAGATGCAGCGATTCTGGTTACCGACAAAAAGATCTCAAGCGTGCAGGAGATTCTGCCGCTGCTTGAGAAACTGGCGCAAACCGGCAAGAAAGAGCTCACCATCATTGCTGATGATGTGGAAGGCGAGGCACTCGCGACATTTGTCGTGAACAAATTGCGCGGGGCGTTTACCGTACTGGCAGTGAAAGCCCCCGGGTACGGTGACCGCAAGAAAGAAATACTTGCCGACATCGCAACGGTTGTTGGCGCCGATGTCGTGTCGGAAGATCTTGGACGAAAGCTCGAAGAAGTCGACATGGCGGTACTGGGACGCGCGAGTCGCGTTGTGGCACGAAAAGACACAACCGTGATCGTTGGCGGTAAGGGCAAAAAGGCAGATGTGCAGTCGCGCGTTGCGCAAATGCGTGCACAGCTTGCCAACACCGACTCGAAATACGATCGTGAAAAAATTGAGGAGCGCATTGCCAAGCTCAGCGGTGGTGTGGCAGTCATTCGCGTTGGTGCAGCAACGGAGACAGAAATGAAGTACCTCAAGGACAAGATTGAGGATGCCGTGAATGCAACCAAGGCAGCCATCGAAGAGGGTATCGTACCCGGTGGTGGTACCGCGCTGGTCAAGGTTGCCGCAAAACTCAGCAAGAGTAAGCACATGAACACACACGACGAGTTTTCAATCGGCTACCGCATTGTGGTTGACGCACTGCGCGCGCCGCTGACGCAGATTGTGACCAACGCCGGTCGCGATGACGCACAGGTCATTTTGCGTGAGATCGTAAGCAAGGGCGGCAACTACGGCTTTGATGCGTCCAGTGAAGACCACGAGGCACGCATCATTGACATGCTCGCCGAAGGCATTATTGATCCGGTGAAAGTGACCCGTAGTGGTATTGAAAATGCAGCGAGCGCGGCGGCTGTACTCCTCACGACTGAAGCAGCTGTGGCTGAAGATCCTGACGAAAAGGAGGAGCCACCTGCAATGCCAGCCGGCGGCGGCATGCCCGGCATGATGTAGTAGCACTGGCTACTCGATTCGCAAACGTCGCTCACTCCCGAGCGACTTTTGCATTTTCGGGGCGGTTTGCTATAGTGCTGCGCATTATGGCAGTACAACTGAATGTAGCACCGCGCGATCCGAAGGTGAGCGCCCAAAAACTCCGCGATGAGGGGAAACTCGTTGGTGTCTTTTACGGTCCTAAGGAGGAGGCAACACCGGTGACAATTGACATGCCTGAATTCCTCCGTGTCTGGAATGATGCCGGCGGTTCGACTATTGTTGACTTGGTTGGCATTGGTGACGACAAAGAAGTATTGATCCACGAAGTAGATGTCCACCCCGTGACTGAAAAACCGCAGCATGTCGACTTCTACTGCATCGAGCGCGGTAAAAAGCTCACGGTCTCAGTACCGTTGGTCTTTACCGGCACGGCACCTGCAGAAAAGCAGGGTGGTATTGTGGTCAAAGCACTGCACGAACTTGAGATTGAGGTACGCCCACGCGACATCCCACACGAAATTGAGGTTGACTTGAGCACTTTGACTGAACTCGACAGCAGCATCACAGTCGGTGATCTGCGCCTTGGTGAAGGTGTTGAGCCAACTGCCGAGGCTGAGGAAACGGTTGCCTCAATTACCGAAGCGAAGGACGAACCTGAAGAGGAAGAAGAGCGCGACATCTCCGACGTCGAAATTGAAGGCGAGAAACCCGACGAAGACACAAACGAGGAATCTACAGAAGATGAGTAAGAAGACGCCCCACGGGGCGTCTTTTGCTATACTAGTACGCACATGATTCGTCTTCGCGACACAGTGTTCATTTTTGTCTGTGCCATTGCGCTCTGCGCCGGTGGGGTGAGTATGGCCCATGCCGAAACTGACGTTGAGCGCCGTGCGCGGCTGCAGGCGCAGCTCGACCAGCTCGACAAAGAAATTGCCGGCCTTGAGGTTGTGAAAGGAGAGGTCGCAAAAGAACGACAGACGCTCGAGCGCGATATCTCACTCCTTGATGCTGAAATTGAAAAAGCGCAGCTGGCGATTCGGCGTCGTGATCTCACCATTGAGCAGATTATCGACAACATCCACGATCGCGAAGAGGCTATGCAGGCACTCGACGAAAAACTGCGTCGCGAAAAAGCATCACTGGCGCAGCTCTTGCGACGCACGAACGAAATTGACGACATGAGCTTTGCCGAGATGGTACTGGGAGGAGATGATCTCTCTGATGTATTTGAAGACATTGATGCATTTGAGTCGGTGAAGTTGTCACTGACAAATTCATTCGAGCACATTGCCGAGACACGCGTCTCAATTCGTCGCCAGCGCGATGCACTTGAAAAAGAGCACATTGAAGAAGAGCAACTGCGCAAGCTCCAAGAGCTCGAGAAGCAGAAGGTGGAAGAGCGCAAGGGCGAGAAGAACACTATTCTTGAAGTAACCAAGGGCGAAGAAGAAACGTATCAGGCACTCATTAGTGAAAAACGTCAGACCGCAGCCGAAATTCGCTCAGCACTCTTTGCCTTGCGTGACACAGCTGCTATTCCGTTTGGTGACGCCTATGACTTTGCAAAAGAAGCAAGTGCAAAAACGGGTGTTCGTCCGGCCTTGATCCTCGCGATTTTGAAACAAGAAACGAACCTTGGTGAAAATGTGGGGCAGTGTCTGCTCACCAACTCACCAAACAAAGGTGATGGTAAAGGGGCAAACACGGGACGCTTTTTCTCACAGGTCATGAAGGGGTCTCGCGACGTCGATCCGTTCATCGCCATTACTGCAGAACTTGGGCTTGACCCATACAGTCAGGTGGTGTCGTGTCCGCCAGGATACGGTTATGGTGGCGCGATGGGGCCCGCACAATTTATTCCGTCGACGTGGGTACTGTACAAAGATCGCCTCGGAAAGGTTACGGGACAGAATCCGCCGAACCCATGGGAGCCACGGACGGCGATCTTTGCCACGGCACTGCTCATGGAAGACAACGGCGCTGATGGCGGTACGTATGCGTCTGAAAAACTCGCGGCGCTTCGCTACTTTGCAGGATGGGCAAACGCACGCGATCCTGACTATGACTTCTACGGTAGGAGTGTTATGGAGCTTGCAGACGATTTCCAACGCCAGATTGACATTTTGGAAGGCTAAGAAACCGCTATTTTGACGTCAAAATAGCGGTTTACCGCTTGCAGTCATTGCTTTTTTAACCGTCTAAGGTATACTCGGCACCCATGAAAAAGGATATTCATCCAGACAATTACCGACCCGTACTCTTCGTCGACAATGCGTCAGGAGAGGAGTTTTTGCTGTGGTCAACCGTTGCCACCGACGAAACAGGAACCTTTGACGGAAAGGAGTATCCACTCTATCGCGTTGAGATCTCAAGTGCGTCACACCCATTTTACACCGGTGTTAAGACGACTATCGACACCGCAGGACGTGTTGAGAAGTTCAAGGCACGCCGTCAGGCAGCTCAAAAAGACGCTCAGTAACCGATGTATAGCTACGACGCCCGCTGTTCTTGCAGAGCGGGCGTCGTGTCTGCATGCTAAGCTACTACAAGCCTATGACGAACGCTGAGGAACATCGACACCCACTCATTGACGAGTACGCGAACGACCCACGCGTGGCTTTTTTGGTGCAGGAGTATGAGCGTCTCGAGGGTGAAGCGTACGAAGCACGCCAGCTTGGTACTGCCGACGCGGAAATGATGGCACTGGCACGCGAGGACATTCAGCGCATTGAAGAAGCACAGCAGCAGCTCGTTGCACAGATTGAAACTATTGTAAAAAGCGACGAAGAAGAGCAGCAATTTCCGAATGAGGCAGTGCTTGAGGTGCGCGCCGGTGCCGGTGGCGAAGAAGCGGCACTTTTTTCAGAAGAATTGGCGCTGATGTACCTGAAGTATGCTGAATCGCAACGATGGCAGACCCGTGTGCTCGATGAGTCGCGTGCCGCAATGGGTGGCTACAAGGAAGCATCATTTGAAATAAAGGGACAGGGGTGCTATAAGCGTCTGCGATTTGAAACCGGTGTGCATCGTGTCCAGCGTATTCCGGCAACAGAGAAACAGGGGCGCATCCACACATCAACGGCGAGTATTGCCATGCTGCCGGTGTATAAGCGCACGACCGTTGAGATTAACCCAGCTGACCTAGAAATTGAGTTTTCACGGGCCGGCGGTAAAGGGGGACAAAACGTCAACAAAGTTGAAACGGCGGTACGACTGACGCACAAACCAACCGGACTGACGGTGCGCTGTACCGCTGAGCGTAGTCAGCAAAAAAACCGTGAAAAAGCCTATTCCATTATTGCCTCACGCTTGCAGCAGATTCACGATGAAGAGCTTGAGCGAAAGCGCTCGACGCAACGCGCGGCGCAAGTGGGTAGTGCCGATCGCTCTGAGAAAATCAGAACCTACAATTTCCCGCAGGATCGCATTACCGACCACCGCATCAAGGAATCGTGGTCGGGCATCGAGAAAGTGATGGGCGGTGCACTAGACAGCATCCTCGATGCGGTGAGTGAGGGTCTTGACGCAGAAGACGAGCGCTAAAGCGCCTATTGCGATTCTGGAGGCAATCTGGTACTATCGCGCTACCCGCAACGGCGGGGATTTGTAATACGATTATGGCCACAGACAATAAAACAATGATTCAAGAGCTTTTTAGTGCAGGAACGCACTTTGGCTACACACGTACACGCCGCAATCCAAGTGTGGTTCCGTTTCTTTTCGGGCAAAAGAACCGAAACGACATTTTTGATCTCGAGCAGACCGTACAGAAGCTCGAGGAGGCACAGGGTGCCGTTGCTGACACTATTGCTGCAGGCAAGGAAGTGCTTTTTGTTGCGGGGAAAAATGAGGCGTTCCGCATCGTGCGCGCCGCTGCCGACAAAGCAGGACAGCCGTACGTATGCGGTCGCTGGATTGGCGGTACACTCACGAACTTTAAAGAAATTAGCAAGCGCACCAAGCGTCTTGATACACTCCGTACTGACAAACAGAAAGGAAACCTCGATAAGTACACGAAGAAAGAGCGCCTCTTGATTGATCGCGAAATTGAAGATCTCGAGGAGACATTTGGTGGTATTGCTGACATGAAGGAGCTTCCCGCAGCACTGTTTATTGTTGACCCGCGTCACGAAGACATTGCCGTACGCGAAGCACAGACACTCGGTATTCCGATTATTGCATTGGCAAACTCTGACTGTGATCTCTCACGCATTGCATTCCCAATCCCGGGAAATGATGCTTCGACGAAGAGTATTCAGTACGTCGCTGACGCGATCGTACAGGCTGTTGCGGACGGCAAAAAGCGTCGTCAGAGCACAGCAGCACAGAAGTAATTGCAGCAACGCACCACAAGCGGTGGAGAACCGCGGTGCCAACATATTAATGGCGTAACACGACTACGTAGCACTATGGTATCAACAGATGACATCAAGCAACTCCGAGACGAAACAGGGGTTTCTATTATGCAGTGTAAGAAGGCGCTTGAGGAAGCCGACGGCGACATTGAGAAGGCAAAGGTGAGCCTCCGCAAAATTAGCGCGCAGGTGGCAGCCAAGAAGTCAGATCGCGAACTCGGTAGTGGCGCAGTACAGGCGTACATCCACCAAGGAAACACCGTTGCGGGTGTTGTGGTACTTGCGTGCGAAACAGACTTCGTCGCAAAAAATGAGGAGTTTGTACAGCTAGCCTACGACATTGCTATGCACGTTGCCGCGATTGCACCGGAATTTCTCTCAAAAGACGACGTGACTGAAGAAGCAACAAAGGCAGCGCGCGCGGTGTTTGAGGAGGAAGCTGCCGACAAGCCTGAGGACATGCGCGAGAAGATTGTAGCAGGGAAGTTGGATGCATTCCTCAAAGAAAAGGTGCTGCTCGACCAGCCATTTGTGAAAAATGCCGACACGACAGTGCGTCAGTTGCTCGATGAGGCAACACAGAAGTTCGGCGAGCGTGTTGAAATTGCCGAGTTCTCTCGCTACGCTGTGTAGGTACTACCGGCGGTCTATGAGTACCATTATTACATTTGCCATAGCGCTTGGCGCTCTCGTACTCTTTTTTGCATACAAAGTACTTGAGCGATCACGCTCATTTCCGCGCTATCAGCGGATACGTTCACGTGCAGATGCACTCGTTGTTCGTTGGGGTACAGCGGTTGAAGCACGCATCCGCTACGTTGAGGATAAGGTGTCGCTGCATGGCGTCGTGCGCGACTTGGCACATACCGGTGCACATGGCGTTGCGTATGCTGCACGCACGGTTGAGCAGCGCGCATTGGCCGCAACGCGGCGCTTATCGCGCAACGGCCATCGACAGGGTACCGAGAGTCGCTCACCTTTTTTGCATGAGGTGTCTTCTCACAAAAGTAGCCTTGACACTGACCGCGTAAAACGAGAGACTAGCTTGGCCGACGCTGATACAGCATCGGAATAGCCCGCGTGCCAGAGTAAGAGAAATCTTCTTCTGTCTGCGTTCGCGGGGAATACGAATGTGGTACACTCGTATTCCGCCACTCACTTGCCAGAGTAGCTCAGTTGGTAGAGCAACCGCCTTGTAAGCGGTAGGTCAGCGGTTCGAATCCGCTCTCTGGCTCCAGAAATGACACACTCCCAAGCTGAAAGGTTGGGAGTTTTGTATTTCTTGCCAGATACTGATTCGAAAGACGGAGCCGGTATACAAGACGAAGCGCAGCGAAGTGCTTGTCGGCGAGTCCGGGCAGGAGCCACTTATCCTGAGCGCACGAAGGATTAGTGAGCTGACGCCGAATCCGCTCTCTGGCTCCAGAAATGACACACTACTCAAAGTAGGGTGCAAAACTCTTGAATTAACTCTAGAGCTGCCTCCAGAGTTTTTGCTATACTGAGTATCTATGAAAGGATTTATCACCAATATCGAAAACGATACGCTCGGTAATGAGCACTATCGTCGCGTGCTCTACACTGCACGCTACAGCCAGTTAGTAGTTATGAACCTTCGTCCAGGTGAAGAAATTGGGGAAGAGGTACATGGCCTCGATCAGTTTATTCGCATTGAGCAGGGGCAGGGTAGTGTAGTCCTTGATGGAGTTACTTCTGAGGTGCAGGCCGAGTGGGCCATTGTGATTCCTGCCGGCACACGACACAATGTCATCAACACGTCCGAGGTCACTGATTTGAAGCTCTACACCATCTACTCACCACCCGAGCACAAAGACGGGGTGCAGCAGGCAACAAAAGCCGACGAGTACGAGGAACACTTTGACGGTACGACAACTGAATAAAAACGCCCCAAGTGGGGCGTTTTTATTGACTGTCCTCGTCGCCGAGCGCATCAGTACTGGTGGCAATTGTTGCCAGCTCGGGCAGAATTGCCTCAATGTCAGCAACGCTCTGAAAGCCTGAGTAAGCAGTATCGTTAATCACCAGTGCGGGAAGCTCATTCGGGATGTCACGCACTGAAATGAGCGTCTGCAGTGCAGCTAAATCAAGGTTGTAGTCGAATGAGTAGATGCGCAGTGTCGGGTAGGTGCGAGTCAGCTCAGTGAGGACGTAGCCTTGGCGCTCACAATCTTCACAGCTGCCGTCATTTGCGTAGAAGTAGAGGAGAAAGATCGGCTCAAGATCACACTTTTCAGCAACCTTTTCCATAAGGAGTAGGTCTTTGATTTCAAGCAGTGAGTAGTGGCGCTTGAGACGGCGCACCTCTTCATTGTTGACGCCAAGCTGTGATTCCGCGAATGAGAGTTTACGCGCGAGCGACTCAAGTTCACTGGAGAGCACCGAGTTTTCGGAAATGGTTTTGCACGACTGCTCCTCGAGTAGTTGGAATTGTGTCTCGAGCGAAAGAATGTCAATAGAAATACCTTCTTCAATGGCGCGCAGCTGCTCAACACGCTTCTCATTAAAAAACGTGTTCACGGCAATGGCGGTGATAAAGATGAGTGTCGCAATGACGAATGCAAGCAAGTATTTTGTCCACGGAGTTGAGCGCATAGGTGAGTTCACTAATTACTGTGCGCGAAACTGTAGCACGAGCACGTACGGGGCGCTAGCGCCACCGTACGCCGCTGCTTGCAACAGCTTTGTAGAGCGCTGCGGTAAGCCATAGTGGTGCAATAAAACCGTAGAGAGCGATGTAGACAGGAATATCGGCTGAAAATGACGGATCCTGAGCGAGGCGCTTCCCGATACCCATCAGCACGACGGTGAGTGCCACCACCACGATGGTCATGCTCAGCACTACATCGGTACTAATGTAGAAGAGTTCGATATCAGCGTGCGGCAGCGAAACGCCGACGGTCTGCATGCGCGTCAACTCTTGCGCAATGAGTACCAGTACATTCCAGAGTACCGACATGAATAAGAAAATTGCTCCGAGTAGTGAGAAGAGGGTGATGGGAAGCACCAGCAGACCGAGCGTGCCGTAGTGTGGATTGAGGAACATAAAGCGGTAATCGACCGCATTTTTCAAGAAGCCGTAGGTCCAGCGTACGCGCTGGCGCACGAGCTGCGCAAACGATTCAGGTGTTTTGGTGTATACGCGCGCCCGTGGCTCATTGACAATTCGTTTGTGGAATCGTTGCAGGCGAAGTCCCATCTCAAGGTCCTCAGTGCTGTGTGCGTGCTTCCACGGTCCCACTTCTTCGATAACGCTGCGACGGAAAAACGAAAACGGTCCAGGGGTGATGAATACTGCGTCGGCAAGTGCAAACGTTTTACGTATAAAAATAGAAAGGCCGTACTCCGCCTTTTGCACCACCTGTAGGAGACTGCGAGCACCGGCGACCTTGATGCTCGGTGTGATTGCCGCTACCTGCTCGTTGGCGACAAAGTGCGGTACCAAGTATAGGAGCGCATCAGCGTCCACGTACGAGTCGGCGTCGAGGCAGCCAATGAGGTCGGCGGTGGTGTGGGCGAGTGCCGCATTCATGGCACTGTGCTTGCCGCCGTTTTTCTTGTCGATAATGTGCACTGACGGATACTGCGCAAATGCAGAGAGGGTCTGCAGGGTCGCATCAGTTGAACCGTCATTGACCGCAATAATTTCAAGTTTGTCTTTCGGGTACGTGAGTGCAAGCAGTGATTCGATGGTACGTCCCACGGTCGCCTCTTCATTGAAGCACGGCACGATCACTGCCACACGCGGAAGTGTCGCATCGTCAGGTGACGCCGGTGCGCTGTGCTCTACGCCGAGGTGCTCAAGAAAGGTGATGAGCAGAAAAATCTCAAAATAGAGTGACACAAACAACACCGCGTGCATGAGTATACTCGCAATGTCCATGGGTCGATTCTAGCACGTGTGCGCAAAAAATGGCAGCAGTACTGCTGTTTTGAGGATAGTGACGTGTTTGGTCCGCAGTGTTTCTTGATGCTATACTCACAGGTAATGGCGCACGAAGATTCGCACTACATACACCCCATTACTGACGCGATTCGGCACATCACTGCTATTTTTTCTGATCTCGGATTTGAAGTTGCGTCAGGACCTGAGCGGGAGACGGAGCACTATAACTTTGATGCTCTTAATGTTGCTAAAGATCACCCTGCACGCGATATGCAGGACACCTTCTGGGTTGACGACGACCACGTGCTGCGCACACACGACACGGCGGTGACGGCGCGTAAGCTCGAAGAGCACGACGGAGCGATGCGCTTTGTCTCATGTGGTAAAGCGTATCGCAATGAGGCAACTGACATGACGCACGAGGCGCAATTCTTTCAGGTAGATGCATTTGCGCTCGGCGAAGATGTTTCACTTGCGCACCTGAAGGGCACACTCGAGACATTCTTTACCCGCTTTCTTGGGAGTGCTGTCGACATACGATTCCGACCGGGATACTTTCCGTTTGTTGAACCGGGTGTTGAGGTAGACATGCGCCTCAAGGGTGCGTCAGTACCCGAGCGCCTCAAGGGCAAGTGGATTGAGATTCTCGGCGCCGGTATGCTCCATCCGAACGTACTGCGCGCCGGTGGTATTGATCCGGAAACCTATCAGGGGTGGGCATTTGGCGGTGGTATTGAGCGCTTGTGCATGCTCAAGTGGGGGATCGACGACATTAGGGCATTTCATGCAGGAGATCTGCGCGTTATTCAGCAATTTCACGCAAACGTATGAAAGTAAGCTACGAATGGCTCCAGAGTTTTTTTGCTGAAAGCTCACTGCCACCGGCAGCAGCTGTTGCGGAAAAGCTTGTCTTTCACGCGTATGAAATCGAGGATGTCGCAGACGTGAACGGCACCGCAGTACTGGATGTTGACGTGTTGCCCAATCGCTCATCCGACTCGCTTTCGCACCGCGGCATTGCCCGAGAGGTGTCGGCGCTGTTTGAAATACCAATGGCACGTGACCCGCTCCGCACGACTCCGGAGCTGCAACCACAGACTGATGCAGTGACGGTGCAGCTCGATCCCGACGCCTCGTGTTCGTACTACGTGGCAGCACACATACAGGGCGTGACGATTGGCGAATCACCTGCATGGTTAAAAGAGCGACTTGCTGCAATTGGACAAAAACCAATCAACAACGTCGTTGATGCGACAAATTATGTACTGTTTGAACTCGGTCAACCAACGCACGTATTTGATGCGCGCAAACTTTCGGGCGCACCGGCACACATCGCGACGCGTCGCGCTCGCGACGGTGAGCACATAACACTCCTCGGAGAAGCGCTGGTGCAGTTGGATACGTCGATGACGGTTATCGTTGACGGCACGAACGACACGCCGCTTGCAGTTGCCGGCGTGAAAGGAGGGACTGCCGCAGAGGTGACGGACGACACTGTCGATATCATCGTCGAGTCAGCACTGTTTGATCCGGTCGCAACGCGCAAAACGGCACAGGCACTCAAACTGCGCACTGATGCATCGACTCGTTTCGAGAATCGTGTGCCGGCACCACTGCCGGCGTATGGGGCACAGGCGCTCGCGGCGCTCATTGTCGATAGTGCAGGCGGCACCTGCACCGGATTTACTCGCGCCGGCGGCGCAACACACACACCCGCAACAATTACCGTGACGACAGCACACATTGCACGTTTGCTCGGTGCATCAATTGATGCAGACACCGTTGCGGGCATTCTTGATCGACTGCAGTGCACGTACACACACGAAGCGGGCAGCTTTACGGTGACGCCGCCATTTGAACGCACCGATCTTGTGATTCCCGAAGACATTATTGAAGAAATTGGCCGCGTATACGGCTATAGCACTATCGAAAGTGCGCAGCTCGCAGTGCCACCTGAGCGGCCGCCACACCTGCATAAAAAGTATGCCTACGCTGAGCGTATCCGTGCGGCACTTGATGCTGTTGGGTGCACTGAAGTGTACTTGTACTCACTGCGTGATAGCGGCGACGTGGAATTGCGTAATGCACTTGCAAGCGACAAAGATCATCTCCGTGCGTGCCTCGCTGACGGTATTACCGAGACACTTGATGCAAACGAGCCGCGCATGCCGCTCCTTGGTCTGTATGATGCGGTGCGCGTGTATGAAATCGGCACTGTATTTGCGCCTGAGACAGAGGCAACGCACGTTGCCGTCGGTGTGCGGGTCGCCGGTACTAAGAAGCGCGCCGAGCGCACCGCAGCGGCATTCGCACCGATACGCGACGCACTGCAGGGCGTGCTCGGTGCCGATGCAGTTCCTGAGCCAGACGGCGAGGTGATCGAGATCAACCTCGATGCGCTTCTCGACACACTCCCCGATGTTGACGCATACCCCGAAGGGGCGCGAATCGACGAGGCGGTCAGCTATTGTGCGCCATCGAGCTACCCGTTCGTACTACGCGACATCGCGGTGTGGGTGCCCGACGCAACGGCTACCGACGAACTCACCGCCCTCATTACTACGCACGGCGGCACGCTTTTACAGCGCATCGATTTGTTTGATGTGTTCAGTAAGGACGGACGCACGTCGTATGCATTTCACCTTGTGTTCCAGTCGCGCGAGAAAACACTAACCGATGCAGCAGTCGGCACGATTATGGACGCACTTGAGTCCGATATCAGCCGTCGGGACGGCTGGGAGGTTCGCTAGGCGCACGAAGCTATCCACCGTGATTCGGGCGCGCTTTTCAGCGCGTTTTTTGGTATACTAGGGTGACGTTGAGGGCGCCTCACAGCGCTCTCTTTGTAAGAATATGGCAGCAAAAAAAGCAGTAAAAAAATCCTCATACGGCGCATCCGATATTACCGTCTTGGAAGGTCTTGAAGCCGTGCGTCGCCGTCCGGGCATGTACATCGGTACCACGGGCATTGACGGTCTCCACCACCTTATCTGGGAAGTGTTCGACAACTCACGTGACGAGGCGATGGGTGGACATGCAAATGATATTGAAGTGGCGCTCCTGCCGAACAATCGTGTACGCGTCGTTGATAACGGTCGCGGTATTCCCGTTGATAAACATAGCAAAACAAAAGTCTCTGCCTTGGAGACGATTATGACCACCCTGCACGCCGGCGGTAAATTTGGCGGCGAAGGCTACAAGTACTCGGGCGGATTGCACGGTGTTGGTATTTCAGTGGTGAACGCGCTCTCAAGCTGGGCGCGCGCTGAGGTGCACCGCGATGGCGGGAAGCACGTACAAGAGTACAAAAGCGGCGGCAAACGAGTTGCAGCCGTCAAAAAGGAAGGGGCATCAGATCGTACGGGCACCATTATTACCTTTGAGGCAGACACCGAGATTTTCCCTGACGTGACATTTAACTGGAAGACGATTGTTGAGCACTTGCGTCAGCAGGCGTACTTGGTGCGCGGTATGCGCATTACCATTATTGACGCTCGTGACTACGCAGGCACCGTGAACGACACGAGTGTCTTCTACCTGCGCGAACTCGGCCTCGACGTGCCGTCGATGACGTTCTATTTTGAGGGTGGTCTCTCGAGTCTGGTCGCATTTCAAAATCGCCACCAGAAAGAGCTGCATAAGAGCATTTTCTATGTTGAACGCGAACAGGACGATGTGCAGGTTGAGATTGCACTGCAGTACGTCGATGATATCTCAGCCCGCTTAAGTGCATTTGCAAACAATATCTACAACCTTGAAGGCGGCACACATATTACGGGGTTCAAGACTGCACTGACACGTACCCTGAATAACTACGTTAAGAAAGCGAACCTCAAAGGCGTTGAGGCGGGATTTACGGGTGACGACGTACTTGAAGGGCTCACGGCAGTGGTATCCGTAAAAATGCAGGAAATTCAGTTTGAAGGGCAAACGAAAGCAAAACTCGGTAGTGTTGAGGCGCGTGGCGCTGTTGACGCTGTGTTTGCTGCATCGTTTACCGATTTCCTCGAAGAAAATCCAAATGATGCCAAGGCAATCATCGGCAAAGCGGTATTGGCAATGAAAGCGCGTAAAGCCGCAAAAGCCGCAAAAGATTCGGTGTTGCGCAAAGGGGCACTTGAAGGGCTCACGCTGCCGGGTAAACTGGCCGACTGTCAGGTCCGCAGTGCGGAAGAAGGAGAGCTGTTTATTGTCGAGGGTGATTCGGCAGGTGGTTCATCAAAGCAGGGACGCGATCGTCGCACGCAGGCTATTTTGCCGCTCCGCGGTAAGATTTTGAACGTTGAGCGTGCGCGCCTCGACAAAATGCTCGCGAACAACGAGATTAAAGCACTGGTGGTCGCACTCGGTACTGCCATTGGTGATACATTCGATGTTTCGAAACTCCGCTACCACAAGATCATTATTGCCACTGACGCCGATGTTGACGGTGCACACATCCGTACATTGTTGTTGACGCTGTTTTATCGCTACTTCAAGCCAATCGTGGAGGGCGGATACCTCTACATTGCACAGCCGCCGCTGTATAAAATCAAGAAAGGGCGCGATGTGCAGTACGCATACACTGAGGAGGAAAAGGTGGTACTGGCCGGTGAGATTCCCGAAGACGCTGAAGAAGCGACGGATGATGACGAGGGCGATGAGGCTGCCGAAGAAACCACCAAAGTTGATGCGAAGGGGAATAAGATCAGCGTACAGCGATACAAAGGTCTTGGTGAGATGAACCCTGATGAACTCTGGGAGACCACTATGGATCCCGAGCGCCGCCTGCTCAAGCAGGTAACCATTGAAGACGCCCGCGAAGCAGACAAGGTCTTTGATACGCTGATGGGGACGGATGTTGCTTCGCGCAAGTCATTCATTCAGTCGCACGCCAAAGAAGCAACGCTGGACATTTAACGTACACCCATACGAAAAAACGCCGCAATTGCGGCGTTTTTTCGTATGGGTGTCGGTAATTAGTAGGCGTGCCCGCCAACGGTAAACGCGCCGGTTACCGTGTTGTTGTATTCACTTTGCTCGCGAATGAAGTTGCGTGGATCGGCGACAACCGAGAAGTACTGTGTACCAGCACGAATTTGATCAAAGGCGATACGGATTTCAACACGAGCACCGGGGAGTAGCGACGTCTGTGCTTCTGAGAAGAGTGGGTAGCCCCCTTGAATCGGGAGTTGCGCGTTGAAGTACCATGGGCCGGTTGCCTTCGTCCCGCGGTTGGTTACTGCAAAGACAAACGCACCGCGCTGATTTGGCTGGACGGTTGTTGCGGGACGGTAGATACCGTAGCCGTCGACAAACCCAACAGAAACGAGTGATACTGCCAAGTCGGGCGTGCCGTTTGGATCAGAGTAACCCGTGTACTGCGCAGTGTACGATTGCTGTGTGCTATTCGTGGTGTTTTGTGTCGCGTTCTGGCGTGATGGAGTGATCGTGAGACCGTCAGGTGTGCTGGTGGTACCTGTGGTGGCATCGTCAGTGCTGCTGTCCGTAGTGGTGGTCGGTGCGGTGTTATCGGTGGCAACGCTACCGGCTGCTGCTGCCTGTACGGTAATGGTGTGGGTGTCACGAATGCTCTCACCTGCGTCGTCGGTGAGTGTAATGGCAAACGGCACCGTAAGCGTTTCGCTGCCGGCGTCAACGAGCACTGGGGTGACCTGCAACTCAGTCGCATCTTCGGCAAGTGTATGCGCGAGATTACACGGCACCGGCTCGCCGGCAATTTCAAAGTAGAAGCCGTCCTGACATGCGTATGAAAATGACAACACACCTTCTGAGGTAGTGCGCTCCCACGTCACCGCAAGCGGTTCACCTGAGGTGGCAGTATCCGCTGCAGTAGCCACAACAATCGTTTCTGCCGCTGCGTTACCGCCTTGCGGCGTATCGGCATCACTAAAGAGTCGTGGAATGTATGAAATGACCTGAATGGCGCTCCAGACACCGATAATGAGGAGGATAATAAAACCGCCGATGGCGATAATGTTTTTAAACGATACGTCAGTTTTTCCGTTTGTCATATGGGGTAACAAAGTAAGTAAAGTCGATCAATGTGCCACTAGTATGGCACAGTACCGTGGGCGACACACCACCGGTACGCTCCGTAAACGGTACCATAGCATACAGCTTGACACATTGCAATATAGTACGTATAGTATTAATTCTATGACGCAACAGAAGCGTATTTCAATTGCGCACATTGCTGAATCAGTATTCCAGACCGAAGTGCTTGTCGGGCTCTTTCTTGCGTGGTTCATCCTCGTGGGGACTGGGGCAAGTATTGCCATTGTCATGACCAAGTACACCGAGCATGTGTACGCTGAGCAACTTGCACAGCTGCCTGAAGACGAGCAACTCCCTGAGGCAACAAATGTTGCTGAAAGTGCGCAGCGGGACACCGGCGCAGCTGAGAGTGCTGTACCCATGGCATTTCCAGAACGCCTCGTTATCGACACACTCGACATCAGCTTGCCGGTGAGCAACCCGACAACACGCGACATTGCGGCGCTCGACGAAGAGCTCAAAAAGGCTGCCGTGCGTTATCCTGACTCGGGTATTCTTGGCGAAGACAATGCAAATACCCTTATTTTCGGCCATAGTAGCCGTCTACCATTGGTGCGCAACCAGCTCTACAAAGCTTTTAACGATATTGAAACCCTAAATGTGGGTGTACGTATTGAGGTTGTTGCAACAAATGGCTCTGTATACGTCTACCACGTATCTCGTGTGTACCGCGCCAGCGCTGAAGATGACAGCATTGCCATCACTACAGACGGCCACATGCTCACATTGCTCACGTGTGACTCATTTGGACAGCGCACAGATCGTTGGGTTGTCGAAGCTCGGTTTGTCGGCATTGAATAGGGAATTGACCGCGGAACCACGCCGTGCTTTGCTACAGCTGGACAGTTCTGCTGGAGGAGCAAATTATGCGGACACTTGTCGTCGTGTGTGCGGCTCTGGCCCTCGCCGGTTGCACACTATCTGGATTCGGTGGAAGTTCACTGCGAACGGAGGCAGTGCAAAAGGTATTTCCGTCGGCGCATGAGTGCATGCACCGTGGGGAACCACATCTGTGCGTCAGTGACAATCAGCGAATTTAGCGAAAAACGGCTCAACACAGCAAAAACAGGGCGCTTCGGCGCCCTGTTATGCTATTGACATATTGTATAAAAATGGTATTCTTCCGTCCAGATCAACGTGAACGAAAGGAGGAAATCCAATGTTCACAGTGGTTCGTACGGCCTGCGTACTTGGTGCGCTTGTGGTCGCGGGTTGCGCGGCGCAGGGACGCCATGTGAGTGGGTCGCCAGTGCCGCCGTCGCCGAGCGACCTCTTACGGCATTGCGGGGACGTGGAGGTTGTCGTTGACAACCGAGTACCACGACGTCCGCGTGGTCCGTGGTTGCGTCTCGTGCAGGGAACACGAGTGTATCCTGACTTCTGCCGCGTGGAAAAGAGCTACGTGTGGCGATGAGGAAAGCACACAAGCAAGACAAAAAGCGGGGCGCCCACACGGTGCCCCGCTTAGTTTTTGGTACAGGATAGTACTTGACACAATAAGTTATATATGCCACTATATCGCCACGACGCGTTCTCTCTTTGATGCCAAACATACGCTGTTTTTACGGCGTATGTTTGGCTTCGTAGAGGCCGCAGAAGCTCATTGTGTTCATTGAAACGCTCCTCATTGTGGGGAGCTGGTGGTCGGCGCCATGGCACACATCACCAGCTCCCCGTGATGGAGGGAGTACAAAAGGGAGATTCAAAGATGTCTGAAAAGACCAAAGGTGTTTTCTGGGGTTTCATCGTATGTGCAGCACTCGTTTTCGTGCTGGGGGGCTTCTGGTTTTCCTTCACGAACGACAAGGGTGTGCGCGATGGGGTGCGCCAGGAGGTATCGCTTGAAGGCGATCGGCATTCGGCACCCACTTCCTCAGATCAGAACTCTGTTCGTTCGGAATCGGACGATCCGGTATCCAACGCGGATGTTCTTGCGGCATGGGAGAGGGCGATCAACGATACGCCTCCTCCCGCAGGAGCTGATGGCTGGAAACGGATCAAGCCGAGGGCAACGGGCGAGAAGGGCTGCACGCCTGGGGAAACGCGGGTCAACCCGAATACCGGCAGACTTCAGGGCTGCTTGTAGACATCGTAGCGGAATGTGTTTGATACACATTCCGCTACCCCCCTTTTTTTAAAATTTGAGCTTAAAGAGATTGTGGAGAGCTCCAGCAGCGTAATCTTTGTTATTTTGTTGCAGGTCTTCACAAGAGACCTCATGTCAACAACGAAAGGAGGTGACATGAAGACGTTCTTTGTAGTAGCAGTCTTGGCGGTTGCATGTACGTTGTTTTTCTACGATGACGCACATGCAGGATATCGCTGCGACGGCGGCACCCGCTGCCTCGAACATCTGAAGGATGATGGTCCCCGCGCCTACAGCGGGCCGCTTACGTGCATTGATTTCCGGCAACGGGGCACGGAGCGTGAGGTCTACCTTCGGTTTTTCGATCGCGACGGGCGTGTGTTGTTCGCCAGCGGTGACCCGCAAGGTGCAACCACGAATCTGGTGAGGGGAACGAGCTTGGAAGGAGTTGGTTTCGAAACCTACTCTGAGGGGCGCATCGTGTGGGATCCGAAGAAACGGAAATACCCGCGCATTTGTACCGGACCGTGGCGTTGGAAAATGGCCTATTCCTTTGAACTCTGCAACGATGTGCAGACGTACAAAGGTCGCCGCCTTCCTGGCAGGAGCCTATATCAACGTCTGGTGTCCGGTGACTTCCCGCAGCCAGTACTTCTGTGGAAGCACTGAAGAATCGTCAAGGCCCAAGTTCCCGACAGAGCATTCTTCAAAACGAATAGCTCTGTCGGGCACTTGACTACTTTTAATATATATTGTATATTCTCATTGAGTCATTTACTCTTGCTGCGGCAGTGGTAGGTGAACAAAAGCAACATAATGTAATTATCATGGAAAACGTGATTTCAAAAATAACTTTCATATCATTGGCCGTACTATTCGGTGTGGTGTTTGGGCTTGGAAGTCAATTGGTTTCTCCGCATCTCGCGCAGGCGTATAATACCGGCGAATGGTACGACATCGCGGAACCTGCATACGGCTACGATGATGGCTGGGGGTATACTAACGAAGGATGCTGCGATACTAACGAATGGTACGACATCGCGGAACCAACTTTCGACACAAGCGAATGGTACGACATCGCGGAGCCCGCATACGAATATAATACCGGCGAATGGTACGACATCGCGGAACCAACTTTCGACACAAGCGAATGGTACGATATCGCAGAGCCAATACACGATGTGTATTCATACGACTATGGCTACGATGTATACGACTACGACGTATATGACACCTACTCATACGACTACTACACCGCACCGTCACGTCACTACGTGTCACCGACGGTACATTACGGTGTGACATCAAGTTACGCAGCAGCGCCACGATACGAGGCGCGCAGCAACACACAGATCAGTAACACCAACACAACGGTAGACAACAGCGTGGTGCAGATCGATAACAGTGTTGTCGACAACAGTGTCGTTGATAACAGCATCAACAACTCATTTAACTCAGGTGGCTACATCGGTGTTGCAAATCCGCAGCCGATCGTTGTACAGCCGTACTACTACCCAACGTACTACCCTGAGACACTGACGTGTTCACTGACACTGACGCAGAACAGCTACGGAAACGCCGTGCTGCACTGGACGACACAGGGCGCAACCCGCGCAACCATCAACAATGGTGTTGGTAGTGTGTCTGTCGGTTCAGGTTCACGTGCTGTCGGGCCGGCATACACGCCATACACCATGACAGTGTGGGGTACACGCGGTAACACCACGACGTGTGCCGCATCAGCAAACTACACGCCGCACCGACCAAACGTCACGGTTGATATTGCACACGTGCCATACACTGGTGTTGATCCACTTCCATACACACTCGGGCTTATTGCCACCGCTCTTGCCGCCGGTGCTGCACTCTTTGTCTTCCGCCGTCGTCTTACCCCTGTCTTTGGTGCATTTGCTCCCGCATTTGCCGGATTTACGCAGCATCAGGACGAAGTGGCTGCTGACACGTATCAGTTTGACGGTGACGAGGACGACGCAGATAGCGACGATCGCGAGGCAGTTGATACGCTTGTTGTTGAAAAGGGTGAGGGAGGACCACAATTCTCGTTCATTCGTCGCTAACGCAGCGACCGCTGTACAATTGCGTGCCGCTATTGCCTAATTTCTGCACGCGTTGACAACCCGTCTGCGAAGCGCATTATTGAGAGATATGACGTACACAAACACATTGCGTTGGAGTATCGCCGCACTGTTCATCGGTGGCGCTGCTCTGTTCGCGT
This sequence comes from Minisyncoccota bacterium, assembly GCA_965267345.1. Classification (GTDB taxonomy): domain Bacteria; phylum Patescibacteriota; class Minisyncoccia; order Phycocordibacterales; family UBA2100; genus UBA2100. The sequence continues at coordinate 165,572 of OZ253947.1, forward strand.
TTCCGTACAGCGCCCACGCACTCTCATACATTGATTGGAATTACCCGTATACACGGTCATCGAACCAGTACGTCGTGACGTCGGCAACGTACGGCAATCAGTACAACAACTGGAACGCCAATCCGAATTGGAACTGGACGCACCGGAACTGGAACCGCAACACAGCAAACGGCTACACCGTGACATTTCCGCAATCAACGCACCATAACTACACACCGGCAACGTATACGTACTACGATTACTACCAGCCGCAATGGTACTACACGACGCCCGTAACGTACCGCTATGATGATTGGTACTATCCAACAAATACGTGCTGGAACTGCACATCATGGCCGTACAACAATGGGTGGGGTATTAACGTCGGTGGCTACTACTCAAATTCGTGGTAGGTGCGCCTTACGCGGACCCCTTCCGTAGGACTTGACACTATAGCATAAATATGCTACAGTATACCCCTATGAACGTACAGAGTACGGGTATAGCGCGATTTACCGCAACGGCATTTGTTGTCGTCATTGCAGTGGTAGGTTTCGCGATACCAAAAAGTGCAGACGCCGCTTATCAATATGGCATCGGGGCGTCGATTTGTGGGAATGATCCTTTCATGTATTGTGGCAACCTTGGATACAAGGAGCGCAGCAATGGTCAGTGGCAAGTAACCGCCGGCGGAACAGTTGGGTTCGGAAACACATACAGCACGTACCGCCCAGCATCACGTCCGACGTACTACACGACCAGTCATCGCAGTGCACCGAGTGTGTACACGGTCGGGAGCGCATACTCACGCCAGAAGCGTCCCGTATACGTTGGTTCGCGTACGCAGTCAACGTACGTTGTCACATCAAACAATGCTCGTGCACCGCGCACGTCATACCCAAACTGGTTGGTCATGTACTAACCCGCATACTACAAAACGCTCGGCTACACGCCGAGCGTTTTGTGTTAGATCGCGGTTTCTTCTGCGAGTCGCTTGAGAAATTCCTCCAGTGTCAGTGCGCCTACCTTTTCATCGCGATGCTCAACCATAAGCGTCTGCGCCGATACTTCTGTGTCGCCTACGACGAGAATGTAGGGGACTTTCGCTACCTTTGCGTTACGTATGCGCTTACCGAGTGTCTCTGCTGATGTGTCACATGAAGCGCGATATCCTGCACCGGTGAGTTGTGTTGTAACATCATGTGCGTACGGAGCATGCGTGTCGGCAACGGGGATCACCCGTACCTGTTCCGGTGCCAACCACGTCGGGAATGCACCCGCAAAGTGCTCAATGATGACCGACAAGAAGCGTTCAAGCGAGCCGGCGACGGCACGGTGGATCATAACGGGACGCTCTTTCTCACCTGATTCGTTTACGTACTCGAGTTCAAAGCGTTCAGGCATGACAAAGTCGAGTTGAATGGTGGCGAGCTGCCACTCACGACCGATGGCGTCCTTAAACATAAAGTCGACTTTGGGACCGTAGAACGCCGCTTCGCCTTCAACGCGGGTGTAGGGGAGCGACTCGCTCTGCACGACCTCTTCGAGAATCGTTTCAGCTTCACGCCATGCGTCGTCACTGCCAAGGTATTTCTCAGGCTCTTCCGGATCGCGTACTGAAACTGAGACCCAGTAGTTACCTTCATCAAACATGCCCAGCGAGGTGTAGAACGTGCGGATAACCGACGCAATATTGCTGATCTCCTCGCGGATCTGATCGGGGCGGGCAAAGACGTGCCCGTCGTCTTGGGTGATACTGCGCACGCGTGACAGCCCCAACAACTCACCTGCCTGTTCGTCACGGTAGACCATCGTGGTTTCCGAGTAGCGAATGGGAAGGTCTTTGTAGCTACGCTGTTTGCCTGCGTAGATCTGCGTGTGGTGCGGGCAGTTCATCGGCTTCATCACGAATTCCGCCGCGCTCTGGCCGGTGACCTTGAACAGCTCGTCGCCAAATTTCTCCCAGTGTCCCGATGTTTCGTAGAGTTCTTTTTTGGTGATGTGCGGAATGGTGACGGGCTCAAACCCGAAGCGCTGCTGAATTGTCTGAATACGCTGTGTAATGAGGTCGCGCAGGAGCGTGCCGCGCGGTGTCCAGAGCGGCAGTCCGGGTCCCACGAGATCAGAAAAGGTAAAGAGGTCCATTTCCTTACCGATCTTACGGTGGTCTCGTTTACGCGCTTCTTCAAGCAAGGTGAGGTGCTCTTGCAGTGCGTCAGGCGTATCAAACGCGAGTCCGTAGATGCGCGTGAGCATCTGGTTTTTCTCGTCACCGCGCCAGTAGGCGCCGGCAATACTCGTGAGCATAAATGCCTTGGGGTCAATGGTCTCGGCAGGATTTTCAGCATGTCCGCCGCGGCACAAATCGGTGAATTCACCGCAGGTGTAGAGCGTTATCTCAGCGTCACCTTTTTCCAGCTCATCAATCAACTCCTGCTTATACGGATTCTCGGCAAAACGCTCGCGGGCGTCATCAGGGGTGACGACCGCTCGTTCCCACGCAGTCCAGCGTGAGAGATTTTTACGCATGGCCGTCTGGAGTGCTTTGAGGTCACCTTCACTCGGCGTGTCACCACCGGAAAAGTCGAAGTCGTAGTAGAAGCCCGTACTCGTCGCCGGTCCGATGGTTGGTTTCGCGTGCGGGTACGCGTTGCACACTGCCTGCGCGAGGAGGTGCGCCAGTGTGTGGCGCATGTGCATCAGTTGTTCATCGGGTTCCATTGCAGAGAATATAGCATAGATACAGCGATCCTACAGCGCTTTTACTGCCTCAATGACAAAACTGCTCTCGTCATTTCGCATGGAAATACGCCCTTTGAGCAGAATACAGCGATCGCCTTCAAGCAGTTCTGCGTACTCTTTCAGCACACGCGGAAAGGCCACGGCTTCAATTGAGTCGTTAAAGTCAGCGACACGCAAAAAAGCCATTTTGTCACCGTTTTTTGTCAGAATCGTTTTATATTCAGCGATGATACCTGCAATAACCGTTGCCGTGCCGTGGCGATGCTTTACCTTAACGTTCGCGATGTCAGGTTTTCCTTTGAGTTTGTCGGTATGGGCATCAAGCGGGTGGCCGGAAACGTAGAGCCCGAGCAGTTCTTTTTCCCATCGCAGGCGCTGCTCCATACTCACGTCTTCGGCCTCGTCGAGCTGCAGGGCAGTAGTTGTTTCAAGCGCACCAAATAGCGAGTCCTGTCCCTCGGGTCGCTTGGCAATTTCGCGTTGAAACTCTAAGAGCGTTTCAATGTTTGCCAGCAGTACGCCGCGTGAGCCAAAACGGTCGAGTGCGCCGCTTTGGATCAGCGACTCCAATCCGCGGCGGTTCATGTTGGCGCCACGTACACGCTCAAGGAAGTCTTCAATACTTTGGTAGTGGCCACGCGCTTTTCGTTCCGCAACAATGGCGTGTGCGGTGTTGCGCCCGAAGTTTTTTATCGAGTTTAGACCAAAGCGAATTTGTGGTGCTCCCGCCACCACGGCGAATTCTTCGTAACTCTCGTTGACGTCCGGCGGCAGAATTTCAATATCCATCGCGCGACACTCTTCAATAATTTCGGCAATTTTATCAACGTCACCCGAGTCGGCAGTAAGGAGTGCCGACATAAATTCGAGCGGATAGTTTGCTTTCATGTAGGCGGTTTTGTAGGCCAAGTTTCCGTAACTGGCAGCGTGTGCTTTGTTGAACCCGTATGCCGCAAACGTTTCAATCTGCTCCCAGAGTGCTTTCACCTGTGCGTCGGTCATGCCGTATTCCAAACAGCCCGCAATGAAGCGCTCTTTCTGCGCCGCCATTTCCTCAGGAATCTTTTTTCCGATGGCCTTGCGGAATTTGTCGGCCTCGAGCCATGAGTAGTTCGCGAACTTAATGGCAATCATCAACACGTCGTCTTGATAGGTAATAATGCCAAACGATTTATTCAAAATCGGCTCCATGTCGGGATGCAGGTAGCTCACTCGTGATGGATCGTGTTTGCGTTCGATGTACGCGGGAATGAACTCCATCGGGCCGGGGCGATAGAGCGCGACCATGGCGTTAATGTCGTGAATGGTGGTGGGCTTCAGCTCAACAAGGTAGCGCGTCATGCCGGCGCCTGCCATTTGAAAGACACCCATGGTACGTCCGGCCGAGAGCATCGCAAATGTTTTTTCATCGTCGAGGGGAATGTCATCGACATCAATCGCAATATCGTGAATTTTCTGCACCCGCTTAATGGAATCACCCAGCACGGCGAGGTTCTTGAGTCCGAGAAAGTCGAATTTGAGCAAGCCGGCATCTTCCACGGCGTGCATGTCGTACTGCGTTACGAGTTTGCCGCCCTTCGGATCGTATTGGATCGGGGTGAACTCAACGACAGGGCGCGGCGCAATTACGACACCGGCGGCGTGCACACCCATGTGACGCGCATTTCCTTCAATTTTCTTTGCTAAGTCAATGATCTCGCGTGTATCAGCGTCGTTTGTGTACGCCTCTTTGAGTTCGGGCTCCATGCTCAGCGCACGATCAATGGTCATGGGGAATCCCTGTGCCCCCATCGGAATGAGCTTGGCGATGCGGTCACCTACATTGTACGAGTGTCCAAGAGCGCGTGCGACATCGCGTACCACAGCACGTGCCATCATTGTCCCGAAGGTGCCAATTTGTGCAACGTGATCAGTACCGTATTTTTGTCGCGCGTACTCAATGAGATCGTCGCGGCGGTTGTCGGCGAGGTCCATATCAATATCAGGCGGTGACGGTCGCTCAGGGTTGAGGAAACGCTCAAAGGGAAGGTCGTAGGCAAGCGGGTCGACGGTCGTGATGCCCGTCAGATATGACACGAGTGAACCGGCGGCCGAGCCTCGCGTGTTCGTCAAAATACCGACGCTGGTTGCGTGCTGGAGCAGGTCTGACACGACGAGAAAGTAGGGCGAGTAGCCTTTCTTCTGAATAATACCCAGTTCATATTCAATACGCTCTTTCACCGCATCCGTGAGCTCCATGTCGCGCTCCTTCAGACCGGCATACGCCGCGTCGCGCAGCATGGCGTCGTAGTCTTTGCCGTCGGTCTTTGGGTAGTCGGGGAAGACCCACTCGCCCAAGGTGAGCTCAACCGTACACGCATCGGCAATGCGCTGTGTGTTCTCAAGCGCTTCAGGATATTTCTTGAAAAAGGTAGCCGCCTGCTTTTTGGTGATAAACGAAAAGTCGTCCGTGTGGTCCGCCTCATCACCAAGTAGCGGGGTGCCGCTTTGGATTTTGCGTACGAGCTCGCGAGCGATGTTGTCGCTCTTGTTGAGGTAGTACACATCGTGTGCCGCAACGAGCGGCACGTCGTGTTCGCGCGCAAGTGCCACAATGCGTTCCTGTAGTTCACTGTGTCCCGCAATTTCAGGATGATGGGTGAGTTCGAGGTAGAGATTGTCACCGAATACGTCGCGATACCACGTCAGCACTTCGGCAGCTTTTTCAGTGTCATTGTCTTTGAGTGCTTTTGCAGTCGGCGCGGCAAATGACGGGAGGATCGCGATGAGATCGGCGCTATACTCCTGAATGAGTTCGGCATCAATGCGTGGACGGTAGTAAAAGCCCTCAAGGTAGGCGATACTCACGAGCTTCATGAGATTGTCGTAGCCGTTTTTATTTTTCGCCAGTAGTACAAGACGCGATGTATAGTTGTCGATACGGTGCTCTTTATCGTGACGGGTGCGTGGTGCGACAAAAAAATCAACGCCAATAATTGGCTTGATGTCAGCTTTCTTGCATGCGGTATAGAATTCAATGGCGCCGTAGAGGTTGCCGTCGTCAGTGAGCGCTAGTGCGCGCTGTCCATCATTGGCAGCAGCAGCAACCAGATCAGGAATTTTCGGGATCGCATTCAGTAGAGAAAAGTGGCTGTGCGTGTGAAGATGGACGAAGTCGGCACTCATAGCACTCTCAGTATAGCAGAGACCACTGCGGCAACCGCATCGAGAAAATAGTTCACAGATGTGTCAATTTGACTACTCAGTGCGGTGGTATACTAAGAGTGTGAAAGTGCGCTATATTGTCGGCATTGACGAGGCAGGGCGAGGGCCGCTCGCCGGACCGCTGGCAGTTGGCGCCGTCTGCGCCCCCGCCGCATTTACCGTCGACCACGCGTTTTTTGAGAAAGGGATTCGCGACTCCAAAAAACTCACGATGGGGAAGCGCGAAGAGCTCTTCGGCTGGATCCGACACCACGACGAGCTGCGCCACGTTGTGTCGATGGTTGGTCCGCGCGTTGTTGATCGCGACGGCATCACCGCGGCAACGAATATCGCTATCATGCGCGCATTGCGTCGCGTGCTCCCTGAGGGGGTTACCGAGCGCGAGGTGCTCATTCTGCTTGACGGCGGCCTGCGGGCACCACGCGCCTACCCGCAACAAGCAACGATCATTAAAGGTGATGAGCAGGAACCCCTCATCGCACTGGCATCTGTGGTGGCAAAGGTTTCTCGTGATGCAAAAATGCGCGCGCTTGCAGCACAATTTCCTGACTACGGGTTCGACGGCCACAAGGGCTATGGCACCAAGGAGCACATTAAGGCCATCAAAGCCTTTGGTATGTGTAACTCCCACCGCCGCAGTTTTTTGACACGCTTTGCATAACGTTGTACAGTGCAGCTACGCCAATTTCAGAGGCCAAGGAGGAATCGTGGCTGATAAAGGAAATGACGCAGAAACCGTTCTTACGGCTGAACGCCTTCGCAAGGTGCTAGACCGCGGCGTTCCTGAGCTGATTGCGAGTCAGTGCGTATGTTGCCCTTTTTGCCGCCATAAATCGGCGGGTCAGGTATGCAACATGTGCGAGGAGGATGATCATTTCGAGCCTCTTTCGGGACTTGATCCCGACAGCGATGAGTTCAAGAATCGCATGGATGCACACCTCAAAAAGGTGCATAGCCAATAAGACAATCTCTGCGACTAACATGGCGTACGGGCGCATTGCTGCAAAGCGATGCGCCCGTAGTTATATCTGCAAAAAACCATTGCTATTTACCAAATTTTACGTATAATCTCACACCATGTCAGTACGAATGCGCGTCACGCGCTCACATACCGGCAATCGCCGTAGCCACCACGCGCTCAAGGAGCCGCGTCTTTCAAAGTGCGCCAACTGCAGCGCTGAGCACTTGCGCCACCGCATGTGCCCTGAGTGTGGCCACTACCGCGGCAAGCAGGTTGTTGACGTTGTTGCACAGCGCGAGAAGCGCATGCAGCGTCGCGAAGAGCGACTCAAAGAAAGTGGCGCCGCAGCAACTGAAGACGAAGCAGAAGCTGAAGCACAAGAAGAAGAGGATGCAAAAAAGTAACCACAAACGTACGTAGCGCAAGACGCCGGAAATACACAGTATGCACTTCCGGCGTATTTTAATGTGCTACAGTATAGTCACGTTGTACCATGTCAAATCGGCACACCGCACGTTCGATTGTTCTTCAGACACTCTTCGAGCTTGACTCGGAGGGTGGCGATGTTTCTCGTGCCGATGACACACTCGTAGCCAATGCGCAGGAGTTTGCGCCAAATGCACAATCACTGTTTCCGTTCATGAAGCAGCTGATGGAGACGGCGCTGGCAAAGCGTGGCGAAATCGACACGATTATCACCAAGGCCGCTCCTGAGTGGCCGCTTGAGCGTATTGCGGTCATGGATCGTAATATTCTGCGTATTGGTCTCACCGAGCTCCTTTTTGGTGACCGCGAGCAGGTACCGCCTAAGGTTGCCATTAACGAGGCGATTGAGTTGGCAAAAGAGTTCGGTGGTGAATCAAGCGGACGCTTCGTCAACGGCGTACTCGGTGCCGTCTACAAGGAAATCGGTGAGCCGGGAAAAGAAGAGACAGGAAAGAAAAAACTTCTTGAAGATGAGACGCTGGCAACCGAAGAGGTCATTGGCGCCGTTGTCTATGCAGAGGAAGACGGCGAACTCTACGTTGCCCTCGTGCACGATGTATTTGGCCACTGGACGCTACCGAAAGGTAAGCTCAAAGACAGTGAAGACCCACACGACGGGGTGGTGCGGAAAATTAAAGAAGAGATCGGCCTTGCGGTCACCGTTGAGCATGAGTTGGGCGAGAATACCTACATTGCCAGTAATCCTGACGAGGGGCGCAAAAAACGCCACGGACGCTATTACCTCGCGAAAGCGCCATTTAATGAGCTACAACTCAAAGGCGAGGGCGGACTTGATGACGCACAGTGGTTTAAATTAGCTAACATTGTCGAACTCAACTTCTACGACGATATTTTGCCCGTCATTACGCGAGCAGTTAACGTACTCGCGCAACCACGCACACCACAGGAGTAATTATTCGTGTATACCAACACACGACACGACAACGAAACCTATGATTGACTTTACCCCATTTGAAACACGCATTGGCGTGACGTTTCAGGACAAGACGCTGTTACAGACAGCGTTTACGCACCGTTCATACGTCAACGAAAATCGTGCAACAGTGAAGGAGCACAACGAGCGCCTTGAGTTTCTCGGTGACGCAGTGCTCGAGCTGGTCATTACTGACTTTCTCTATAAGAAATACCCCGAGCGCCCCGAGGGTGAACTCACGGCGTTCCGTGCCGCGCTGGTAAATACCCAGAGTATTTCTGAAGCGGCGAGCGAGCTGGGTATGAATGACTATCTGCTCCTCTCACGTGGTGAGGCAAAAGACACGGGACGCGCGCGGCAGTACATACTCGCAAATACATTTGAGGCACTGATCGGCGCGCTGTACTTAGATCAGGGTTACGATGCTGCACACGCATTCATTCGCAGCACGCTGTTTGATAAAATCGAGACTATTGTTGCCGAGCGACTCTGGCAAGATGCAAAAAGCTATTTTCAGGAAAAAGCGCAAGAAACGTATTCCGCAACTCCGTCGTACGAACTCGTGGATGAAGTTGGGCCCGATCACGATAAGAAGTTCGTTGCCGCAGCGCTGATTAATGATGAACGCATCGCCACCGGCGAAGGGCGCTCAAAACAAGAGGCTGAGCAAGAAGCGGCGCGTAAGGCACTCGAAGTTAAGGGGTGGTAGCCAGTACTTGGGGCATCGGATGTCCTAAGTGTTCGCGGGCGATATTGAGTTTTAAATCACTCTTGTGACGTCATAAGCACGGCGCATACACCACTACTATAGTTAACTATAGTAGTCGTTGTCCTGCAGTGTGCTACTACGACCACAGCGGGGGTTTGGTATACTTTGCACATGCATCTCAAGCGCATAGAGCTGTCAGGATTTAAGTCATTTGCGAAAAAAGGTGCGCTTGAATTTACGTCACCCATTGCCGCTATTGTGGGGCCGAACGGCTCAGGCAAGTCAAATACTGCAGAAGCATTTCGCTTCGTACTCGGTGAGCAGTCAATGAAGGCCATGCGCGGCAAGCGCGGTCCCGATTTAATCTGGTCGGGGAATGAGCGCACGCCACGGGCAAACCGTGCGCGGGTGACGGTGGTGTTCAACAATACCGACCGCTTTTTAGATATTGATTTCGAAGAAGTGGCGATTGAGCGTAGCGTGTATCGTGATGGTGCCAATGAGTACACGATCAACGGAAGCAAGGTTCGCTTGAAAGATGTTGCCGCACTCCTTGCCGGCGCAAATATCGGCGGCTCAGGGCATCACATTATTTCACAAGGAGAAGCTGACCGTATTCTCGGTGCCTCGCCGCGCGAACGCCGCGACATGATCGAAGACGCACTCGGCCTTAAAACGTATCAGTACAAAAAGGTCGAAAGCGAAAAGAAGCTTGAAAAAACGATTGAAAACGTCAAAGACGCCAAGGGGCTGCGACGGGAGATTGCGCCGCACCTTGCCTTTTTGCAACGACAAATGGAAAAGCGCGAACGGGCGCAACAGCTTACTCACGAACTTGCCGAACACTACGCTGTGTACTGCGCTACTGAGGCCGCGCGTCTTGATGCTGAGGAGCAGCGCATACGCGAAGCACGCACGCAGCCGACCGATGCACTTGCGGCCATTGAGCGTGCGCTCAAACAGCTCCAGACGCAGCACACCACAGCAACACAGGCAGAGCAGACGAAACCCCTAAAAGACATTGAGACACGCCGCCACCAACTGATGGAGGAAACTGCGTCACTGGAACGTGCACGCGGGCGCATTGAAGGACAGATTGCGCTCGTTGAAAAGAATACGCGCGCGGCGTCAGGCGAGTCGCATGTGGCGTTTGGTACAGTACGCACGGAATTGGATCACATCAAACAGACGCTCACCCGCGTTGCAGAAACCGGCAATACCGATGAACTCAATGCGGTTATCACCCGCATCGACGCATTTTTGCAGACACATGCTGACGATACGACTGGCGCCGCACACGACACTGAGGCACTGGCGCAGGAACTGCGCGACGAACGACACGCAATTGAAGCCTCATTGCAGAAAGTGGCTGAACAGAGTGCGACGCTCGAGAATGAGTACACGGCACTCATGCAGACGATTGAGCAGGAGCGTGCGCAAGAGCGCGAAGCGCAGAAAGAACTCTATGAGTATCGTGAACAAAAACGTGAACGTGAACGCGAACTCGAAGCACTTGACCGCGAACACGCGCAACTCACCCAAGAGCGCAATGAGTTGGCGGCGGTACTTGAAGACGCGCGCCGCGTGTGCGATGAGAGCTCGCTCGCCGGCGCACCTGCACACGAGGCGGCAACGCGGACGCAGCAGCGTGAGCGTTTGCGCGAGATCGAACGTATTACAGTGCGCCTTGATGAGGCAGGTGTGGTTGATGAAGATACAGTGAAAGAGTTTGATGAAACACAAAAGCGTGATGCCTTTCTTGAGCGTGAAATTGCCGATCTGGAACAGTCGCGACAGCAGCTCCTCGATATCATTGCGCAACTCGAGAGTGAGATTGCGACACGATTCACTCATGGTCTCGAAAAAATTAATGGCGAATTTCAGACGTTCTTTGCGATGCTCTTTGATGGCGGCAAGGCAAAGCTGCACATAGTCAAGAAAGAGCGTGCAACTGACGAGGAGGGTGACGATGATGCCGACGAGGGGAAAGAGGGTATTGATATTCAGGTGCAGTTGCCGCGTAAGAAAATCACCACACTTGATGTCCTTTCAGGTGGTGAGCGCGCACTAACGTCAATTGCACTGATTTTTGCGATGTCACAGGTTAATCCACCGCCATTTATCATTCTCGACGAAACAGATGCAGCGCTCGATGAGGCGAACTCGCGTAAGTACGCCGATATGGTGCGGACTCTCTCGAAGCACAGTCAGCTCATTTTAATTACGCACAACCGCCAAACCATGGAAGCTGCCGGTGAACTCTACGGGGTCACCATGGGGAGCGACGGGATCTCAAAACTGCTCTCAGTAAAATTTGACGAAGCAGTCCAAGTGGCTAAGTAGTAGGCGCTTGTTTTTTCAGAAGGCGTACTTCTTTCCCTTTGAAGTCACGAAGCATATCTTCTAGCGAAGAGACCATGATCTCTCCTGCACGACCGTATACGGATATAAAGAGATTTTTCCCAACGGAGACGGCAGCGTGGTGGAAGTGCGTGTATTTCTCCTCGGGCGTAATAATTACAATCACATCTCCCTGATGTAAATGTTTTGGTAGAGGCAGTATTTCAAAGTGCTTGTTCAAATCATTTTGCGAATAGAAAGGTTCGCCCATCACCATACAGGCGAAACTGAAACAATCCTTATCCAGGTGTTTCCCTTGTGCAACCATCCTCAAGTACCCACTTATTGCGTGTGCGACAAAATCAGGTATATCTAGTCGCTTTTTGCGCCAAGTTTTTTCCAAATATAACTCGATGTCATGAGCGTTCTCAAGATTTTTGAGCGATGAGAGTTCAATGACAGGGTCTTTTGCATGTCGGTGCACGCCAACTTTGTGCACGTCCATAATATAGCCGTCCTCCGTTTGTACGGATCCTTTTTCCTTGCCAATGACGAGTTTAGTTGCAGGTCTTTCTCGCATGTGGACATTGTACCACTCTCGACGTTATCAGGTAGCAGTCTTTGATTTCTCTGCAAATGATGGAAATGTAAATCCTTCCACACCACTGTGGTACTACACCTTTACCCTAGCACACGACTCGTGCACGTGCCGAAGGTGCGTGGCGTGATAGGGGGATTAGGACGCGGCGATCGTCCAGTCGAGTTGCCGTGCATCGGTATCAACGTTCGTGAGCGTGATTCGCACGGTGTCGCCAATACGAAATGTCTTGCCGGTTTTGGTGCCGACGACCGCGTAGTTTTTTTCATCGAGCTCGTACCAATCATTGGGCATATCGCTCAGGCGCACCATGCCTTCAGCGCGGCTCTTTTCCTCAGCAACAAAAATGCCGTTTTTGCCGACACCCGTAATGGTACCGGTGAACGTTTCACCTACGTGTCCTTCCATGTACTCAATTTGTTTGAGCTTAACGGATGCACGCTCAGCGTCGACGGCTTCAACTTCACGCTGGCTCGAGCGAATTGCCTGATCGTGGTAGAGCGCCAACTCTTTTGGTGAAAACGATGAGCCGTTGAGGTGTGCGGCGAGCAAGCGGTGTACCATCATGTCAGGGTAGCGGCGAATTGGCGACGTGAAGTGTGTGTAGTCGCTAAAGCCGAGCGAAAAGTGTCCGATGTTCTTGTCGCTGTACACTGCTTTCGCCATCGTACGCAGTGTTGCCATTTGAATGACCGCTTCTTCGGGTGATCCCTTAATCGCACGGAGGAGCTTTGCAATATCACGTGCCTCAATACGTGTCGGATCTTTGTCGAGTTGGTCGTACCCGAGTGCTTTCACAAAGACGTTGAGTGTTTGAATCTTTTCCGGATCAGGTGCGTCGTGTACGCGATACACACGTGGCGACGCCCCCTTGGTGTGTTCGGTCAGGTGTTTCGCGACGGTGCGGTTTGCCAGTAGCATAAACTCCTCGATGAGCTTCATGGTGTCGAGGCGCTCTTTAACGTACACGTCTATCGGGCGTCCTGCCGCGTCGAGCTCAAACTGAATTTCCTCACTGTCAAAGTCGAGTGCGCCGGCGGCGAAACGCTTAGCACGCAGAGTTTGTGCAAGCTTCCACAGCGCACCGAGTTCGTGTGCGTAGTCGCCACGACCGCTATCAATCGCATCTTGTGCGGTGCGGTAGGTGAAGCGCTTATCTGAGGAGATCAGCGTTTTGGCAAAGTGATAATCGACAACGGTGCCATCGTCAGCGAGTGTGAAAATAACAGAAAAAGCCCGCTTTTCCTCATTCGGATTCAGACTACATAAGTCATTTGAAAGTACTTCGGGGAGCATCGGGATGGTGCGGTCAACAAGATACACCGAGGTCGCCCGCTTTTTCGCCTCCTTGTCGAGTTCTGAGTGCGGCTGCACGTAGTGGGTCGCGTCGGCAATGTGCACGCCTACTTGCAGCGTGCCGTCCTCAAGTGTTTGCACGGAAAGGGCGTCGTCAAAGTCTTTTGCATCAACGGGGTCAATGGTGAATGTCGGCGCTGTGCGGAAATCCTCCCGCGCGGCAACGTCCGACTCGGTAATGGCACGCTCGTCAAGAAGTGCCTGCGCTTCTTGTTCAACAGCAGCGGGGAAGCCGCTCTGGAATCCACGCTCGAGCAGAATGGCTTTCATTTCTACTTCGTGATCACCGGCAGGGCCAAGAACCGTAACGAGACGTGCACGTGGCGCATGTGCATCCGATGCCCACTCGCGCATTTCGATAAGCACTTTGTGACCCGATTCAAGCGTGCGCGATGGCTCTTCGAGTACAAACGGCATGCGGACTCGCTGGTTATCGGGCTTCACGATCCATACATCTTCAGTGCCCTTGTCGCGCGTGCGCTGATTCTTCTCAAGAGTACCGACGAACTGATGTTGCGCTCGTTCGATAATGCGCGTGACGATACCTTCAGCTCGGTGCCCATTCTTATGTGGAAGTAGCTGTACCGCAACGGTATCGCCGTGGAATGCGGTGCCGAGGTTATCACGCGAAATTAAAATGTCTTCGCCCTGATGGGCAATAGGAAAAAAGCCCAAACCGCTGCGAATGATGGTGATTGGTCCGGTGTATGTTTTGGTATCTTTCGTTTTCATACGTATCTTGTAGCACCTTTGCACAGAAATCGTAGGCGCAACTTATCAACAACTAGTCGCGGTGTGTGTCTGTGCTAGAATAGCGAACAGGTGTTCGTTCGCTCTCTCTAACAGGAGGGCGCGGCCGCACGCCTCAATTTTGGAGGGGTGCGGTATTTTTTACCTGACCGGTAGATTAGAACGCACAAACCGATCAGTGTCAATCACGCCGAGAATGACGGAGCAGCAGAAAAGGCAGAAACTATAGACATTGGATATTATTTTGCTATAGTTGCGCGCACATATGTTGAAAATTCGATTACAACGAGCCGGACGACGCAACGACCCAACATTTCGTGTTGTGGTGACCGAGCACACACACGGCCCAAAGAGCCAGAAACACGCAGACCGTGTTGGTTTCTACAACCCAAAAACAAAAGAGAAAGAGCTTGATGCAGAGCGCATCACCTACTGGATTAACAATGGTGCACAGCCGAGCCCGACGGTACACAACATGCTCGTGAAGGCAGGTATCATCAAAGGTGAGACAATTAACGTATTGCCACAGAAGTCGCCGGTGGTGAGCGAGGAAGAGCAGCAGGAAGCTGAGGAGGTTGCAGCCGCAGAAAGCGAGGCCGCACCTGCAGCAGAGGGCAGCGATACGAGCGAGGAGCCGGCAGCGGAACAAACGGAAGAGGAGCAACCGGCAGCTGAAGAAACCCCCAAGGCAACAGAAGAGGAACCAGCAGAAGCTCCAGCCGAAGAAGCGGCTGAAGAGGAGAAGAAAGAGGGTTAAGACGCGTTGACGCGCGTAAGCCCAGCGTGCGATAATGAGCACGCTGTCACGCTGATGCGTGACGTTACTAAGTAACTGACAGAGTTTTCATGGAACAAGATCAGGAATTTCTGGAATTCGTTGTGAAGGCGTTGGTAGACAACCCGAACGACGTGAAGATTAACCGTACGGTAGATGAGATGGGCGTTCTGCTCACCCTCGATGTGAATAAAGACGATATGGGTAAGGTTATTGGTCGCGCAGGTAACACTGCTAAGGCCATTCGTACCCTGTTGCGCGTTGTTGGCATGAAGCACGACGCACGTGTCAATCTCAAAATTAACGAGCCGGAAGGCGGTATGCCAACAGCAGCAGCTGCCGGCGCTGCAGCTATGGAAGCCGCACCAATGGCAGCCGAGGCTGCAACTCCTGAGCCAGCTGAGCAACCACAGGAGGAAGAAATGAGCGACGAAGAGCGCAGTGCAGCATCAAAATCAGTTGACGAGGCAATGAAAGACCTTGGGCTTTAGAAAGCGCAAAGCTTCTGGCTCTCAGCTGAAAGCTAGCAAAACACCGCTCGGACGAGCGGTGTTTTGCATTGCCCGCACAGAGGAAGCGCGGTAGAGTACAGACGCCATGATTCACTTTCATATCATTACACTCTTTCCCGAGTCAATCGAGTGCTATTTCAACGCCTCCATGCTCAAGCGCGCTCAGGCGGACAAAAAAATACGCGTGTCATTCTACAATCCACGTGACTACACGACTGACAAACATCGCCGCGTTGATTACCGACCGTACGGCGGCGGCCCGGGGATGGTGCTGGAAGCCGAGAGCGTCTTGCGAGCTGCTGAAGCAGCAATTGGCCGTAAAAAGGATGTGGAGGTGATCTTTTTCTCGCCAAGCGCCAAGCAGTTTGAACAAAAAGACGCAGTGCGCATTGCAAAAAAAGCAAAGCACGTTGTCTTTCTCTGCGGGCACTACGAAGGCATTGATGCTCGTGCTGTTAAGATTTTAAAGGCGAAGCCACTTTCAATTGGTCCGTATGTGCTCACTGGTGGGGAGTTGCCGGCGGCACTTGTTGCCGATGCGGTTGCGCGTAATGTTGAAGGAGTGCTTGGTAACGCCGAGTCACTTGAAGACTCACGTGTTGCTAGCCCAGAAGTGTACACGCGCCCCGAGGTATTTGAATGGAAGAAAAAGAAGTACCGTGTGCCAAAGGTGCTCGTCTCCGGACATCACAAAAAAATAGAAGAGTGGAAAGCAAAAAAGAAAAAGTAGCCCGCTACCCAACAGTACTACGCAATAAGTTATAGCTCTCCTTCTATAGGAACTGACGCTCTTACCACCCCATGCACCAGATCCCGCACGAGGACCGCCCTCACGCAAACAAGGTCGGTCCTTGTTGCAACGGAAAACCGGCGGGGTTGGGGAACCCGCCGGCATTGGTGGTGTTTAGCTTGGCCCTACAAATACTTTTGCGAAAATCAAAAGGCAATTTAGGTGAGTACAATGTGTGATAATGTAGTCGTATGACAGAAGGAAAAGATTCAGACTATGAGAAGTTTCTTAGGGCAGCAGGTACTGACTTAGACGAAACCACAATAATTCTACGTTCACATCTTTTGGCGGAGTACTATCTTGACCACTTTTTGCTTGAAAGTTTAGCGCGTGGTGATTTGATAACTGATAGCAGAATCACATTCTCCACTAAACTCCAAGTGGTAGAGGCTCTAGATATTCTCCCCCGAGCTTTTGTTGATTCGGTCAGAAATTTAAATGTAGTGCGCAACAGGTGTGCTCACAGTCTAGATTACAAAGTAACCGAATCTGACATAGATAAAATTGGACGACCTTTTGGAAAAGACTATCGAGAGATGAAAAGGGAGCACGAGCACAATAACAAAGAACTTTTGCATTGGACCATGGGAATGATCTTCGCAAAAACAAGCGGGAGGTTGAGAGGTATCACTAGTGCCGCGAGTGAAGAATAAAACTGCCTTGGCAGATTTAATCTCGGGAGACGTTTGACACCCTTGCGCCTATAGGCTAGAATACCGCCATCTTTTTGACGATTGTGTCACGGGTGCAATAAAAAGAGTTTTAATACAAGTGTGTTGTGCGGCTAACCAATGTGCCGCGTAACTCTTTTACTAGGTGTGTGTAATTAGAAAACGAGAACGCTCGGTGGAGCGATTCTTGTGCTGTGTGTTATGAGCAAAACCACGCTTCCTAAGAAGTACTTCGGTCAGTTTACCGAAAACATGACCGAGACGCCAAACCTTGTGCGTGAACAACTCGATTCGTACGAGTGGCTCATCGAAGAAGGAGTCAAATCTGTCTTCGACGAGTTCTCGCCGATTGCCGACTACTCCGGCAAAAAGTTCGACCTGAGCATTTCCAAGTTCAGTTTCGGCAAGCCTGAGTACGACGAGCACTACGCAAAACTCAAGCGACTTACCTACAAAATCCCGCTGCGCATTGATGCGAAGCTGGTGAATAAGACAACAGGAGAAACCAAGAGCCAAGAAATCTTCATGGCCGACTTCCCGTACATGACCGATCACGGTACGTTCATCATCAACGGTGTTGAGCGTGTGATCGTGCCGCAGCTTGCGCGTTCCTACGGCGTATTCTTCCTGAAGAATCTGCTTAAGGGTGCCGAGTACTTCGGTGCGAAAATTATCCCCGCACGTGGCGCATGGGTGGAGATCGAAAGCGAACCGGATGGTGCCATTTACGTCAAGATTGACCGCAAGCGCAAATTCTCCGTTACCATTTTGCTCAAAGTCTTCGGACTCGAAACACCTGAGAAAATGCAGAAAGCATTTAAGGGCGTGAAAGGCGCTGAGGATGTTCTGAAGGCATCACTCGACCACGATGCAACCGAAACACTCGACGACGCTTACATCGAAATCTACAAGCGCCTTCGCGACGGCGACTTGGCGACACCGGAAAATGCTCGCGAGTTTGTCAACAGCATCTTCAGCGAAGATCGCTACGACCTGTCACGCGTTGGTCGCTACCAGTTCAACCACCGCTTCGGCCTTGAAACAAAGGAGAAAGCACTCGGCGACCAGATTCTCTCACAGGACGACATAGTACGCATCGTCAGCAACATTATTGAGCTCAACAACACACCACACGCACAAGAGGACGACATCGACCACCTTGGCTTTCGTCGCGTGCGCTACGTTGGTGAAATGATGCAGCACCAAGTACGCATTGGTATGAGCCGCATGAAGCGCAACATCCAAGACCGCATGTCTACCGTTGATGTTGAGACGAGTTTGCCGATTCAGTTCATCAACCCACGTCCGTTCCAAGCGGCGATTATGGAGTTCTTCTCAACGAACCAATTGTCGCAGTTTATGGATCAGAACAACATCCTCGGTGAGCTGGAGCACTTGCGTACACTCTCGGCACTCGGTCCCGGAGGACTCACACGTGAGCGTGCGGGCTTTGACGTTCGCGACGTGCACACCAGTCACTACGGACGCCTCTGCCCAATTCAGACACCGGAAGGTCAGAACATCGGTCTGATTCTTCGCTTGGCCGTCCACGCGCGCCTCAACGACTTTGGTATTATCGAAACACCATACGCGCGGGTCAAAAACGGCAAGGTGACAGACGAAATTGTCTACCTCAACGCACTTGAAGAAGAAGAGCACCTTATCGTGCACGCAGCAACAAAGCGCGACAAGAGCGGTAAGATTCTTGCCGACCTTGTTGAAGCGCGCCGCCACGGTGAGCCGGAATTCGTCTCACCAAATGACGTTGCCTTCATTGAAGTGGCAACGAACCAAGCTTTCTCGGTGGCAACAACCATGATTCCATTCCTTGAGCACGACGACGCAAACCGTGCGCTCATGGGTTCGAACATGCAGAAGCAGGCAACACCATGCGTGGTGCCCGAGGTGCCGTTCGTCGCCACCGGTATTGAAGAGAATGCTGCGCGCGACTCAGGGCGCCTCATTATTGCCGACGAAGCGGGTACCATCACCTACGCAGATTCACGCAAGATTGTCCTGAAAGACACCAAAGGTAAAGAGCATGAGTACTCACTCGTAAACTTCTCGCGCACCAACAACATGTCGGTACTGCACCAGCGTGTGTCGGTGGCGGTCGGCGACAAGGTCAAGCGCGGCGACGTCTTGGCCGACAACTCATCGAGTGTTGACGGACAAATTGCCATCGGGCAAAACGTGCGTGTCGCATTTATGTCATGGGCCGGCGCAAACTACGAGGACGCGATTGTCATCTCAGAGCGTCTGGTGAAGCAGAGTAAATTCACGACGATTCACGTAGAAGAGTTCGTTGCGTACGTACGCGACACCAAGCTCGGCCCTGAAGTGACCACACACGACATTCCAAACGTAAGCGAGATGAAGCTTCGCAACCTCGACGAAGAGGGCGTGGTACGCATCGGTGCGGAGGTACGCCCCGGTGATATTCTGGTTGGTAAAGTCACCCCAAAGGGTGAGACACAGCTGACACCGGAAGAGCGCCTGCTACGTTCTATCTTCGGTGAAAAGGCAAAAGACGTGAAAGACACGTCACTGCGCATGGAAGCAGGGAAGCGCGGCCGCATTGTTGGCGTGCGTGTATTCTCACGCGAAAATGGCGACCAGCTCGAGAGCGGCATCATCAAGCGTATTCACATTGAAGTTGCACAGCTCCGTAACGTGTCAGTCGGTGACAAGCTCGCCGGTCGTCACGGTAACAAGGGTGTGATCTCTCGTGTCCTTCCTGAGGAAGACATGCCGTACACGAAAGACGGTGAGCCAATTGACATCA
This sequence comes from Minisyncoccota bacterium, assembly GCA_965267345.1. Lineage (GTDB taxonomy): Bacteria > Patescibacteriota > Minisyncoccia > Phycocordibacterales > UBA2100 > UBA2100. The sequence goes on from OZ253947.1 coordinate 185,164, forward strand.
TTCTGACACCGCTGGGCGTGCCAAGTCGTATGAACTTGGGACAGATTCTTGAAATGCACCTCGGGCTCGCTGCCGGTGAGCTCGGCTATCAGGCTATCGTGCCGCCATTCTCAGGCACCACAGAAGACGAAATCGTTGCCGAACTCAAGGCGGCGGGATTCCCTGAGAGCGGAAAAATGACACTCAAAGACGGTCGCACGGGCGAAGCATTCGATCAGGACATTGCGGTCGGCAATATGTACATCTTGAAGCTGCACCACATGGTGGAAGACAAAATCCACATGCGCTCGGTTGGACCATACTCAATCACGACGCAGCAGCCACTCGGTGGTAAGGCCCAGAACGGTGGTCAGCGAATCGGAGAGATGGAAGTGTGGGCATTCCTCGGCTACGGTGCGGCGTACGCACTGCGGGAAGTGCTCACCATCAAATCTGACGACATTCTGGGACGTTCAGCAGCCTTTGACGCCATTGTGAAGGGCGAGCGTATCCGCCAGCCAAACGTGCCGGCGACCTTCAACGTGTTGATTCGTCACCTGCGTGGTTTGGCACTGGACATCAATTTAGAAAAAGATAGCGAGACTAAGTAGCGCCTATGAAGACAAACAAAGAAACACTCATCAACGACTTCGATCAGGTGACGCTTAAGCTCGCCAGTCCGGAGCGCATCGAAGAATGGTCACGCGGCGAAGTAACCAAGCCCGAGACCATTAACTACCGCACGCAGCGACCGGAGAAGAACGGTTTGTTCGACGAAAAGATTTTCGGTCCGGAAAAAGACTTCGAATGTTACTGTGGGAAGTACCGCGGCATTCGCTTTAAGGGCATTGTGTGTGAAAAGTGTGGTGTTGAAGTCACCCGCAGCGTCGTGCGTCGTGAGCGCATGGGGCACATTGAATTGGCGACACCTGTTGCCCATATCTGGTTCCTGCGCGGCATTCCGTCACGCATCGCACTGATGCTCGGCATTTCAGCGTCTGACGTTGAAAAGGTGGTCTACTTTGCCGGCTACATCATTACGAAGGTGATCGACGAAGAGAAGGCACGCTTGCTGAAGGATCTGGAAAACGAATTTAAAGCAAAGGCGAAAGACCTCAAAGACGAAAACGCCAAAAAGAAACTCAAAGACATGGCAAGTGCTGCCAAGAAGGAAATTGAGAGTATTAAGGAAGGTATCGTGCTCGACGAGGCCGACTACCACAAGTTTGCCCTCAAGTACTCAGCATGTTTTGAGGCACGCATTGGTGCGGAAGCACTGTACGACATCTTCAAAAATGTCGACCTTAAAACGTTCAAAGACGAGCTGCTTACCCAGTACGAAAAAGCAGGTGCTGCTGATCGCGCGAAACTGCAGAAGCGCATTGCACTCGTCAGCAACATGATTGAGGCCAACATCCGCCCTGAGTGGATGTTTATGACGCGACTCCCTGTTATTCCGCCGGCGCTGCGTCCGATGGTGGCACTGGAAGGTGGTCGCCACGCCAGCTCCGACATCAACGACCTCTACCGTCGTGTCATCAACCGAAACAATCGACTCAAAAAACTGAAAGACATTTACGCACCCGACGTTATTTTGCGTAACGAAAAGCGCATCTTGCAGGAAGCGGTTGACGCGCTGCTCGATAACTCAGTACGTCGCGGCAACACGGCCTACTCGGTCGGTGGGCAACGCACCCGTCCGCTGAAGTCACTCGCTGATTACCTGAAGGGTAAGCAGGGGTACTTCCGTCAGAACTTGCTCGGTAAGCGTGTCGACTACTCAGGTCGCTCGGTGATTGTGATCGGTCCGACACTCGCACTCGACCAGTGTGGTCTGCCAAAGATGATGGCACTTGAGCTGTTCCGTCCGTTTGTGATTGCGGGACTGCTCGAGCGAGAAATTGCCTACAACATTCGCGGCGCCGGTCGCCTCATTGAAGAGGGTATTCCGGAAGTGTGGGCGATCCTCGAAGAGGTGATTAAAGACAAATTCGTATTGCTCAACCGCGCACCAACACTGCACCGTCAGAGTATGCAGGCATTTCGTCCGGTGCTCATCGAAGGTTCGGCAATTCAGCTGCATCCGCTCGTCTGTGAAGCATTCAACGCCGACTTCGACGGTGACCAGATGGCCGTGCACGTACCGCTGTCAGCGGAAGCACAGCTTGAGGCACGCGAAATCATGTCGGCACACAAAAATATTCTCAAGCCCGGATCCGGTGACGTGACGACCAACGCGCGTCAGGACATGATTCTCGGTATCTACTGGATGACCAAAGAGGTAGCGGGCGCCAAAGGCGAGGGCCGCACCTTCGAGAGCACCAACCGCGCTATCGGTGCGTACGACTACGACATCGTTGACTTCCGCGCAAAAATTCAGGTGCTCCCAAGTGATTCACCAAAGTACGCACAGTTTGAGGGCAAACTCTTCGAGACAACCGTTGGCCGTCTGCTCTTTAACTCAGTGCTGCCGACCGACTTCCCGTACATTAACGAGACCATTGACCGTCGCAAGATGAGCGCCATCGTGGATGATCTCATCGCACAGTACGGACTCGAAGGCATGCCAAGCATCCTCGACAAGATCAAAGACTTCGGCTTCAAGTACGCAACACACGCCGGTATTACGTGGGGACTCTCAGACTTGGCAACACCGGTGAAGAAAGACGACATTATCGAAGAGAGTACGAAGGCCGTCCTCGAACTGCGCGAGCAGTACAATGAAGGACTCCTCTCTGACGCAGAGCGTCGCCGTATGACCATTGAAATCTGGCACAAGGCGAAAACGGCAATTGAGGAATCGGTTATGGAGGCTGTTGATCCAAACGGATCAGTGCACGACATGATTACCTCAGGTGCGCGTGGTTCTGTCGGACAGCTCACCCACATGACGGGTATGAAGGGACTCATCCAGAACCCGAACGGTGACATTATTGAGACTCCCGTTATTGCCTCATACAAAGAGGGTATGACGCCAATTGAGTACTTCATTACCACACACGGTTCGCGTAAGGGTCTGGCCGACACGGCACTCAAGACCGCACAGGCGGGATACCTGACCCGTCGTCTGTTCGACGTGGCACAGGACATTGTGGTGACCGAAGACGACTGTGGTACGCGTGACGGTATTACCATTTACCGTGTGAACGCACTTGGCATGGAAATTCCGTTCGATCACTCACTCAAAGGTCGCGTGCTCGCTGAAGAGCTGAAGGTTGGAGACGATACCTTCAAGAAGGGACACTTGGTGACCACACTCGAGGCAATCGCCATTCAGGCATCTGACATTCAGGAAGCAGTGGTGCGCTCGCCAATGACCTGTAAGACACAGCGTGGCGTCTGCCAGAAGTGTTACGGTTTCGACATGACCACAAATGAACTGGTACGCATCGGTGAAGCCGTTGGTACCGTTGCTGCGCAGTCACTGGGTGAGCCATCAACACAGCTGACCATGAACACGAAGCACGCCGGTGGTGCCGCCTCAGTTGGTGGTGACATTACCCAAGGTTTGCCGCGTGTTGAAGAAGTGTTCGACCGCCGTTCACCAAAGAACCCGACTGCCATTGCACACATTGATGGTGTGGTGTCAGACCTGATCAAAGACGGTGACGACACAATCATCACACTGCTCCCTGAGGGTAGCAGCAAGAACGCGCGTAAGCGTGATATCGAGTACCGCGTGCCGGCCATTCGCCAAATTCTCGTGAAGAAGGGCGAGGCAGTCACCAAGGGACAATTCATGACTGATGGTTCTGCCGACCTTGAGGATCTCTTCCGCTACGGTGGCAAGGAGGCGACGCAGGAGTACATCATTTCTGAAATCAATAAGATTTACGAGCTGCAGGGTATTACGGTATCGCGCAAGCACCTCGAAGTCGTCATCAAACAGATGTTCTCACGTCGCAAAATTAAGACAGCGGGTGATACGAAATTCACTGCCGGTCAGGTGGTTGAAGATGTTGAACTCGAGCGCGAAAACGAGCGCGTAAAGGGCGAAGGTGGCACTGCTGCCGTTGGTGAACAGCTCGTCAGTGGTATTACCGAAACTGCACTGACACGTGACAGCTTCCTGTCAGCGTCATCATTCCAGAACACGACCCGCAAGCTCTCTGAAGCAGCGGTACGTGGTGCGGTTGATAAACTCGAAGGACTGAAAGAAAACGTTATCGTTGGACGCCTCATTCCGGCCGGTAGTGGCTTTGAGGGCAGCGAAAAGTATGCAGCAGTACACGAACTCAAGAACGAACTCGATCGTCTCGATCGCGAGGCGATGGCAGCAGCAGACGACGAGTAGAGCGCGCGGTGCGCTATACTGTGAGTCACGGGCAGACCAGCCCGCGCACCAATACGCGTATGAGTACTGTTGACCAAATCAAAGGACGTCTGTCTATTGAGGATGTTGTTGCGCAGTACGTAAAACTGACACCTGCCGGCGCAAACATGAAGGCGCGCTGTCCCTTTCACAATGAGCGTACGCCGTCATTCATGATTTCACCGGCGCGGCAGACGTACCACTGCTTCGGGTGCGGTGTCGGTGGCGATATGTTCACCTTCATTCAGGAAATCGAAGGGCTCGATTTCAAAGGTGCACTCAAGCTTCTTGCCGACAAGGCGGGTGTGGAGATCACCTACGAACCGCGCGAGGATCGCGACGAGAAGGACGAGCTGTACGCGCTCATGGAAGCAGCGACAGTGTTCTTTGAGAAGCAGTTTGCCGACCACACAGCGGCACAGAAGTACATGGACGAGCGCGGGGTTACGCAGAAAACGCGCACGGCGTTTCGTATCGGATTTGCACCCGACGCATGGGATGCACTACTCACACATCTCAGGGCGCAGGGCTTTAGCGACGCGCGTATTGAAGCGGCCGGACTCAGTAAGCGTGGCGAGCGTGCCAATCGATACTACGATCGATTTCGCTCGCGCATCATGTTCCCGATTGCCGACAGCGCCGGACGCGTCGTTGCGTTTTCGGGGCGAATTTTCTCGTCTGAACAGCAAAAAAGCACAAAAGGGGAGGGCGAGGTCGCTAAGTACATTAACTCGCCGGAGACACCGCTCTATCACAAATCGCGTTTGTTGTACGGCTACGATCGCGCACGGCAGAGCATCCGAAAACTCGACTTTGCTATTTTGGTTGAAGGGCAGATGGATCTGCTTGCCACGCATCAGGCAGGGTACACAAATACAGTGGCACTTTCCGGCACGGCACTCACACCCGAGCACATTACGCTGTTGAGTCGCATGTCGCACAATCTCGTCATCGCGCTTGACGCTGATGACGCGGGTGTCGCCAGTGCAGGGAAGAGTGCGCGCGCAGCGCTCCGTGCCGGTTTTGACGTGAAGATTGCCGAACTCCCCGAAGGAAGCGACCCCGCCGACATTCTTGCCGCGGGCGACGCTGACGTATGGCGCGACGTCATTAAAAATGCGGGGCACGTTATTGAGTTTCTACTTGCACGGTACCGTCGCCGCGCAGCCGACGAACGTGCATTCAAGCGAGCTGTCGAAAAGCACGTGCTGCCGTTTCTTGCCGACATTACGAGTGAAATAGATAAAACGCACTTCATACAACTCGTCGCAGCGCGCTTGAAGGTAAGTGAAGAAGTGGTACGGACTGCACTTGCCGATGTTGCGCGGAACGAAGATTCGTTTGTTACATCTGCCGCTGATAGCGCACACAAGCGAACAACTGCGCCTGATGCACAGGAAACACTTATACAGCTCCTCAAGTGGCAGAAACAATTACCGAAACCCGCGGTTGACGTTGCGAACGTGGAAGCGCAGCTCGAGGAACTCCTCACTCCAGTCGGCGTGTCGGCGCTACAGGAGAAGCTCAAAGACGACACGCACGCTGCGTTTCGCTTCGAAGCACTGTTTGGTGATGCTGAGAGCGTGCAGCATGCAACAGAAGAGCTCCTCATTCGTCTCAAGAAAGAGCTGCTCACGGCAGCACTGCAGCAGGCGATTGAGCAACTGCGACAGGCAGAGAGTGAAGGGGATACCGCGCGCGTCGCGCAGTACCAGAAGGACTGTCAGGATTTACATACCCAATTACGTGATTTGCAAGATGCAGGTGTTGAAAATTAGCAAAAACAATATAGAGTAGTAAGAATTATGGCTCAAAAGAAGGCGGCGAAAAAAGCTGCTCGCACGAAAGGCGCTGCTGCCAAAAAAGCGGCAACACCAAAAAAGCGCGCAGTAAAAAAGAAGACCACATCACGCAGCACACGCACTGCGGCGAAAAAGGCTACAGGCCGCAAAACGCCGGTACGTAGGACAGCAGCGAAAGCGGCGAAAAGCACGAAGAGTACGCCAGATAGCCGCGAAAAGCACGCAAAGTTGCTGATGAAGCAGGGGCATGAGCGTGGCTACGTGACGTACGACGAAATACTCAAGGAGGTGCCGACTATTGAGCAAGATATTGATTTTCTCGAGGAAATGTACGAGCGGTTTGCCGCTGCTGGCATTGATGTGATTGAAGGCGGCGGTATGCTCGAGGACAACACTGCCGAGTTGCTGGACAATCGCAAGTTTGGTTCCGGAAGCGAGGGCGCCCGCGATTCAGTGCAAATGTATTTGCGCGAAATCGGGCAGTACCCGCTTTTGAATGCCGAACAGGAGAAAGAGCTGGCAAAACGCATTGAAGCGGGTGATGACGAAGCGCGTGGTATCTTGGCGCGTTCAAACTTGCGCTTGGTGGTATCTATCGCCAAAAAGTACGTTGGCCGCTCGAGCGACCTCACGCTGCTTGATCTGATTCAAGAAGGTAACATCGGCCTCTTTAAGGCAGTTGATAAATTTGATTACACAAAGGGCTACAAGTTTTCAACGTATGCGACCTGGTGGATTCGTCAGGCAATCACCCGCGCACTTGCTGATCAGTCGCGCACCATTCGTATCCCCGTGCATATGGTGGAAACCATTGCCAAGTATAAGCAGCGCGTGCGCGAGCTTTCACAGCACCTCGGCCGCGACCCGATGCCCGAAGAAATTGCCGTTGAGATGGGGCTCGACGTTGATAAGGTGCATCACATTCAAAAGATTAGCCAAGCGACGGTGTCACTGGAGTCACCTGTGGGTGACGAAGGAGAAGACAAGTCGACACTCGGAAACTTCATTGCTGACGATAAAATTGAGTCACCTGATCAGGCGGCGAGTCGCCGCATTCTCTCTGAGCATATTATGGCGGTACTCGACGAGCTTTCCGATAAAGAGCGTAAGATTCTCGAGATGCGTAACGGTCTCAATGAGGAGGGCATTTGCTACACACTTGAGGAAGTGGGGCGCATGTTTGGTGTGACGCGTGAGCGTATTCGCCAGATTGAAGCAAAAGCACTTGAGAAAATTCGTTTCCACGAACGCGCTGAGCAACTCAAAAACTACTAGAATACAAAAACCCTGCCACTCTGGCGTGGTTTTTGTATTGTGTTTGGATTAAGTCGTTAGGATACGAAGCCGGTCGTGTGGAAGATAATGAGCGCGACGGTGGCTATCGACAGGCCGACGGCGGTCACGACTGCACCCGACTTGAGCCACTTGATGAAGGAGATTGGTTCATCAGTTTGTTCTGCTTTTGAAACAACGATAATACCGGCGGTTGAGCCAATTGGTGATCCATTACCACCAAAGCCAACACCAAAGACCAGTGCCCACCAGAGCAGGTCAACCGGTATGCCAGAGCTTTCAAGGTAGAGCACGATCGGAATCATTGCCACGGTCAGTGGGATGTTGTCGACGATAGCTGACGCAATAGCCGATACCCACAAAATAATGATGGCGGTGAGTAGCAAGTTACTCTCGGCACTTGCCGTGATGAGATGCGCCAGCTGTTCAAGGACACCGGCGTGTTCGAGACCACCAACGGTGATAAACAATGAGGCGAAGAAGAGCAGCACGGAGAGCTCAGTTCTTTGAATAATCGGCTGCGGGTCTTCAGTTGCCGTTACGAGAAGCAAAATGACTGATGCACCCATGAGTGCAATGAGTGATGCCTCCAAGTGGAGCATGCCGTGCAAAAAGAAGAGTACAACAACACCGCCGAGTACGATAAGCGCTTTCTTGAGCGTGTGCGGATCGGTGATCGCCTCGCGCTCATTCATCTGCATCAGCTCGTCAATGTGCTGTGGTTCCTGCGCAATTTCCTTTTTGAAGAGAAAGCGGAACACAAGGAAGGTAATGGCGCCAACAACAATAGTCACCGGCAACGAGTGCAAGAGGAAGGTGTTAAAGGTAAAGTCAGCCGCCGAGCCGATCATGATGTTTGGCGGATCACCAACCAGTGTGGCGGTACCACCGACGTTCGAGAGCATCGCCTCGACGAGCAAAATTGGCGTCGCACTAATGCCGAGCATACGCGCGATAATAATAGTGATTGGTACAATCAGAATGATCGTGGTGACGTTATCGAGAATCATCGACAGGAACGCCGTCAACGAACCTAGCGCCAGCATCAAGAGCCATGGTTTCCCGCCTGTTTTCTTTGCGGTGAGAATACCGAGGTACTGGAACACACCCGTGCGTTCGAGCACCACAACGAGCACCATCATACCGAATAAGAGGCCGAGTGTGTTGAAGTCAACGGCCATCAAAGCATCTTCGGGGTGGTAGAAATCAAATGCGATGCCGGCAACCACCATCAAGACGGCACCGGCCATGGCGACAACGGTGCGATGGACGCGCTCGGTGAGGATGAGTGCGAACGTGACACCGAAGATGAGACTACTGATTATTGCTGCAAGTGACATACAAATGAAAGACGGTGCGCCCCGTATATGAGAGCGCACCAGTTACGTTACCCGTGAGTTATTTATCGTCTAAGTCAGTGAAGCAGTCGCCGCAGAGTCCGAGCGTCATACCGATAACCTGCTTCAGTTCGGTGCGCGTCAGAATGCCAAGCGGCTTTCGCGCATCATCGACAACCACAATGCGTCCGCGACCTGATTGCGCGGCAATGACTGCCGCTTCAATAATGTTGCCGTCCGCCTGCATTGAGGGCACGTCGGTGTCCATGAATTCAGTGACGGGCGTATCTTTAACGCGCTCAGCGTCTTTTTTAAGGAGTGAGAGGTTTGCGAATCGCGCGGCCACTTCACTTTCCTCGAGGTAGTCGGGGAGTACGGCTTTGATGATATCAAGTGCCGTGACCATACCAACCAGCGCACCACTGTCATCGACAACCGTGAGCGAATTGCGCTTCTCTTCGATCATTTTTTTGAGCGTTGAGAAAAGCGTCTCTGTATTAGGGATAAGAATAGATGGACGCATGATGGCGTCCGCATTTACGCGTGTGCTATGAATATCAATCATAAACGGCGCAAATATACACCCGTCACCACACGGGTGCAAGGGGTGCTGTGCACAGAGCGCTGCAGCGGTGTGTGCTATACTGCGCGAATTATGGATTACGGCGCAGAGTCACTGAAACAGCATGCAGCAAAGAAGGGCAAGCTCAGTGTTGAGAGTACCTTTCCGCTGACCACTACCGATGAGCTCTCCATTGCCTACACTCCGGGCATTGCATCAGTGTCACAAGAGCTTGCAGCACATCCTGAGCGCGCTGCTGAGTTTGTCACGGCAAAGCGTACGGTGGCGGTAGTTACCGACGGCTCCGCCGTACTCGGGCTGGGCAATATCGGGCCTGTTGCCGCACTGCCTGTCATGGAGGGAAAGGCGGCACTCTTTAAGCGTTTTGCCGATATTGATGCATTTCCTATTGCTCTTAATACGCAAGACGTTGACGAAATCGTTGAAACCATTGTACGCATTACACCGACGTTTGGCGGCATTAACCTCGAAGACATTGCTGCGCCGCGCTGTTTTGAAATTGAAGAGCGGCTCAAGCGCATCCTGCCGATTCCCGTATTTCATGACGATCAGCACGGCACGGCGATTGTGGTACTTGCGGCACTACTCAATGCGCTCACGGTTACGAAGCGGGAGAAGGAAACCACAAAAATTGTTGTTGCCGGTTCAGGTGCTGCCGGCATTGCTATTGTGAGCCTCCTGAACAAGGCAGGATTTCCGCGTGTGTCGCTCGTTGATCGTGGTGGTATTGTCTCGGAGTGCCGAGATGACCTCAATCACGCACAACAGCGCATGCTCGAGTGCTGTGCGATTAGTGAAATATGTGGTGACCTCAAGGACGTTGTGGTAAATGCGGATGTGTTTATCGGTGTTTCAGCCGCTAATATTCTCACGTCCGAAATGGTTGTCACGATGCAAAAGAATCCGATTATTTTTGCGCTCGCAAACCCGACGCCGGAAATTACACCTGAAGATGCGCACGCTGCGGGTGCCGCCGTTGTCGCAACGGGGCGGTCCGATTATCCGAATCAGGTAAACAACGTCCTCGCATTTCCAGGGATCTTTAAGGGCGCATTTGCGGCGGGTGTTAAACAAATTACTGATGATATGAAGCTACGCGCAGCGCATGTACTGGCTGCGCTGGTGCCGACGCCAACAGCGGAGTGTATTATTCCGAATCCATTTCTCGACGGTGTAGCTGATGCTGTTGCCGACGCCGTGTGCGCCGCAGCTGCATCAGATGAATAGCACTAAACTCAGCGCCATAATGGCCATGCCCACGATAAGCCCATAGGTGGCGATATGGTGGCGTCGGTAGGCTTGTGCCGCGGGCAGTAGCTGATCGAGTGAGATGAACACCATGACGCCGCCGACAGCAGCAAATACCAGACCAAATACCATATCGTTAAATACGTGCAGCAGCACAAAGTAGCCAAGCAGCGCGCCGAGTGGCTCTGACAGTCCGGAGGCAAATGAGTACCAGAATGCTTTGAGGCGACTCCCCGTCGCATGGTAAATCGGAATTGCTACGGCGATGCCCTCAGGGATGTTATGAATCGCGATGGCAACGGCAATCGCGCTACCCAGTGCCGGATCGCTGAGTGCCGAGAGAAACGTCGCCAGTCCTTCAGGGAAATTGTGAATCGTAATCGCCAGTGCCGTAAACAGACCCATGCGGAGTAATTTATGGCGTTCTTGCAACTCCTCGTCATCCATTTCAGTTGGGTCGTGAATTTCATGCGCATTGCCGTGGTCGCGGTCGAGAAGGCGGTCGAGCATTGCAACGAGTGCGATACCAACGAAAAAGGCGATCGTGGTGAGGGTATAGGCGATCGGTTCACTTGTAGTGGTCATGAGTGCGTCGCGCGCTTTCGGAAAAATTTCAATAAACGATACGTAGAGCATCACACCTGCAGACACCCCGAGGATGAATGAGAAAAATGCTTTGTTTGTCGGTTTCGCGAGAAAGGCGATGAGGCTGCCGATACCGGTTGAGAGACCGGCAAGTGCGGTGAGCGCAAATGCAATAAAGAGTGGATCAAATGACATGGCCAGTATCATATCGTATACTGGGTAAAACCGAAAGGCCGCTGCATTATGCAGCGGCCTTTACTGTTTTCGAACGGTACGTCACCTGTTGAATTCCTTAAGGTCATCAATCGTGCAGCCGCCCGTTGCCCATAGCACGCCCTGCGCAAAGCAAAGCCACCGCATTCCTTTCTCCGTTTTCCCACGCTCTAGGTGTGTTTGTGCCACACGGTGCATGGCTCGCGTGTGGGCCAAAGCGTCCCGCATACTTGCTCGTGAGCCCGTTTCAAGGACTACATTCGGCGGCACACGATAGATGAGTTCACCACCAAAGAGTCGTCCTTGGTGTGTCCCTACCAGTGAGCTTGTTTGGTCGAAGGCGATTACTACATGCTGAGCATCCATTGGCCGTCCTCCTTTCTCGAGAAAAGGTAGCACAGAGCACCACATGCTACAATGCGCCCAATGTCCCGCGCACGACTGACCCCACAATTTAATGAAGCGCTCGCACGGCTGAATGCCGAGCAGCGCGCTGCCGTGACGCATATCGAGGGCCCCGTTATGGTCATTGCCGGTCCCGGAACCGGCAAGACGCAGATTTTAACGGTGCGTATTGCGAATATCCTCAAAGAGATCGACGCTGAGCCATCCGCACTTCTTGCACTTACTTTTACTGAAGCCGGTGTGTCGGCGATGCGACGACGACTGGTAACGCTCATTGGTGCTGATGCCTATCGCGTCGGCATCTATACATTCCACGGATTTTGCAACGCGATGATCCAGCGATTCCCTGATGATTTCCCCCGTCTGATTAGCTCAGACGCGATTACCGATATCGATAAGGTGCTCCTCGTGCGCGACATTATTGCCGAGCGAGACACACTGGCACACTTACGCCCGTTCTACGACAACTTTGCATACGTCAAAGACATCATCGGCGCTATGAGCACGTTGAAACGCGAGTACGTGCACCCCGACACCTTTCAGCAGCGCATACGCGACGAGGAAGCTGCATTTACGGCGCGTGACGATCTGTATCACGAGAAAGGTGCGCATAAGGGAAAAATGAAAACAGAGCACCAGCGCACGCTCAAGTTTATCGAACGCAACAAGGAATTGGCCGATATCTACGAGCAGTATGAGGCGGCATTGCGTGAGCGAAAACTTTACGACTACGAAGACATGATTGGTGTAGTGGTGCAGCGTCTTGAGGAAGATGCGGATGTACTGCATCGTCTGCAGGAAGAGTACCACTACATTCTCGCCGACGAGCATCAAGATGCGAACACGGCACAAAACCGGTTGCTTGAGTTGCTCGTCGACTACCACGACGACCCGAACCTTTTTATTGTCGGTGACGAGAAGCAGGCTATTTTTCGGTTTCAGGGCGCGTCGCTGGATAACTTTCTGTACTTTAAAGGAAAGTACCCGTCGGCAAAGGTCGTTGAGTTGACGCGGTCGTATCGCTCAGGGCAACCCATCCTTGATGCGGCGCACGGCGTAATCACCACCGATACACCGGAGGAGGTTGCACGGGTGCCACTTACTTCACACGCTGCGATTACCCACGCTCAGGTACAGGTGCGCAGTTTTACCGCCGACGAGATGGAACTGCACTGGGTTGCGCAGGATATTGCAGAGCGTATTACCGACGGCGTTGCCGCTGATGAAATTGCCGTGCTCTACCGCACGAACGGTGATGCGGCTGCCGTCGTGCGCGCCCTCGAGCGCCTACGTATTCCACATACGGTTGAGTCTGATCGTAACGTGCTCGATGATCCTGCTATTGCCCAATTCGTGATGCTCCTGCGCGCCGTAGCTGACTACGGGAATGATGAGCTGCTCGCGCGTGTACTGCACGCCCGCTTTCTTAACCTCGACCCACTCGACGTATACAAGGTTATTAAGATGAGCGCCCGCGAACGCATACCACTTCACGACTGCATTCGCAGTGAAAAGCGCATGGCCGAAAGTGGTGTCAGCGATCCGAAAGCACTCGCGGTATTTGCACGCCGCCTCACACAGTGGGCGCAGGCGGGTGAGAACGATCCCGTTCCTGATGTATTCAACCGTGTGCTTGAAGCATCGGGCTTTCTCACGTTTGCGCTGAATGCGACGCGATCGGTTGAAATGCTCGAGAAGGTGAGCGGCCTTGCTCGCGACACGGAGCAGCTCGCGTCGGGAAATCGCACATACAGTCTGCGCGATCTCATTCACCATTTCGATTTACTCGACGAGTATCGTCTCTCCATCACCAAGCAGAATCGCACCGACACTAAAGCGCACGGGGTGCGCTTGATGACAGCGCATCGATCAAAGGGGTTGGAGTTTGACTACGTATACATCGTTGGCGCGTGGGATACGCACTGGGGAAATCGACGTCGCAGTGATACGTTCGCATTACCACTTGCCGGTGGTGACGAGGAGGAAAACGCCGACGAGCGACGGCTTTTCTATGTGGCACTTACTCGAGCGCGTATTGGCGTGTCACTGAGCTACGGGCGCGTTGCCGCGAGTGGGCGTGAGCGCCTCCCCTGCCAGTTTATTGAAGAAATGCACGGCGCACACAAAGAGGTCATCGACATGAGCAGCTTTGAGGCCTCTATTGACCCTGACGCGCTACTGCGCGCCCCGCAACAGGGCACCGCACCATCAGTTGCTGATCGCGAATACATCAGTGAGCTGTTTGCCGATCAGGGGCTGTCGGTCACGGCACTGAATAACTACCTAACGTGCCCATGGCAGTATTTTTATAGCAATCTCATCCGCATTCCTAAAATCCCGACAAAGTACATGGTGTTAGGTACCGCGGTGCACGTCGCACTGAAGCGGTTTTTTGATGCGCTTCGCGACACCACTGCCGACGAGGCAATACTACTTGAAGCATTTGATACGGCATTGACGCACACATCGCTCTCGGGTGCGGTGTACGATCAGGTCCACGACCGCGGCCGTGAAGCACTCGCGGGATGGTTCAAGACGTATGCGGGCACCTGGCACACCGATACCCGTAATGAGTATCGTGTTGACACGAGCATTACGCTCAACAGCACCGAGGTGCCGCAGCTGCGCGTCCGTGGTGACCTCGACAAGCTCGAGGTACACAGTGATGGCGTAGTCGTTGTCGACTACAAAACCGGCGCGCCAAAGACACGGAATCATATGCTCGGCAAAACAAAAGCTGTTGACGCCGGTGACTACTTCCGTCAATTGGTATTTTACAAAATGCTCCTCGACGCCGAGGGGGTGTATCACATGCGCGAAGGTGTTATCGATTTTGTGCAACCAAAGACCGTGGGCACGCGCGAAGTGTATGTGAAAGAATCCTTCCGCATCAGCACTGACGACGTGGCACAGTTGATTGATGACATCACGCGCGTAGCGCAGGAGATTAGCACGCTCGCATTTTGGGACGAACGATGCGATCGCCACAAAAAAGGGGAGTGTGAATACTGTGCGCTGCGCGATACTATGCACTAAAAACGCCTGTCCTTGAGACAGGCGTTTTTATTTGTGTATGGTGCGAAGAATTACTCGCCACCAATTTCACCAGCAAGGAGCTGATCAACGATCTGGCGCATCGTCTCAATAGACTGGGCTCCCTCAAGTGTGTACTGCTCACCGTTGTAGAGAATGATGTTGTGTGGAGTGCCACGGCCACCGGCAGCGACAACCTCATCGTAGTCTTCTTGTACCCGTGGTGCCATGTCACCGCTTTCAAGACAGGTGGTGAATGCGTCGACATCAAGACCGGCGAATTCGGCAATTTCAGGGAGCTGTGAATCAGCTAGGCCGTCGTTTGATGGCGTAATGTCGTAGAGGCGGTTGGTGTATGCCCAGAATCCGTCGTTGCCGCCAAGCTCAGCGGCACACTCAATTGCTTCTGCCTCACGCTGTGCTTTTGCGTGGAGCTGCGGGATGGGGAAGTGACGGTAGACCCATGCCAGTTCGCTGTCGTCGTACTCAGTGATGAGCTGATTCATCGTTTCGTGGAAGTTCTTGCAGAACGGACACTCCGTATCTGAGAACTCAACGATAACAACTTCGGCATCAGGGTTTCCCTGAATGTGGTCATCAGTTTGCACACCGCGGATGTCTTGTGCGGGTTCTTGTTGCACGTCGTTTGGAGTACCTGTACCACCGGCACCGGTGCCGAGTGCAAAATATAATGCTGCCGCAATGAGTGCACCTGCTGCCACAATGGCAACGGCGATTGCAACATTTCCTTTGTGTTGTGTCATAGCGTTAATATGCGTTTCGCGTTTGTTGTTAATACGGTAGGATTATAGCACACCCAGTATCAGTGTCTCTGGCACTGATGACGGTAGCTATGCAGCAACGTTTTACACATACTCAAGCGAACGCGACAATCAGCGGCAGCACCCGAAGAAGCTGCCGCATAATGAAAGTGTATGTTTGAGCTCGCTAGTGTTACCAGCGCGCTCCTTGGTCTACTCCAAGGGCTCACCGAATTTCTCCCCGTTTCATCATCGGGGCATCTTGTGCTCGCGCATGCTTTGTTTGGCAGTAGTGGTGCTGACGACTTAGCCTTTGACGCCCTTTTGCATTTTGCAACTGCTGCGGCAATCGTAGTGTACTTTCGGCATGATTTTGTCGCACTCGTGCGCGCGATGCTCCAGTTGCCACAACGACTCCATGGAAACATGCCGCTCGAGACGCAGCACGTAACGGCACTCGCCCTTATCGTGGGCACGATTCCCGCAGTTGTGCTCGGACTTGCACTTGAAGAGCTTCTCGCCACTGCATTTCGTAACCCGCTACTCGTTGCGGCCGCGCTCGTCGTCGGCTCAATGCTGATGGTTTACGCAGAACGCGTGCACGCGCGACAGCAGACGGTACACAGCGGTGTACGTTCCTGGCGTGACGGTTTAGTTGTCGGACTGTTTCAATCACTTGCGCTCATTCCGGGCATGAGTCGCTCGGGCATGGCGATTTCAGGTGCTATGTGTCTTGGATTGACGCGACAGGGCGCCGCTCGCTTTGCTTTTTTACTTGGGGCGCCGCTATTACTCGGCGCCGGTGCAAAAAAGGCACTTGATGTGTATATGAGCGGTGCATTCAGTGAGAGCACTATCAGCATCGCCACGGGCGTTGTGGTGGCATTCGTAAGCGCGCTCGTTGTCATTCACGTGCTGCTGCGCTTTTTGCGCCGTCATAGCCTCTACTGGTTTGTCGGCTACCGCCTTGCACTGGCGCTTGGTGTGGTCCTCGTCGTGCTGCTTTAGAAGGGGAGAGTGTGCGTGAACGCCGCGTCCTGCTTCTCTTCCCAGTGTGAGGTGTCAAAAGCTATATCGCGGACCTTGCCGAGATCTTTGTAGTGCACCTTATTGTGTGCACGGGCGTAGTCGTATACGCGTTTCGTCACTTTCACGTCTTGCGTGCAGTAGTTAACGACGCGCTGCACCTCGCCATTGCGCCACCACTCAATTGCTTGTAGGCCGTGACCACTTTTCTTTTCGCCCAGTGTCGCCTCGGCAATGGTGTCGAGCTTGATGCGTCGACCGAGCACGGCATAAATCTCCTTCAAAAGATCGAGGCTTTTGATTCGTGACAGATCACCAGGGTAGTACTTGTTAAGCAGTGGAATATCGAAGTGGTCTGAGTTAAAGCCAATGAGCATGTCGGTGCGCTCGAGGATCGGCCACAATTCATACAGTGTCTCTTGGAAATAGTGTGAGTAGGTGTTGGTTTCTGAGTCGTGGATACACACGACCGCCAGATCAAGTGCGGCGGCATCGCTGGAACCAACATCGGAGAAGACGTTGCTGGTTTCAATATCAAACACGACCTTACGCATGTGCGTGAGAGTATAGCAGCTGGCACTGCGTGTGTGTAGGTGGAAAGCTCTAGGGCTCTAGAGTTCCTGCGTGAAGATGTGATCAGCGATAGCCGCTGCAGGCAGCGTGGTTTCCTCGCGGCTCGCAAGGTGCTTCACGGTGAATTGTTCCGTGGCGACTTCCTGTGCGCCGATACAAATGACGAACGGGATGCCCTTCTTGTCGGCAACCTTGATCTGATCGCCTGCTTTTTTATATGAATAGTTGACCGCGACGCTGATATCCTGCTCGCGGAGTGTCTGCGCCAGATTCGTGGCGACGGTGGCTGCATCATCCTCGAGCACACAGAGCATGACGTCGGTGGCAGGTACGTAGGCAGGCAGTAAACTATGTGTTTCTAAAAAGTCGCGCATAGTGACATCGCCCATACCAAACCCAACCGTTGGTGTCGCGGTGGAACCGAACACTTCCAGCAGATTGTCGTAGCGGCCACCGCCAAACAGCGCGCGACTATTTTCCGGTGCCGTATCGTACACCTCAAACACAATACCCGTGTAGTAATCGAAGCCGCGGGCGATGGTCGGATCGTGGTGCGCATTGGTGATGCCGTAGGCGCGCAATCGCTCAAACAGCTCGGTGAGTTCGTGATTCTCGCCGATGTGTTCGTATGCGGCAATAAACTGCGTCGCTCGATCAGCACCGAGCAGTTCAGTGAGTTTTTCAGTGAACGCGGTATCAATGGCGTCCATTTTGTCGAGCAGTCGCATTAGTGCGGGACGCTCTTCGTTGCTAATACCCTGTTCAGTAAAAAGGTGCTCGGTGAGGTTGCGGCTATTTACGCGAATCTCAAAATCAGCTTCATGGGCGCCAAAGGCACGCATGATAGCGTGGGCGAGCGCAATCATTTCTGCATCACCCTCGGTGCCGGCAACGCCAAAAAGGTCGGCATTAAGTTGCCAAAACTCACGCAAACGACCGCGTTGCGTACGTTCGTAGCGGAAGCAGTTTGGAATGGAGTACCAACGCAGCGGAAAGGAAAGTTCGCGGTGTCGTGCGGCAACCATGCGTGCGACAGTTGGTGTCATCTCGGGACGCAGCGTGACTTCACGCCCGCCGCGATCCTCAAACGTATAGGTCTGCTCGGTGACAATCTCCTCGCTCGTTTTACTTTTGTAGAGCTCTGCCGGCTCAAGAATGGAGGCGTCGTACGATTCGTATCCGAAGCTCTCACAGACGCCCGCCATTGTGTTCGTGATGTAGTCGCGGATGAACTTGTCTTCAGGATAGAAGTCGCGAACCCCTTTGTAGCTCTCTGTGTTCCGTGCTGCCATTGCGCAAATAGTAGCAGAAAACCCAGTATGTGTCTTGCAGCAGACTACTCACTCTGGGTGGGCCGCTGTTCGAGATTGTATTCAAATCGACTCTTGTGTTCGGTGGCAATGTCGACGTACGCGAGAATCATATTGCGCACATCACTGGGTCGCGAAATGCCCTCAATGAGGTAGAAGCTTGCTTCGGGACCGGCGGTTTGCACCTGCAGGTTACCGAATCGCAGTAGTGTCGCGAAGATGCCGTGCGTCTCAACCTTAATGTCCTGCACGCGCTCAATGCGGAGTGTCGATGTGTCGCGCTTAAACAAGCGCACTTGATTGACGTTAACGATGCGCTTATCGGTGACAATCCACACATCAAGGTAGTAATTCGTCCAGATGGTAAACAGGATGATCCAGATGAGTAGTAGCCACACGCTGGTAACAAAACCGGCCGCAGCGGGGTGGATGGTTAGGTACGGGGCAATAAAGGGCACCGCGACAAAAGGGAGCGCCCCGACGGCAAGAATGCCGATACTTTCACTGAAGTTTACAAACCAGTGCTTGCGCACCACCGCCCGTACGAATTCGTCGGGTTGCAGATGGATGTTACATGCTTGGAGGGCGTCTTTCATACTCTGTATTAGAGGGTTGCAAGCGTTACCGTATGCACAATGAGTGAAATAATGAACACTACACCGATGACGAGATACACTGCAGTGGCTGCCTGTGCCACTCGTGCATTCATGCTGTACGAGAACCAGTGGTAGATAAGCACGATGCTGTAGAGTGCGCAGGCGACGATGATGAGTGTACACACCACCACCCACGCGGTCGGGCCAAGCTGGCTTACCAGTGCACCTTGTGCCGCTGATTCGGTAGTCAAAGCCTCCATTACTCTATATAGTACAGCCGTATGATTGAATCACAAACACCCACTGTCGTCGTAAAGCGCTCGGTACGCGGTATGGGGCTCGGCCTCTTTGCGGCGCGACCGATTCTTAAAGGCGAACACATTCTCGACTACACGGGTGACATTATCACTGCCGAAGAGGCAGATACGCGCGACACACGGTATTTATTTGAAATTGATGATCGCTACGTCATTGACGGCACCACGCGCAGTAACATTGCGCGCTACATGAACCACTTCTGTCGCCCAAATGTTGAGGCAGAGGTCATTGCCGGTGAGGTAAAATTTTTTGCATTGCGCAATATCGACGCAGGTGAAGAGCTGGGCTTTGACTACGGGACTGACTACGTAGCGCAATTTATTGCGCCAAAGGGATGCCAGTGTCCGACACAC
Organism: Minisyncoccota bacterium; assembly: GCA_965267345.1. Lineage (GTDB taxonomy): Bacteria > Patescibacteriota > Minisyncoccia > Phycocordibacterales > UBA2100 > UBA2100. Next base: position 204,891 of record OZ253947.1, read on the forward strand.
CGCGATCCTGCACGGTAATGTCGGCCGGCTGCTGTGTCAGCGACGCCCAGAGGGCAAATGCAATTGCCGAGAGGATAAGTGCCAGTACAAGACGCCACACCATTGTGCGCAGTATACCGTATAGGGAACTATTCGCGAATGCGCCATCCACGACGCAAGAGCGACCAGACGACAATGCCGAGACTCAGTACGAGTCCGGAAATGAGTGCTGCGCCGACAAGAAGATTTGAATCGTGAATACCTACCATGGCGTAGCGGACGCCATCAACAAGGTAGAAGAACGGGTTGAAGAGTGTAACGGTCTGACCAAGTGGTGGCAGCATGTCCAGTGTGTAGAACATACCACCGAGGAACGAGAGCGGCAGAATAATAAAGGTACTGAGAATGTTGAGTTGCTCGAAGCTCTTTGCCGCTAAACCGGTGATGATACCAAGGAGGCTGAAGATGACCGAGATCCCAATAATGTAGAGCAAGAACAACAAAGGGTACTGCATGTGGACGGCACCAAACGCCACCCCGACCAGCACAATAGCAACGCCGACGATAACCGCACGCAGCACCGCGCTGACGACGTAGCCAACCAGCATCTCTAAATATGAAAGCGGTGCGACGAGTAACTCTTCAATACTGTGAATGAAGCGGGCGAAGTATAGCGCACTTGAAGAGTGGGTGAAGGCTGAGGTAAGCACGTTCATGGTGAGAATACCGGGAAAAACGAATACGATGTAGGGGACGCCGCCAATCAGGTCAATACGCGTGCCCACGACTGAGCCGAAGACGAAAATAAACAGCGATGCAGAAATGAGCGGACTGAAAATGGTCTGAATGACCACGCGGAACGTGCGCTCAATTTCTCGTCGTACTAATGTGTAGAGTCCAATCCAGTTCATATTCATACTAGGCATCCTGTTTCATCACATCGAGATAGACATCTTCGAGTTTTTTCCCGCCGGCAATAAGTTCCTGCTTCGTGCCGGTTTTGATGATTTTTCCATGATTAATAAAAGCGATGTCTTCAGCGAGCAATTCAACTTCATCGAGGTAGTGTGAGGTCAGCAAAATCGTTTTACCGGCCTGTGAGAGCTGGCGCAGGTAGCCCCACAGCTCCCGCCGCAGCTCAACATCAACGCCTGCGGTTGGCTCATCAAGAATGAGGAGCTCAGGGTCGTGTACGAGGGCGCGTGCGAGCACCACGCGGCGCTTGAGACCGCCCGAGAGCTCTTGGAACTTCTTGTGCTTGTGTGGCTCAAGATTGAATTGCGTGAGCAGCTCAGCAATGCGCTCGCGACGTTCTGCCTTACGGAGTCCGTAGTACCCGGCGACGTAATCGAGGAGTTTCCAGACCTCCGAAAAGATGTCGACATTAAACTCCTGTGGTGCAATACCCACCGTACGACGCGAGGCGCGGTAGTCCTGTTCGACATCGATACCAAAGGTGTGAATTGAGCCGCTGGTAATTTTAGTGATACCGACGATGCAGTTAATGGTTGTTGACTTACCGGCGCCGTTTGGTCCGAGGAGTCCTAAAAAGCCGCCACGTTTGAGGGTAAGTGAAATATCATCAACGGCAACGGTACTACCGTACGTCTTTTTGAGGTGCTCAATTGCCAGCGCAGGTGCATCGGTATCCATAGGGTGCAGAGTATAGCACAGGCATGCCGGCACATCTGTGCATAAGGTGGCGCTGCGGCAGTGTGGTACCATGAGGCCAGTTTCGAATGCGGTTTGTGTGCAGGGTGTTCTCTTTCGTCGTGCAGCAATCGAGTCGAACAGGTCAGCAATTAGTAGAACAAACGTGTACACAATGGACGAACAGCGAAAAATGTTCACCGGTAACTGGACCTGCTCACAATGTGGCGGTCCAATTACTGAATTGCCGTTCGAGCCTGATCCGGCTCGTGAGGGCACGCTTATGTGTCGTGACTGTCACCGCAAGCGCCAAGGCGCCGACCGTCCACGACAGGAGCGCACGATGCACGAAGGAAATTGGACGTGTGCAGATTGCAGCGGTGCGATCACCAGCTTGCCGTTTCAGCCGCGCGACACCAGCAATCTGAAGTGCCGTGACTGCTTCCGCAAGTAGCTAGCGCGCGGATACCAAATGCAAAACGCCTGTCGTCGTACGACAGGCGTTTTGCATGACAGGATACGCACAAGTGCGTACAATACGCGTATGGACGTTGCACTCGAGCCATCGTGGAAAACACACCTTGCACCGGAATTCACCAAGCCGTATTTTACGGAGCTTCGCGACTTTGTGCGCAGTGAATACACGAGTGCGACGGTGTACCCGCATCCCAAGCAGCTCTTTCGCGCATTTGACCTGTGTCCGTTTGACGCGGTGAAAGTGGTGATTCTTGGTCAGGATCCGTACCACGGACAAGGGCAGGCAAACGGCCTGTGCTTTGCGGTGAATGAAGGAGTCACGCTCCCGCCGTCATTAAAAAATATCTTTAAAGAAATCGAGAGTGACATTGGGCACGTAGCTGAGCATTCAGGCAATCTTGAACGATGGGCGCGGCAGGGGGTGCTACTGCTCAACGCGACACTAACAGTGCGCGCACGCACTGCTGGCTCACATCAGGGGAAGGGTTGGGAAGAGTTTACCGATGCGGCGATCCGAGCGCTTTCTGAAGAGCGCGAACACCTCGTGTTTATGCTTTGGGGTAAGTATGCGCAGCAAAAAGGGAAGGATATCGATTGGACCAAACACCTTGTGCTTGAGGCGCCGCATCCATCGCCGTTTTCAGCACACAGTGGCTTTTTCGGCTGCAAGCATTTCAGTCAGGCAAATGAGTATCTAAAAGCGCACGGCAAAACACCCATCGAGTGGTAGCGGCAGCGCGCACGAGGACCGCCCTCGTGCAAAGCTGGTTGCACCCGCATAAACAAGGACCGACCTTGTTGTGTCGCATACAAGGTCGGTCCTTGTTTACTTGGCTCTGCGAGCGAGCCTTAGCGAAACAAGGTCGGTCCTTGTATATGGGAGGGATTTTTTGTGTTGGTTAGAGTCGGGTGTTGATCGTTTCAACCGGCTCAGGGGTTTCTTCAACCGTGAACGTTTCGCGGCCGATCAGTACGCCGCGTGACGTTTCGACGTTGCAGCGCCATGTTCCCGCGGTAAGGCGGCCGGTTTGTGTGTAGCCGCGGAAGCCCTCATCGCGTCCACCGGCAATACCAAACGGGATACGCGAGACAGTGCGCCATGAGTCGGTGCCCGCCTCATAGACTTCCCAGCGATGTCGAATATTTGTTTCCAGCCCGGGAGGTGCAAAGACTGAGCTAAAGCAGAACGCATCTGCGCCGGTGCGGTGGTGGAACGTACTATTAGTGTCCCGCCAAAATGCGTACCACTCGGGTTCTTCGTACTCTGCCAAGTAGACGCTCCCTTCGCGCGTGACGTGGTGGTAGATACCAATATGTTTCAGTGCGAGTGGTACCGGCGGAATGGCGTGAATAAAGTAGAGAAACATAAAGACTATGGCAACGGCACCAACCGAGAGCTTCATAGTTTTGAAGCGAACGGTAACGTCTTCTGGGGTGACGTACTGTACGAGGGTAATGAGTCCGGCAGCGATCGCCAGCGCAACAGCGACACTACCGAGGAATGTCCATACGCTGATACTCCCGACGATGATCGGCACGACGAGCGCGGCATAGGTGAGCAGCAGGACAAACCAAATGACAACCCGCAGATGTGCTCGTGCGTAGCGATTTTTCAAAAACTCATTTCCGAGAAAGAGAGCCGCGAGCATACTGAGAAAAATCGCACTACCCACCAATGTACCCGAGCGCGTATACAGGATGAGCAGTGCACTCGCGAGGTTACCGAAACTGAATTGCAGTACACCTAGTAGCGCAATGCGGTAGTATTCTGTGCGCGCAACGGTACGTGACTGCAATGTAACAACGGCAATAGCACTGAGTGTGAGGTAGCCGATGATAACGGCGTTTTCAAAGAACGCATCAGGACGATTGAGAGTAAAGATATCAAATACGAGTCCCGCGATGAGGGCGAGTGTTGGAATAAAGGGCAGGTAGGGTTTGAGATAGTGGGGAAGCGAAATACGCGGCATATAGCCCTATGCTAGCAGAGACAGAAGACGTTATCCACGCAAGGTCGTACACAAGAGCACCAGACGCGTATACTAGGAGTGATTAACAGCTTTAATCGTATTGCGTATCATGGATATTCTTACAACACTTCAGGTGCTTGCGTTAGTACTCGCTCTCGGTACCGCATACTCGTGGTATCAATTTTATAAGGTGCTTGCAAAAAAGTGCGATACCTGTTCAGTTGATTTGCACCAGAGCCCTTTCAAATCAAAGTGTTTTGTGGGCGCTGTCTTTTTCACTGCTGCATTTGTTCTTGCGCTCTACGCGCTATCGCTAGTAGCCTAGTATAGGAAACTGTATACAAAAAAACCGGGACAACTTACGTTGCCCCGGTAGTTTTCAGTGTGTCGATCTCCGAGCGCGGATATTGTCTTCCAGTCGCTCCACATCTCAAATCTCCGCGTCGCGGGTTGAAATGTGATGGGATGTAGAGTTTATCTGCGTCGTTATCTCTCTGAGAGAGCCAAACGTTCCCACCACACTCCGGGCATTGAATCTGCACAGGAGAAGCGCTAGGGAGCGACGGTGCTGGTGCACCCGAGGGTGATATCTTCCGCCCTGTGTAGCGATCCATGTTGTACCTCCATCAAAGACCCACCGCCCCCAAGAATGCTGGAGTGGGTGCTCAAAGTCAATAACACACTAGTCCACACGTCGTACGTACGCACACAACGGTGCTTGGTATGTAGTGCTATGCTAGGAATAATGAGAGAGGTAGTTATGACGAGCTATGGATGGGATTGAACGCGGCACTGGCGCCGGCAAAACTCCTGACGGAGATGTTGAGGCAAATGAACAGGCGCTTGCGCGGGAAGAGATCCACAAGGCTCTTGAAGGAAAGGGCGAACTGTCTGACATTCCTGCTACTGTTGCAAAAATAGTTGAGCAAGCAAATGAGCGATCGCGGGGATTCTCACCGAAAATATCCTCGGAGGATCTCACATCAGTGCTCACGAGCGTGCGTGAAGCACATCCTGAATACGCAGCGGCACTTGAACAAAAGGCGGAGCGACGGGCGCTCGAACAAGTCATCTCACGTCTGTACGCCATCGATATGGTTGGACGCATGCGAACGTCAGCCACGAAACGCTTTGAGTTGGAAGTAAAAAAAGCACAGCGGCAGTTACAGAGTGCACAGACAAACGAAGAGAAAGAAGAGGTACGCAAAAACCTTGAAACCCTCAAGAATGATATTGAAGCAGAACACAAAAAGTTTGCCGACATGGAGAGGAAAGTGCGTACGGCGTCAATCGAAACGTCGGTGCAAGATATTCTGGATGATGCGATACCGGATACCTTAGGGGTGAAAGACGCAATGGGTCGCGAGGCGATCAAAAATACCGTGCGCTTTGCACGAGGAGCTATTGATAAAATGAAAAACCGAGGCAAGCCTGATGCTGTCGGGTTCCTCAAAACTATCCAAGGGAAATTACCATCATTCTATCCGCGTCGCGGTGAGAGTGACCAGGTAAAAGAAAGTCGCGAAACAGCCCGCGAAGTAGCCAAGGATCTCAGCATCGAGATTGCTGAGCTCAATGAGTATGGCGATCGTGACATTCGCAAACAGCCCGTATACCCGAAAACACACTTCCGCTGGTGGCATCCGCAGGAGATGGCAGCACGAAGTGGCATTGGTCGCGCTGGTGAATGGGTCACCTCATATCTGGAAACACTGGGGCTTGTGTCGGCGTTTTCATACGGTGTTGCTACGACGCTTGACTTGCCACCTGTCTCGCTTAGTAACAACCCGGTTGGCTGGAGTGCGCTTGCCGTTGCGACAGGAGCACTTCTCGTGCGACAGTCGCTCGCATTCAAATCTGATGTTGAGAAAGAAGCACTCAGATCAAAGCGCACACTATCAAATAAGATTCCCGTATGGATGTTCCCACTCCGTGCTGTTGCCAGTACGCTTGAGACAACGGGTATTTTTCTCAAAACTGCAGCAAAACATCCGGTGCGTGCATCGGCTGCAGGTATATCAACATGGGCAGTTGGTACCGCATTGACGAAAGCCATACTTATCTCCTTGCAATCGCAAGCAGTGACCGAACAGGGTGTTGCGGGTCATGTGGATGCGGTGAAGCAAGAGTTGAGCCAGCTCGAAGACGTTGATGGCCTTACGCCAAGTATGAAGTTGTTTGATGGTCTTATCGATCTTTCAGGATTCGTACCTGAAGGAATGTTTGGCAGCAATCAACCGAAAGAGCGGCAGCCAGGTGAAGGACTCACGGTGACGGAGCGTGTTGAAAATCAGCCCGACGCTCTTTTACATAGAATGCAGGTAGCCATTAAAGCAGAAGCTGGCGACCCTGACGCCATGAGAGAGGCAAAAAAGTGGGGCATCCCACTGTCGGGAACTGCTGGATTGGGACCGCGTGCCGTTGCGCTAGCACAACTCATTGGCCTAACGCTTGATGAAGCGCGAGCACTTACCGGTCGCGATGACGGCACCATTCAAGAGACGTCAGCAGAGGTGCGCGCAGGACGTGAGAAAATCCGCACTTTCGCACAATCACACGGTCTTAGTGACTATATGATCGAGGAGGATATGCAAGATCCACAACTGGTGGTGCGTGCACTGTCTGAACAGTTCAGTGATTCGATCAGTGATGACATTTCAGAATTCACCAGTAACTACGATCTATTCTTCAGCACGATTAATGATGTGACATCAGCAACGACTGCCACAGCATTTATAAACACACTCGGAGCGGGACAACCAACACCGAGCCCAGATGACGTGAAGCGAGCAGCTGACCAACTCAAAGCATCGGCTCGAAACATTCAGACCGAGTACGATGAGTACAGCAATAAGGTATCCGATTTGAGCCGGATTATGGGCGAGAGCATTAAAGCAGTGTACGTTGAAAACAATACCGCAGGAGCACAGTTTATCGATGTAAACAAAATCGCACTTACTCCTGAACCACTGAAGCTTGATTTCACGAACCTCGACCGCATGGTTGCCGATATAGAGACGACGATGCAGGAAGTGGGGGTCGATAAGCGCCCTGATGCTATTGGTGATCCAAAAGCTGAGCAGACGCGCTTTGAAGAGTACATGCAGGACGCGGGGATTCGCCTCGACAACCTTGCCGAGTTTTTAAGTCCCTTTAACGAGATTGAAACCATTGTCGCACTTGAAGCGGGTGAGGATCTCGATCCGGAAATTCGTGACCAACGCGTATTTAATAAAACTATGCAGATTCTTGGCATGTCATTGGCGATTCAATTTGCAATGCTACTTGCCGTGAACATTCCGGCAACGCGACGATTGCAACGCGTGCAGGAACAGTGGGGCGAACAAAATTCGGAACTCATTACCAATGCGGAAGGGCAGATTGTCGACTTCATACACAAGCGTATGAACCGACTCATACATCAGGCACATGCAACGATTAATCGACTCGAGAAAAAGCACAAGAGTGTTAAATTCGCGTTCCCCTATGAGCCGGTTGCGCAGAGCGACGTACGACGAGTATTGCGTGCGGTTGGCACTGAAGACTACATCAAACAAAACCAAATCATGCAGCTTCTGAGTAAGGGTCCCGACATTGATTTGTCAATCAACAATCGATACTCAAACTGGCTTTTTGCCCTTGGGGACCACAAAAATGTTCAGACTATTATTAACGAACTCTTGCCGGGCTGGGACGATGGGCGCCGCCACATTGAGCAGCTGCAGCGTGAATCAGGTGAGAAGCCGGAAAAGCGTAGCGGCACAAGGAAAGCACCGCGAATCACGGGACGGTGGCATAATATGGACGAGCTAACGCCCGAACAAGACGTGCGCGCGTACGAGATTGCAGTGCATAGCGAGCTCAAGCGTCGCGATGAGCTTGATATATCACTGCATGAGGCGTGGCTCAGCAAAAACAAAGAGACGCGCGTCGGCAAACTGTTTAAGGGTTTTTCAGGAGCTGGCAGTGGTATGCGTTCAGCGATGCGTAAAGGACTTGCAAGAGCAGGGCTTGAGGGGCGATTTGGCATGCGCGCCAATGCTGATGAGGTGTGGACACACACCTTTAAGATGGCCGCCGAGAATGCAAGTGTTGTAAATCAAATGAATGGAAAACTTGCGCGCCTTCGCGATAAAGCTGAAGCACGTAAAAAACGCATTGAAGAACTCTTTAAGGATCTCTCGAGAAACCACGTGCTGTATAAATACGAAAAAGCGCGGGAGAAACTCGCTCAAGCTTACAAGTCGGAGTATCTCTATAAATATGATAAACCGCTCTGGAAGAAAACAATGAATGCCGTTGCACCATTTACTCGTCCCGCTTTTGAGGAAACGGTAAACGCCATCACCAAAAAGTTCAAAAAAGAACAGGTGAGCGATGACACGCGGCCATTCGATGCACTCACAGGCTACTTTGATGACTTGGTGGAAAAAATTGCTGCGCAGCAAGATGAACTGACACCTGAAGTTATTAAAGAGCGTGTTGATGCACTGCTTAAAGCAGCAGAACATACACGAGTTGGTTTTGAAAAAAGTCTCAATGCGACATTCGGCACAGGGCATTCAGCGGAAATTACTATCTCTGATACCGGTGAGGGCGCAAAAATGAGTATTGATGTGCAGGGGCCACTGGGTCGTTTCGAGCAGGAAGCACTGCTCACGCCTGCCATAATGGGCATGTCGAACGATGATAATCTTGAGCGTGCAGCTGGCGCAGGACTCCTCGGTCCGGTATTGTGGAGCAAATCGCGAAAAAACTTCACATTTAATCCGAAAGACAAACAGATGAAGACGGTACGCGCTAACAAGGCGTTTGTAGATGCGTATATGACGATTTGGGAACAAATGGAAGAGGCGGCAAAAACCCAACAGGCGGCACAATCTCAAAATGAAGAAGCAACGAATGCGTAAAGACATGTCGTTCTTTCACGTATTGACAGGTCGTGATACATGACAGTATAGTTTCACTAGAGTGCTATGTTGACTACGTGCTGAAAAGGAGCGCACAATGTCCTTTATCGCTAAGCTACTTGCGTGCACCGTTGCCGTATTCATCTTCGCAGCTATTCTAGAGCCCAGAATGACGCTCGGAAATGAGATGGTGTTTACCATCGCGGTACTCGCATGGATCATTACCTGCATCGCGGCGTTGCATGCGTTGGTCAGCGACAGGCATGGCCTCGGCAGAAGTCTCGTATTCGCTGCGCTCAGTGTCACCGCTCTGGGTGTGCTGAGTGAGCATGTGCGGGAAGCGTGGGGCCATGATCCTCGTGAGATCGTTATCTTCATGGGCTACGCCTACGTGGTGCCTGCCACGATGGCTTACAAGTATCTTTTCTTCTGGCACGATACGAGTTAAGTGTGCAGAGAAACGAAAAGCCGCGCCCTTCGGGGCGCGGCTAAGTCTATGTCAGTGCGGTGGGTTACTGCTACTCATATCCGTCACGTTCTTGCGGCTCTCCGTCGGGGTCGAGTATATCTTCATTGGCTTCTCGAGCGCGATCCGCTTCCTCTCTTCTGCTGCGGTCTTCATCGCGCCACTCGCGCATGATACGTCTATTTTCGAATAGCTTATTTGTTTTCTCGGCACCTCTACGCCCCATACTTTTCTGGGCCGCTTGATCGTCTTTCAGTACCGCTTCTCGTACTTTCTTTCTTTGGTTTTCCTTCAATACCCATACCTCTAGTGTAGCAGCGCAGGCTTGTGTCGTCACCCGCAGCACGTATACTTACATCTATTACTAGGGGTTTTAGTAGTGCGTATATGAAATTCTATACATACTTGCTTGTTGCAACGCTGCTGGTACTGCCAAGTGCAGCAGGAGCGGCAACATTTCAGACAGGTGAGCAGCCAACAACTGCTCGCGGCGAGGTGATCAATGATGACATCTACATCGCCGGTGGTAATGTCACGAGCAATGCCGATATTGCAGGTGACTTGCTGGCAGCCGGTGGCAACATTTTAGTAAACAGCCCAGTATCAGGCGATCTGATGGTTGCCGGTGGCAACATCACGGTACTCGGTTCAGTTGCGGACGATCTGCGCATTGTTGGTGGCAGCATTGTTATCAGCAGCACAGTTGGCGGTGATGTTATTGTCGGCGCCGGTGACGTGACACTCTCAGGCGAGCGTGTTGGTGGCGACGTTGCGATTGCTGCCGGTGTGGTACACGTTGACACGCCAATTGCAGGAGACGCACGCATTGGTGCTGGTGAAGTATTCATCAACGCACCGATTGCCGGTGACGTTGAGCTGCACGCAGACCGCGTGACAATTGGTGAAAACGCTACAATTAGCGGTACGTTGACCTACACTTCACCACGCGAGGCCGAGGTGGCCGATGGTGCACAGCTCGGTGTTGTCGAGTACACGGAACGCGCGCAGAAGAGCGAAAAGGGTGGTGCCGCAATGGCAGCACTCGTTTCAACCGGTGCACTGATTGGTGTGCTGGTGAGTCTCGTTGGGGCACTTGTATTGGGCTTGCTCGTGCGACGCTTCACCGCAGAAACGGTGCGCATGGCAACCGCGCAACCACTTGCACATCTTGGTTGGGGAGTCGTGGCGCTGATCGTAACGCCAATTGTTGGTATCCTCTTGCTGGTAACCGTCATTGGTGCGCCATTTGGTATCATCGCGCTATTACTCTATGTCGTGTACCTGATTCTCAGTAGTTTCCTTGCACCAATTCTGCTGGGAAGTGTACTCTCACGTTGGGTACTCAAGTATGGCGAGTATCGTGTTGACTGGAAAACCATACTGATTGGTGTGGTTGCGTACGCGATTCTCTCACTCATTCCAATCATCGGATGGATTGCGCAGTTCGGTCTGTTCCTCATTGCACTCGGTGCAGGAGCGCGTCTCGATCTGAAGATCCTCAAAGAGTGGTGCTAGGCAAGGTAACAAGCATCACAAAGCAAAAACTCGCTCAGAAGAGCGAGTTTTTGCTTTGTGGAGGTGGTGACTACACGCGACTTACGCGTACAGCCTGTGGGCCTTTGTCGCCTTCCGCTACTTCGAACTCAACAGCGTCGCCCTCTTTGATGTCATCAAATGAGGCGTTCTGAAGTTCATTTGCGTGGAAGAACAGGTCCTTCTCCTGCCCGTCTGCCTTGATAAAGCCGTAGCCTTTATCCATGATGCGGGCAACAGTTCCTTGTTGCATGCTGCAAGAACTAATTCAATAACCAATCAAATAAAAACCTACAAACCAAACTCGACTAGTCTCGCTTCACTTAGGAGTTACTTGATTACACTTAGTATGAAGTAGTGTTAGTCGGTTGTCAATGCTTACGACACCAGCTTAAGTGCTTCGCCAAGGTAGTACGGCCAAATAATGATGGCGAGTACTCCTTGCCCAAAGCTCAGCCCCACGAAGCCAATGGTGAAGAGCCAACCAACAAACCACGTACCACCTGCGAAGGTGTGATGTTCAATGCGTACTTTTTGCATATGCCGATAGTATAGCACCATTTTGCGCGTGTGATACACGGTGGTTCACATGTGCACGGGTGACATGATAGGGTGAAGGGGAGAGTGAAGGAATACGAGCTAATTCATTTATATGCATATGACGTATTTCAAAATCAGTATTGCACTCATTGCCGTTGCGCTCATTGGAGCAGCGGGGGTGTGGTGGTATATGGACACGTCGTCTGACGAAGAAGCACCCGACGTTGCCATTACCGCCGAATATGACACTAAGGTTGTGTACGATCTGCAGGCTGACGAAGCAGCTGCGCGCAATGACTGTTCGGCGCGTGGTGGTACATTCAATGCGTGTGGCTCAGGGTGTGCACCCGACGCAGCTATTTGCACGCAAGTGTGCACGCCGGTGTGTACGCTCGAAACTGAGCGTGGATACACCGATGTGCCCGAGGAGTGGCGCGCCTTTTCTCACGACGAAACACAGCTGCAGTTTCAGGCACCACTTGCAGCAGAAATGAGTACTGAAGCGGGTCGAGTGAAGGTGCAGCTACTTGGTCTGAACAATGAGCCGAATACCGAAGTCACTGACGGCATCACACTCACCGCAATGGTTGAAACAGCAGACGATGACGCTGTCGTTCGTGTCCAAGCAGAAACGGCACTTGCAACGCAAGAGAATGCACCGGCAGGTGGTGAGGTGTTGGAGCCACTGCACACTATTCCGTTTGGTGATCGCATTGCGTACGCATTTACCGTGCGCTCAGCGCTGGGGAATCCTGTCACCTATGTGTTTGTGCGTGATGCTGCCGATCGTGTGATACTCCGTGCGACCTATGCAGTGAGCGATCCACGCGACGTTGGCTACGAAAATACAGCGCGTACGATAATTGGCACGTTAACTTATCGCGATAGCGGTGATGCGCCGGTGCATGAGCGTGTGTCGCTTGCTGTTCTTGATACCGAGCGCGTTACTGACGGAAAAGAGCGCGGGTGCGATTATGTGACGTTTATCTCGCGTGATGTCGCACCAACAACAGCGCCACTGACTGCAGCGCTGCAGGAGTTGTTTGTCATTGACCAAGAGCGCATTGGCGGACACTTCCACTTTTTAGCACGCACCAATGACACGCTCTCATTTGATCGCGTTACTATAACCGATGGCATGGCACGCGTGTACCTCACCGGCGAGCTGAGCGGACTTGCAGGCGTGTGTGACAACCCGCGTGCACGTATTCAAATAGAAGAAACTGCCCTGCAGTACGAAACGGTTTCAGACGTTGAAATCTATCTCAATGGCGAAGTAACCGATCTCACGCCCGACGGGCGTGGTGTAGAATAATTGCTACGTATGCCCGCAACATCGCAACAGCAACAAATGGCCGCCGGTGCGGCACTCGCCGCAAAGCGGGGCGAGACGCCTGTGTCGGAATTGCAAGGTGCATCAAAAGAAATGTACGAATCAATGACCGAAGAAGAGCTTGAAAAGTTTGCCAGTACCTCACACGAGGGACTTCCCGAGACGCGCGATACTGACGATGCGTAATACTCGTGCACTCATGCAGCGCCTCTGGCGCCATCGTGTGCTCATCGGGGTGCTTTTGCTCTGGGTCGGGCTGGGTGTCGTATTTCTCTTTACGCCACCGCGCGAAATTGTGCAGGCAATTGGCGTCGAAAACAGCTACTTCGTTACATTTCTACTTGCTGCCGTGGGCGGCGTGTCGAGCTTTACCGGCACCGCGCTCTACGCGGCGATTGCCACGTTCGCTGCGGGCGGTGCACACCCACTGCTGCTGGGCATCCTCGGCGGTACGGGCATTTTTATCAGTAACACCGTCTTTTTCATGTTGGCCCGTTTTGGCAAGCGCTCAGTATCTGATACCTATCAGGCACAATTTGCGCGTATAACGCAGTGGGTACAAACGCGGGTGCCACGGTGGGCAGCGTTTGCAGGCGTGTATCTCTATCTCGGCTTTTCACCCTTTCCTGATGACCTACTCATGATCGCACTCGTCCTTGCGGGATATCGTTACCGGAACGTATGGCCGCTCTTGCTTGTCGGGGGTATATCAATTGCAACGGTCACTGCATACATCGGAAATATCTGGCCGGTGTTTTAGTTTTTTGTCGAGATACGCAGAGTAAAACCCGAAGTCGCGTGTGCGACTTCGGGTTTTCGGGTAGGGAAGGTGCCGATTGGTCACTCACTCGGACGGGTGCTGTTTCTCGACTGCGCGCGACATGCTCGCAAGCGTATCCTGCCACGAGCGATAATACGGCGTAGGCGAAGTCTTATTTTCGAGACTGCACTGCTTGTGCGCGAGCGCTCGCTTCAGGTCCGCTGCCTCGTCAGCAGTGATTGTGCAGTCATGCAGCAACGCTGCGTACAGCTTTGCGTCATTGATTTCAGCAGCTTTGAGGGTGAGTGACTCGACGTAGTCCTTGATCACTTCACCAAACGGTTTTGTACCCATGCAAAGAACTCCATCTTCTCCGGCGTGCATTCGCCAGTGCGCAACTATACGCAGGTATTAGATGGGTGTCAAAGAAAAAGGCCCGACAGGATGATTCCTGTCGGGCCATTGGGATGTTGGTCACCTCAGATAGGAAGCGGAAAGCGATTGTCGAGTGTGGTGTTGATTGCGTGGAGCGAAGACAGTATGCGGTCCCGATGCGGATGCGTGTCCTCGGGGCAGCACACCCAGACCCTTTTGGCTACCTGACTCAACGCCATGAGGAGCGTATTGGCTTCATCAGGGTCTTCAGGAACCGTTTTCACCATCTCCTCAATTGCGCTGAGGCTGGATAGTGCGGTATCTTCGTCGCTTGCAACGACATCGAGTATGTTGGCGACGTAGTGAGTCAGCAGCACTCCAGCTACGTCACTCGCTTCTTCTTCCTCATGGGTTCTGTGTGCTACATCATCGAGCACTACTCCATTCTCCCTCTCTTTCACACGACAGAGGATCTGCCGCGATGCAAGAGAATGTATACAAGGTTTGCTGCTGTGTCAAAAGGAATTTCGTGCATATGGAATACCACCAATGCGTGTTTCCGATCAAGCAGTGTGCTAACGTAATGTAAACGGGTATGAGTTTTGAACACAGTACGCTTGAAGCACACAAGGATTCTCTGAGGCGTCATACAGATGCAGAAGCGTGGGAGTATATGAAGAGCCGTGTCGACTTCAATGGTCTCCACACTTCTATGCAAAGCGAGCTCTTTGGCCAACCGCTGGCACTAGAGACGTTGCGTGCGCTTGCGCGTCTTGTGTATGAACTACGCGATCGCCTGCATACGTATGATGCGATAGTGAGTGATGACGTTGGAGGGCGCTTCCCGAGTAAGCTGCTCTACGAACTGACAAAAAGAAAACGGGACACCTTGAATATTTCGGACGCCCCTGCGCTTAAGTTCGTATCTGCCGGCCGCCGGCTTATGCATAACGAAACGGCTGTCGAAGCGCATTTTGAAAAACACAAAAAAGATTTGAAAAAAAAGGTTTTATTAGTTACGGAGTATGTCTTTAGTGGCGATACACTATTTCGCCTGAGTAGCATGCTCGAAGAAACGGGGCTTGAGTGTGATGTTGCGGCAGTGAGTGTTTCTCCATACTTTGATGGGTGGAACAAAGATGAAGCACGGCTCGTAAATGGAAAACAGAGTATTGTGTACGGAAAAATGATGGATGACAGCAGGGCAGTACTCGACGGTGACCTCACCGCAGTAAACGTGAATCGATATAAAGCTGACGATCACGCACACCCACAAGTGTTTGAAGTGGATCGCGATGAGGCAGTTGCCGCGCGAAAAGACGTACAAAAAATGGTAGAGACGTTCTCAAATCTTTTGTAGAAACCACGTGTGGCATTGTACACACTGCTGGTAATGCTATATTGCGGCATCATGTCACACAGCGAAAAAACATACGACGTATTGGTCATTGGCGGTGGTGCGTCGGGTATGCTGGCTGCCGGCCGTGCCGCCGAGCGTGGAAAGCGTGTATTGCTTCTGGAAAAAAACAAGGAGCTCGGAAAAAAGCTCGCCATCACCGGCGGCGGCCGATGCAACATTCTCAACGCCGAAGAGGATACACATGCGCTCTTGGAGCACTACGGCGACGCCGCTAAGTTTTTGCATTCACCATTTTCACAACACGGTATGCGCGATTCGTGGGAGTTTTTTGAAGCACAGGGACTACCGCTCGTTGTTGAGGCACGCAAACGGGCCTTTCCTGCATCGCAGCAGGCGCCTGATGTGGTGCGTACACTCAAGCGCTACATGGCGAGTAGCGGCGTTGACGTACGCCTCGGCGTGCACGTCACCGGTCTTGTTGTTGACGATGCGGGGCGCATCACCGGCGTTGAAACACCACAGGGGAGCTACCATGCAGCACAGTATATTCTGGCGACCGGTGGTGCATCACATCAAGAAACCGGCTCAACAGGGGAGAGCTTTGCGTGGCTCAGCGCCCTAGGGTATACCATACATGAGCCCAATCCCAACATTGTGCCACTCGTGACCGAGGAGACGTGGTCTGCGCGCGTGTCCGGCACAACATTGTCATTTATGAAAATTACGTTTGGTGTCGACCGAGAAAAGCGGCAGCGCTTCTCGCGCACCGGCAAGATTCTCTTTACCCATTTTGGTATTTCAGGTCCGCTGGTGCTCAATGCGGCACACGATGTGAAAAAACTACTGCACGATGGTCCCGTTGTTGCACACATTGATATGTATCCCGACACCGACAGCGGTGCACTCCGCCGTCGCATACTGACCGTCTTCGATCAGCACAAAAACAAAGAGGTACGCAACGCACTCAAGGAATGCGTGCCACACGGCATGAGTGATGCGGTTGCTACACTGCTACCGGATGAGCTCTGTACCCGTCGTGTGCACAGCGTCAGCAAGGAAGAGCGTGAGGCATTTGCCGACATGCTTAAGGCTATGCCGCTGACCATTATCGATACCATGGGCATGGACTGGGCAGTTATCTCAGACGGTGGTGTTGATCTGTCACAGGTCGACACTAAAACCATGCGCTCGCGGCTGCACGACAATTTTTTCTTTACGGGCGACGTACTGCACGTTAACCGCCCGAGTGGCGGCTACTCACTCCAATTGTGCTGGACGACCGGCTGGGTTGCCGGCTCGCACGCGTAAGTACTTGTTACGCTTCAAGTACGCGACGTGACCACACGCTCTCATTTTCCTCGTAGCCCGTCGCGTAGTCAGTCCAGCGCAGATACGTTGGTGTAATGCGAATGAGCACAAGCTCGCCATCTTTAATGCGAGAGAGAGGTGGGTAGTATTCCGTATTTCCTATGTGTACTTTTGACAATGCGGTACGTACGCGCACCATGTCGGTGTCGTCAGTGATGACATGCGCTTCGCCCTCCAATTGCACTGTTTTCGGTGTGTCGTCGGCGGCAACCGTAAAGGCAACGTGTGGATTATGCGCGATGTTGTTACTCTTCCGGGTCCCACTGCGCGTGGCGAATACAATAGAGAAGTCATCCTCGACAATATAAAATACGATTGCGACTTGCGGCATGCCATCTTTCGACAGTGACGCAATGCATCCAGATGGGTTGCTTTCGAGAAACGCAAACGCCTCTGGACACTGCTCTTTATTTTCAATAGCCATATGCGGCAGATTATAGCACACGAATGAGCAGTACTGTGATGCCTGAGAACTCCACGATATCGGCTGTTCCAACGGAGACAGCTTGCTATACTGTTAGGGAATGGTTGATCCAATTGAAATCATCAAACCACGGAGTTTAAGCCACTTATCGCGCACTATCGTTGCGTTGGTTGCCGGCCGATTGTGGCTGAAAGTAATCATTGGTCTACTTTTGGGTGCACTAGCGGGTTTTTTGCTCAATCCTGCAACCGCCCTTGTCAGCGCCAGCGCCGCAGAGGTGATTGGAAGCTGGGTGGCGCTGCCGGGAAAAGTTTTTCTCACGATTGTGCAGATGATTGTGGTGCCGCTGGTCTTTGCGTCTGTTATTCGCGGTATTGCCTCAAACAACAGTCTGCAGCAGCTCCGCAGTACCGGCCTAAAGTTGGTTGCGTACTTCATTGTCACCACGGCACTCGCTGCACTACTCGGTGTCTTTTTAGCGTCGGTCATTAAGCCGGGGCTATATGTTGATATCGCCTCGGGCGGACAGGTTGCTGCTACCGTCGAGCAAGAACTCGATGGCGGTGAGGCAGGCGTTACAGGATTCGAGGATATTCCACAGGCCATCGTCGGCTTGCTGCCCGACAATCCGTTGAGTGACGCGGTTGAGGCGAACATGCTTCAAATTGTCCTGTTTTCTATCATTGTTGGTCTTGCCCTCATTACCATGCGGCCGGAACAGTCTCGCCCACTGCTTGACCTGATGGGTTCGGTATTGGAAGTCTCGATGACGATCGTTCGGTGGGTTATGGTGCTGGCGCCGTACGCCGTCTTTGGCCTCATTGCGCAATTAGTTATTGATACGGGTCTTGAAGCCTTCGTGGGCATCGGTGTTTTTGTGGCAACCGTACTGGGTGGGTTGCTCATACTCTTGGCATGCTATCTTGCCATTGCCTACGCATTTGGCGGGTGGTCACCACTGCAATTCTTGCGCAATACCCGCGAGGCGCTGTTGCTCGCCTTTTCAACCGACAGTTCCGCTGCCACCATGCCGCTCTCGCTCAAGGTGGTTGAAGATAAGTTACGCGTGCGTCCATCAATTGCACAGTTTGTGATACCGCTCGGCGCAACGGTGAACATGAATGCCACCGCACTCTTCCAAGGTTTGACCACGATCTTCTTCATACAGGTGTACGGCATTGAGGTATCAGCCGGTGTGATCGCTGTCCTCGTACTCACCATCATTGGCTCGTCCATCGGAGCACCGGCCACACCGGGTGTCGGCATCGTTGTGCTTTCAGTTGTGCTGCGGAGTGTCGGTGTGCCGATTGAAGGTCTAGCACTGATAATCGGTGTCGACCAAATCCTCGAGCGCTTCCGCGCGATGCTCAATGTAACAGGCGACCTCACGGCAAGTGTGGTGATGGAGCGCCTCTCTCCGGAAGACGGCAGCGCATACGAAAAAGAAATGCTCGAAGAGAGTGTCCTTGAGCAAAAGCGCGCTGCCTCAGGCGAAGACGTGCTTTTGCAGCCGCACATTGATACGCGGCCGGCATAGCTGCGCGCCCGCTCTTGCGTATGATTCAGATTCTAACTGATCGCGAGAAACGTTTTATTCGCTACGTCATCATCGGCCTGACGACATTTGCGATTGATCTCGGACTCCTCTGGCTCTTTATTGAGCTCGCCGGTGCACACTACATCATTGCAACCGCGAGCGCGTTTCTAATCGCTGTTTCGTTTAACTACCTACTGAGCCGCTCACTCGTCTTTCGGGGCTCAGCCCGTAGCATCTGGTCGGGCTACACCTATTTTATTATCTTTGCGATTGTCGGTGCTGCGCTGACCGTATCGCTGATGTGGCTGCTTGTTGAGCATACAAACTTGCACTACGCACTCGTGCGTATTCTCATTGCGGGTTTTGTGGGCATTGGGAATTACCTTGCGAATCTGTATTTGAACTTTCGCTTGGCAGGGGAGGAGTTACGCTAGAGGATGCCGGTAAAAATCGCTATAGCGACGGCAACCAGCAGCAAAACCGAGAGCCACTTGCGAAAGGGGATGTATTCAAAATATTTTGCCGCGTAGACCACAAGCACATTTTGCAGCAACGCAGCGCTCAGGATACCGGTAACAGCCAGTGTCGTTGCGGTCGGCCCCTCAAGAAAGAGTGGTAGGAGCGCTAATGTATCATCGGCAACGAGCGCCAGTGACGTGAAAAAACCAATTAGCAGTAGGGTAATGGTGTAGTAGTCGCCCGCAATGCGACTTGTTGAAAAGAATCGCTCCACGTGCCGCGAGAGCGCGTGAGCAAGTCTATCGATTGCATTGAAAAGCGTGAGTACGGCAACCGTAAGGACAAGGCAACCGGCAATAATGTTGAGATAGGGAAGTTGGCGCATCACATCGGCTGCAAGCAAGGCACAGATAATGGTCAGCGCCACTGCAAGCAGATTACCGCCAACAAAGGCCACGGTATGCGCGCGCGTTGTGCACACACGGTTGAGAATGACGGTGCGCGAAATAGAGTCGTCGAGCGTCGTAACAAACTTTATGAGAAAGCCGACAATGAAGTACTCCACGTGCGCATAATAGCATGACGACAACAGGAAAGGCCGCCCCGAAGGCGGCCTTTTTGCTGCTGTGCGGGCTTGAGTCAGAACGTGTAGCTCGAGCCGATCATGAGCGCAGTGAAGTGATCCGTGCCTTCCACGCCGGTGTACCACGTGCCGTCCAGCATTTCCGCATTGAATTGAGCGGAGTAGCGGAAGGCGGCTTCGTGATCGGTGTGGTTGAACGCGTTTGCCACGTCGCCATTGAAGGAGAACGTGTCGGTGATCGGGACGGTGAGGCGAACCCCCAGACGCGTAATATGGTAGTTACGCGCCGACTCCGTACCGAGCAGGCCGATTTCGCGAACGAACGGCGTCAGGGTTGCCCCTGTGTCGCCGATAGCGAACGGATAGCCAACTTCAGCATGCAGGCTGATGATGTCATCCTCCCATGGCCCGATACCGTTGGGGCCGGGGATCATGAACCATGCAACCGAGAAGTTCGACGTGAAGCCGCCGCCCAAGCTCGGAGCGTAGGTGACCGTCCAGTCGATCTCGTCGCCGCCACGGGTGCCGTAGCTCCCGCCGCCGGCGACCTGCACAGAGTTCCAGAAGTCAAACGTCCATGCCCCGCAGGTGAGCGCGACGGCCGTCTGCAGCACCGGATTGTCATCCGAGGCATTGATGTCGAGGTCTTGAAGCACGTAGGCCGTTTTGACCACGCCATTGACGGTCGTGTCGCACTCACGTTCGCTCGCCATCGCCCCCGTGAGGGGAGTGAGGTAAAGGGTAACGCACAGCAGTGCGATGTTCCGCAGAAAAACCATTTCGGTAGTCCTCCACGTTGGTTCTCTGGGTGGATACGCAGGTTACTTCTATGTATATTTTGAAACATTTTTGGTGTTGAGTCAATATGTGTTTTCGGGTGCTCTGTATCTGATACACTACATACATATGCTCAAGGCACACTACACCGTAAAAGATTTTCTGCCACTTATCGTTATTTTTGCCGGTATTTGTGCGATCAGTGCCGTGCTCTATCTTGTAAATGACATGGACATTCTGGTTGCCATGCGTGCCTTTATGGCCGGTTTCTTTTTGGTATTTGGTGCACTCAAAGTACTGCGCCTCAATGCATTTGCCGAGGCGTATCGCATGTATGATTTACTGGCGAAACGTAGTGTCGTGTATGCATACCTCTATCCGTTTATCGAGTTGGGGCTCGGGCTTCTCTATGCTTTTGGTGCGGTGCTACTGCTTACCAATAGTGTAACACTCGTCGTGATGCTCTTTAGTGCACTTGGCGTGTATCTCCAGTTACGCAAAGGCGAGACCATTATGTGTGCGTGTCTCGGTACGGTCTTTAAAGTGCCTATGACTTGGGTAACGCTCTTTGAAGATTTGCTCATGGCAGCTATGGCACTGGCGATGGTCGTCTGGTCTGCACTGTAATACAGTGCGCGCACGCGCACTACTTTTCGTCGTTTTTGTTTTGCTGATCAAGGGTGACACCAATGGCAATGCCCACTGATGTACCAATGGCAATGCCGAGCGCGATATTGTCGAATGCCACACCAAGAGCAACACCGAGACTCGGCCCGAGCGCGGCAACGAGTGCAATGTACGACGCCTCTTTCGGGTTCTTGTCCATCGTTCCACTATAGCAGAAAACGCGCGCGCCAGGTGTAGGAGCGTGCTACTATACTCTCATGAACACGTATACATACATGCTCGGCATCGTGCTCGGTGTCGTTGTTCCCTTTATCGGTATTTTTATTGGTCTGCAGGTATCGACCGTACTCGGTACCATTCTGGCGTTTCCTGTCATCGGCGTTGCCTACATAACGGGAATTCCGTTTGGCGCGTGGGGTTGGAGTCTGATGATTACCGCGGTGGTGGTCTCAATCGTCGTGTGGACGGCCATTGTTGCCGCAGTGCAATACGCATACGCGCACGTTGCTCGTAATGAGGACAGCACCACAGTACCTACGGAGGATCAGCGGGAGCAGACTGCGGTACACGAGTAATCCACCACACACAAATGCAAATAATTTGCAAATAAAAATTTGCAGGTTATAATCACGTGTGCAGGCATCACGCTTGCATTCCACACCAGAAATGAGGAGAGGTTGCCATGAGTGCACCCTGCGGCGGTTGTCCGCCGTGCTGTAATCAATGTCCGTTCTCGGGCAAGGCGGAGGCTCATTCCGGCGGCGCTGTGACGGAGGTCGTTTCATCGAAGGCGTACGGATGCGCCAAAGGTGCGCGTTCCGTCGTCATCGATGAGTACGGAACGCTTGGCCTCATGAGCAGTGACGGGTTTCATCCCATCACTGCTGAGGGGTCTGACTTCCTTCAGAGCACCGGAAATTCGCTTGCTGCTTTCTGCTGATCGCAGCGTACGCACATTCTGGTTGTCGCCGGACCTCTTGCGAGGTCCGGCGACTTTACTACTTATTCACGCATAATTTGTACATCCATGTTTATTGAGTACCTTATTCTAGTGTCGTTTATAACGACTACTGCCCTTATATGGCGAACTGCGTTACTCGACCACCCGCGATTACTCGCGTTTATTGAAAGCATTCCGATTATCGGAGGAGCATTACGATGCGGGTTTTGTTCCGTTTTATGGCTTACTCTTTTAGGTGTATTGGTGCATAATCCATTTGCAGTATATCTTGTTGAGGTACCGGCCATTATTGAAATTTGGATAGGATGGTTTGTTGTGGGTGCAGGAGTGCTCCTTTTCCGCAATACTCTTGCAGTCTTGCTGGAGGGCGCAGGAGTCTTAACGCACTTGCATCGGTCACACGAGAAGTAGCCGATGCCTTCCACGTCAGGTTATCTACATATGTACCATGACTCGGCAGTGGGAGTTCCAAAAATATCAACGGTAAACTCGGTCCATACAAAAGAAACAACAATGGCAATACCAAGCCCAATCAGTAGTTGGCGCTATGGCGAAGCCTGTGCTGCTATAAGAAATGCGTACGAAAATAAGGAGAATTGCTGCTGCGACAAAATACAATACAGTCAACCACATCGCATCGGTAAATTGCATTACAACAAGCGGAATCAATAGCGCAAGTGCCGTGACGGCAACAACGTGGAATACGTTAGAACCTTCGTAAGCGATTTATAGCGAGTTTCTAACGGGACTATTATTCGATATTCCAAACAACTCCATCATCTTGATGGTGTATTGCCCATGAAAACCACATTTCGTAGTACCCAGGGATAGGTTCACCATCGGCAGTGACCTCTATACCATCTTCAACTCTTTCTGCTTTGAGTAATACACCATTTGCATCTAACTCTGCCACATCACTCAGTTCATCATCAGCAAACGCGTAGGAGTTACCCCCAAATGGCACGACATACATTATTTTTTTTGCTGGGTAGCGCTTGTCAGAAACCGAAACGGGGAAATATAGCTCATCAGTGAGGCCATACCCTGAATACGGCTCGATATCATATGATCGGCTGAAACCAGTATCTCTGCTCAAAACACGAGCATCTGGGTGGAGCTCTTTGAGTTTTTCGAACTCAAGGAGTTTCATGTCGATAAGGGAAAGTTTTGTTCCGGTGTATTCACCAACTACGGCCTCGTTTTTTGCCTGTGACCAAAGCGACTCCGTTTTCGTATCGTACATGAGCAAATTGGATTCCCACAGGAGACCGCTTACGCCAAACCTAAGCACATCGCCGTTCACCTGGCGATCAAAAACGATGGCGCTGCCACACAGTGGGCAAAAAGTAACGGCAAAATGCGTATCATTGATAGAGTCGTTCACTATCTCATGCCAGACAAGAATATTATACGGGTAGTATCGCTTTTCGCCCCCAATAGTAACGAGCACACCCAATACATCGTCACCGACGTCGACGGATTCGACAGACTCAAATTTCGGCGCGTTGATCGCGGGGATGCCATCTTTACCTGGTCCGCCTGATAGGATCTCATCCAGCGCGATACTCTTTTTTGCGGTATTTGTCTCAAGACCGAACGAAGACAGTGCTGCTTTGGCATCCTTTTGATCAGTGTGCGCAAGTGTTGGCGTCGTGTTGACACCCGTATAGCTAGTATATAGCGCCCATACGGCGGCAATCACTAACGCCAGGATTCCCACTCCGCCCCATGCGCGTTTGGAAATTTTAAGAAACATGTGTCGAGTATAGCACATGCGGCATATGTGTGCGTATCATACACAACCTACTGGCATTCTGGGTCTTGGTCCAGAGCGTTTGTGGTGTTCCGCCAGCTTTCTGCCGTATTCCCATGTGCCGGAATACCGTTGGCGCTTTTCAGTAGTGCCGCCATGTGCATCAGGTTCCATGCCATAAATGTTGCGTGCTTGTTGGTGAATTCATTGTCGTAGCCAATGGGTGTTTCGCTATCGTCAATCGGCATGCCGCCCCACATGGTATCACCGTAACTTGGACCAGGTCCCACTTCACCGAGCCACGCAGCGTCTGCTTGCGGCGGTATCGTATATCCGATGTGCGAGAGTGCATACAAAATGTCCATAGCGCAGTGCTTTGCACCGTCTTCGTTCCCGGTCACAACACACCCACCTACTTTCCCATAGTAGATGTATTGACCTTTTGCATTCTGGTCGCCGCTATAGGCGTACATTCGCTCAATGACGTGTGTCGCAACACTCGACTTTACACCGAGCCAAATAGGTGTGCCAATGACAAGAATATCGGCTCTGTCGATTTTTTGCTGTATCACTGGCCAGTCATCTTTTTGCTGCGGGTCTTCTACATCTCCATCTTTAATCATACCGAATGCAATCGTGTGATCGAGGGCATATAGTTGTTCAACAAAAATGCCCTCCTGACGCATGATACCCGCTACACGATTCAAAAGGCGCTGGGTATGTGATTTGGCAGCATCTTTTTTTATGGAACAATTGATAAAAAGAGCCGTGAGTTCAGAGTACTTTTGTGCAGCTGAGGTTTTTTTGAGTTCCATAGTGTTATTTTTATGTTTTCCAGTACGAAAGCACATACTAACATCAAGACTAACTGTCGCAATTATTGCCAGCACCAAACTACTGGTTATATGTGGAAAGAGAATAAGAATATATGTTTTCGCGTAAAAATTTGTTACACTGAGCGGGTAGTATTGTTAAGTAAGGTTCAAAACTACTATGGAACATACAAACAAAGAGCAGAGTATCAGAGAATATGAGGCTAAAATTCAAGAATTGGAATCCAAAGCAAATGCTCTGGGTGATTCTGCTAAAGCAGAGATTGAGGAGTTAAAGTCAGAAGCGCAAAATGTAATAGGCAAGTGGCAGGATGCTGCTGAGGAAGAATGGGAGGATATGCGAACGGAAGCAGATGCAGCCGTAACTGCTCTGCAGAATAAAGTGTCGGAATATACCAGAAACTAGGGAGAACTCTGATAGGGCTCCTTCAAAAGTAACAACACCCGCAGGCGAGGGTGTTTTTACTTTTTCGTGAATTAAAAAATGCAAGTTGTACCACTGGCGCGCTCCTCCTGTTGTATGCATTCAGAACTGGTAGTTGGAGAAAAGTACAGGAGGATCTTATGAGAGTCTCTTTCGTGTAGCAGAAGGACATCTTTACAAATGTATGGATACATATACAATACGTAATGCAAACAATTTGCATTTATGCACAAAGCATTTATAACGATCGGAAGTTGTTTGGTGCGTTTGGTTTGCTCGCGAAAAGGTGTGTAAAATTCTAATTATTTAATAGGCACATAGATAAAAATTGACGTATGCAAAAAATTATTATTGGAGTAGTGGCTTTAGCACTGGTTGTTGGAGGAGGCCTCCTCCTGGCTAATGGTAATGGAACTGAACGACCACTAGAAAACAAAGTAGGCGCCACTATTTTTCCGGTCTACGACATAGCGCGACAAATTGCAGGGGAGGAGTTTGAGGTAGTGCTGTTATTGCCTGCCGGAGCCTCACCGCATACCTTTGATCCGCAACCAAGTGTGGTGCGGGGTCTTGAAGGTGCGCGAGCAGTGTTTGCTATTGGCCATGGTTTGGACCAATGGTCTAAAAATTTGACAGATTCTCTTGATATTCCTCGTGTTGTTGTTGACGGTCATATTGAACTTAGGGAATCGCATCATGAGGAACACGGAGACGGACACAATGACCACGGACATAACGATGATACACATGAGGACGGGCACCATGACCACACAGATGAGCATGAGGAGCATGAAGAAGGTGACCATGGACACGAGCACGGACCAATTGATCCACACTACTGGCTTTCTCTTGAGAATGGGGCTCATATTGCAGAGAACATTGCCGAAGAACTCGGGAGGTTGGATAGTGAGAACAAAGCACTATATCAAGCACGCGCAGAAGCTTACGGCGCTGAGCTTGACTCGTTGCGCGATGAGTTGCGAGACGACCTTTCACCACTTGGCAATCGAAACATCATCTCACTTCACGATGCGTGGTTTTATTTTGCAGACGCGTTTAACTTGAGCATTGTTGGAACGTTTGCGCCGTCTGCGGGAAAGGAACCCACACCCCAGTACCTAGAGCGGTTACAAGAGGAAGTTCTTGAACAAGGGGTTCAGGTTATCTTCATCGAACCTCAGTTATCAACAGACTCTATTCGAGCTTTCGCAAATGATAACGCGCTTGACATCGCAGTACTTGATCCTCTTGGAGGAGTTGAGGGGCGACAAAGTTATATCGATCTGATGCGCTATAACGTAGAGCAAGTGGTATCAGCCCTCAAAGAGTAGAATGAGTGAGACCATTATACAGCTTGATGATGTCTCCTTTGGCTATAGTAAGCGCGGTTTTATCGTAGAAGGGATTTCATTTGAGATCCCAGAGGGCTCGACGACCATGCTTATTGGTCCAAATGGTTCTGGAAAAACAACAGTGCTTAGGTTGATGGTTGGCTTGCTAAAGCCCGAAAAGGGAGTGGTGCAGGTTTTAGGGGGCACACCAAAAGCACAGCGTGCACAAATCGGGTATGTGCCGCAACGTCTTGATTTCGACAGAACATTCCCATTTACTGTTTTAGAATTTTTGCGATACTCTCATCGCGAAACTCACGCCGAAGAAATACTTGCCCTGCTGGAGAAACTCGGCGTACGCAAGCTTTCAGATGCTTTGATTGGGAATTTGTCGGGAGGTGAATTGCAGCGGGTGCTCATAGCCCGCGCGCTGTTGTCAGATCCGAAAGTCCTGTACCTCGATGAACCAATCAGTGGGATTGATGTTGGCGGCGAAAGAAATTTCTATGACCTGATCGCTGAAATTAAGCGCGAACGCAATATTACGATCGTAATGGTTTCGCATGAGCTACATGTGGTGAGCAAAATAGCAACTCAGGTTATCTGTATCAATCGGAAAATGTGCTGCAGCGGTGAGCCAAGTACGGTACTCGTTCCAGAAGTACTGGAGGAAATGTATGGTAGAGAAGTGTCGGTGTACCACCACAACGTATGATTGATATTTTCCAGTTAGAATTTATGCAACGAGCGTTTATTGCAGGACTGGCGCTTGCACCACTGCTGTCTGTGCTTGGTGCCTTTGCGACGCTGCGAAAGATGTCCTTTTTTTCTGAAGGAGTAGCGCATGCCTCCTTGCTCGGGGTAGCGTTAGCAATCATAGCCGGTGTAGTGCCTTTTTATGGTGCACTTGTGATCGGACTAGTTCTCGGGGTAGTGATATTCATCCTAGAGCGTTATACAAAAATAGCCTCAGATGCAACTATCGGTATTATTTTTACGACCGGAATGGCGCTTGGAATCTTACTCATTTCGCTAGAGCCAGGATATCAGCCCGACCTCATTAGTTTTCTGTTCGGGAACATTCTTGCTGTGAGCTGGGGTGATGTATGGACGATAGTTGTGTTGTCGTCCGTAATACTTTTCTCTGTCTATCTGTTCTATAAACAGTTAGCATTATTGGCATTTTCTGAGGAAATTGCGTGGACGTCTGGATCAAACACCACGTCTTTGAATCTGCTTTTCTACGCCCTGCTTTCATTAGCAACAGTGCTTGGGGTGAAGCTACTGGGGATCATCCTTGTGAGTGCCCTTTTAATTGCTCCAGCTGTTTCCTCAAGAGTTCTCACGACTTCTTTTAATTCGTATGTATTTCTCTCGGTACTATTTTCAGTTGTTTCCTTTGTCGTTGGACTTCTTTCTTCCTACTATCTCGACATACCGTCAGGGGCTTCAATTGTTCTTACTGCGACGCTCCTTTTCGGCTTAGTTCTTTTGATTAAGCCGTTCACACAACGATTGCCACACTGATCAAAAAAGTACTTAAATTAAAATGAGACTGGAACTGGACTGGCTCGCGTGGAAGGACGCTTTTCGAACATACAGATGGCAGGACGTTTTTTCAGAACCTCAAAATACCATTGAGCAGATAAGCGACTTAGTTGCTATTGCTCAATAACGGCCTTTAGTTTTTCTAGCACCTCTTGAGTGAACGGATTTTCTAATTCTCCTTGGTCTACCCACTCAAAATACTCCATCTCAGTTTTATTATCGTTGAGCGATTTGTAGGTATATCGCACATTGTAGTTTTTATCAGATTTCTGAAGAGTGAAGATTTTGTCTTTTTCGTATTCAGTTACGTAGTAAGTATCCCAAACTCCACTTTCGTCACAGTTCCTGTATTCCGTCCCTATTTTTGTGGGGCTAGTATCTCGCTGTTCTTCAATCAGTCCATCAATCCAAAGAGGTGTGTTGTTAGGGTTGGTGGTGAATTCAAAAACTTCGGAAATTGGCCTATCTATTTTTGTTGAAACTTTGTTTTCTTTCATACATTTTTCTGATCAGCAAATCTGCCTTTTTCATGTTTTATCTCGGGAGCAAGAGGGTTTTTATTTCTTTCTTGCATTGATTGAGGAACTTGATCATAAGGGACGAGATGTACCCCTAAAGAAACAAGAGATTGTCTAATGTTCTCAATCTTTTCTTCTTTTAGTGTAGGAACTTCAGAATAAGAGACGAGTTCGCCCTCTAACTTTTCAGGGCTTTCTTCGAAATATGAGCCATCTAGTTCATAAAGAAATCCTGCGTTGTTGAGTAAAGCTAGCTTGCCCTCCTGAAGTTTATCTACATACATTTCACCATTGTCAGAAAAAGAGACAGCTAGTTCGTCACCTGTTCCGTAGATCATGGCGATTGCGTATCTTTTGTCAGCAGTAGCAAAAACTACCCCTCTCCCATCTACTGCCTTGTGTGGAGTTGGTTTGAAGGTTTGAATGTTGCCAACCCTTGATCCATGATATACGTTCATACTATGAATTTTATCAAAACCCATAACTCAAAGCACGTTTTCTCAAAAGTCGCAGTAATCCTTTGTTGCTATAATGTATACAGCGCACAGGTAGTAGTCGCGCTTTGTGACGCTCGTTAGAAGTAATTGATATTGCGTATGGCACACATAAAAGGAAATCGTGATGGTAAGGGCGGTAGAAACGAAACCTACCAAATTGGTTCACGAAAAAAAGTTGCTCGTAAGACAGCCGTAAAAGAGGTCAAACAAGGAAAGCACCCTGACGCACATGTCTACAAGAGAGGAAGACAGGAATATGTTCGAGACAATCCTGACTACTCGAAGAAGGACAATGTAAACAGGAAAAAGAGGTAAATGGAAAAGTTACTGGCTTAGATAGAGCTTGCTTGAAAAGAGATAAGATTGAGTTGCGGTCATTTTGAAACAGCGATCGAAAAGTAACACCTCCCAAAGAAAAGTCCCATCTATTGTTGGGACTTTTCTTTTTTCTTAGCTCTTTTTCGATCAATCCACGAAGCCCCTAAAAAGAGGGTTAGGATCAACAATGGCGGAAAAAGTATCCCAATGACCAAACTGCCCCAAAAGTTCTTTTTCAACTCTTTATCAGACATTCTCCTTGGCTTGAACCAAGAAGTTTTTTCTTCTTTATTCATATTGTTCGCGTAGGTTTTACTTGTAATGATTGTGAGCAGGCAACAGAAAAGGCCACACAACTCACACCGATAGCTCCTTTCAGAACTACCCGACACCCTTTCGGGTGAAGACCTACGCGAATAAGTGGCGGTTTATGTGGCCGTCTCTATTCGCGTAGGATTTATGTCACCATGCCTTCAGAAATCTGAAGGGTTAGGTTTGTAAATACATTATATCAAATCTCGCCCCCACCTCTAGCTCGTAGAATTCTGCTCCTGCCTTACAAAAAACTGTACGGCATGTGGGTTATGCAGATGAACTAAGTATGTTTTTACTGACCTCTTCTTTCCTCGTACAAAAATTTTTCCAGAAAATCTGTATTGCTTCTTTGTAATAAGATCTTCGTGTTCAGCATGTACAGCCCTACATACCTTGTTCATAAAACTCCAATTTTTGATTTTGGCACTACCAATTACGTAGATGTTCTCACATGCTTCATGTATTGACCCTCTAATTCTTGAGGCATGAAGTTCAACATCGTTACGATCTCGAGTAGCTTTTGAAGCAACAATTTTTATCGTACATCGTGTATATTTTCCCCTGAATGTCTCTTCTACTGATGTGTCTCCAACTTCTCTCTGAGAAAAGTTTTCGAGAAATTTGATCAGGTCATTCACTTCTACTATGATCTCTTGGTTTGGCTTTTCAAGAAAAACCTTAGAACCTAATGTTGAAAGCTCCTGTACTAAAATTGGGAAAAACACACCCAATTCTTGTATTTTTTCAAATTGCTTGATGAGTAATCTCAGATCGTCATCTTGGGTAAGGTTAGGAACAATATAGTCGTTCATAAATTGTTCGAGCGCTGAAGGGTATTCGTCTTTCAGGATTTGTTGTGTTGCGTAAAGATCCAAAGATTTCTTTTGTTTCTTTGAAAGATGTCTCTTCGATCTGTTTAGTAAAGTTTCAGAGGTGAAAATATAGGTAGCATGTACGAAATTCTTTGTTTTATGTTTTCTGTCACGCATAACGACTATGACTTCATCCTCATCCCACACCAAACCCTCGTCTTCCTCATTTCCAATCCAGTGTACTTTTACTCTTGGGAAAGATGTAGTAGTGTTTGTCTCGACAGATCTAACAAATGAATTTACCCGACCTTCAATGTCATTCTTTATTGCAAGGTATTCTGCTTTCTTCCAAAATAAACTGACAAATTCCCAGAACATTGCTAACCACTTTTTTACTTTGTCAGGATTTTTGAAAATGACATAGACAACAATAAGGGTCAGTACTACCCCCGCGGAAAAACTAGATAAAAGTTGTACAATACCTTGTTCAATCATAGCTTTTTCTTTCTTTCATCAAGGTATTCTGTTAGTGAAGTGATACACTCGGGATCATCACAAATCATATTTATTGCCCCAGATTGAGGCAAAATTGAGTACAAATTTTCATTCGTTATTTGTTTGCCACAGAACTTACAATTTTTCTTGCCAGAGTCAAAATCCTCTTTTGCCCCCATTTTGCCAAGAAGTGTATCTAGGTCTCTTTCGTGTACAGTGTTCAATTTTCTTTTATCGGTTTCGTCCATAAAGTTTTCCACACCTTTCTGTTTACAAATGTGTGTTGATACAATCCATTATACCCCTAAAACAAAGGATTTCATACTGCTAGCAGGATACTTGTCTCACTCTATTTAGCTTTATTGTAACGTTGTTTATCTGTTATAATAGATACACAATCGAATATGGTTTAGTTTTTGAGGGCTTTATGCCATTCCGCTGACCTATCAAATAAATCAGCGAGCAAACTTTTTTGAATTCCGAAAATTGAACACTCAACTATCTTTGGATTTTTGGTGTTTAGCTTTCGGGATTTTCTTATTGAAGCAATCGTCCAGGTCCAAGATCTTGGTCGATTGTTTTGTTTTATGGCAAGCACAGAACTTACAAAAGAGTTTCAGCAAGTCCTCTACAAAGAAATTGGGTTGGAACTTGATGATAAAGAAGCAAGCAAGATACTTTCTAATCTTGTGAGCTACTTTGATTTGCTTGCTCTATTGCACCACAGAGATCAAGTCAACGTCTCTGAAAACTCATACTCAAGAGGTAATTAGCAAGTCCTCTACAAAAAACTGGCTAAACACCACATTGGTGTGCATATGACAGTTCCCTGCACTGAGTGACAACTTCTCAACAGGGAGACCTCATATGCACATCAATCACTGGAACTTGGTTGAAGTTTCTGGCGCGAGGGATGAAAAAGTCGAGAAACGACAAAAGAGTTATGAGAAATACATTACAAGCTAAATCCTATGAGGGATAAAGAAGTTGTTCATTATGAAAAAGTATACAAAAGAAGAAAAGTTGGCTCGCAAACAACTGAGGGTCAATGCAAATAAATATAAGGATAATTTACCCAGAGAAACCGTCTTGGTGCGAATAGATAAAAATTGGCACAAGGCACTCAAGATCTATGCTGTTGAGCAAGAGATGACAATGTCTCGGATCATAGATAGTTTCTGTGAACATTATCTGGGTACTGAGAGGTACAAAGAAGTATGCAAAAAGTAACTCCAAACAACACCAATAAAAAGGTTGTATCTAAGCTACGCCATGAAGACGAATTTGCTTCGTTTGTTGTTTGGGTTGCAACACCAAAAGAGCTTCGAGACCCAAAAACACAGGCAGAGTTAGCTCAGAAGTTTGGAGTTGGGCAAGACACGCTTTCTGACTGGAAGAAAAGAGATGGGTTCTATGAAAAGGTCGCGAAAGTGAGAAAGTCGTGGGGTCGAGACAGAACTCCTGATGTCATTCATGCACTTTACAGGAACATTATGAAAACAGGGTCAGTGCAAGGTGTAAAGCTATGGCTTCAGTATTTTGAAGATTGGATGGAGAAAACAAACAGCTATGACCCCGCGAATGATCCGATACGGCAGTTGTCGGATAAGGAGCTGATGGCTGAGATACGCAAAGCACAAAACTTCTTTCGTAAGAAGGACTGATAAATTATCAATAAATAAACTATAATTATATTTATGAAGGCCGTAGTTTATGCACGAGTATCCTCAAAACCCCAACAAGACACAGGGTATTCTTTGCCTGCACAAAGAAAACTGGCAAACGAATATGCAGACAGGAAGAGTATCGATATCGCAAAGATTTTTTCTATCGCTGAAAGCGCTAGTGGAAAACGGGAACGACAGGTTTTTGCAGAGATGATTGAGTACATGAAAAAACATGACATCAACAATCTTTTATGTGAAAAGGTTGACCGATTGACACGAAACCTAAAAGAGGCCGTTACAATAAATGAATGGCTTGAGCAAGACAAAAGACGTCAAGTACATTTTGTAAAACAGAACCTAGTTATCCATCAAAATTCAAAGTCGGATGAGAAATTTCGCTGGGATATTGAAATTGTTTTGGCAAAGAAATTCATTGCCAACCTGTCAGAGGAAGTGAAGAAAGGTCAGCGTGCAAAAATTGAAGCAGGTTGGCTACCAACAAAGCCACCTTTGGGATATAAGACCATTGGAGAAAAGGGGCACAAAATTCATGTTGTAGATGAAGATGTCGCACCTTTTATCAAAAAGATGTTTGAACTGTACGATACAGGAAACTACTCAACTCGAGAACTAGGTAGAAAAATGTTTGAGCTAGGATTACGAAATAGGAACAGTCGTGAAGTTGGAAAAAGTAGGATTTACGATCTTCTATCTGATCCTTTCTATTATGGAGATATGAGGTGGAATGGCGAAATCTACAGAGGTAAGCAAGAACCACTGATATCAAAGGAGTTGTTTCAGTCAGTACAAAGTAAGTTGAACAGAAAAATGAGTAGCCCTTACTTCAGCAAGCACAATCCTGTGTATAAGGGAAAGATCAATTGTGGTGAGTGTGGACGAAGAGTTAGTTGGGAAAAACAGAAAGGTACTTGGTATGGAGGGTGTAAAAACTGCAAAGCGCAGTTAGGAAGCAAAAAATATATTAGGCAAGATGAGGTAGACAAAGAGATAATGCAAAAGATCCTAGAGATTGCACCCAAGAATGACAAAATACTTTCGATACTTGAACGCGCATTGAAGGAAGATCATCAAAAGGAAATTGATCTCCATAAAGCTCAAAAAACGGAGCTAGAAAGGTCTTTGAACCAAATAGATAGAAAGATGGCTCTAATGTACGATGATCGGCTCTCAGAGCGAATTACCCCTGAAGTGTATGACACCAACTTCAAGATACTCAAAGATCAAGAGCGTGACCTTTTGCGACAACAAAAACGTCTTCAGGAAGACAAAAGTGCTTATTATGAAGCAGGTTATTCAATACACCTCCTTGCGTCTAAGGCAAAAGATATTTATGCAAGCAAAAAAGTCACCACCGAAGAGAGGAGATTGCTTTTGAATTACGTATTTTCGAACTTGTCCATAAAGCAAGGAAAACTAACACCAGAATACACAGAAGCATTCAAATTCATGCAGGAATGGACACCACGCCTAAATGCGAGTTTCGAACTTCAAAAAAGTGTTGTGAACAAAGGGCTAAATATCACTTTTAGCATACCTCGTCCTGTCTTGCTCCGCGGGCAGGATTCGAACCTACGACCTACCGGTTAACAGCCGGTTGCTCTACCGCTGAGCTACCGCGGAATGTGTTTCGCGCGGTATGCTCAGCGAGCTGAGCCCTGCCTGCCGGCAGGTACCGCGGAATACTGTTCAAAACGAACTGTCGTATTGTACACAACGGGGGTGCATTTTCAACGTGGTATACTGCAGGTATGAACACGCATATAGCAATTGGTGTGATCGGTGGTCTCGTTGTCGGCACAGTGGCCGCAGCGTGGTTCCTCGCGCCGACGCTTTTTACCGGCACTAACAGTGAATCTATGACATTGACGCTCACCACTGAGGCCTTTGCACACAATGGCTCTATTCCGCCCGCGTACACCTGTGACGGTGACCGATCTCGGCACCCCGAGATGACCATCTCGGGTATCCCAGATGCAACGGTCTCGCTGGTACTGCTCATGGATGACCCTGATATTCCGCAGGTCTTTAAAGAGCAGCGTGGTATTGAGGCGTTCGACCACTGGGTCCTCTTTAATATCCCGCCGACAACGTCGCGCATTACTCCCGATGCGCCTGTGGGGACGCTCGGCGTCAACAGCGCGGGTGATACGGGTTACACGGGGCCGTGCCCACCGCCTGAGTATGAGCCGACTGAGCACCGCTACATCTTTACCCTCTACGCTCTTGATACTGAACTGGCGCTTGAGGCAGGTGCAACTAAGCACGAGGTACTCGAAGCACTACAGGGGCACGTCATTGAACAGGCAGAGCTCATCGGCCGCTATGACCGAGCAGAATAGGACAGTACACGTCAAAGTGTTTCCTGACGCAAAGAAAGAGCGCGTGCTCGAAGTGCAGCCGTGGACGTTTGAAATCTATGTGCGCGAGCCCGCCCAGCATAATTTGGCGAACAGTCGTGTGCGCGAGTGCGTTGCCGAGCATTTTAATGTTCCGCTGACTCACGTTACAATTGAGACAGGACATCGGGCGCGCAAGAAGCGACTGACCGTGCAGATGCCCGACGTTATTACTTAGTACAATCACTATGATGCATATTGACTTTAAGACGCGTAACACGGAACTCACCGATGAGATTCAGCAGTACGCTGAAACGAAGATTGAGAATTTGACCAAGCTGCTGCAGAACATTGACGAGGAGAACATGCGCGCGGAGGTAGAGCTGACGCGCAGCAATGAGCACCAGAGCGGTGATGTCTTCCGTGCTGACATTACGATTCACGCGCCACGCGAGCGTACGCACGCGGTTGGCCATGGCGAGTCATTTAATGCGGCACTCGATCAGGCGCACGATGATCTCTCGCGCCGGCTTCGTCGCGAAAAAGGGAAGCGTACCGACATGTTCCGTCGTGGAGCTGCACGCATTAAGGAAATGGTGCGCTTTTGGGAATAGTGCTGCAAGCTGTGAGCTCTGGGCACTGAGCTGTGAGTGCTGAGCTATGAGTGCTATGCACGTACGAATTGGGTGTAGGGCATGCGCTGTTTGCCTTCGGGAATCACTTCGTCAATGACGAAGTGATTTTCGTTTTCTAGATGCGCGGCAGCGATTTTTACGCGCGTACCGTCGTCAGCAAAGAAGTACACGCCCGGCCAGCTGTCGTAGGCGCAAAACTTGAGCATGTTGGTGTAGCCGTCGTCATTGAGGTTTATTTCCCCGTCTTCTTTTTTGAATAATTTTGAGTAGGTTGCTGCCTCGTGGTCTTGCTCCTGCGGGGCGATGGTGCCCGCGAGGTGCGGTGGAATGGTTTCGGCAAGCAGTGTACCGCCGATGGAAAAGAGTGTGTGTTCAAGGTCGGTGCCTGACATTGGCCAGTGCTCGGGTGTACACAGTTCCTGTGCGAGAATCGGGCCGTGATCCATTTCCTCATCAAGGAGCATCACGGTAACGCCCAGTGCGTCGTCATTGTTGAGAATGCCGGTGCGCACGGGTGACGGCCCGCGCCATTTTGGTAATAGTGACGGGTGCACGTTGAGCGTGCCGTGGTTTGGTATGTCGAGCAGTGTTTTCGGCAGGATTTTGCCGTACGCGACGACGACAAAGAGTGTGTTGCTATAGTCGGCAACGTGGTCGTTGATGGCAGCGATCGCGTCTGCATCAATTTTTTGAGGCTGCAGTGTGGGAATGCCGTGTTCGTCGGCCCAGCGTTTAACGGGAGGCGGGGTGAGCTGCATACCGCGCCCGACGGGTTTGTCGGGTGCAGTGATGATGAGTGTCGGCACGATGCCTGCCGCGTGCAGTGCATCGAGTACGATGACTGAGAGGTGTGGTGTGCCAAAAAAGACGAGTGCGGTATCTGAATGCATGAGAGATGTATTAAAAAGTGGGGAGAGGAGCTGCGAGCCAAGGAGGAACACGCCGCGCTCAACTCTCCCCGCCGACAGGGCTGTGCCCCGTCGGCCTCACGCCCGCCCGTTATTATTCCGTCGGAACCTAGGCGACGTTTACGGCGCGCGTGGTGCAACCTGCCACTAGTATAGCAAAAAGAGGTGCGCGCCGGCGACTCGGGAAGGGGAATTGAGTCGCCGGCGCGCTTGTCGAGCAATGTCAGCGCCACACGCTTTGGATACACGGACGGCGCGCCATGCTCGACAATCGCGCGCGTCTGCGGGGCAATACTACGCGCGATTCGCAACTGATGCGTAGCCTAGCACTCTCAGCGCAAAATAGAAAGCGCCGCGAACGGCGACTCGAGAAGTCGGGAGGTTCGCGGCGCTACGCACGGTCGTGGCATTCGACAGACCGCTGTGCGATTACAGCAAAGACCGTTGCACACCAGTAACACGATGGTTAACAGATCTCGGGGGAAACCTGCGTGCTCGGTCGGTGCCGCTACGACGGAAGCATAGCAGAATCACTTGTCGCTTCAAGCGGTCGCATATCGTCGTCGACATCGAGGACTTCTCGGGCGTGGTCAATGTAGAGAATGCCGTTGAGGTGGTCAATTTCGTGTTGGAAAATGCGTGCGAGAAATCCTGCGGCATTGCGTTGCTGCGTTTGCCCGTGCGCATCGGTGTAGTGAATCGTCACCTTTTCGGCGCGATCAACTTTAGTGCCGTACTTTCGCGGTACCGACAGACACCCCTCGTCGCCGGTGATCTGCTTTTTCGATGCACGGACAATCTCGGGATTGATGTAGATCTCGTCAGGGTGTGCAGCTTCGTCGTACTCTTCATTGCGTACGTAAGCGGCGATGGATCCGGCGACGATGAACATCCGCAACGGCACGCCAATTTGTGGGGCGGCAATTGCCACACCAAAACGCTCGTCGTGAAGGTTCTTCTGCATGGTCGCAATAATATCCTGCAGCGCCGGACTCTGCAGTTGGCTCAGATCAACCGCCTCGGCTGTCTGCCGGAGTACGGGGGTGTCGATGGCGACAATGTCACTCATGGGCAGACTATACCCCGATAGTGCTGCGCTGAAAAGCATCTATCGCGCTGAAAACTGCCAGCTCGAGATGCCGACACACTAGAGGGTGCGCTCAGGGTTGACATCAACGGAAAACGACGGCGGCAGTGCGCGCAAAATGGCAACTAACTGTTCATCAGGCCATGCGTGTTCGGGAATGCGAATGAGGGCATGCAGCGCCTGTCCGCGGCCGCGATCGACAAATGCAGAAAATACGCGGGGCTTGTAACGCGCGACCGCCTCAACGAAACGTTGCATGTCGCGGATGATCGCGGCGCGCGACCCCTCACACGTCACTTTGATGAGGTGGGTGTAGGGCGGGTAACGCAGTTGCTCGCGCACTTCCAACTCGCCGCGTGCGTACTCGGCAATGTTGCCTTGTGTGGCATATTTGAGCATGGCATTGCGCGTGTTGGTGGTTTCGATAAGTAGGGTGTCGGTCGTGCGTTCTTTAAGCGTTACAATCAGGCCAAAGAGCTTCTCTTCAATACGAAAGTCGGGGATACACAGTAGCGAATCGATCGAGCTGATGACGGTGCATGTTGCATCAGTCGTGAGGTAGCCGAGTGCCATTTCGGTGCCGACGAGAATAGCACCTGAGCTGGCGGCGTAGTCGTCGGCCACCTGCTGTGCTTCCCGTTGATTTTTTACACTATCACTACTGAGGACGAACAGCGGTGCATCGGGAAATGCCTGCCGGATGCGCTCAGTAACGCGCTCAATGCCGACGCCCAGCGGCATCAGGTTCCAGCTGTCGCAGGAGACGCAGCGCTCGTGGGCGTCGCGCGATTGGCCGCAGCGATGACAGAGAAAGACCCGTTCAGTGCCTTTCGTGTGCAGTACCACGGGAGCCGAGCAGTGTGCACACGCAACAGTGGTCCCGCAGTCGCGGCAGACGGTCTGCGCTGAAATGCCACGGCGTGCGGCAAATACAAAGGCAGTGCCACCGTCGCGCACTGCGCGCTCAATGCAGGCAAGGGCATCGGGTGAGAGTACGGGGAAGTCTTCTTTTGCTTCTTGTGCGGCAGTGCGTACCGCGGCGATATCAATGAGCGTCGTTTTCGTACGCGTGCGAAAGCGACTCGCGTGCTCTTCGAGTTCGTGGGCGTGGCCGGTATAGAGTTCGCGCTGTCCCCTGAGCCCCACAACCGTGTCGGCGACCACGAGCGATGCTTTGAGTGCCTGCGCGAGGTGTTCAATGAAGACGCGCGCATCAATAAACGGGCGCGTCATTTGTTTGTACACCGATGCCATTTCGCGCTCGATGATGAACATGCCGATGTCGGCACGCGGAATACTGGTGCACAGTGGTGTTGCGATAATCAGGACGGGATGCGGCTCGTTGAGAATCGCGTCCCACGTTTCGAGGAGCTGCTTTTTCGTCTTTGAACTGTCGAGGACGAACGTGTACTTCTCAATGCCGCGTTCGTAGTAGCGCCGCAGAGCGTGTGCTTCACGTGCACTCGGCACGACAATGTACACCGAGCGCTTCCGCGCAAAGACACCGCGAATGATCGGTTTGTACTTTTCCACGCGCTCGCGCCACGGCAGCTGCAGAATGAGTTTTTCAAAGGTGCCGGCCGGTGCGGATGCAGTGATGGCGTTGGGCGGTGTGTGGTCGCCGCTGCGCGCTCGCTCGAGTACGGCAGCCGGTATGAAGGCGCGAATGACGCTGCCGGTTGAGGTGGCAAAGTAGTCGGCGGACGCGCGTGCGGCGGCGATAAACTCAGGGGTAAAGCAGTGGTGCGGTTTCTGCGCACGAATTTTGCGCGTTTCGTACATGTTGGTGCGCAAAATTGATTTAATGGCCCGCGCATCTTCGTGCTCGACGACGAGCGCCGGTACCTCGCGCTTGCGCAGTGGCACCATCACGATGGAACCGATCGGGTACATTTCGGCCGAGAAGTAGGAGAGTCGGTCGGGACCGTTTCCTTTAACGATAGGGGTGACGTGCAGGATCATCATTGCGCACTAGCATACCGTGATCGCGGCGCTGAGGCCACTGTGCGTTTTTACTGTTGCGCGATATCAGATATGAGATAGTATAGACGCTACGTTTACTCTGCATGGCAGCTGATGCATACAAAAAAATAGGACTCCTCATTCGAGAGCTGCGACGACAACGCGGACTGACGCAACGCGCATTTGCCCAAGCGCTGAACACGTCGCAGTCCGCTGTTGCGCGTATGGAAAAGGGTGAGCAAAACCTTTCAACGGCACAACTGCTCAAAATTAGCGACGTGCTCCATCACAGCATTCTCGGTATTAAAGAGGGTGTTGATTTTCAAATTGAAGGGGGCTCGAAGCTTCGCGGCAGTGCGGTGACAAACACATCAAAGAACGGTGCACTGGCACTGATGTGCGCCGCACTGCTCAACCGCGGTACCACGACGATCCACGGTATTCCACGCATTGAAGAGATTTACCGCATGATCGAGGTCTTTAAGAGTATCGGTGTCGGGCTTGAATCACTCGACCGCACGACCTTGCGCATTACACCGCCAAAGAGCTTTCGAGTGTCAGGTATCAACAAGCAGTCGGCACAAAAGATGCGCTCGGTGCTGATGCTCATCGGCGCACTGGTGCACCAGAAAACGTCGTTTGCGCTGCCGCATGCCGGTGGGTGCAACATGGGTGAGCGTACGATTGCGGCGCATCGGCACGCGCTTGAGCAGTTTGGTATCAAAATCAAAACAGAAGACGAACAGTACACCATCTCGCACCGCCGACTACGCACGGCTGAAATTATCATGTACGAGGCAAGTGACACCGCGGCAATTAACGCACTGATGGCTGCGGCACTGATTCCCGGTACTACAACGATTAAGTATGCACCACCCAACTATCAGGTGCAGGACGTCTGTTTTTTGCTCGAGCAGTTTGGCGTGCAGATTGAGGGTATCGGCACGACCACACTCACCGTGCACGGTGTTGAGGAGATCAATAGGGACGTCGAGCACTACAACAGTGAAGATCCGATTGAATCGATGATGTTCATCAGTGCCGCCGCCGTTACGGGCTCAAAGCTCACCATTAAGCGCAGCCCGATTGATTTTCTCGAAATCGAGCTGCTCAAACTCTCGTATATGGGGCTCAAGTATGAGAATAGCGATGTATACTTTGCAAAAAACGGGCGGACGCGACTCGTGGACATTACCGTGTTCCCCTCTGAGTTGAAAGCTTCACCCGTTAAGATTCACCCGCTGCCATACCCCGGACTCAACATCGACAACTTGCCGTTCTTTGTGCCGATTGCCACACAGGCAAAGGGAACGACACTGATTCACGACTGGGCGTGGGAAGGGCGCGCATTGTACTTTACCGAACTCAATCGACTTGGTGCGGACGTGCGTATTGCCGACCCGCATCGCGTATTCGTAACTGGGCCGACTGATTTGCGCGCTGCACAGATGGTGTGTCCACCCGCACTGCGGCCGGCGATGGTGGTACTCATCGGCATGCTCGCCGCCGAAGGCACATCGGTGCTCCGCAATGTGTACTCAATTGAGCGTGGCTATGAACGTATTGCCGAGCGACTCTCAGAAATCGGTGCACGTATTGAAATCATCAGCGATTTTTAGCTCCACCTAGCTACGTACAAACCGCTATTTTGGCGTCAAAATAGCGGCTTAGTGGTTTTGTGGCGGCTACAAATCGAGACCGAGAGTAATGCGAAACACGTGCTCGCCATCGCGCACAAGAATGGCTGTTGGGTCATCAGGGGTGAGTGTGAAGATCGGCATACCACCCTTGTACAGTGGCTGGAAGTTTTGTGTGTCGCCCACATGCGTGTCGAGGGCAAAAATGCCATTACTGACGGCAACGATGACGGTATCGTCGCGTCGTGGGTACCACGCGACTCCGCGCACAGGTGTTACGGCATTTAAGACGCGTCGCGTGTCATCGCCGTCACGCACGAACACGGCCGAACCCTGCAGCCAAAGTGCGGCGCCGGTGTCGGAGTGTATACGCGGACTCTGTGCTGTAGGCGGTGTGGCTGTTGCGAAGAGCTCCTGTGCGCGCACAAAGAGCGGTTCGTCAGTGCTGACAACAGTGCCGATAGGATCTTTAGCTATCTGCAGCGGTGCGAGCTGCTGCTCAGCACCCAGTGTTGCCTGGAACGTGCTGATCCACGGCCATGCAGCATCGTGGGCAACGAGAATATCGTGTGCACCAGCATGGAGCCCGCGAATACGGACACTCGTTGTGTCGGCAGGAACGGACACTCGTTTTTCATTATCGATGTAAATATCGCTGCCGGCGCGGGCATCTACAATAGTGAGTGTGGCCCCTTTGGCGATCGACATACCTGAAAAAACGTATCCCGCATAGTTCAGGGCACCAACAGCCAGCGCGATCACCAGAGCAATCGCGGCGGCACCAAGTATGCGCATGCGTGTCATCGCGCGAATTAAAGCAAGCACGACAGGCAATTGCAATGGCTGCGGGCATATGGGGGATAGTGTACACAGACGGATCGATTTTG
This sequence comes from Minisyncoccota bacterium, assembly GCA_965267345.1. Classification (GTDB taxonomy): domain Bacteria; phylum Patescibacteriota; class Minisyncoccia; order Phycocordibacterales; family UBA2100; genus UBA2100. Next base: position 246,964 of record OZ253947.1, read on the forward strand.
GTATACTGCAGTTGAGCAAGATGGGTCTGCAAGGGGTATCCCTGCCTCCCCAAAGTCAGCACCCCACCTCTTGCATATCTGTCTTGCTCACCCCCGACCGCCAACACTGGCGGTCGTATTTTTTTCGAGCTTCCCGGCAGGCAGGAGAGCGCAGTAAAAAAAGCCGTGGTATACTGCCGAGGCTAACAACTGCGTATGGCATTTTCACTCACCCCGAAACTTGGTATTGATCTGGGCACCACGTATACACTGGTTTTCGTACCGCATAAAGGGGTCGTACTGCGCGAACCTTCAGTCGTCGCTGTCTCCGAACAGGAAAACAAAATTTTAGCGGTGGGCGATGAGGCCAAAACAATGATTGGACGTACCCCCGACGACATTGTGGCGTACCGCCCGATGAAAGACGGGGTGATTGCTGACTACCGCGTGACCGAAGCCATGCTGCGCTACTACATGCGTAAAGCACTACCGTGGTGGAATATTTTTCGACCCGACGTGATGATTTCAGTGCCGGCCGGCGTTACCTCAGCAGAGCGCCGCGCGGTTATTGAAGCTGCCGTGAAGGCCGGTGCGAAAAGCGCACACGTGGTAAAGGAGCCCATTTTGGCGGCTATCGGCGCCGGTATTCCGATTCATGAGGCACAGGGGCACATGATTGTTGACATTGGTGGTGGCACCACGGACGTGGCGGTGATTTCGCTCGGCGGTATTGTGGCATCGACATCAGTGAAGTGTGCGGGCAACCGCATCGACGAAGCCATCACGGCGTACATCAAAAAGACATTCAATCTCGCCATTGGTGATAAAACTGCGGAGGATATTAAGATCACCATTGGCTCAGCCATCCCGCTTGAAGAGGAGCTGACGATGGTGGTGAAAGGGCGCGACTACCTCACGGGGTTGCCGCGCTCAATTGACCTGACGACAAATGAAGTGGTGAAAGCCGTTGGTCGCGAGTTGCGGGAAATTATTAAGGCTATTCGCGATGTGCTCCAAGACACACCGCCTGAGCTTTCGGCCGACATTATCGACAACGGCATCACCATGTCGGGCGGTTCGTCGCAACTGCGCAATTTGCCGGAATTAGTGTATCGCCGTACGGGTGTGAAGGCGCACTTGGCTGACGACGCGCTCTTTAGTGTCGCTAAGGGTACGGGCATTGCGTTGCAGCACCTCGACATCTACAAAAAAGCCATCATTTCAAAGCGCTAGCGCACGCGTCATATGGCATCACCGTTTCTCCCACAGACGCCCGACGAACTCCATCACGCGTACATCGTTGTGGGCACTGCCACAACCGCAGCGCGCGTTGCGCGTGCGTGCGAGGAACTCGGCATTCGCGTACAGGGTAACAGCGATGTGGTGCTGCAGCAGTACGAAACACTGGGCATTGATGACAGCCGTGAGCTGGTGCGTCGCGCGCACCTGCGTCCTATCGGCGATCGCGCGCTGGTGATCGTGTCAGCGCAGCAGCTCACCCGCGAGGCACAGAACAGTTTGCTGAAACTCTTTGAGGAGCCGCCGGCACACACCCACTTTTTTCTCTGTATTTCCAATCCCGAGTACCTGCTCCCGACACTGCGCTCACGTATGGCAGTTGTGTACGATGACACACCCGACGATGCGTACACACCCGAGGCCGCCAGCTTTGTCGCCGGCACGCCCGCGCAGCGCCTTGCTGTGGTTGCGCCGTATATTGACGACAAGCGCAGCGCCGATGCGGAACAGTTTTTGCACGCACTGGAAGTGCAGCTCAGTAGCGGTGTGATGGATACGCAGGTGCGACAGGCACTGCAGCACATTGGCGCAGTACGCCGGCATCTCTACGACCGTGGCGCGTCACTTAAAGCACTACTGGAGAGCGTGGTTGTGGTATGTCCCTAACGCATACTTGGTTGGGTACGCGTCAATGCGGTATACTGTCGCCATAGCACAATACATATGTTTGATTTTTCACCAACAAAAAGTCGGATCGCCGACACACATGCGTGGTTGCGTACTGAGTACAAGGGCTTGCGCACCGGTCGCGCCACCCCAACACTACTTGATGGTATTCAGGTTGAGAGCTACGGCGCACGGGTGCCGCTTAATCAGGTGGCGAACGTCGGTGTCGAAGACGCACGTACGTTGCGCGTAACGCCGTGGGATGCGTCGCAGGTTAAAGAGATTGAAAAGGCGGTGACCCAAGCCGATTTGGGCGTGGGTGTGTCCGCAGACGAAAAAAGTGTTCGCGTGAGCTTTCCTGAACTGACCGTCGAGCGTCGCGAATCGCTGATTAAGCTTGCAAAAGATAAACTGGAGCACGCCCGCACAAGTGTTCGCGGTATTCGTGATGATGCATGGAGCGAGATCCAGCAGCAGGAGCGCGACGGTGACATCAGCGAAGACGAAAAATTCCGCTACAAAGACGAATTGCAGAAGCTCATTGATGCTGCCAATGACGAGCTCGAAACATTCTTTACTAAAAAAGAAGAGGAGATTCGCAGCTAACCGACACCCAACCGCACACCATGTCAGTTGTTCTGTTTATTGTCGTCCTTGTCGTGCTCATTGTGGTGCACGAATTAGGGCACTTTTGGGTGGCGAAGTGGTTCGGCATCCGCGTTGACGAATTTGGGGTCGGCTACCCGCCGCGCGCGGTGGTACTCGGCCGTATTAAAGAAACGCTCTACACGCTGAACTGGCTTCCGTTCGGCGGATTTGTGCGCATTTTTGGCGAGCAACACGACAGCTCAATGACGCCCGAAGAGCGCCAGCGGGCGTTTATTCATAAACCACGCATCGTACAAGCGGTCGTACTTGCTGCCGGCATCGTCTGTAACATTCTGTTTGCGTGGGTGCTGTTTACCGCGACACTGATGCTCGGCGCGCCGACGGCAATTGAGGAGAATCAGCTCACACCCGACACTGATGCGCGTTTGATTGTGAGTACCGTGACGGTGGGCTCACCGGCAGAAGTTGCCGGCCTACAGGCAGGTGACGAAATTGTCGCTGTTGCCAGCGATGCCGAGCAGCTCGACACACTCGTACTCGTACCCAGCGATGTATCAGCCTTCATTAAAGCACACGCTGGTGACAGCATCGCCATTACCTATGAGCGGAACAACGATGACGCAGTGGTGACGCGCACGGTTGATCTTGCACCCGCACATGGTGTGCTCGACGCAACCCCCGGAGTCCCCGCTGTGGGCATTGGTATGGCCCTTGTTGCCGAGCGTGCACTGCCGATACACGAAGCACTCGTGAGCGGTTTTGTTGAAACGATGACGGCACTGGCGAATGTCACGGTTGGACTGACAGCATTCTTTATGCAGGCAGCTACCGGCTCGGTGCAGTGGGAGCAAATTGCCGGTCCGGTTGGTATTGCAGCTCTCGTGGGTGACGCGTCGACTGTCGGCTTTGTTTACCTGCTGTACTTTACGGCGTTTATTTCGATTAACTTAGCGGTAATTAACCTGCTGCCGCTTCCGGCGCTCGACGGCGGACGACTGCTCTTTGTCGCAATTGAGGCAATAACGAATCGACCGATTAACTATACCGTTGCACTTGCACTTAATGTCATTGGCTTTGGCCTGATTATGTTGCTGATGATCGTGGTGACGTATCACGATATTGCGCGGCTCATTAGCTAGTACCTCGTTAGAACACAGCGGCGTAGGGTTTGTCCAGCCGTGGGAGTCTTCTGTTCGGACGGCTTTTCTGCTAGTATTGCTGACACGATGGCTGACACACTACGACAATCGGAACTGTTCACGAAGACGCGCAAAGAAGCGCCGAAAGACGAGGTGTCAAAAAACGCGCAGCTACTCATCCGCGCGGGCTACATTCACAAAGAAATGGCAGGTGTCTACGCATTTTTGCCGTTGGGGTTGCGTGTTTTCAATAATATTGTGCGTGTCATTCGCGAAGAGATGAATGCAATTGGCGGCCAAGAGGTACACCTTGCGGCACTGCAGGACAAAGACACGTGGGACGCAACAGGACGCTGGGACGATGAAACGCTCGATGTGTGGTTTAAGACGCACCTGCACAGCGGTGACGCATTCCACGAAGGAACGGAGCTTGGACTGGCAAGTACGCATGAAGAACCGCTCACCAAACTGATGACGGAGCACATCGCCTCGTATAAAGATCTGCCTCGCTACGTCTATCAATTTCAGACAAAATTCCGTAATGAGATTCGCGCGAAGAGCGGCATCATGCGCACGCGCGAATTCGTGATGAAGGATCTCTACTCATTCAACCGTGACGAGGAGAGCTTTCGCGAATTTTACGAAACCTGTGCCGCTGCGTACACCCGCATTTTTGAGCGGCTGGGTATTGGCGATCGTACGTACCGCACCTTTGCTAGCGGCGGCTCATTTTCAAAATTTAGCGACGAGTTTCAGACGCTCTCAGATGCCGGTGAAGATTTGATCTACATCAACGATGAGACGGGGACTGCACTCAATAAAGAAGTGTACACTCCTGAGGTACTGAATGATCTCGGATGGGACGACGGGGCGCTCCGCGAAGCAAAGGCAATTGAGGTGGGAAACATCTTTCCATTGGGAGATAAGTTTTCAAAGGCACTTGGCCTGACGTTTAAAGATGCAACGGGTACACCCGTGCCCGTGTACATGGGTTCGTACGGTATCGGCCCTGCGCGAGCGATGGGCACCGTTGCGGAAGTGCGCTCTGACGACAAGGGACTCGTGTGGCCGGAAGAAATTGCACCGTTTACCTACCACCTGTTGGTGCTGGATAACGGCAATGAAGAGGTACGGATGGAAGCTGAGCGGGTGTTTGCGGACATGGAACAGCGCGGTATGTCGGTACTCTATGATGATCGCGACGTACGAGCAGGCGAAAAATTTGCCGATGCCGACCTGATTGGTATTCCGAAGCGCATTATTATCAGCGAGAAAACACTCGCACAGGGGCAGCTCGAGCTGGTGCACCGCGCGACGGGTTCATCAAACTTTATTTCTGAGCAGGAGCTGCTGAGCTAACAGTGAGACGTATGCGCGGAATACTCACGTACCTACAACGACTGTGGACACGCTTGACGAGCGTGTTTTCCGAAGATATCGGTATTGACCTCGGGACGGCGAACACCCTTGTGTACGTTCGCGGAAAAGGCATTGTCATCAATGAGCCGTCGATCGTCGCCATGAATCAAAAAACAGGGCAGGTGGTTGCTGTTGGCGCCGACGCTAAAAGTATGCTCGGTCGCACACCAACGCACATCACGGCCGTACAGCCGCTCATCGACGGTGTTATTTCCGACTTTGAGGTGACTGAAGAGATGCTCGGCTACCTCATCCGTAAAGCGCAGGACGGGCGCACCCGACTACTTGGCCCGCGCGTGGTTGTCGGTGTGCCGTCGGGCATTACCTCGGTTGAAGTACGCGCCGTGCAGGACGCGGCACGTAATGCCGGTGCCCGTGAAGTATTCATTGTTGAAGAGCCGATGGCGGCGGCGATCGGGATTCGCCTGCCTGTGCATGAGCCGTCTGGTTCGATGGTTATCGACATCGGTGGCGGAACGACCGACATCGGTATCGTCTCACTTGGTGGCTTGGTGAATGCAAAGAACGTGCGCATTGCGGGCGACAAACTTAATGACGATATCGTTAACTATATTCGCAGTGAATTTAAAATTCTTATCGGGCGACGTTCGGCAGAAGATTTGAAAATCGCGGCTGCTGCGGTGGTGGAAGGCGACACGCCACTTGAGGCAACAGTGCGCGGGCGCGATCTGGTGACGGGCTTGCCACGTGAGGTGATTATTACCGATGCTGATATTCGCGAAGCCATCGCCACCTCAATTGACCAGCTCGTTGATGCCGTCAAAGAAGTGCTCGAAACGGCGCCACCGGAAGTGGTCTCCGACGTCATGCGTCGGGGTATCTACCTTGCCGGCGGCGGTGCACTGATTCGTGGGCTTGGGGATTTATTGGGGGAAGCGCTCGGCGTGCCCGTGTATACTGCGGATGAGCCGCTGACCGCGGTGGTACGCGGTACTGGTTTTATTCTTGAGGATGTCGAGGCGTATCGCGAAACACTGATAACCCAAAGCCATGAACTTTCACCGACCGAATAGAAACCCGACACGCAGTGCCGTGCGCTGGCTACTTGGCATTGCCGTATTTGGTGCGCTGATGTTCGGCGTGAATGCGCTTCTCGACGGCCGACTGAGCTCACTGGTGCGGCTGCCCGCTGCGCCACTACAGGGCCTTGATGCGTCACTTACCGCTGCCGTGGGCAACGCGCGCGCGGTGCTATCGCGCAATGATGTCGTGATACGCGAGCGTGATGTGCTCCGTGAGCGCGTGCGCGAGCTTGAAATATATGCCCTCAATAACCAAGTGCTCAAAGCGGAGAACGAAGCATTGCGACGGTTGCTCGGCGACACACCGGAGGACGGTACGGGCATTGCGGTGCGGGTGCTGACGCGTGGCGGTATTGCACCGTACGGCGTGCTTACTATTGCACAACCTGAATCAACGACACTAAGCGTCGGCGCACGCGTCTTTGGTGCACATGGCGTGGGCATTGGTGTAGTCACCGACACATTCCCGACGTACGCGCAGGTGGAGCTGTTCTCACAACCGCAACGCAGCACAGACGTACTTATTCAGTCAGGCGATACGACGACACCGACTACCGTCACCGGTACCGGCAGCGGTAATTTTGTTGCGCGCGTTCCACGCGACGTTACCGTGCAGGTGGGTGACGCGGTGGTGCTCGCACAAGACAGCCGCATCGTGATTGGCATGGTGGGTGACGTAACCGTCACGCCGGCTGATGCGTTTAAAACAGTGCGCATTCGCGTACCACTTAATCTCGCGACGCTGCGATTTGTCAGTGTCGAGTAGCCTATGCGAACGATATTTGCAGCGTGCGTCGGGTTGTGTACTGCAGGTATCATCATGGGTGTCTGGTGGGTCATTGTGCTCGGCGGGAGCGCAGCACTCATCTTTCGTCGCGCGTACTGGATCGTGACCGTCGGCATCATTCTCGACTTATGGTACGCACCGATTATTGGTGGGTGGTACGTGACGGGACTCTACACCCTCATATTTGCCGCTGCAGCGATCAGTGCCGAATTCATTCGCGGGCGTTTCGTGTGGAGTAGTGACGCATGATTTTGCACCGAGCGTAGTCTCGGAGTATCCTTAGGACATGTCACTCTTCCGTCGGAAGCTTTTTTCAAGCAAAACGCGTCGCGCGGCGCCAATTGATCCTGATGAGGTGCTCCTTGATGCGTTTAACCTTCCCGATTTCAATACCCATCAACTTGAGGGACGCGTTGAGCGATCCATTCGCAGCTCAGTGCCACTGGCAGTTGGCGGCGCGATACTCGTCGTGTTCGGCATCTTTCTCTGGCAGTCATGGGACCTGCAGGTCACGCGCGGTGAGGCGATGGCGGTGCTCTCGGAACAAAACCAACTCGACCACGAAATTGTATTCGCACGACGTGGTGTCATCTACGACCGTTTTGGGCGCGAGCTTGCGTGGAATACTGCGCCACACACTGCCAGTACCACGGACATGCTCGGTGATACGTTTTCTCTGCGCTCCTACAGCGATCAACGAGGAGTTGCTCACATTCTTGGCTTTGTCGACTACCCTGCGCATGACCAGCAGGGGAATTGGTGGCGCACTGAATACGAAGGACGTGCGGGCGTTGAGAGTAGTTTAGATACGCGTATTGCCGGTACCAACGGGGTGCGCATTATCGAAGTTGACGCACTTGGGCGCGTACAGTCGGCCAACACACTCCGCGCGCCAGTTGACGGTGAGAATGTAACGCTCACGATCGATGCTGTGGTACAGGAGGCACTCTTCACCGCAATTCGCGATGGCGCGCAGCGTTCGGGCTTTACGGGTGGCGCAGGCGTCATTATGGATGCACGCACGGGTGAGGTAGTCGCGCTGACGAGCTATCCTGAGTATGACGTACAGGTGATGACCGATGGTGTCGATACCGATGCGATTGCCGCATACGTGCAGGATGAGCGCGATCCGTTTTTGAATCGTGCAGTACTCGGCGAGTACACACCCGGATCGATTGTGAAGCCCTACATCGCTGCCGCCGCCCTTGCTGAAGGGGTGATCACACCCGAAAAGCAGATTTTATCGACGGGCGAGATTCGTATACCCAATCCCTACTATCCCGATCAATATTCTACGTTTCGTGATTGGAAAGCACATGGGTGGGTGGATGTGCGCCGCGCAGTCGCCGTGTCATCGAACGTGTATTTCTACGCGGTTGGTGGTGGTTACGAAGACCAGCAAGGTCTGGGCATCGATCTGCTCGCGTCCTACGCGCACGCATTTGGGCTTGGTGAGCCAACAGGTATTGATCTTGCCAGCGAGGCATCAGGTGTTGTGCCGACGCCTGAGTGGAAAAGCCAAGTATTCGGCGAAGATGATCCGTGGCGCCTCGGTAACACGTACCACACGTCAATTGGTCAGTTTGGCTTTCTCGTAACGCCACTGCAGGCAGTACGCTACATGGGCGCATTGGCAAATGGCGGTACGCTGCTCACACCGCACGTGCAAAAAGACACCATACCAACAACACAGAGCATTGGTATTGATGATGCGACGCTGCGCATTGTTCGCGACGGTATGCGCCGCGCTGTGCAGGGTGAGACGGCAGCAGCAGTGAATGTTGCGGGCATTGATATTGCGGCGAAAACAGGTACAGCGCAGCTCGGCAGAAACAACGAACTGATGAACTCATGGGTTGTCGGATTCTGGCCGGCCGAGCGACCACAATTTGCATTTGCCGTTGTGCTTGAGCGTGCACCGGCAGAGACATTGGTGGGTGCGGCACCGGCGATGCGCAGCTTTTTCGAGTGGCTCGTACGCGAGCAGCCGAGCTATGCAGCAGGTGCCTATCCGGTGCGTGAGGATGCGGTAGCTGCGCAGTGGGTAGATCTGTCCACACCCTTTGCTTTTTGATAATGACTAGTATAATGTGCGCCACTATGAGTGACGAGGAGACACAATACCTAACACAGGAAAAATTTGAGGAGTTTACCAAAGAGCTCGACAGCCTTAAAACGGTACGTCGTCGTGAAGTTGCCGAAAAATTGGAGTACGCACGGTCACTGGGCGATTTGTCTGAAAATGCTGAATACCAAGAGGCGCGTGAGTTGCAGGGTGCAACTGAGGGGCGCATCAAACAATTGGAGGGTCTCTTGGCAAATGCGCACGTTATTGATGAGACCGTAAAGGGAAACGAAGTACACGTGGGCTCTACTGTCGCTATTGTGAAAGTGGGCAGCAAAGAGGAGCGCGAGTATGAAGTGGTTGGTTCAGCAGAGGCAAACATGCGCGATCGTAAAATTTCACACATGTCTCCATTGGGCATGGCGATGATGGGCAAGAAGAAGGGAGAAACGTTCGAATTTGAAACACCGAACGGCACCATGAAATATAAAATCGTTAAGGTGAAGTAATCGATACCGAACAAGGAGAAAAGCGCGTGAATAGACCTCACGCGCTTTTTTCTGTAGAATGCCGGAATGTTCTGGGCAGACAAGATAGCGGAGGAAGCACAGGCCGCACTCGCTCCAAAAATTGCAGACGGGGAAACCTTAATTGTTCGTGATGAAAAGACGGCAAGCGGCCGTGTGCATGTCGGATCGATGCGCGGTGTTGCGATTCATGGCACTGTCGCCGCCGTACTTGCAGAGCAGGGTGTGCCCGTGAAGTTCCTCTATGAAATAAACGACTTTGACCCGATGGACGGATTGCCGACGTATCTCGATGCAGACGAGTACCAACAGCATATGGGTAAGCCACTGCATGCGGTGCCTGCACCTGACGGTGCGGCGGAAAACTTTGCTGAGTATTACGCACAGGAATTCATTGCGGTAATCACTGAAGCAGGGTTTACACCCGAGTACTACCGCGCGCGTGAGCTCTATACGTCGGGCCGTATGGATGCAGCGATTCGCACTGCACTTGAGCGCGCCGACGACATACGTGCGATTTACAAAAAAACGAGCGGTGCTGAGAAGGCGGATGACTGGCTGCCACTGTCAGTTGTATGTGAGCAGTGCGGAAAGATCGGCACGACAAAAGCACTCTCATTTGACGGCACAGTGGTGACGTACGAGTGCCGTACTGATTTAGTGACGTGGGCGGACGGGTGCGGCTACAAAGGGTCGCGCAGTCCGTTTGGCGGGAACGCAAAATTGCCGTGGAAGGTTGAGTGGGCGGCAAAATTTGCCGTACTCGGCGTGGATATTGAGGGTGGCGGTAAAGATCACTCGACGCGCGGTGGTGCGCGTGATGTTGCCAACCACATTGCCCGCGACATCTTTGACTACACGCCGCCGTTTGATATTCCGTATGAGTTTTTCCTCGTTGGCGGTAAAAAGATGTCGAGCTCGAAAGGCGCCGGCTCATCAGCACGCGAAATTGCCGACTCACTTCCGGAAAAAATATTCCGTCTCGCACTCCTCGGGACACGGCCGATGCGTGCTATTAATTTTGAGCCCGACGGTGCAACCATTCCGACACTTTTTGACAAATACGACACGCTAGCGGCGAAAGCACATGCAGGGGTGACTGACGACGAGACGCGGCTCTTCGAACTCATCCATCACGGCACCATCCCGCCGTATGTCGCGCCGATGCGTTTTTCTGAAGTGGCATTTCTGGTGCAGATGCCGCACCTCGATGTCTTCGAGGAGATGCGCAAGCAGAAAGGAGGCGATCTTACTGAAGGCGAAAAGAACGATTTGACCGAACGGGTGCAGTACGCACAACGATGGATTGCCGAACACGCACCTGAGCGATACGTGTTTGAGTTGCAGAAAGCGGTACCCGACTACGATTTTACCGATCAGCAACGCCACGCATTTGCGCAAATTCATGCGTATGTAGCGGCGCATGAACATGTGACGGGGGAAGAGCTGCATCACGCACTCCACGATATTAAAAACGATGTCGGTATCGAGCCGAAAGAGCTCTTTTCCGGACTGTACCGCGCATTTTTGAATCGCGATTCAGGGCCACAGGCAGGATGGTTCTTAAGTATGCTCCCACGCGACATGTTACTCGAGCGACTGCAGCAGGTGAGTTAGTAGCGCGGTGTCACGGTGCTCGAAAAACCCCATCTCGGATATCCGAGATGGGGTTTTCCTGTGGTGGCGGAATGTGGATAAGTGCGACAGGGTGGGAGAGAGTGTAGTAGAATTACCATCAAGTGGGAGAGAGTGGGAAACACACAACGCGCATGCTTCTTGGAGAATACACACATACGTTGGACGACAAGAAGCGACTCACGTTGCCCAAAAAGTTTAAAGAGCAGCTGGGCAGAAAAATAGTAGTCACGCGCGGGTTGGATAACTGTCTCTTCCTCTACGCGGAAAAGGAATGGAATACCGTCGCGCAGCACCTTCGTGAGCTGAGCTTCGCCCAAGCCGACACCCGCGGCTTCAACCGCTTCATGTTTTCAGGAGCAGCAGAGGTTGAAGTGGATAGCGCCGGTCGCATTTTGATTCCCGACCATCTTAAAAAGTTTGCCGCGCTCAAAACCAAAGTGGTGCTGGCGGGCGTATCAGATCGAGTCGAGATCTGGGATGAAAAGCGTTGGGCATCGTACCAGCAACACATTGAAAAGCAGGGCGATGCGATGGCCGAGAAGTTAGGAGAAATTGGCGTGTTATAGGTCGAGTTGGTGTTTACATTGAGCTGCTGGGGGATTTTTTATAGTCATGCGCACTCACAATATTCAATCCTCCAGCGACTCAACGTCGACACCACACACCCGACACGTATCCGTTCTTTCACAACAGGTACAGAACGTACTCGACATACAACACTGTGAGACCGTCGTCGATTGCACGCTCGGCGGTGGTGGACACGCACGCATGCTTGCTGAGCAGCTCGATGACTGCGGCACGTTTGTTGGCTTTGATGCCGACAGCGCAGCCATTGCGCGAGCGCAGGAGCGATTGCATGGTGTCGCACCGACATGTCACTTCATCAATGCAAACTTTCGACAGCTGCGCGAAGCACTTGCCGAGCGCGACATTGCACGCGTTGATGCTGTGCTGTTTGATCTGGGGCTCAGTAGTGACCAGCTTGAACAGTCGGGGCGAGGATTCAGCTTTGATCGTGATGAACCGCTCGCTATGACATTTGCCGACGCACCCACTGAAGGAACCCTCACTGCTGAAGAGATCCTCATGACGTGGGAAGAGCAGCACCTTGCTGACATCTTCTACGGCTGGGGCGGTGAGCGATTTGCTCGACGCATTGCTCGCGCCATTGTCGCGACACGCGCACAGACACCAATCACCACCACACAGCAGTTGGTTGACATTGTCACCGCTGCAATACCCGCACGATTTCGTTCGCACAAACGCAATCCGGCGACAAAGGTATTCCAAGCGTTGCGCATTGCGGTAAACGACGAACTAGATGCACTTGAAACGGCATTGGCTGCACTGCCCGACGTCATGGCACCGAACGGGCGCGTAGCAATTATTAGCTTTCACAGTATTGAAGATCGAGTCGTTAAAGAGACCTTTCGCACATGGGAACGAAATGGCCTCGGGAACCGTATTACTCGTAAACCCATAACACCGGAGGGGGGTGAAGTATCCAACAACCCGCGCGCTCGTAGCGCCAAACTTCGCGCCTTCGTTTTCACACACTATGAACAAGCACATTCACAATAAGATCAAAGCAGCCATGGTGGTTGCGCATCGTATAGAGCAACGAGCAGTGTTGCTGCTTTTGGCAGTGGCGGTACTTCTTGCTGGACTCTATATGTACTTTGTTGCCTCCGCAGTGGTACACGCGGTGGTGCGCAAAGATGTGCAAGACATCATTGCACAGAAACACTCAGAAGTTGCTGAGTTGGAGGTGGCCTACCTTGCACGTAAAAACGAAATCACGACTACGCGAGCAGAGGAGCTGGGCTTTACCAGAATCGCGCAAAAATCATACGTTGAACGTGCGCGCTACATCGGACGCGCCGATACCGATCAGGGTAACTTCTAGGTTCGCATGGCAGCGTCGCGCACACGGGAACTCTTTCAGCAACGGGTGCGCCTGATTCTTGCCGTATTTGGCATTATTGCCGCGCTGGTGGTTGCGCGATTGTACCTCCTGCAAGTGGTGCATGGCAGCGAGTACCGTATTCAAGGCACCGACCAGTATGTATCGACTTCGGGCGGCTTTTATAACCGTGGAAGCATTTTCTTTGCCGATAAGGATGGGCGCGAGGTGAGTGCCGCAACCATGAAAACGGGCTATATTCTTGCGATCCAGCCAAGCACCATTACCGACCCTGAGGCACTCTACACGGCACTGTCAGCGCACGTTGCGCTTGATGAGGACGCATTTCTGCAGCGGGCCACAAAGGCGGGCGACCCGTATGAGGAGGTGGCACATCGCTTAACTAGTGAACAGGCAACGGCACTGCGTGCAGCTGATCTCGAGGGGGTCATTCTCGTGCCCGAGCGATGGCGCTACTACCCAGGAGGCGCACTTGCCGCGCACACCATCGGCTTCGTTGCCTATGAGGGGGATGATCGCGTTGGCCGGTACGGGCTCGAGCGCTACTACGACGACGTACTCCAGCGTGGTGAGAGCAATTTGTACGTTAATTTTTTTGCCGAACTCTTCACGAATTTACGCGATGTGGTGTTTGTGCCGATCGATAAGCGTGAGGGGCATATCGTGACAACGATTGAACCGGCAGTGCAGCTGCACCTTGAACAAGTGCTCACGCAAACACGTGAGCGCTGGGATTCGCAATTCACGGCCGGTATTGTCATTGATCCACGTACGGGTGCGATTCGCGCCATTGCCGTATCCCCCGCTTTTGACTTGAATGCGTTTGGCCAGGCTGATGCACAGCAGTATGCGAATCCAATTGTTGAGCGTGTGTATGAGATGGGCTCGATTATGAAGCCACTGACGATGGCTGCCGGTATTGACGACGGAGCCGTAACACCTCAGACAACGTACAATGATCAGGGGCGCCGTACGTTTGACGGCGAAATCATTTCAAACTTTGATGGCCATGGTCGCGGTGCGGTGCCCATGCAGGAAGTGCTCTCGCAATCACTCAACACGGGTGTTGCCTTTGTCGTTGAGCAGATGGGCACTGATGATTTCCGTCGCTATATGTACCGCTACGGACTCAACGAAGAAACGGGTGTTGACTTGCCCGGCGAGGTGCGACCGCTCGCTGGTAACCTCACCAGCCCGCGAAAGATTGAGTATGTAACGGCAAGTTTCGGGCAGGGTATTGCGGTGTCACCGATTAATATGGTGCGCGCACTTGCAGCACTCCCCGACGGATATGTGGAGCAACCGCATATCGTGCAAAGAATAAAATCGCAAAACGGGATTTCGCAAGACTATGAGTACGATGATTTACGCACACAGGTGCTCGACCCTGAGACCGCAGAGGAAATCACACGCATGCTGGTTACTGTGTACGATGAAGCACTTTTGGATGGTGCGGTAAAAATGGAACACTACAGCATCGCCGCAAAGACGGGTACGGCACAGATGGCATCGCCTGACGGCGGTTACTACGATGATCGCTACCTGCACACGTTTTTCGGGTACTTTCCCGCATTTGATCCACAGTACCTTGTCTTTCTTATGAATGTTGAGCCGAAAGAGGTTGAGTATGCGTCGCAAACACTCACTACACCGTTTGTCGACGTGACACAGTTCCTCATTAATTATTACGATATTCCACCTGACCGGTAGTACACAGCACGCCTGAAACGGGTATAATGAGTGCCAATGATTACTGCAGTAGCTCGTAAGGTTGTTGTTGCCATTTTGACGTGGGAAGCGCGTGCCGTGGTGCGGAAGTATCAGCCGCGCATCATTGCAATCACCGGCAGTGTCGGAAAGACGGGTACCAAAGATGCGATCTTTACTGCGCTCACGGCAAGTCATTTTGTCCGCAAAAGTAACAAAAGTTTCAATAGCGAAATTGGTGTGCCGCTGACCATCCTCGGATGTGAGACGGGGTGGCACAATCCGCTTAAGTGGCTTGCCAACATATGGGAAGGGCTCGCGCTGCTTTTGTTTGTTAACCACTATCCAAAATGGCTCGTGCTCGAGGTGGGGGTTGATGCACCGGGAGACATGCAAACGATTACCGAATGGCTAAAACCGGATGTTGCCGTCATTACCGCGCTGCCTGATGTGCCTGTGCACGTTGAGCAATTTGCCTCACCCGAGGATGTTGCGCGCGAGAAATTGCATTTAGCGCATGCACTCAAGCCCGATGGTGTGCTCGTGATCTGTGGTGACGACAAGCGGCTTGAAGCCTTTGCACAGCGCGAAAAAGGGCAACGCATTGTGCGCTACGGTATTGAGGCACATAACGATGTAGCGGCCTCGTACATACGAATTAACTACACGGATCACAGACCAGTCGGCATGCAGTGTCGCGTCACGGTACCCGAGCATGAGGAGCTATTTTTACTGCGCGTTCGTGACCACATTGGCCAGCAACAACTTTACGCACCACTCGCCGGTCTCGCAGTGGCACACGCACTGGAAGTACATTCATATGAGAAAGTTATTACCGCACTGGAAGCTGATGCAGGGTCACGAGGCCGTATGCGACTCATCGACGGCCACAACGGCAGTACGATTATTGATGATTCATATAACTCATCGCCGGCGGCACTGCGTGCGGCACTGACTGCGCTTAAGAAGATTACGGTGACGGGGCGTAAGATTGCCGTATTGGGCGACATGTTGGAGCTTGGAAAATACAGTGCCGAAGAGCACAAGAAAGCGGGTGTCTACGTTGCCGGTATTGCCGATACACTGGTGACCGTTGGTGTGCGTGCGAAAGCTATGGCGGCGGCCGCGCGGGAGGCCGGCTTTGACCCCGAGTGCATTTTTGAATTTGATACAGGGGAAGCGACGCAGGCAGGGCGCGAGGTGCGCGCAATGCTGGAGGACGGTGACATCGTACTGGTTAAGGGATCGCAGTCGGGTATTCGCCTCGAACGTGCGGTGAAAGAGATGATGGCAACGCCATCAAACGCACCGGAGCTTTTAGTTCGACAGGAGGCCGCATGGCTGGCGCAGTAAAGCTCGACACTTCACTTTTTGTGCAAAATGCGTACAATCATCTCGTGTGTAGTTTTGCTACCCCCATATGCAGCTGCACACTGCGCCTGCGGTGATCGATATTGGAAAGGAGAACGTCGTCTCTACCCCCGTGTCGCCGCAGGCGTTTTACTTTTCAAACGACGCAAATTGTGTACAATTGCCCGCGTAGCGTAAAGAAAAGTACGCCATTATTGAGTCAGTAGATGACGGTACTGTACTGCTGGCCCCATCGTCTAGCGGCTAGGACGCGGCCCTCTCACGGCCGAAACCGGGGTTCGATTCCCCGTGGGGTCACAAATACCCGCCCGCAACAGGCACTGTTGCGGGCGTTTGGTTATAGCTTTACGTAAATATTTACGTAAAAACATCACACACGTTTCTCCCGAGATATCTCAGGAAGTAATGCACTTGTTTCCTTTCGTAAGGCATAAAAAGCATAGTCGTTTCCAAAAAGCGCGCGTTTCATTACAATATGAAAATGAAACCGACAGATATTTTCGAAGAGTGGAATGGGTCTATGTGCGCATTGGCAACGATGCATGGGAAAGAGCGAGTTATTGCACCAGAAATACGCCGTGGGTTAGGCATGCAGGTATACGTGCCACCTCACTTTGACACTGATCAATTTGGAACCTTTACGGGCGAAATTGCACGCACTGGCAATCAACTTGAGGCTGCACGAAAAAAAGCATTGGCGGCAATCGAGCGCACCAGTGCATCTATTTGCATTGCGAGTGAAGGTAGCTTCGGTGCTCACCCAACAATACCGTTTGTGTTGGGCAACTTAGAGCTGGTACTCCTGATCGACCAGAAGAATGATATTGAAGTTGTGGGACACTATAGAACGAGTGAGGTACAAGCGCGCAGACAGGAAGTTGCCACTGCTGATGAGGCTGTTGCGCTTGCTCGCTTGTGGGGGTTTCCTCAGCAAGGTGTGATCATTCGCCGTTCGGAAAAGAGCAATCGACATATTTCTAAGGAGCTCACAACCACAGAGGCCCTACGCGCTGCAAGCGAGAAGTTACTAGCAAAATGGGGAGTAAAAACTATCCTTCTCGAAACGGACATGCGTGCGCATCGTTGCCCTCGACGCATGGAAACCATAAGACATGCAACCATTGACCTGATCAGGAATTGCAAAAGTGTGTGCCCAATTTGCGCAACACCTGGTTTTGTGATTTGCGACGTTGTGCGCGGGCTACCATGTCGTGGCTGTGGTGCCGCAACATCGGCTGTACGTGAAGCAATCTATTCGTGCCAAAAATGCTGCCACACCGAAATGCGCTCAATTGCAGATGCGTCCCGTGCCGCTCCCGGCGACTGTCAGCGGTGCAACCCGTAGTATCGGGTACTATAAAATGATACGCTCGCCTCTGAGCATCCACAAAATAACTCCAAACACAATTGCGGGGAGCACCAGTGCATACAAAAGCTCTGACGTGACGTACAGCGAGGTACTGCTGTAGTCGCTGAGCTCAACTGCTCTTTCCAAGCCGACAGCACGCAAAAAGAAGATGGAACCAACAATGCCTGCGCCGATGGTGTAGAGCCCCATCGCGGCGGTGCCAAGCAGCACTGTCGTGCGATGTGTCTGCAGAAGCGATCGCAGCAGCACAGCGAAGTACAACAGTATGAGACCAAAGGCGATGTCGATCACCGCAATGAGATAAAAGGGAAAGCGCAAGAAGAATTCGCGATTATCATAAACGCCATACCACGACCCCAGTGCAATAACTACAAAGAAGCCGCGTATCAGTAGTCGTTGTGCCGAGGGAGAGAGTCGAAACTGCATACGTGCAGTGTAGCATGCGGTATGTGCTCGGTAGTGACTTATACCCGCACTGCACCTTGGCGGAGTACCTTGGGCGCATCGGGGCGGCAGTCGACGATGGTTGAGGGCGGCGCGTGTCCTGATTCGCCTGCCACAACGAAGACATCCGGATTGTCATCGAAAATAGTGTGTGCCTCTTGCGTGGTAGTTGCCGGCGCTTCGCCTGATAGATTCGCGCTCGTCACTGCGAGTGCGCCACCACACGCTGCAATAAGCGTGCGTGCCAACTCGTGATCGGGGAGTCGGAGCGCGATGCTGTTGTCATTGCCAATTTCATCAGGAAACGAAGTATTTTGCGGCACGACAATGGTGAGTGCTCCCGGCCAGTGTGCGTGTGTGAGCTGCAGTGCAATTGGATACATGACGCCTAACTCCTGCGCTCGCGCAACAGACGATACGAGCACGGGTATGCTTTTTTCGGGTGGGCGTTGCTTCGCAGCGTAGAGCTTTTTGAGTGCTTCAGCGTTAAATGGATCGCAGCCAATGCCAAATACGGTATCGGTTGGAAAAACAACAAGACCGCCCTTTGCAACATGGGCCGATGCTTTTTCTATATCATTTTGCGTCATATAAATTTTAGGGAATCGGCGTCAGCTCACTTAGCATTGTACTCACTTCGCTCGTAAATGCTAAGTGGCTCCCCTAGCCGGGTAGGCTGCCCGGACTCGCCGATCCAGCCCTTCTCGAAGGGGTGGGTGCCTCGGCTCCGTCTTTCGATTCCTCCTTCAGCAAGAGATATAGCAATGTAATGCATACGCACCACATGGCTATATCTCTAGTGCCGAGGGGGGGAGTCGAACCCCCACTCCCGAAGGAACACGATTTTGAGTCGTGCGCGTCTACCAATTCCGCCACCTCGGCAAGTGCACCGTATTTTACACAAAATGCCCACATGTGCACACCGAGTCGCAAAGATGGTCGTGGTATACTGCCCGACATATGGCATCGGATTTCTACAACAATTCTGTGTTCTGGGTCGAAGTGCACCGCATTAACCCGAACCCCTACCAACCACGAAAAGAATTTAATCAGGAGAGCCTTGAGAGCTTGGCTGAATCGATTCGTCAGTACGGAGTACTGCAGCCACTTGTCGTCACCCGACGCGAGCTTGAGCGCGGCGACGGCGGTATCAGTGTTGAGTACGAACTTGTGGCCGGCGAACGTCGTCTGCGTGCCGCAAAAATTGCCGGCATCAGTCAGGTGCCCGTACTCATTCGCAGCTCCGAAGACTCGGATAAGATGAAGCTGGAGCTGGCGATCATCGAAAACTTGCAACGCGAAGATTTGAACCCGATTGATCGCGCGCTGGCATTCAAACAGCTTGCCGGTCAATTCAAACTCAAACACACAGAAATTGCGAAAAAAGTAGGTCGTAGTCGTGAGTACGTTTCGAACTCACTGCGCCTGTTGGCACTCCCTGAGGAGGTGCAACGCGCACTTGTTGCCGGAGAAATTACCGAAGGGCACACTCGCCCGCTGTTGATGCTCGCCGAGCGCCCGCACGAGCAAGAGACACTCTTTAAAGAGGTGATGGCAAAGAGCCTTACCGTGCGTGAGACAGAGCGCATCGCACGCAGTATCGCGACCGATAAAGCACGCAAGCAACACCTCCCACCCGAATTAGCGAGTCTCGAGCGCGAGCTTACCGAGCGCTTGGGCACACGAGTGCAAATTGAAACACGCAATAATGGCGGGAAAGTACACATCGATTTCTTTTCACCGTCAGATATTCAACACTTACTCGCGATGGTGAGCGGTGCAATTGCTGAATCACTTCCTGCAGACATGCAGGCAGCTACCTCAGACGAAGAGCGAGCGGTCGACGAGGTGCCACCACAGGGCAATCTCACACCACCACAACCAGAGAGCGAGCGCCGCGCGCTCGATGAGCGTTCAGTCGATTCAGAAGAGCTGCCGACATCGCCACATACAGGCACGGTACCTGCTGCTACACTAACGCCAACGCCTGACGTGGAGCACGAAGCGCGCCCGGCAGCACCTGTAGCAACTGAAGAGGAGAGTGAGTCACCACTGCGTCGTTTTATCGCTGCACAACCAACTGGAACTGAGGAAACAGCGGAAGGTGCGACTGAGGAGACAGCAACTCATGAAGCGGCCGCAGTACCGCAAGATACGCCGCAGCCGGAAGCACCACGCGTCGCATCTGACGACGATGATCTGTACTCAGTGCGCAACTTTAGTGTGTAGCTTCACCGCTCTGAAGGATTGAGCGAATTTGCCGCCGCGCGAGCGTCGTCTTTACCATATCGAGCCACTTACGCGTTGGCTTCGCATTTTTATTCGTATCAATTTCGACGATGTCGCCGTTTTGCAGGTGTGTATCGAGTGAGGCCATTTTACCGTTTACCTTTGCGCTCGCCATATGGTTACCAATGTCCGAGTGAATTGCGTAGGCAAAATCAATCGGACTCGATTCAATTGGCAGGTCGATGACGTCACCGTCGGGAGTGAATACAAAGATACGATGGCTGAAAAAGTCTGCCTTCATTTCTTGGAGGAATTCGTCAGGGGACTCGTCTTCAGTTTCCTTGGTGTGTGCCATGTGTTTAATCCACTCAGGCGCTTCGTTGCCGGTGTACGTACGTGGCGCTTTTGGCTTTTCATCTTCGCTGCGCGTTTCAAACCACAGTCGTGCGGGGATAAACTGCAGGATCCACTTCATGCCCGAGCCCTGCTTTTTCGATACCGAAGCGCTGCCGTCTTCTTTATACGTGAGGTGTGAGGCAATACCAAACTGTGCCTCGCGGTGCATCTCTTCGGTGCGAATTTGGATTTCAATAAGGGTTCCGTCACCAATGAGCATCGTTGTGTGAATACTCTGGTAGCCGTTTGGCTTCGGAGAGGCAATGTAGTCTTTCACACGCCCCGGCACCGGTTGCCACTCACTCTGTACAATACCAAAGACGGTGTAACAGTCGGACACCGTCGGCACAATGACACGAAGCGCCCAGATGTCACGAATTTTTGCCGTGTCCCAGTTTTTTCGCTGCAACTTGCGAAACAGGCTGTATTTACCCTTTACGCGAATTTCGGTGCGAAACTTTTCAATACCATACTCGGCAAGTTTTTTACGTACCGACTTGTGAATGCGGTCGAGACGTCGGGTGTCATCACCACCGAGCTCTTTGAAAATCTTGAGCGTTTTCTCGTACTCTTTTTCATAGGCGACGGGAAAGACCGCGTCTTCGAGTTCACGCTTCATCAGACCCATACCGAGTCGATCGGCGATGGGTGCATAAATTTCCAGCGTTTCGTGCGCAATGCGCAGGCGTTTATCATCACGCGGTATGTGCTGCAGTGTCTTTGCATTGTGCAGTCGGTCGGCGAGCTTAATGATCATGACGCGCACGTCCTGTGACGTAGCAGCCACGAGCTTGCGGAGTGATTCCGCGTGCCGCTTCACGCCACGGTAGCGAACATGCTCCAGTTTTGTCACACCCGCAATCATCGCGCAGACATCATCACCAAAGTCACGGCGAATGTCATCGGCAGTCAGGTCGGTGTCTTCGATGGTATCGTGGAGTAATCCGGCAGCAATCATTTCCGGTGCCATGCCAATTTTTGCCAGATACTTTGCGGTCTCAACACAGTGGTTGAGGTACGGCTCGCCTGAAAACCGTACTTGACCTTCGTGTGCCTGCGCAGCCACGTCGTAGGCGCGCTTGATGAGTTCGCGGTCTTCCTTTTTATACGTGTCGATGTACGTGAGTATTTCGTCCACGGACTGTGGTTTGGGAAGTGTTTTTTTCTGCTCTCGCGTGCCACTCATATCGTACTCATAGTACGCCAGAGGATGATTTTCAACAAATATACGGTGTGTCTCAGCTTAACCGAGCTTTACTTTAGTTTGTGCGGGTTGTGATTCGGACACGCCTTATCACTGCATCGTTCTGGAATAGTCTTTGTGCCTTCCATCATGAGCTTGCCGCACTCAGGGCATTTCTTACCCGTCGGACGAGCCTTGATGGCATGCTTACAGTCAGGATAGTTTGAGCAGCTGAAAAATGGCCCAAAACGACCGTGGCGCTCAATCATTTCACCGTTCTTGCACTCGGTACACTCCACACCTGTGCTGTTGAGCGAGTCGTCTTGCTTAATGTACTTGCACTTTGGGTACCGATTACATGACACAAACAAACCAAAGCGCCCTTCGCGCTGCACGAGGCGGCCACCGTCGTGCTTAGCATTCGGCGCAGGATCGCCACACTTGGGACACTTCTCGCCAATATCTTTTGGTGGTTCCATGATACTTCCGTCTTCTTTACGGGCACCCTGACAGTCGGGGAACTTGGCGCAGCTCATAAATACACCGGTGCGCGCAAGTTTATACACCATGGCGCCACCACATTCAGGGCATGTGTACTTTTTAGGCACTGCGCCAAGGTTAGTAAGCTTAGGAATGTCCTCTTTACTTGCAACATCTTTAACAAATGGCGTATAGAAGTCTTTGAGCGTCTTTACGTACTTGCGCTTGCCGTCAGCGATGTCGTCGAGTTTGTCTTCCATGTCAGCAGTGAAGGTATCGCTGATGTAGTCAGTAAAGTGCTCTTCAAGGAAGGTGCTCACCACATCGCCCGTCACGGTCGGGATGAGCGTACGGCCGTCTTTTTCGACGTATCCGCGGTCGGCGAGCGTGCGCATAATGGTCGCGTAGGTACTCGGGCGCCCGATACCGCGTTTTTCAAGCTCCTTAATCAAACGCGCCTCGGTGTAGCGTGGCGGCGGTTGCGTTTCCTTGCCCTCAGCGTCAACGCTGTCAACGATGAGTGTGTCGCCTTCATGTACCTTCGGCAATTCAATGTCTTCACCACGTGCTGCCGGATCAGCTTTGAGCCAGCCTTCGGCAACAACGCGTGAGCCAGTTACTGAAAACTCCGGTACGTTCGCATCATCAATCTCCGCAATGATTTTGGTGCGGGCAATGTCAGCATCAACCATTTGGCTGGAGACCGCACGTGCCCAAATAAGACGATAGAGCCGCTTCTGCTCTTCGGTGCGGCCGGCACTCATTTTTTTGAGTGATGTCGGACGGATGGCCTCGTGTGCCTCCTGTGCCGATTTGCTCTTCGTGGCATACGTGCGCATGCGCAGGTGATCCTTTCCGTACTCGCGTTCGATCACTCCGGCGATTTGCCCGAGTGCATTTTTCGACAAATTGGTGCTGTCGGTACGCATATAGGTAATGAGTCCCGCTTCGTACAACTTCTGTGCAATGCCCATTGTGCGTGATGGCGAGAAGCCGAGTCGGGAACTGGCGACCTGCTGCATTGTCGACGTCGTGAATGGCGGGCGCGGCGAGCGCTTCACGAGCGTTTCTTTGATCGTAGCCACGCGCCACTGTGCGCTTTGTGCAGCTGCCACGACCGTGTCTGCCTGCTTTTGTGTTTTTGGCTCTTCGCTACAGGTGAGGCCAACCGTGGTGTGTGCGTCGGTATGTGTTTGTGCCGTAATAACCCAAAATGCCTCAGGCGTGAATGCACGAATCTCCCGCTCCCGCTCCATGAGAATGCGCAATGCAGGCGACTGTACGCGTCCGGCCGAGAGGCCGTAGCGCACTTTCTTCCAAATGAGTCCTGAGAGATCGTAGCCAACGAGTCGGTCAAGTACGCGGCGCGCTTCCTGTGCCTCGCGCAGCTGGTCATCAATTGTGCGTGGGTGCTTCAGCGCTTCCTGTACGGCTTCTTCAGTAATCTCGTGAAAGACGATACGCTTTGGCTTTTTGAGCCCCAGCACTTCTTTGAGGTGCCACGCAATTGCTTCACCTTCGCGGTCGGGGTCAGTTGCGAGAATCACTTCGTCAGCTTTTTTTGCCAGCGCGGTAAGGTCGGCAATGGTGTCATGCTTTCGTGCCACGGGCTCGTAGTGCGGCACGAATCCGCCTTCGATGTCGATAGCCTTTTTATTGTTTTTGGGCAAGTCGCGCACATGACCCACACTGGCACGCACGGTAAAACCTTTCCCGAGATATTTCTCGATTGTTTTGGCTTTTGCGGGCGACTCGACGATAACTAATTTCATAGTATGCTCGTCTTGATACTACAGGTAGGAGGGGTAATGCAACTATTATGCCGCTGTGTATAAGAATACGCGCCCGAGTTTCCTCGGGCGCGCACCAAAAGAGCAGCACACTCGCAGCTAAAAGGGAATTGAATCACCATCGCGCTGTGCCACATGCGACAGACTCTTTCCGTCGGTGCGTACTGACTTACGCATATGGGCGCGGCAGTATGGGCTGCCCTCATGGGTCGGTTGGCAGCAAAAGTGGAAATTGGAATTTCCCACGTCGCCGATTGGCCACCTGCACCTTTCTGCAGTGAGGCACAGAGTCGCACTGCCTGCTTTTGACGGAAGCGCGATGTATTGGGTCTCATCAACATCAACATCGACAGTAGGATGTGCATCATCCGCTTCCGATATGGCCACCCTGGATTCAGATTTTGGCTTGGTCACCGCAGAACGCTTTGCCGTCTTTGGCGCCGCCGGGCGAGTCTTTCGACTTTTCCCGTTTGAGCGCGTGCGAGCGCCCGACAGACCAAGTCGGTAAATCTTTCCGGCGACTGTTGACCGAGTGATGTCACCACCGAGTTTTGCGGCGATCTGCCCATTGCTGAGATTCTTCGCCACCAATTCCTTGAGTAACGCTACTCTCTCTTCGGTCCACCTACTCATAGCGATTCCTCCTTCGCGTGAGTGTATGATCCGCTGTCATCCTACGCCGCAGCGCTTGTATGCGCAATACGCTTAGCGTTCATTTCGATGAAGTGCGCTCATGCGTTCACTAATGTGTCCGTCGAGTTCCATTTTTGAAAGAAGTACCTGTATGTGATCGGTCGAAAAGGGCGCTGCGGCAATGAGCTCGTCACGTGTGCGTGGCGCGGCAAGTAAATCCCAGAGCACCTGCTCATCGTCAGTGAGTGTGGCTGCCATCTCGGATACCCGAGATGGTCGCTCAAGGCTCAGTGCAGCGAGAATATCGTCAGCAGATGTAACGGGTGCAGCGCCCAAACGCAAAAACTGATGCGGCCCACGGCCTGTCTCGGCAAAGATCGAATGGGGCACGCAGAGCACATCGCGATCGTAGTCACCGGCCAGTCGTGCCGTAATGAGTGTGCCCGATTTTTCCTTTGCTTCAATAACGAGCACGGCTTCACTCATCCCTGCCATGAGGCGATTGCGTTTGGGAAATGTCCACGGAGCTGCTTGTTGTCTCGGTTCGTATTCGCTCACCAGAGCACCGCCGTGCTCAACAATACGCCGTGCGAGTGAAGCATGTGATGCAGGATAGAGCACCGACGGATCGAGTCCCGAGCCGGGAATGGCGACGGTGGGGAGTTTGGCACGCAGTGCTGCTGCATGTGCCCGCCCGTCAATACCCAGTGCGAGTCCGGAGACAATGCAGACGGGTGTACCGGCGAGACCTTCAATAAGATGATCAACAACCGCTTTCCCGTATTGTGTCGCGGCGCGACTTCCCACGACAGCGAGGTAGCGATACGTCTGTGGATCGGGAAGCGTGCCGCAGTGATAGAGCTGCGCGGGCGGATCATGTATTTCCTGCAGCAGTGGCGGGAAATCCTTGCGCGCAAGTTGTTCAATGCGCATCGTCATAGTACGATTCCATCATACCAGAGACCTATGCTCGATATTAAATTCATCCGCGAAAATAAAGATCTCGTCACTGCCGGCGCAAAAAAGAAGCACATCGACGTCGATATTGAGCGTCTGTTGACACTCGACGATCAACGCAAAGAACTCCTCAGTGCCGTTGAAGAGAAGCGCTCGGCACAAAATACGATGAGCAAGCGTATCGCCACGATGGCAGCTGAGGAGCGGGGGGACGTCATTGCGCAGATGCAGGAACTCAAAGCAGAGCTCCAGACACAGGAAGACGCGCTCCGTGACGTTATGCACGAGTGGCGTGCCATTATGCTGCAGGTGCCAAACATTCCCGACATGTCGGTTCCCGACGGTGACGACGATGCCGATAATCAGGAGGTGAAAGCATGGGGCGAGAAGACACAGTTTTCATTTGAGCCGAAGAGCCACATCGACATTATGCGCGAGCTCGATATGGCCGACTTTGAACGCGGCACGAAAGTGTCGGGGTTTCGTGGCTACTTCCTCAAAAATGACGGTGCACTTCTGTCGTACGCTATCTGGCGCTATGCACAAGACTTTTACTTAAAAAAGGAATTTACGCCGATGATCGTGCCGTCGCTGGTACGTCGCGAGAGCTTCATTGGTACGGGCTACCTGCCGCAGAGTGAAGAGGATTTGTATAAAACGCAGGACGACGAGTATCTCTCAGGCACTGCCGAAGTTGCCACCATGGGCTACTTTATGGACGAGACGCTCTCAATTGATCAACTGCCACAAAAGTTTCTCTCATTTTCACCGTGTTTTCGACGCGAGGCGGGGAGTCACGGGAAAGATGTCAAAGGACTCATTCGTGTGCACGAATTCTACAAGTGGGAGCAGATTATTCTGTGTCAGGCGAGTCACGAGGAGTCAGTGCAGTGGCACGAGTGGCTGAATCGTAACACCGAAGAGTTTATTGAATCACTCGAGATTCCGTACCACACCGTGGTGAACTGCGGTGGTGATCTCGGACTGGGACAGGTGAAAAAGTATGACATTGAATTGTGGGTGCCGGGAGAGCAGACGTATCGGGAAATTGGTTCTGCGTCGTACTTCCACGATTTCCAGACACGACGCCTTAACATTCGCTACCGCGATGCAGACGGTAAAACCCGCTTTGCGCACTCACTCAATAACACGGCAATTCCGACACCGCGCATTCTCGTGTCACTCGTTGAAAACTACCAACAGGAAGACGGCTCGGTTGTGATTCCTGAAGTACTGCGCCCGTACATGGGGAAAGATCGCATTACCAAACAGTAGCGCTATGTGGAAGAGTACACACAGCAAACTCACTCGGGCACGGGCACAGCGTGCGCGGCGTAGCGCTGACGCGCGGGCGACGCTTGCCGACTCAAAGGTTCGTGAGCGCCGCAAAATGATTCGCCGCATCAAAAGTGCATTTGTATTGGTTCTTGCCACACTTATGGTTGCCGGCCTGAGCTGGGTGTCGTACCTCGATACGTTTGGAGTACGCGATATTGTCGTTGACGGCACGGTAGAACTACGCGATGGTGCCATTCAGGCAGAGATGATGCAGGCAACTGCAGCGGCATCGTTGGGTCTATTTTCAAAACAGAATGTACTGCTCTATCCGCAAAAGAAACTCGAGGCGCAGCTGCAGTATGAATTTCCACGGATTGAGCATGTCGAGATTACGACCGAACCGACGCAGCAGCAGGTGCACGTCACCATTGCCGAGCGCGAACCGTATGCAACGTGGTGTCGCGGGCGGGATGCGGCGCGTGAGTGTTATCGCATTGACCGACGCGGATTTGTCTTTGAACGCATCGCGCGTCCCGATTCGTCAGCACTCATCTTTGACGGCGGCAGCACAGCCGATGTGGTACTGCGCACACGCATCGCTCCTGAGTACTTTGTGAGCCTCGTAAACTTTATTGACGACATCACCGCACGTGACTTGCAGGTGCGGGCGGTGCACATTCGTGGCACCGATGCGACGCTAACGCTTGCGCCGAGCTGGGATTTGAAAGTGGCGCTTGATAAAAATCTCGGTGCCACGGCATTTAATCTTGACGCAGTGCTCACCGAGCACGGCCTCGCGTCACGCATTGACGAACTCTCGTACGTCGACATGCGCTTTGATGAGCGTGTGTACTACAAACTGAAAGAGTAGTATGCCAAAAGGATTCTGGGAACATATGCCGGCACCCATACTGTGTTTGGCGCCGATGGACGATGTGACGGACGTAGCATTTCGCACCATTATTGCCCGCTACAGCAAACCGCACACGCCTCACTACGTTACGTGGAGTGAGTTTACATCGGCGGACGGACTCGTGCTCGCCGATGCACGTGGGCAGGAGAAGCTCCGTGCCAAACTTCGCTACAGCAGCATTGAGCGACCTGTTGTGGCACAAATTTTTAGTGCAGTGCCCGAACATATGGAACGTGCTGCAGCACTCTGCGCCGAGCTGGGTTTTGACGGCATCGATATCAACATGGGCTGCCCTGACCGCTCAGTTGAAAAGCAGGGCGCCGGCGCGGCACTGATTAAAAATCCGGCACTCGCCACTGAGCTCATTGCTGCCACACAGCAGGGTGCGGGCGACGTGCCCGTATCGGTGAAAACGCGCATCGGCTACGCGAGAGATGAGCTTGATACGTGGGTTGGTGCGTTGCTGCGTGCGGATATTGCCGCACTCTCGATTCATGCGCGTACACGCAATGAACTCTCAAAAGTGCCTGCGCAGTGGGATGCGATTAAGCGCGCAGTTGTACTTTGTGATGAAATGGGCGTGGCAACGCGCATCATTGGAAACGGTGACGTTACCACTGTGACTGAGGCGCGCGAAAATGTGCGTACCTACGGGTGTGACGGCGTTATGATCGGGCGTGGCATGTTTGGAAATCCGTGGGTGATGAGTAACTACACACCAACCCTTGCGGAAAAGCTGCAGGCACTCGTTGAGCACACGGAATTGTTCGAGGCCGAATTTTCTGACATCAAAAGTTTTGCAGTGATGCGAAAGCATTTTGCCAGCTACGTTGAAGGTTTCGCGGGTGCAAAAGAGCTGCGCACCACACTCATGAGCTGCGATTCGGCACGCGACGTTGCCGATACCATTGAGGTTTTTCTGGTACAAAATGCACCACGCGAGGTGTAGTGCTTTTTGGTATACTGTTTTTTACATGAGCACGGAATACACGGCACTCTATCGCAAGTATCGACCGCACACATTCGACGATGTCGTGGGACAGCAGCACGTCGTGACGGTACTGCAAAAGGCGATTGCCAATAAAAAAGTTGCCCATGCGTATTTGTTTGCGGGAAGCCGCGGGACAGGAAAAACCACTATTGCGCGCATCTTGGCGCATGAAATTGGCACCAGTGACAAAGACATCTATGAGATGGACGCCGCATCGAATCGTAAGATCGATGACTTTCGCGAGCTGAACGACTCAGTGCACACACTCCCGTTTGAGTCGGACTACAAAGTTTACATTATTGATGAGGTACACATGCTCACCAAAGAGGCGTTCAATGCCTTTTTGAAAACGCTTGAAGAGCCGCCAAAGCACGTGGTGTTTGTACTCGCCACTACTGAAATTGATAAGTTGCCCGACACTATCGTGTCGCGCTGCCAGAGCTACACCTTTGAACAGCCGACGCGCACGGTGCTTGCCGAGACGGTGACGCGTGTTGCGAAAAAAGAGAAGGTCACGCTTGAGGCAGGTGCAGCCGAGCTCATTGCCATGTTGGCTGAAGGATCGTTCCGTGATGCACTGGGTATTTTGCAGAAAGTGCTGTCGTACTCGACTGACAAAAAGGTAACACGTTCGGAAGTTGAATCGGTGACGGGCGCCCCGCGTGCGCAGCTGGTGCACGATCTTGTTGGCGCACTGTCAGCCGGTGACGTCGATGCGGCACTTGAAGCTGTCACTGCCGCCGGTACGCAAAATATCGATATGCTCACGCTGCAAAAATTACTCCTCGATCGCGTGCGGGCGGTCATGCTATTGCGCAATGCGCCGCATCTGAAGGAGACTATTGCCGAGCAGTTTTCGAAAGACGATTTTGCCTTTCTGCAGGAGTGTGCACAGAACAAAGAGAGTCGCATTACGTCGCGTCTGCTTCACGCACTGCTTGGCGCGTACAGCGACACACCATATGCCTACATCAAACACTTGCCACTTGAACTGGCGATTATCGATACGTTGGGTGAGGGTGATAGTAGTGAAGAAAAAGGCCTATGAGTGACGTAAAGCACATTTATCTGGTTCGCCACGGACAAAGCAGGGCAAATCTCACTGGTGTGCGTGAGGCAGACGCGCATGCAGTACCACTGACCGACGAAGGGTATCGTCAGGCGCAAGTAATTGCCGAACGCTTTAAGACGATCCCAATTGAAGTGGTACTGACATCACCGTATATACGAGCGCACGATACCGGCGAAGAGATTTCGCGCGTGAATAATGTACCCATTGAAATTCTTGATCAGGCATATGAGCGTACATTTCCTACTGCAGTGGCAGGGAAAGACCGAAATGATCCGGAGGTTCGTGAGTACTATAAGCATTTTGATGAGCAGTGGCGTATGGGTGCAGCCGTTGATGACGGCGAAGGTTTCGCGGAGGTACTTGCACGCGTCAACACAGTGACACGTATTCTGGAAGAACGCCCCGAGCAACATATTGCGCTTACGACACACGGTCTTTTTACTAAGCTGTTTGTTGCGCACCATATACTGGGTGACTACCTCACGCCCGACCTCTTCGTAAATGCGTTTGTATTCCGCTTGATGAGTACGAATACCGGCATCACCTATTTCCAAGTGCACGACGGCACCAGTTGGCGTTTGCGCGCATGGAATGACTACGCGCATTTGGGCGAATTATAAGCAGACAAAGAAGTGCTTTTTTGCTAGGATAGCCACCATTGCCGGATCGTCTAATGGTAGGACGCTTGGTTTTGGTCCAAGAAATCGGGGTTCGAGTCCCTGTCCGGCAGCAAGAGCGCTTTCAGCCCCGACGCATGTCGTCGGGGGTTTAGTCGCCTCTCTGTTCGAAAGAGACTCGAAAAGCGGAGGCGAGGTACCCAGCCCTTCGCGAAGGGCTGGGTCGCCGAGCTCGGGTAGGAGGCACCCAGTAGAATTCGAGCGCGCGAAGAATTATACTGAGGTGACCTGACACCGACTCCTTGTCCGGCTCCAAGTTTGCTATAGTTTATATAAATTTATGTGTGGAATTGCCGCAGTAACAGGCGACATAGACTCCAAGCAGGAGAAGCTGTATTTTGCACTATCTAAAATGGAACATCGCGGAGATCATCATTTTGAAATAATTTCGAACGAACAAATTGCCATTGGGGCAAACAGACTCGCTATTGTGGACGAATCGGATGGTCAGCAACCAAAGGCTAACGAAGACAGCAGTGTGTTGGTTGTGCAAAATGGTGAGATTTTTAATTACAAAATGCTTCTTGATGAACTAGAAAGAGATGGACACAGCTTTTCTTCGCAATCTGACACAGAAGTACTGGTGCATCTCTGGGAAGAATGCAAAGAGCAAATGCTTGGCAAACTGGATTCTGAGATGTTTGCCTTCGTGTTGTTTGACAGGACCGATCAAACCATTTTTGCGGCAAGGGATCGTCTTGGAGTAAAACCGCTTTATTACGCAAAAATGGATAAAGGCTATTTATTTTCATCAGAAATAAAAGGGCTGGTTGAGATTGAGGGGGTCGATGAAATTAACGAATTTCCGCCAGGACACTATTTTCTCAATGGAAAGTTTGTACAATACTACCAACTTCCAAAAGGGGATAAGGTAAAAGAAATCTCAGAAGATGAAGCAGTAAAAGACCTCAGCTCAATTCTTGAATCAGCGGTTAAAAAGAGGGTCGATACCGAGCTTCCAGTCGGTGTTTTCTTAAGTGGCGGCGTTGATAGTAGTTTTGTTATGGAACTTGCTACACGACATCACTCAAATGTAACGGCATTAGTTCTTGGCACAGAGGACTCTTCCGATTTTACATTTGCTCGTGATTTATGTGAACGTAAGGGTTGGAAATATCATTCGGTAATTCCCGAAATTGATTATGAAAGGATGCTTTCAGACATTGTGTATCACTTGGAATCTTTTGACCCTAATGCGGTACGACATTCTTTTGCCAATGATGCTATTTCGAAACTTGCTAGAGATAAAGGGTTCAAGGTTATCCTTACGGGTGAGGGTTCTGATGAACTGTTTGCTGGATATAACGAGTTTCTTGAAATTGAGCCAGATAAAGTAAACTTGGGGTGCAGGCTTCTTTTGGAATCAATGTCGCGAGGGCATCTCATGCGTGTTGATAAACTCGCAATGTGCCATACCATAGAGACTAGAGTGCCATTTTTTGATAATGAGATGGTTGAGTTTGCCATGTCACTCAGCTCTTTATTTAAAGTAGGAAGTTATAATGGGAAAAAATATACAAAACTTATACTCAGAAAAGCAGCATTAGATTATCTTCCCGAGAATATAGTCTTTAGACAAAAAGAAGCTTTTGCTAATGGTGCTGGCATGCAAGTAGGATTTAACTATAAAAAAGCAGATGGAATTCTGAGTGAAATTGCTAGAAAAGTTATTTCTAATGAAGAGCTGGAAAAGGTAAAGAAGCAATACTCTGAGTACAAACTAGAAACCAAGGAAGAGGTTTTGATTTTCAACGAATACGCTAAATTTGGCTATACTCAGTTTGCAGAAGGAAGAAAGCGTCTCATAATGAAAGATACACTTTTAACCATATAAAGAAAGCCCATCGTCTTCCCAAACAGCTAGCCACGGTTGACCCCAGAGCATGCCTCTGGGGCCTTTGGCAACATGTGGTACTATCATCGTATGCATCACAACATTCTCATAACAACTGCAGAGACCGTTGCCGGACGCGAGGTGGCCAAAACACTCGGGCTCGTACGCGGCAATACCATTCGTGCACGACACATTGGTAGTGACATCGGCGCTGCCCTTAAAGGACTCGTCGGTGGCGAGATTCGCGGTTACGTTAAGGTTATGACGCAAGCGCGCGATGAGGCAATTGAACGCATGTGTGCGGAAGCAAAAGAAATGGGTGCTGACGCAATCATTGCAACACGCGTTTCAACATCGCAGGTCATGGACGGAGCGGCCGAAATACTCGTGTACGGCACAGCGGTGAAGCTCAAGTAGCAGACCTGTAAAAAACTCTTGAGTTAATTCAAGAGTTTTTGTGCACAGAGGTTGGTTAGTACACGCGCACAAATTGACCTTTCGCTACTTCCAGCGTACTCTCATACGACGCGCGAACGTCGTGCGTTTTATTTTTTGCATATGGAAATTCGAAATATAGCGATTATTGCGCACGTCGACCATGGTAAGACGACGCTTACTGACGGCCTCATGGAGGTTACCGGTGCTGGTGCAGCGGGACGTAGCATGGACAGTAACCAGCTCGAACAGGAGCGTGGCATAACCATTTACGCCAAAAACACCTCAGTTGAATATAACGGGACGAAGATCAACATCGTCGACACTCCAGGGCACGCGGATTTCGGCTCTGAAGTTGAGCGCGTCTTGCGCTCAATTGATAGCGTCTTGCTCGTTGTCGATGCACAAGAAGGGCCAATGCCACAGACACGTTTTGTGTTGAAGAAGTCGATCGAGCTCGGTCATAAGCCAATTGTAGTGATTAATAAGATCGATAAGCCGGCCGCAGATCCGGCGCGGTGTGAGGAGCAGGTGCTTGAGCTCTTCATGGAGCTTGGCGCAAGCGATGCACAGACGGATTTTCCGGTTGTCTATGCAATCGGTCGGGATAAACAGGCAAAGCGCGGCATTAACGATGAGCTTACCGACCTTACACCAATTTTAGATACCATTCTTGAGCACGTGCCCGCAGCGCGTGGCTACCACGAGGGTGACGCACTTCGCGCGCAAGTGTTTAACCTTGGCTACGACAACTTTTTGGGACGCCTTGCTGTTGCGCGTGTCTACGAGGGAAAGCTGCGCAACGGACAGCAGGTGATCATAAAGCACAATGAGGAGACGCCGTACACAGGGAAAATTGTAAAACTCTCAACCTACAAAGGCGTACAGCAAATCGAGACAGCCGAAGCGTTTGCGGGTGACATTGTTCTCATTGCGGGACTTGAAAAAATACGCATTGGCGATACCATCACTGACAATGAGCAGGCAGAGCCACTACCGGCCATTAACGTAGACGAGCCAACCGTGACCATGCGCTTCTTGGTGAACTCATCACCATTTGTTGGGCGTGAGGGAAAGTACGTCACGAGTCGTCAAATTGGTGACCGACTCGAGAAAGAGCTCGAGATAAACGTCGGGCTTCAGGTTGAGCGCGGGGAAGGGGATTCATTTACCGTAAAGGGACGCGGCGAGATGCATATCGCTATTCTTCTTGAAAACATGCGCCGTGAGGGCTACGAACTCTCTGTCTCGCAGCCACAGGTTATCGTAAAGGAGGTTGATGGAGTAAAAAGTGAGCCGTTTGAGGAAGTCACCATTGATATTCCGAGCGAGTATCAGGGCGTCGTCATCGAGCGCATCTCAAGTCGTGGCTTTGTCATGCAACAGATGCTTACGCATGAAAATCAGGTACGTCTTATTTTTGAAGGGCCAACGCGTGGGCTACTCGGGTACCGCAACCAATTTACCGTCGACACAAAGGGTGAAGGTATTCTCGCGTCACGCTTTCTTGAATTTCGCCCACACGCGGGAGCCATTACGCGACGCCGTGTCGGCTCAATGACAAGCATCGCCACCGGCAAAGCACTCGGCTTTGCACTGGCCGGTCTGCAGGAGCGAGGCGAGTTGTATATTGGCCCAGGTACTGAAGTGTACGAGGGCATGGTCATTGGCAATACCAGTAAAGGCGACGAGATGGTAGTGAATCCAACGAAGGGGAAACAGCTCACCAACATGCGTGCCTCTGGGAGTGACGAGAACATCAAACTCACGCCACCGCGCCCGCTCACCATTGAGCTCGGCCTTGAAATTGTGCAGGAAGATGAGTACGTGGAAGTGTGCCCTGTCTCAGTTCGATTGCGCAAGCAAAAGCTCAAAGAGTCAGAGCGAAAGCGTCACCTGCAAAAGTAGCACAACATTGACATGCGGCTCTGTGCATGTCATCATATCGCCATCTTGAAGATACTCGTGTAGGGCTCTTTGGGTGGTGAGACCTCTCTCACAATTATTTCACCTGCACAGCCTTACGAATTACATATGAATCAAACACAACAACGGCGTCGCCGTTCGTCGTCTCGTCGTGCATCACATTCGCGACGCAATCACACGCAACGCTCAGGCGGAAATCGCTCGCGTCGTGGCACCAGTACATTTGACGTATCACGTTACATTAATACAGCTACACCAAGTGAACCGGCGCCCACTGCGGTCGTCGATCATGTGTTCGCCGATTTTGGCTTGGATGCGACACTTGAGCGAACTATTACGGCGCAGGGGTTTACGGCGCCAACACCAATCCAAGACAAGATCATTCCACATATTTTGCGCGGGGTAGATGTGATTGGTCTCTCAAACACCGGTACGGGAAAAACTGCCGCGTTTCTTATTCCGCTCATCGAAAAAGCCCTGCAGGATGACACGCAGCAAACACTCATCCTTGCTCCGACGCGCGAGTTGGCGATACAAATCCAAAATGAACTTCGTCTGTTGACGAAAGGCCTCACCATGTATGCCACGGTATGTGTCGGCGGTATGAACATCACACCGCAACTACGTAGTCTGCGTCGAAAGAATCACTTCATCATCGGTACCCCAGGGCGTGTTATTGACGTGCTTGAACGTGGATGCCTCCAGCCGGAACGAATCACATCGGTGGTGCTTGATGAAGCGGATCGCATGCTGGATATGGGATTTATTGCTGACATGCGCACGATACTTTCCCGCATTCCCACAACGCGACACACGATGCTTTTCTCAGCAACGATGTCGCCGCATATCAAAAAGCTCATCGATGACTTCCTGAAAAATCCGGTGACGGTATCAGTAAAGCAACAGGATATTACAACCAGCATTGAGCAAGACGTTGTTCGCATTGCGGGCGACGATAAGTTTGATGTTCTTGCGCGTTTACTTGCTGATACCGCATTCTCGCGTGTCTTGGTGTTTGGTGCCATGAAGCATAGTGTTGAGCGACTGAGTAAACAACTCAAAGCTTCGGGCATACGTGCTGAATCAATACACGGAAACAAATCACACACACAGCGTCAACGTGCTCTGCAGGCATTTAAAGAAGGTCGTGCGCAAGTACTTGTGGCAACTGATGTTGCAGCGCGTGGTATCCACGTTGATGCCGTGTCACACGTCATCAACTACGATCTCCCGAATACGTACGAAGACTACGTACACCGTATTGGACGTACGGGCCGTGGCGCGCACAGGGGCAGAGCGCTCACCTTCGTGGCCTAACTGGCGTAGTGAATACTGAAACCTATTGAGTTATCTCTAGAGATAATGCAAGAGTTAACGCGCGCGCCTGCATTTGGTATACTCGGCGCACGACCACGCAACGAATTGCCTTTGGTGCGCTTAGTGCCGCAGTGGTATATATGGCCACGTACGCGGGTATTCAGGCGTATCGTGACGAAGTTGTGTATTTGGAAGTTATTGCCGGCGGCCTTGCCTTTGGCATCGCATTCTTTTGCATCCAACTTTTTATCCAACGTCGTAAGGAGAAACGCTCCAACGACACCGATCAGTCAGTTTAAATTCCACCATCTGTATGAAGCATGTTGCCATTTCTATTGTCGCTGCCCTTGTTGTCGGTGTTGCGGCATTTTGGCTCTTTTGGAATGAGCAGAGCGTACCCACACCGCCGACTGAGCCGACTGCTGAGGAAACAGACAGTGCTGCAGCTGAATGGGTGACCTACACGAACGACACCTACAACTTTAGTCTTTCCCACCCGAACGACTGGGAAGTGCAAGAAGCACTCAAACCGCAGGAAATTCGCGCACTTCACGAGATATACATACAAGAGCGTGATCCAAACCCGCAGTGGCGTGCTGATGTGACCATTCAAGTGTTTGCAAATTATGATGACCTTACGCTGATGCAGTGGTGGGAGCAGTGGCTCAACGACGAAGACGCTGAGGCAGCTGAGTGTCGTGCAGAATACGGTGATGAAGCGCCGTGTCTGTATTTGCGCGGTATGCTCGAGAGCCAAACGCAGACGACGTATGCGGGTACCGATGCATTGGCGGTCGAACTGTTCCAGTTTGACCATACACGTGGCTGTACCTACTTCACGCACGATGACGTTATCCTCGGCGTGTGCAGCGTTGTCGGCGAGAATCCAAATGACCCAAATGCCGCTGCGCACCGCGCAGAAATACAGCGGATACGCGAATCGCTCTCACTCGACGCCTAAAAGCGCACGCGCACTGCACAGCGGTGCTTTTACATACGGCCGCTGATACGCTACTATCGCACGTGGAATCAACCAAGGGGAGTTCCATAATGCCTAGAAACAGTAGGAGAGTGCGCCCTCGTGGACACTCTGCTTGGATTCGCAATAACGCAAGTCTCGAAGCCGGTATCAGTAAAAACCTGCGCAAAAAGTTTAAGGCTGGCGATGACGTACAACTAGCGCAGGATCCCAAAGGGGAACCTTTCGCGTGAAGTGCCAAAACGAACATGGCATGTACGTTCTTGAAGGCAAGGCGTTCGCGGGTCAAGTCTTTTCAGGTTTCGACCTCGTAAAAGTCTGATCTGGAAGTAGGCAGAAAAAGCGCCGGCGCAGCACATGTGCCGGCGCTTTCTATGTCCACAACGTAATTGTGTACTTTACGTACGAGTGTGGCACCCTTAACGTAGTACTGCGCAGTATGCGCTCTGCTAATATTATTTATGAAAAGTAAGTAGATGTAATTATATTTGTATGCCAGACCAAAATCAGCAACAGCCGCAGAACACCCCTAACACCGGAAACATGGGTGGCGCATCGCACGAGGCGCCAAACATGCAGCAGCCACCACAGGCAACGATGCAGCACGAGCAGCAACCACGTGGAAACGGTGGTGGATCACGCATGGTGACATGGGGTATTGTCGCTATCGTTGTGCTTGCACTCATTGGTGCCGGCGCATATGCGTACATGAATGACATGATTCCCGGACTTTCAACGGGTGCCATGATGCAGGATGATGACACCAGTGAAGTTGTTGCGACTGTAAACGGCGAAACCATTACACGTAATGACGTTGCAGCAGCAAAAGCACAGCAGCAGGCAGCCGGCGGTCAGGAAGCAACTGACCAACAGGTGGTTGATGCACTCATTGCCAACGCACTGGTGATGCAGGATGCGGCCGCTCAAGGAGCTGTCGCAACCGAAACTGAAATTGACCAGCAAATTGCACAGGTGCGCAGCCAATTTGACACTGAGGCCGAGTTTGAAGCGGCTCTGCAGGAGCAGGGTGTAACGCTAAACGAGTTTCGTGCAGGTGTTGCTGACCAACTGACGATTCAAAAGTACCTCACCGCAAACATTGATACTAATGCAATCACGGTGACTGAAGAGGAAATTCAGACTGCGTACGACCAGATTGCGGCATCGCAGGATGATATTCCAACGCTGGAAGACGTGAGTTCACAGATCGAGTCATTGCTCTTGCAACAGAAACAGCAACAACTCATCAATGAGCTCGTTGCCGAGCTCCGTGCCGACGCAGAGATCGACATAACCCTCTAGAGGTACACGGTAGATACAAGTACAAAAGCGCCATGTCGATGGCGCTTTTTGCGTGGTTTTGCTATTCTGAATGCATGGCACGTATTCACCAACTATTCGGGCTTATTGTCGGTATTGTCGCACTGAGTTGTGTTGCGTACATTGGCTTACGCGTATGGGACGAACAGCGCATGACGCCCGCTACAGATACTGAAGAGACGGCACCGTCGCCTGACACACAGGGACAGGAACAAGCGCAACTCATTCACATTGACACACCACAAAGTGGCGATCGCGTTACAAGTCCGCTACGCGCGCGTGGCGAGGCACGCGGACAGTGGTTTTTTGAAGCGACCTTTCCACTTATTCTCACGAATTGGGACGGCCTCATCATTGCCGAAGGATATGCACAAGCGCAAGATGAGTGGATGACAACTGACTTTGTTCCATTTGAGGGCACACTGGAGTTCACGAGTCCGTATCAGGCCGGCAGCGCTGACTTTATGAAGCGCGGGACCCTTATTTTGCAAAAAGCAAACCCGTCAGGGTTACCCGAACACGACGACGCGCGAGGAGTGGTTATTGAGTTCGCTCCACGGTAGCGTTACTACTGTGTGCGCAGGGAAACATCGCGGATGTGCTATACTTACGCCATATTCACGTAATGGAACCATCCTGTATGTCACAGAAATACTATCTCATCGGCGGGATCGCTCTTGTCATAATCGGTGTGCTCGCGTATCTGTTTGCACCACATGCAGCGAGTGCTCCACAGGATAATCACACTATGACCGAAACAACAGCTACAACACACACAACCGTTACCATGCAAACGACAAAGGGCACTATCATGCTCGAGTTAGACGATACGAATGCACCACGTACCGTTGAAAACTTTGTAACCCTTGTTGAGCGTGGGTTCTACGATGGAATTAAATTTCATCGTGTTATTCCCGATTTTATGATTCAAGGTGGCGACCCGCTCACCAAAGACGATTCGCAGCAGGCACGCTGGGGAACGGGCGGCCCCGGCTATACGTTTGCCGATGAGATCCATGCCGAAAATCACAATGTGCGCGGCACTATTTCAATGGCGAATGCCGGCCCCGACACAAACGGCAGTCAATTCTTCATTAATGTTGCGGACAACACTTTTCTTGATGCAAAACACACGGTGTTTGGTCGCGTTATCGAAGGCATGGATGTCGTAGCTGCAATTGAATCAACACCAACTGACGCCGCAGATCGACCTGAAACTCCGATTGAAATTACTACAGTGACGGTCACTCGCTAAGCGCCTGTTGCGCATGTTGCAGCAAACGGCACTCGGCATTCTCAAAACGGGGCGTAATGTCTATCTCACCGGCGCCGCAGGCGCAGGAAAGACACACGTACTCAATCAGTACATCGCGTATTTACGGGAGCATGGCGTCGGTGTTGCGGTAACCGCCTCCACGGGCATTGCAGCCACGCACATCAATGGCATGACCATTCACTCATGGAGCGGTATTGGTGTGAAGGACTACCTCAGTGACTATGAACTTGACGCACTCGGACAGCGACAGCATCTGGTGCGTCGCTTCGAAAAGACGGATGTGCTCATCATTGATGAAGTATCAATGCTGGCACCACATACACTCGATATGGTTGATGCGGTCTGCCGAGAACTAAAGCGCACACCCGAAGCGTTTGGAGGCATGCAGGTGGTATTTGCGGGAGACTTTTTTCAATTACCCCCAGTGGTGCGCGGTAGTAGTGATGTGCAGTTTGCCGACAGTGCACAGAGCTGGCAGGCTGCTGATATCCGCACCTGCTACCTCACCGAACAGTATCGACAGCAAGACGATCCGCTCGTTGACATACTCAACGATATTCGTGATGGCGAGGTTACCGCACGATCACGCACATTACTCGCCGAACGTGCTATGCCAGCACCGGAGGACGCGCACGCGGTGCTACTCTTCACGCATAATGAAAATGTCGACGCACGTAACGCGCAAGAATTGCACCATATCACCGGTACCAGTGCGACGTATGACATGACGCACACCGGTCGCGCTGCACTCGTCGCATCATTGACAAAAGGAGTCTTAGCGCCCGAGCGACTTGAGCTCAAAGTGGGTGCGCAAGTAATGTTTGTTAAGAATGATCCGGAACGTCAGTTTGCGAACGGAACACTGGGTGAAGTGGTTGCCATCGACGGTGCGTATCCTGTTGTTGAGACGCATGACGGACGACGCATCACCGCTGAGCCAATGACGTGGGAGATTGTCGAGGATGGCAAGGTTCGTGCGTCGGTGACGCAGATACCGCTACGACTTGCGTGGGCGATTACGGTGCATAAGAGTCAGGGCATGAGTCTTGATACTGTTGAAATCGATCTCTCACGTGCATTTGTGGCAGGGCAGGGATACGTTGCGCTGTCGCGCGCACGAACACTCGATGGCCTGTACCTACGTGAATTTAATGAAACGGCACTTCAGATGAATCCGTATGTGTGTGAGCTCGATGCGCGGTTACGGGAAGTGTCAGATAAATGGGAACACATCTTTACCCAGTTTAGTGACGAAAAAGTTACCGCGCTCCAGAAGGCATTTATTGATGCGGTTGGCGGCCGTATGAGCACATCTGACTCAACGGAGGAGTCGCTACCAACACACCTCAAAACTGTGGCACTACTCACCGAAGGAACAACCGTTGAACATATTGCCGACGCGCGCGGCCTGACGGTCGGCACGGTGCTGATGCACTTGGAAAAACTGCGTACAGCTGGACACGACGCACTCGACGTACTGCGGCCGGAGGAGACATTTCTCGACGAAGTTCGTGAAGCGTACAAGCAGGCACGCACAACGAAATTGCCGGAAATTCACCGCAGGCTGCAAGGACGATACACGTTTGAGGAATTGCGTCTCGCTCGTCTTTTTATCGAGTGATATACTACCCACCATGGGAACTGAAAAGCACAATAAGGATACCGAGCATAAGGATAAAAAAGGAAAAACGGCGCCGCCACGTGTCGCACCACGACTTGATGCACACGCTAAAAAATAGAGGTATTAAAGAAAAGAAGTCGTAGGAGCACGTCGAACGTGTACCTGTGTGCTATAGTGCGGCTCTATGGCAGTCATTGTTGACGGAAATACCATTGCCAACACGATACAGGCGGAAT
This sequence comes from Minisyncoccota bacterium, assembly GCA_965267345.1. Taxonomy (GTDB): domain Bacteria; phylum Patescibacteriota; class Minisyncoccia; order Phycocordibacterales; family UBA2100; genus UBA2100. The sequence continues at coordinate 288,433 of OZ253947.1, forward strand.
TGCGTGAGCGTGTTGCCGCCTGTGGAGTGCGGCCACGCATTGATATTTTTCGTGCTGAAGGAAATGCAGTTATTGAACGTTACGTCGCACGCAAGCGGATATTTGCCAAAGCAATCGGCGCCACCTGCACCGAGTTTATCATCGCACAGGAAACGACCACTGAGGAATTGATTGCTGCGATTGAAGCACGGGCGCAGGAAACTGATGGCATCGTCGTGCAATTGCCGCTCCCGTCGCACATTGAACGCGACCGCGTACTGGCCGCAATCCCGCCTGAAAAGGACATCGACAACCTATCGCAAAACGCTGCCGTCACTGCTGAAGCTCCGGTTGCCGGTGCCGTGCGTGAAATTATTGAACGGCATGCGGTTGCACTCGACGGAAAGCGTGTGGTAATTGTCGGGCGCGGACGCCTCGTCGGCATGCCTGTTGCGACGTACTTTGGACAGACAGCCGTTGTGGATGTCGTAACTCTTGACCGAACAACGTCAGAAGCAGCGGTGCGCGATGCACTGCATCGTGCTGATATTGTGGTCAGTGGTATTGGCGTTCCGCATCACATCACCGTTGACATGATTGCCGACGGTGTCGTTTTACTCGACGCCGGCACATCCTCATCAGCAGGAACGGTGGTTGGTGACATTGCTCCTGAATGCGAGGCAAAGGCAGCGCTTATGGCGAAGACGCCCGGCGGCATTGGCCCGATTACCATTGCAATTCTTTTTTCAAATTTGGTCGCCGCAGCCTGCGGAAGGATGCCTGTGGGTAACGAACAGTAGCGTACGTGCAGTGGTGTACTATACGAGTAGCATAGCGTATGAAGAAGCTCACACGTAACGAGTACATTGCAGTCGCCGTCGGACTCGGCGTCGTACTGTTGTTCTTGCCGTTTTTCTTCAGTGCAACACGAATGCCGACGTGGACTGCAGCGTCGCCAGTGCCACAGGCGAGTGTCACTGAGGTATCAAACAGCCTGCTTGAACTCGGCGTACGTGATGTTGTCTCGGGTACGGGTTTACGGGCTGACGTTGGCGACACGGTGTACGTGCACTACGTTGGTGAACTCGAAAATGGCGACGTCTTTGATACATCGGTTACTTCAGACGAGCCGTTTCGCACGGTGCTCGGTGAAGGAAACGTGATCCTCGGATGGGATATTGGCCTTGTGGGCATGCGCGAAGGCGGCACACGCCACCTCGTCGTGCCACCTGATTTCGCCTACGGTGCCAATGCCGTACACGATTCCAGCGGAGAGACGGTGGTGCCGGCAAATGCAACACTGCGATTCGACGTCGTACTCCTCAAAGTGGTTAAGCAGTAATGCGCAGTGCACACTGCACGCATGCGCGCAATTGTATTGCGCTTTTTCTATAGTCGCGTAAAGTCTTGCTAGTATGACGAACACGTTTGATATCCAACGCCCCTATACACCCGCCGGTGATCAACCGCAGGCGATTACGGCGCTCACTGAGGGTCTCAAGAAGAATGTCCGGCATCAGACGCTTCTCGGGGCGACGGGGACCGGCAAAACGTTTAGTGTCGCCAATGTGATCCAAAACGTGCAAAAACCAACACTGGTTATTGCACATAACAAAACGCTTGCTGCGCAGCTTACTGCCGAGTTTCGCGAATTTTTTCCACACAACGAGGTGCACTACTTCGTCTCGTATTACGACTTTTACCAACCTGAAGCGTACGTGCCGATCACTGATACGTACATTGAGAAAGAGGCGCAGATTAATGATGAGATCGACCGGCTGCGCCACGCCGCGACACAAGCACTGTTGACGAAAAAGGATGTGATCGTCGTTGCCTCTGTATCGGCAATTTATGGCCTTGGCAATCCTGAGGAATACGCGAATGTCATTTTGACGGTACGCGTGGGTGACACACGAACGCGCGCGGCGTTTGTGCGTGAGCTCATTGATATGTACTTCGAACGCGTTGCGGGTGACTTGCGTGCGGGCACCTTTCGAGCACTGGGTAACATGGTTGAGATTATGCCCGCCCACGAAGAGGTCGTATACCGTGTGCACATAACCGGTACGACCGTCAGTCGCATCGAAGTACTCGACCCAATTACCCGACGCATCACCGGCGAAATTGCAGAGACGACACTCTTTCCCGCAAAACACTTTGTGACACCTGAGGCCGTTAAAGAGGCCGCACTGAAAGATATTGAAGCTGAGTTGCGAGACCAACTCGCTACACTGCGGCGCGCAGGTAATAATTTAGCTGCAGAACGTCTTAGCCGACGTACGCGGCAAGACATCGCGCTCATTCGTGAAATTGGCTACTGCAACGGTATTGAAAACTATTCACGTCACTTCGACCGACGTAGTGCGGGACAAGCACCACATACACTCCTTTCGTACTTTCCGCGCACGAGTGACGGCACCCCCGACTTTCTAACCGTGATTGATGAGTCACACGTCACCATTCCACAAATTGCGGCAATGCATGCAGGAGATCGCGCGCGGAAAGATACGCTCGTTGAGCATGGGTTTCGCCTTCCGTCGGCACGGGATAACCGTCCGCTCACGTTTGATGAGTTTGAGGAACGGGTCGGGCCGTGTATCTATGTCAGCGCCACCCCCGGCACGTATGAGCGCGAGCACAGTGCGGGACATGTAGTGGAGCAAATTATTCGCCCGACGGGACTGGTTGATCCGGAAATTGATGTGCGACCGATTGTCTCAAGCGATGACTACGACGGGCAGGTGCAGGACTTTATTGCTGAAGCCGAAGTAGTCACAAAAAGCGGCGCACGATCACTCGTCACGGTTCTCACAAAAAAAATGGCAGAAGATCTCACGGAGTTTCTGAAAGAGCGCTCAATACGCGCTGAGTACATCCATAGCGAAGTGAAGACCGTTGACCGCATTAATATTTTGACTGATTTTCGACGCGGTGAGTTTGACGTGTTAGTGGGCGTTAACCTGCTTCGCGAAGGGCTCGACCTACCGGAAGTTGAGCTGGTCGCCATTCTAGATGCTGATAAGGAAGGGTTTTTGCGTAGCGAAACGTCGCTCATTCAGACAATCGGACGTGCTGCGCGTAATGTACGTGGCCGCGTCATTCTCTATGCCGATAGTGTCACCGGTTCAATGGAGCGCGCTCTCGAGGAAACCGATCGACGTCGCGAAAAGCAGCTTGCGCACAACAAAAAGCACAACATCACACCACAGACGATTTCAAAAACCATCAAGGATATCTCTGATCAGTTTGTAAAGAGTCACACCAAAGCTGTTGCACGACTGGCCGAACTCGATGCGGCAACCGTAACCACCGCCGCGGAACGCAAAAAACTCGTCACAGAAAAGCGCACTCGCATGAAAGAGGCGGCACGCGATCTTGATTTTGAAACCGCAGCACTTTTACGGGACGAAATACAGCTTCTCGAGGAAACACAGAAGTAGTGTGCTATAGTAGCGGCAACCCCTGCCTCCATGCAGGGGCACCCATGTATGGAAAACAAGATTAGTGTTAAAGGAGCGCGCACCCATAACCTAAAAAACGTCACGGTTGAGATGCCGCGTGACAAGATGATTGTAATTACAGGGCTGTCAGGCTCGGGGAAGTCGTCGTTGGCATTCGATACGATTTTTGCTGAAGGACAACGACGCTATATTGAATCGCTCTCAGCGTATGCCCGACAATTCCTGCGCCAAATGCAGAAACCGGACGTCGATGAAATTACGGGACTGTCACCGGCAATTTCAATTGACCAAAAGTCACGCTCAAACAATCCGCGCTCGACGGTTGCAACCATTACCGAAATTTATGACTACCTGCGCGTGCTGTTTGCGCGCATCGGACGACCGCACTGTCTTGAATGCGGACGACCGATACACAAACTCACGAATGAAGAAATTCTCGGTACGATTACGAAACTCATCGCCGACACTACATCGAAAACGAAGCAGCAGGCCGTGCTCGGCGTACCTATTAGTGATGCGAAAGTGCAGCTCTACGCACCTGTGGTTATGGGGCGTAAAGGTGAGTACTATCAGATGCTCTACGATATGCTCAACCGCGGTTTTGAGCGCGCCCGTATTGACGGACGCGAGGTAAGCCTGCGTGAGCGCGTTACCCTCAACAAAACCAAGAAGCACGACATTGATATTCTCGTTGATGAACTCTACGTTAGTGAATTTACCGACGACCCAAAAGGAACCAATGAGCGTGTTTCGGAAGCTATTGAACGAGCATTGCACGAAGCTGACAACCTTCTTAAGGTAATCGACCCGACGGGGAAGGAGCACATCATTTCCGGCAAGTTTATGTGTCCGTATGACGGTTTCTCATTTCCCGAAGTCGAACCACGTTTATTCAGTTTTAACTCACCGTACGGCGCCTGTGACGAGTGTAAAGGACTCGGAACAAAAACCTTTTTCACTGATGAGCCCTGTGATGTGTGTCAGGGTGCACGACTTCGCCCGGAAGCACTGCACGTATTTTTGGGTGAAGGGAAAAACAGGAAAAACATTGTCGAACTCGTGGCGTTATCAATTGACGACGCACAGGACTTCTTTATTGAGCTGGAGCTTAGTGCAAAAGAACAAGAAATCTCAAACGTCGTTGTGCGCGAAATTACCGACCGGCTGCAATTTATGCTCAATGTCGGCATCGGCTACCTTGCGCTCGATCGTCGTGCAAACACCCTCTCAGGTGGAGAAGCGCAACGTATTCGCCTTGCGAGTCAACTGGGGAGTGGTCTTGTTGGTGCCCTCTATGTACTTGATGAACCAACTATCGGGCTCCATCAACGCGATAACGACCGCTTGATCCGCACGCTCACGAGCCTGCGCGATTTAGGCAATACGATTGTCGTTGTTGAGCACGATGAAGACACGATTTTTGCAGCTGACTATCTTATCGATGTGGGGCCGGGAGCCGGAGTGCACGGCGGCGATATTGTTGTCTCGGGATGGCTCAAGGAGCTGCTTGCTGCAAAAACGAATAAGAGCAAGTCACGCACACTGGCATATTTGCGTGGTGAAAAAAGAATCGAAGTACCTGAAAAACGTCGAGACGCCAATAAAGGCAAGCTGCAGATTCGTGGTGCAAAAAAATACAGCATTCAGAATTTGGACGTTGATGTGCCACTCGGGCGTCTCGTGAGCATTACGGGTGTATCAGGTTCAGGGAAGTCGACCTTCTTGTATGAAATACTGCACCAGAATCTGCGTGCTCGATTTGATCGACGCTACCGCACCAACAAAGTGTACAACTGTGCGCGATTTTCCGGTACCGAATATGTGGCACGATCAATTTTGATTGACCAGTCGCCGATCGGACGCACACCGCGATCGAATCCCGCAACGTATACGGGAGCCTTTACGCACATCCGTGATTTGTTTGCCGCAACACCTGAGGCTCGTGCGCGTGGGTGGAAACCCGGACGATTCAGTTTCAATGTGAAGGGTGGTCGCTGCGAAGCGTGCCAAGGAAACGGCATGGTATCGGTTGAAATGCACTTTTTGCCGACCGTGTATGTGACGTGCGATGTCTGTAACGGTCGTCGCTTTATGCGCGAAACACTTGAGGTTGAATACAAGGGCAAAAACATCCACGAGGTGCTCAATATGACCATCGAAGAGGCGCTCGCCTTTTTCGAAGACATTCCTGCAATTTATGATCGACTCAAAACGCTGAACGATGTCGGACTGGGCTATCTTGAGCTGGGGCAGAGTGCAACAACGCTCTCAGGTGGTGAAGCACAGCGCGTGAAAATTGCCTCTGAGTTGTATCGCCCCGACACGACTAAAACGGTGTATCTACTTGATGAGCCAACCGTCGGATTGCACTACGACGACGTCGCTAAACTTATCGAAATTCTCGAGCAGTTGGTCAAGCGCGGCAACACAGTGATTGTGATTGAACACAACATGGATATCATCAAAAGCTCTGACTATGTGATCGATTTTGGCCCAGAGGGAGGTGACGAGGGTGGTACGATCGTGGCAAAGGGTACTCCCGAAGAAGTGGCGAAAAGTAAAACGTCGCACACGGGAACCTACTTAAAGAAAGTCCTGTAGTTACATAGGCGAGAGGCGACACTACAGTGTCGCCTCTGCAAGGATCATCTCCAAAAACGTTGTTCGGAAGAAGACAGATCCCTCTTTATAAAAGGTGTTCCAGCGTGGGTCGTCATCACCCGTCGGCTGTGTGCCGTAGCGCAGTACGAATGCCCGCTGCCACAGTGTTGGACAGTGACGTTGTGCATAGAGGCATGCCGGTTTTCCGACACACCGCACGGTGCACATTGACTGAGCGACGAGCATCGCGGCAGGTAACGGTATGCCTTTGCTCATGTGGGACTCCTTCCCCGTGTGAGAACACTCTAAAGTTTAATGGTAGCGTGGTTTGGGTATAAAAACAATGTATAGTGGCACACATATATGGAAAAAGGTGATGTTCGAAAACTAGATATTCCCGAGAGTCCGGGTGTGTACTTCTTTCGTAATGCACGCAAGCAATTACTTTATGTCGGGAAAGCAACATCGCTGCGCAGTCGCGTGCGGAGCTATTTCAACAGCGACATCGAAGCAAGTCGCGGGCCGCTCATCGTTAAAATGCTCGAAGAGGCTTCGACGGTTGCGTGGGAAGAAACTGATTCGGTGCTTGAGGCACTGTTGCTTGAAGCTCAGTACATAAAAAAGTATCAACCGCCGTACAATACACGTGATAAAGATAATAAAAGTTTCAACTATGTTGTTATTACGCGTGAGGCATTTCCACGTGTGCTTGCGGTACGCGGGCGTGAGCTTTTCAGCACATGGCGCGACGATGACATTCAGTACCTGTTTGGGCCATTCTCACATGGGCGTGCGCTTAAGAGTGCGCTAAAAATTATTCGCAAAATCCTTCCGTTTCGCGATGCCTGTGTACCTGAGAGCGGCACGGCCTGCTTCAATGCGCAGATTGGCTTGTGCCCCGGAGTCTGCTCAGGGGCAATGGACGAAAAAGCGTACCGACAACGTATCAATCATATCCGCCTGCTCTTTGAGGGAAAGAAAGCACGACTGTTGCGCGAACTGGAGCGAGCAATGCAACGTGCAGCACAACAAGAGCATTTTGAGGACGCTGCTGATCTGAAAAAAAAGATATTTGCCTTACAGCACATTCAGGACACCGCGCTTCTGGGTGACAGTGTGCGCATGTCAACGGGCGACGGTCTCAATCGCATTGAGGGGTACGATGTTGCGCACATTAGTGAGACCGATCGCGTCGGCGTAATGGTTGTCATTGAAGACAGCGAATCGCAAAAAGGGAGCTATCGTAAATTTAATATACGTACTGAAAAGCAGGGTGACATTGCTGCGCTAACGGAAATACTGCAGCGACGCTTTGCGCACACCGAGTGGCCACTGCCGAAAATTATTGTCATTGACGGTGGCGTTGCACAGCGAAACGCAGCACAGCGCGTACTGGATGAGTTTGGGTACGGTATACCACTTGTGAACGTGGTAAAAAATGAGCGTCACAAAGCAGGGCGTCTGCTTGGCATGACGGCACGTACACAGCGTGCCGAAAAGGACATTCTACTTGCAAATGCCGAGGCGCATCGGTTTGCACTGGCATTTCATCGTCAAAAACGTGATAGGCTTTCCTAAATGCAGATGCAACACGACATACCACTTGCGGACTACACCACCTTTGGCATTGGTGGACGAGCAGCTCATTTCATTGACGTAGCGACAGTTGACGACGTACGGGAGGCCATTGCATACGCACGAGACCACGAACTCCCGTGGCAGGTACTGGCCGGTGGCAGCAACGTACTCGTTGCCGACGCTGGCTATGCTGGTGTTGTTATTCACCTGTGCTCGAATCTTATGGAGGTTTCAGGCACTACGGTAGAGGCTGCTGCCGGCTGTGTACTCGCAACCTGCATTTCAGATACGGCACAGCGCGGGCTCGGCGGCTGGGAACACATGTACGGCATTCCCGGAACCATTGGTGGTGCGGTGCGCGGTAATGCGGGTGCATTTGGTACTGAAATAGGCGATGTGGTCACGCAGGTACACGCCTACAATGTCACCACCGACGACGTACGTGACTTTCAACATGCGGAATGCGCGTTTGGCTACCGAAGTAGCTTTTTTAAGGCACATCCAGAATGGATCATTCTGTCAGCAACACTGCAGCTTACTGAAGGGGATAGCGCAACACTCCAAGCACGCGCCGACGAAATCCTACAGGAGCGCAATGATCGCCAAATCCAAGATATCAAATCAGGCGGCTCCTTTTTTATGAATCCCATTGTGCCAGAAGACATACAAAATGCATTTGAACGCGAAAAGGGTATGCCGGCACGCGAAGGCCGTGTTCCTGCAGGTTGGCTCATCGAAAAGAGCGGTTGTAAGGGTGTGTGTGTTGGCGACGCGTGCACGGGTACGCGAAGTGCAAACTATGTCATTAACACAGATACTGCTCGTGCGTCTGATGTACGCACACTGACACAAAATATCAAAGCTGCTGTCCGACAAACGTGGGGCGTGGCGCTCGAAGAGGAAGTCACACAACTTGGTTTCTAGCCTTGCACAGCGCTGTGCTACACTAGTGCTATATGGCACGCATCCATGTTGGTGTTTTGCGGGGTGGACCTTCACGCGAGTACGACGTATCGCTCGCGAGTGGGGCTGCCGTACTCAAACACCTCGCGGATGACCGCTACGGAACCAAGGATATTTTTATCGACCGAAATGGGCGCTGGCATGTACGCGGCATGCCGACGGATCCGGGACGAGCACTACGCGATGTCGACGTGGTGTTCAATGCACTCCACGGTGAATATGGTGAGGACGGTACCGTACAACGTATTCTCGAGTCCCACAGCGTACCATATACCGGCTCGGGCGTATTCAGCTCGGCACTGGCAATGGACAAGGGGCGCACGCGCAGCCACGTGGGCTCAATTCCGCACGTGAAAATGCCCGGATCAATCGTGGTGCAAAAAGAAAAAATCGGTGATGGCTTTGCGCTGACGGCGAACAATATTTTTGCCAAATTCGGTCCGCCGTACATTGTTAAGCCATTGCGTGGTGGCTCGTCGGTCGGGCTGCGTGTGGTGCACAGCGTTGCTGAGTTGCCACCGGCACTGTTTGATGCACTTGAGGAAACGGATGCAGTCATCGTTGAGCAGTACATTCGCGGGCGTGAGGCAACCGTGGGTGTTGTTGAACAATTGCGTGATGACCCGCTGTACCGACTGCCACCAATTGAAATTGTATTGCCTAAATCATGTACCGCGTTCGACTACACTGCAAAATACAGCGGCACCACTGAGGAGGTTTGTCCTGCAAACTTTACGCATGAGCAAAAAGAGCAACTGCAGGACGCGGCACGGCACATCCATCAGTCACTCGGGCTCCGGCACTACTCGCGCTCTGATTTTATCGTTACGCCACATGGTATATACTTCCTAGAGGTGAATACGTTACCCGGACTCACCCCTTCATCACTTCTTCCGAAGTCACTTGATGCAGTTGGGGTGCGGTTTCCGGAGTTTCTTGATCACGTCATTACCATTGCCCGTAATCCACAAAAACGTATATGACGACTGACATCAACACATTTACATCACAGCATCCTCGCTGGGCGCACGACGAGGCGGCGAACGAACTCGTCGGTGTCTACGGTTTCGATGCGTACAGCGACGCCGTTAAGTTTGCCACGAATGTTGCGAGTATCGCTGAAGAGCATAATCACCATCCGCGAATTGTGCTTGAGTACGGTTCAGTAACCGTGGCAAGTACCACACACGACGAAGAAGATACGGTAACGGAAAAAGATGTTGTACTGGCAGCTGCTATTGAAGAACAAGCAGACCACTAGTTGTGTTTTTGTAAACTGTTGGTACAATATCCCGCGTTGGGCCTGTAGCTCAGTTGGCTAGAGCACCTGTTTTGCACTCAGGAGGTCGCTGGTTCGAGTCCAGTCAGGTCCACATAGACGTCAAAAACTCCAGCAGGGAATGCTGGAGTTTTTGTGTATATACATCTGGTGCTTGTACCGACATCGGCGCTCACGTATGATACCTCTATACTCGTAATTTATACGTTATGGACGCATTACCATACATTTTACATTGGGGGTCGCCACTTGGTTTGGCACTCTTCTTTTTCTTTATGGGCGCCGGTGCGGGCATTTTCTTTTGGGGTGTATCACACGTAAAGGAACGGTCTCCGAACGAGGAACGATAATCTATGCGGGTACTCGTCGTCGGTGCAGGACCAACCGGACTTACGGCTGCGCTTGAATTGGCGCGGCACGGGATACTGCCTGACATTGTTGATGCTAAAGAAGCACCATCGTGGAAATCCCGAGCCGTGGCGATTTTGCCGCGCAGTATTGAAATATTGAATCGCACAGGTGTTGGCGACCGCTTGGTTGCCGAAGGTATGCCATTAACGCGTGCCCGTATTCACCGTGGAAAGCGGCGTCTTTTGGATATCGATATGGCCGAAATTGCGGGTCAGTCGCCGCGGATCATTGGACTTGCACAAGATCGAACCGAAAAACTTATGAGTGAGCAGTTGGCGCACATGGGTGTGTCGGTGAAATATGCCACTCGCGTACAGTCAGTGAGCACATCACCGGCGTCAGCCGAAGTGGTGTTTAGCGACGGGGCAGTAGAAACCTACGATTGGATTATTGGTGCTGATGGAGTTGGATCGACTGTTCGCGACTCACTCGGCATTGGCTACGCAGGACAGGAACTCAGCGAGGAGTGGTCAATTGCCGACGTCGAACTCGAGGATGAGTGTGACTACACCACCATGAATGCGTGGCTATTGCAGAGTGAACGAGGCGAACGGGATGCAATGGTGATGGTTCCAATTGAGCGTAATCGGGTACGTTTGATTTCGTCAACACTCGACAGCTTGGCTGCAGTACCAATTACGCTTGATGTGAAAGCAGTGCGACGAACAGGGACATTTAAAATAAGTGTGCGACAGGCTGATGCATATGTGCGAGGACGCGTGCTGCTTGCCGGTGATGCAGCACATGCACATTCGCCTGTTGGTGGGCGCGGGATGAATTTAGGTATCGAAGATGCGCAGGCAGCTGTTGCTGCACTGATGCACAATACCCTGCAGCAGTATGAAAAAGAGCGCAAACACAAAGCAAAACGTACCATCCAAGGCACTGAGCTTGCACGCAAACTAGTCACATCAGACAACCCGTTCATCGTTGTCGGTATCTACGTTGCAACATGGTGTATACAGCACATTGGCTTCCTCCGTCGTACTTTTATGATGCGAATTACAACGTTATAGAGAGTGTCGAGCTATTCGATTTTCACAGTGAAAGAAAGCTTCAAGTAGTGCGTCTACACAGATAGAAGCACTAATATACATATATGAATTCAAAGAAAATTCTCATACTCACACTCTGCGCAGCTGTTGTCGCAGGTGCGTGGTGGTATTTGGACACGCGGAACACAGCAGGTGGCAGTATGCTGCCCGTTGATCAACGCCCTAACGCAGGACCGTCGACTGATGACGGCGGCGAGCAACGTACCGTGCGCGGTACCATCACGGAAATTGATACCGACGGCATCATGCTTGATGGGCCGTATGTCATTAACATTGCTGCCGAAAACGGGGCACGTACACGCATAGAGATTCCGTCGATGGGTATTAATCTTTGCCCCGCACAAGATGCAATCGCGGGCATTGATACACTTGCTGTCGGACAGACTATTGAGGTGCGCGGGTACGCTTCGGGGAGTGCACTCGTGCCGTGCGAACGTGCTGACCACTATCTGCGCGTTATTGAGTAGTATTGCACAGGGATCGTTCCGCTCCGTGCTAAATAGCGCACAGTTGCGAGGTGTTTTGGCACAAAAACGCGGATACTACCAACAAAATAAAGTCAAATGCGGCTATCCAGAGGGGTATTTGCAAAATTTGTGGCTGTGCTAGCATCGTATACAGACTTACAAGAATAATGAAAGGTTATGGACGAGAACACACAGAACACCGAAGAAAGTACCGAAGAAGAAGGTACTGAAGAAGCGGGTGAGTAACCATCCTCTTACACAAAAACACCCCGCGCGAGCGGGGTGTTTTTGTGTGCGTGCGCTATCCCCAGACAATGTAAAGTGAACTTTACATGCGTGCAGGGCGGCGTATACTGCAGTGTACATGTATGACCGATACCACTGGGACACTCGTTACCTATCTCCGCGACGTGCGTACGCACGCAGCAATGACACAGGAGCAACTTGCCGACGCCGCCGGCGTAACGCGACAAACGATTATTTCCATCGAACGGGGCAACTATACTCCGTCAGTGGCACTGGCACTGCGGCTCGCACGCATTTTCAATGTGTCAGTTGAAGATATTTTTGCCTATGAAGGATAACCGCACCATTTCTGAAATAAGCGTCAGCGCCATACTCGCAGCGCTCGTTGCCGTCGTGGTATTTGCACATACCGCGTGGATGCCCAGCATGCTGACGATGACCATTTTGACCCTCCTTGTTGCCGCCTTTTCCGCATTTGCGGTATTTGTGTGGCGCGAATCGAATGCCGATGAGCGCGAACAGCTCATTCAGCACGTGGCCTCGCGCAGTGCCTATTTGGCAACGGGGGCGGTCTTACTTATTGGTATCGTCGCAGAGACACTCATGTATGAGAGTGCGGGTCCGTGGCTCGGTTTTGCGCTTCTTGTCATGATTGCGGCGAAAATTATTGGACACGTCTACGGGCGTAATAAATATTAAGTTGTATGAAGTATCACAAAGGAAATAGTGGTGTTGGCATCGCCATCGCGGTGGGCATTGTTGTCATCGCCGGTATTGCGCTGTTTTGGTACAGCGGCGGCCTCATGGACACTGATGATGCGATAAAGGCCGGTGAAGAGAATATGATGGTTGAAGACGACCATATGATGGATGATGGTGGCGCTATGGAGAAAGAGGACGGCGCTATGATGGAAGCTGAAGGCGACGTCATGATGAAGGGTGAGACGAACGCGTCTTTTAGGAGCGCGGTCATTGCGGGCTCAAGTGCACCTTTGCTTGAGTTTGACCAGCGCGATTATGAAGCCGCGCTTGCGAGTGACAAGCTCGTTGTTCTGTACTTTTACGCAAACTGGTGTCCGTTGTGTCGAGAAGAGTTTGTGCACACACAAGAAGCGTTTGATCAACTGACGACTGATGCCGTTGTTGGATTTCGCGTGCACTACAATGACAGTGACGTGACACCGGCACAGGAACAGGTAGCGCGTGAGTACGGCGTTGCATATCAGCACACAAAGGTCTTTATCAAAGACGGTGAGCGTATCTTGAAGTCGCCTGAACAATGGGATGCAGTACGCTACCTCGCCGAAATTAACGCCGCAGTGGCACAGTAACTCTATATGCTTGGTTCAGAAATTTCACTAGTTGTTGCGTTTATCGGCGGCGTGGTGTCATTCTTGTCGCCATGCGTGTTGCCAATCATTCCCGGCTTTTTAGCCTATCTCGCAGGTACCTCAACGCAGGGCGAGGTACGTCGTACGCAAGTGCTTCTCCACAGCGCACTGTTTGTGCTCGGCTTTTCGCTCATTTTTGCGCTGTTGGGCGTACTCCTCAACACGGTACTTGAACGTGCTGCGTATGACGTGCAGATCTGGCTCTCACGTGTCGGTGGCGTCATCATAATCTTCTTCGGACTCTACCTGATGCAGCTGGTGCGCCTGCCATTTCTTGAGCGGGCACACACCATTAACGTCGTTGGCGTTGCTGCTTCGAAGTACGTTACCTCATTCCTGTTTGGTGCAGCATTCGCTGCAGGGTGGACTCCCTGCGTTGGCGCAGCACTGGGAGCAATTTTGGGTCTTGCGGCAAGTAACCCAAGCAGCGCGTTCTGGTTGCTGATGGCCTACGCGATTGGACTCGGTATTCCGTTCCTTGTCATCGGCTTCTTTGCCGCGGACGCAGGACGGCTCATCAATCGCTATGCAACATCGCTCAAGTACGTCAATATCGTATTTGGTGCGCTACTCGTTGCACTCGGCGTACTGATCTTCACGCAGGATTTGGCGCTTTTGGCGAACTTTGGCTTCCTTAACAGCATTCTGCTTAACTAGACTGTATGTTGTTTATGCGAAGCAAAACGTTTGCACTTGGTGTTGTCGTCGTGCTCATTGTTGGCGCCATTGTCTATCTACAGAGCCAGAAGAGCGCTGTGTCACCGAGTGAAGCATCTCGGGATGCCGAGATCGTCGTCCCGAGCCTCACTGATGCTGAAAAAGCGCAGCGGTACGATCGTGCGCGCGAACTCGTCGACATTGCAGGCTACATCAATACCGACAGTGGCTTTACCCTTGCCGACAACATTGGCGAGAAGGTGATCCTATTGGATATATGGACATACAGCTGCATTAACTGCCAGCGGACACTGCCGTATATCACACAGTGGCATACGCAGTATGAAGACGACGGTTTATTGATTGTCGGCGTACACACCCCCGAGTTTGAGTTCGAAAAGGATCGGGACAACGTCCTGCGTGCTACCGAAAAGTTTGGTATCGACTACCCAGTTGTGCTCGACAATAACTACGGTACGTGGCACGCGTACAATAACCGTTACTGGCCACGCAAGTACCTCATTGATATCGAAGGCTACGTCGTCTACGACCACATTGGCGAAGGTGCCTATGCGGAGACCGAGCAGAAAATCCGTGAGCTACTCGCCGAACGTGCCGAGCAGCTCGATGTACCGCTCTCGTTTAACGATGAGATGCCGATGGTCACTGAGGAGTCTGACGACGATGCCGGTATCAGCGCACTCTTACCGCGGAGCCCTGAGGTGTACTTTGGTGCATTTCGTAATCAGCTTCTGGCCAATGGTGATCCCGGTATGCAGGGCGGGTTCCAACTTAAAGCGAACGCCGATGATGTGGAGTCAAATATGCTCTATCTGGACGGTGCGTGGAACATCTACCGTGAATACGCGCAAAATGCCCGTGCCGATGCACGCATTATCTTCCGCTATCAAGGTGATAAGGTGTTTATGGTCGCCAGTGCGCCTGAGGGTGCAACGATACGCCTGTTGCGCGACGGTGAGCCTATTGGCGACGCAGCCGGTGCAGATGTTGATGAGAATGGACGCGTACGTATTACCGATGAGCAGCTCTACCATCTCGTCGATAATCCCGACGGCCACGGTGAGCACACGCTTGAGATCATTATCGAAGATGCCGGTCTTGAGGCGTACACCTTTACCTTCGGCTAGACATCAATCACGAATTCCCGATCACAAAACGCTCACCACGCACGGTAGGTGTTTTGTGTAACTCCGCATAGTAATGCTAGGCACTCGTGCCGTATTTGCTATACTTGGGGCACGCACACTACACACAATCCAACACATTATTCACGTAGCGTTATTCACTATGAATACACCATTTCTTGAACAGTACGGTGCCGTTCTGGCGCGCGTCCTTATCGCGCTGCTGTTCTTTGTTTCAGGTATTGGCATTCTTATGAATCTGGGTGGCACTGCCGGCTACTACGCATCGCTCGGCATTCCCGTTGCAATGGCGGTGGCGGTTGTTGTCGTACTGCTTAAAATCGTTGGCAGTCTGATGGTCGCCACAGGCGTCCACGCGCGCGTTGCTGCGTGGGGACTAATCGTCTTCACGGTGCTTGCCACACTCCTCGCGCACACCGGTGAGGGACAGCTGATGGCTGCACTGAAGAATCTTTCGGTCATTGGCGGGTTGCTATTGGTTGCCCTTGGTGCCGCAGACACCATGACCCTTGAGAAGTACCTGCCGTGGCAAAAGTCGCACACAGAGAGCAGCCCAATGGCGGCAAGCGACACACCCCAGAGCGATACGAACATTCCAGACGCCGATCGCGTGTAGAGCACCCGTGCATATCAACAGGAAAAGGCACCGCACAACTGGTGCCTTTTCATATGCTACTATAGCGGTATGAATGAACTTCCAAAGGATCAAGCGCTCTGGAATGCAGTATTTGCTATCGCCTTCATCGGCATCGCCGTGGTGCTATTCTGGGGCCTTACGGACGGCTTACGTCACTACCACTGGCTCTACTTTCTTAATGCATTCGACATCGCCATCATTTCACTGGCAACATTTCGCATTATTCGCTTGGTCAGCTACGATAAAATCTTTGCCTTTGTCCGCAATTGGTTTGTGGTACGCCAACCTGATGGTAGTTATGCAAAGCAGGGCGGGGGACCACGCCGCACCATTGCCGAGCTTCTTGAGTGTTTGTGGTGTACGGGGTTGTGGGCCACGCTCTTGGTAACTACGCTGTACTTTGGCGCAGATATCGGCCGCTTCATCGTGATCATACTGGCAGTTGCTGCAATCGGTAGCTTTTTGCAGAATTTTTCACAACTCGTATCGCGCCTCGGCACACACCACCACGGGCAGCAGTAACGGCTGCAACCTCTCACGGACATTTTTGTACGCAGTTACGCGTCAAAATGGCGTATTGTGTCCTTTAGAATTACGGTGTGCTCGGGGAAATATGGCTCTGTTGACAGCCAGAGCGCTGCGCCATAGAATGCGTGGTAGGTATTTCGCTCCTTTTTTGTTTTTCCACGACTCGTGGCTATTTTGATCTAGATATTTACATATGAGTGCGCGCCTAACACGTTATTTTCTTACCACAAGCTTTTTTGCACTACTGATGGTGTGTGTGAGTCTGCCTACCCTAGCACAGGCGCAAACACTTCCAACCGGCGTTATTGCGCAGCAGCACTGCGGCACTGCTTCTGTTGATATTCGCAGCTACGGTGCCGGTCTGATGATGCAGTTCGAGGCACCTGAGATTCAAAATCCACGCGTTGCTGTGCGCGATGCAGCGGCCGATTGCGTTGCTATTTCATGGGAGACAAACATGCCGGCCGCAGTGCAGATTATCTACGCCGAAGCAGCTGCAGAGCCTGTTTCGATTGATCTTGATGCGGAATACTTCGGGTACCCACATGCAACACCGCAAAATAACTCGGGTGAGGCGATGCACACTGCAATCCTTGAGGGTCTTGAGGCGGGCACCACGTATACGTATCGCATCGTGACGCGCGCCCACCCAACAGCACCACCGCGCATCGGCGACGTGCGTACGGTTACTATTGCCCCAAGTGCACCATCACCGGTGCCGACCACCACGCCGGTGGCACCACCGCCATCGCAGTCGGTGCCATCGCACGATTCGTCTGAAACCGCCACGCAGAGTGCTGAGACGCCATCTCGGGTACCCGAGATCGCTTCCGAGACCACCGCGACGACCACACCAGCGGACAGTGATGCCACGACAACCACCACCAACGCTGTGCCGTCTGCACTTAACGCAGCGCGGGCAGGACTGGGGGCAGCACTACCTGAACGCGAGGCGCTGACGGGCTTGCTCAGCGGCTTCCGCGCGTTTGTTGTTGAGCCGCAGAATTTTGCCGAACTCACGCCACTGCGCTTTTTTGCTCATGATGACGTTATCGCGCCCGTACTGTTGTTCATTGTCGTACTCTTGCTGATACAACATACCGTACAACCATTGACCGGTATCACTATTGAGAACAAAGCGCTGTACTGGCTTAGCGGTAGTGGTATTTTTGTTATCCTTGCTGCCGCAAGTGGCTACTACTACCTGACTTTTGTTGCCATTGCGCTGTTCCTCGCATTTCTTGCGTGGTACCTCATACGCGGCGTGCCTGACGCGTCACCTACGCAGCGTATTCCATTCATTGAATCGACCGGGAAGACCGCGGACGCGAATTCACGCAAAAAGGAACAGACGACTGCCCAGTAGTATCTGGAAATGTCGCTGTGCTATGCTACAATGCGCGCGCCCTCGCGTTGCGACTCATGCGCGGCGGCGCATTGAAACGCTATGGCAGCAGATACGACTGACACACACGTGAACTCGGGTGACGCTACCGTCACGGCACATGCCGAAACTGCAAGCAGTGGCATCCATGTTACACTTGCACCGAAAGAGCTACTGAATGTAGGTGGCCTTTCAATCACTAATACACTTTTCACTACATGGATTGTCATCGCACTACTTGTGTTGATGGCATTTTTTGTTGGACGCAACCTCCGTATGGTTCCCGGCAAACTGCAGGTCGCGTTTGAGAGCTTTTTTGAATTCGTCCTCACGCAAATGACCGACATTCTGGAAAGCCGCACTATGGCGCGCCGCTTCTTTCCACTGATCGTCACGATTTTCCTCTTCATTCTTGCCGCGAATACACTCCATCTTGTACCGGGCGTTGGCTCCATTGGTTTTTTTCAGGAAACAGCACATGGCAACGTCTTTGCCCCGCTCTTGCGTAGCGTAAACACGGATTTAAATGCTACTATCGCGCTGACGATCATATCGTTCCTCACAATTGAGATCACCGGCGCACTTACCATCGGCTTCGTCCGCTACGCCGGCAAATTCCTCAACTTTAAGTCGGTACTTGGCTTTATTGTTGGGCTTATTGAGCTGATGAGTGAGGTGATTCGCTTGGTTTCGTTTTCATTCCGTTTGTTTGGTAACATATTTGCGGGTAAAGTGCTCATAGGCGTGGTAATGTACTTCGTGCCCATTCTGTTACCCGTACCGGTTATGGGGTTTGAATTGTTTGTTGGCTTCGTGCAGGCGCTCATTTTTGCGCTCCTCACGCTGCTGTTTATTCGGTTGGCAGTAGTCGAACCACACTAGTCGCTTATATGGCGCTTAGTGTGGCTCGATTATGTTTGAGAGTCGTGAGCATTAGTAATATAAGTAATTCATAACGTATGGACATGGAAACAGCACAGCTCATCGGTATGGCTATTGCAGCCGGTCTGGGTGTTCTCGGCCCGGGTATCGGTATTGGTCTTATCGGTAAGGGCGCTATGGAGGCCATTGGGCGCAATCCTGATGCTGCAGGTAAAGTCGTTGCCAACATGATTGTGGCAATTGCCTTTGCTGAAGCACTGGGTATTCTCGCCATCGTGGTCGCCTTCATTATTCGCTTCGTTTAGTCAACGCACACGCATCGTATGGGTGAACTTTTTGCAACATTCGGAATCGACATTCAGTTGCTGATCGCGCAGATCATCAACTTCGGCATTTTGCTCGTGGCACTGTGGTACTTCCTGTACCGCCCCGTCATGAACATGCTCGAAGCGCGACAGGAAAAAATCAAATCGGGTGTCGCTGATGCCGAAAAAGCACAAGAGCGCCTACACGAAATTGAAAGCGAACGCGACAGCATTATCACTGAGGCAACACACTCGGCTGAAGCACTTGTCGCCACGTCAAAAACGCGCGCACAGGAGCAGGCGGGTGAGATTATCGGCGCCGCAAATACTCGCGCCGAACACATTGTCACGGACGCACAGCAGCGCGCCAATGATGCCAAAGAAACAGCGCTTCGTGAGAGCCGCGAAGAAATTGGCAAAGCTGCAATCCTCGCCGCAGAGAAAATTCTGCGCGATAAGCAATCATAGGTATGCCCGCTGAGTACGCACAGGCACTTATCATCGCACAGCGCAACGGCGTTGCTGCTGATGATGCGGTGCAGCGACTCATTGCACTGTTGCAGCGCCACGGAAAGCTCAAAGCGCTACCCGCCATTGTCCGCGAGCTGGAGCACCACGTAGCACAGCGCGCTGCCGATGCACCGACATTGACCGTTGCCACTGCAGCACACGCGAGTGATGCACGAACGCAATTGGCACTACACTTTGGCGACGAGCGCGCATCGACCGTGGCCACCGCAACAGACGATACACTGATTGGCGGTTGGCGATACCGCGACAGCGACACGCTCATCGACGCCAGTTACAAACACGCACTGATTACCCTTTACAAGCGCATAGTCACCACCTAATTAGCACACGCAGTATGGATACGCTTATTATCGACAAAATAAAACGCGAAATAGAGAAGTTCGAACCGACGGTTGATGTTGAAAAAGTTGGCCGCGTCGTACGAGTTGGCGACGGAGTTGCCGAACTCGAAGGGCTTGAGCAAGCCATGATGGGCGAAATGGTCCTATTTGATGACGGTGCCGACAAAGATCTCGAGGCAGCAATGGCGCACACTGATGCGCTCTATGGCCTTGTCCTCAACCTTGAGGAACACAGCGTTAAGGTGGTGGTACTTGGTGACGTTAGTCGTGTGCACGAAGGCATGCTGGTGAAAAGCACCGGCCGCATTCTCTCGATTCCTGTCGGTGACGCACTGCTAGGACGCGTCGTGAGCACACTTGCCGAACCACTGGACGGCAAGGGTACACTAAAGACTGAAAAGCGACTGCCGATTGAGCGCGAGGCCTACGGGGTGATTGATCGTAAATCGGTTGATACGCCGCTCCACACCGGTATTAAAGCCATTGACTCAATGGTGCCGATTGGTCGCGGTCAGCGTGAGCTCATTATTGGTGACCGCTTTACGGGTAAGACGACCATTGGTATCGACACGATTCTCAACCAAAAACACGAACCGGAACACTCACGCCCGATTTGTATTTATGTCGCCATCGGCCAGAAGGAGTCGAAGACCGCGCGTATTGTGGCGCAACTCGAAGAAGCAGGAGCAATGGAATACACCATTGTGGTATCGGCACCGGCATCGGCACCGGCCGCACTGCAATTCCTTGCGCCATTTGCCGGCGCAACTATCGGCGAATACTTCATGGAGTCAGGACGCGATGCACTGGTGATTTACGACGACCTGTCAAAGCAGGCTGTTGCGTATCGCCAAATGTCGCTGCTGCTGCGCCGCCCACCAGGACGTGAGGCGTATCCAGGTGACATTTTCTACCTCCACTCACGACTACTCGAACGTGCCGCGAAACTCTCAGACGAGAAGGGCGGCGGCTCGCTCACAGCGCTCCCGATTATTGAAACGCAGGAAGGTGACGTGTCGGCGTATATTCCGACAAACGTCATTTCAATTACCGACGGACAAATTTTCCTCGACGCAGGGCTCTTCAACAAGGGAACCCGTCCGTCGATCGACGTCGGTAACTCAGTATCGCGTGTCGGCTCCAGCGCACAGACCAAAGCGATGAAGAAGGTTGGGGGCTCGATCCGTATTGAGCTTGCCCAATTCCGTGAACTCGAAGCTTTTATGCAGTTTGCGCAGGATCTCGACGAGGCAACGAAGAAGCGTATCGAATCAGGACGCCGCATGACGGCACTGCTGAACCAGAAGAAGGGTGAACCGCTGCCGTTCCAGAATCAGGTGGTATCAATTTACGCCGGTATTAACGGACTCTTCACCGACGCACCTGTTGAGAACGTGAGTGAGGTTGAAGCCGCATGGCTCGACTACCTGCACACACACTACGGCACGACACTTGAGCAAATTCGCGACACGGGGAAACTGGAAGACGACACAACAACTGCACTTGATGAAGCAATGGCTGCATTTACCACCGCATACAAGGAAGAGTTCTTCACCACTGACACTGAATCATAAACTCGTATGGCTGGCCTTAAGCAACTCAAAACCAAACGTCAATCGATTACCAAAACACGCAAGGTAACGCGTGCGATGGAAGCGGTGTCGGCGGTAAAGATGCGCAAGAGTCAAGAGCGGGCACTGGGCGGCCGACCGTATGCACTCGGAGCGCTGCGCATCCTACATCGATTGGCAGGAAGCATTGACGGTCGCGACCACACACTGGCGACCCCACGCGAAACTGGGGTGCGCGGCGTGATACTCATCACTAGCGACAAGGGACTCGCCGGCTCGCTCAACAGCGCTGTCATTAAAAAGACAGACGCATTTGTGACTGAGGCACAGCGCAATAATGAAAAAGTGCTCTTCCTGTGCATTGGTCGTCGTGGGCATGATTATGCGCGCGCCCGCGGATTCGACGTACTCTGGTACGAAGAAAACAAGAGCGACGCCGTGCGTGAATCGGACATGGACACGTTGACGCAGAAAGCACTCGAGCTGCACACCGACGGCACCACACGTGATTGGCATCTTTTTTACACCAATTTCCGCTCAACGTTTGAGCAACAGCCACAACGTCGTGTGCTGTTGCCGCTCACCCAAACCGCACTCGACGAGGTGATCACCGGTATTCTGCCTGAAGAAGGTAAGTACGCTGATGAGCAGGAAAGCACGCCACACGCGGATGCGTTTACTATCGAGCCGTCACCTGAGGCAGTGCTCGATGCCATCATTCCGTCGCTGATTAATGTTATGGTGTACCACGCACTGCTTGAGGCAAAAGCTTCAGAGCACTCAGCGCGCATGGTTGCCATGAAGAACGCAACGGACAAGGCAGGCGAACTGTCACACGAATTGATGCTGAAAATAAACAAAGCACGCCAGGCGCTCATTACGCGCGAAGTGAGTGAAATTACCAGTGGTATAGAAGCAATGAAATAGCATATGAATGAACAACCAAACTTTGAAAGAGGAAGCGACGCAAAAATTGAACACGATGCAAGCCTGATATGGGATTCCATGCTCACAGAATTTACAACGCTTGCGAATGGGCACGGACTTGGTGACGAAGTGCAAAAGATCTGCTTAGAGTCCGCACATACTTTCTTTACTAGACATATCGAAGCACAGAAAGAGAAGGCCGAGCACTTAAGTCCAGTGGAGTGGAAGACGCGTGCTGCACGAAGTATGTTTGAAGCAATGCACAAGCTCTACACCTCACCAGGAGCGACGCCGACGGACACAACAAAGCGTATGATGGCATTGTGGAAAGCGACCTTCTTAGAAAACGAAACACGATAACGATAATTAAGCGCATATGAACACAGGAGAAATTAAGGAAATCATTGGTCCAGTTGTCGATGTCTACTTTGAGAAAGAAGTGCCGGCGATTCACAATGCACTTGAAGTTGGCTCGGGCGAGAAACGTGTGGTGCTTGAAGTGGTACAGCACCTTGGCCTCGATCGTGTGCGCTGTATTGCGATGTCCGACACAGCAGAGCTCACGCGAAACATGGAAGTGGCCGATACTGGCGACCAAATTACCGTGCCGGTGGGCACCGACAGCTTGGGTCGTATGTTCTCAGTACTCGGTGACCCAATTGACGCAAAACCGGCACCAAAGGGAGAACGCCGTGGTATCCACCAAGATCCACCACCATTTGAAGAACAGCAGACAAAGGCCGAAGTGTTTGAGACGGGCATCAAGGCGATCGACCTCATGACACCATTCATCAAAGGTGGAAAAGTTGGTCTGTTCGGCGGCGCCGGCGTGGGTAAAACCGTGCTTATTCAGGAGCTCATTCGCAACGTGGCATCAGAGCATGGCGGCTACTCAGTGTTTGCGGGTGTCGGTGAACGTGTGCGTGAAGGAAACGACCTCTACTACGAAATGGAAGAGTCGGGCGTGCTCGACAAAACAGCGCTCGTCTTCGGGCAAATGAATGAAGTTCCAGGAGCACGTGCGCGCGTGGCACTCTCAGGTCTTACCATGGCCGAGCAGTTCCGTGACGAAGGTGGTAAGGACGTGCTCTTTTTTATGGACAACGTCTTCCGGTTCGTGCAGGCAAACTCAGAGGTATCATCGCTTTTGGGACGCGTTTCATCAGCCGTTGGTTATCAGCCGACACTTGCTGAAGAAATGGGAAGCTTGCAGGAACGCATCACCTCAACAAAGAACGGTTCGATTACCTCCGTGCAGGCCGTCTACGTTCCGGCCGACGACTTCACCGACCCAGCTCCGGCAACAACCTTCAGCCACCTCGACTCAACCGTGGCACTCTCGCGTGCACTGGCACAGCTCGCCATTTATCCGGCAATCGATCCGCTTGAATCAAGCTCTACCGCACTCGACCCTGACATTGTGGGCGAAGAACACTATCGTGTTGCAAACGAGACCAAGCGCGTGCTGCAGCGTTACAAAGACCTGCAGGACATTATTGCCATTTTAGGTATTGAGGAGCTCTCAGATGAGGACAAGCGTCTCGTCTACCGCGCACGAAAGATCCAACGCTTCCTCTCACAACCATTTTTTGTCGGCGAAGTGTTTACGGGCAAGGAAGGGAAGTACGTGACCCTCGCAGAAACCGTGCGTGGCTTCGGCGAAATTCTTGACGGAAAGCACGATGACGTTGACGAGCAAGCTTTCTATATGAAGGGTGGTATCGACGAAGTTGTGGCGACCGAGTAATCACTATGGCGGCAAACACGTTTACACTACAGGTGGTAACGGTCACAGATGCGCTGTTTGACGGTGACGCGCAGGCGTTGACCTGTCGCAATGAAAATGGTCAGATGACCGTCCTACCACATCACGAACCATTTATCACGCGCCTCGTCGCCGGAGAGCTCGTGGTGCGTGACGATGCGGGACGTGCGCAGTCATTTACCATTCAGGGCGGCGTTCTTGAAGTCGCCGACAACAAAGCTGTGGTACTCTGCACCCATGAGTAAACGCTTTACGCGTGTCATTGAAGATTTTGAATGTGAACGTTGCGGCACCCCCGTAATGGGGAGCGGGTATACGAATCACTGCCCAACGTGTTTGTGGAGCAAACATGTTGATGTGTATCCCGGTGATCGTGCTGCCTCGTGTGGCGGCATGATGGAACCGGTCGCGATTGAAGGGGCGAGTGGTGACTACCAGATTCTCCACCGCTGTGGGGTGTGCGGCCACGAAAAGCGCAACGGACTTTCACACTACGATTCGCACGAGCGCGCGATTGCTATTGTCGAATACAACGCACGCAATGCCTAAAGCAAAAGTCCACATTCTCACTTTTGGGAATGTGGACTTGTTTGACCTGCAGAGTTGGCTCAGCACTTCTTGCTCAGCAGCCGAGCCATTTCGCTATTCAGTGCTGGATCGGCTTCCGTATCCTGGAGCATCGTGCCCATATCCTCTGCAATGTGCGCCGTGCTGGGTAAATGACGTGCTAGACTAAGCCACCGTGCGAGTTTGGGATATTCCTGGCGCAGCTCCTTCTCTGATTTGTCCGCAGCGATGCGAAGTGCCTCACCAGCTTCAGATGCAGAAAATTTTTTCATGCGGACCTCCTTTGCATGATCCATCGTGACAATCTCAAAAATATGTATAACTGTCAAGAAAAAGCTTGATGCGACGCGGTGCCTGAATGACCCAAAATGCCATACTGCACCGTGGATTTTGTTCAATCAAAAAGAGAAAGGAGGGAAGAGAAATGTCAGAACGCAATACGCATCACGACACCTTTCTCCCCGACATCCCCGTTGACCCAGAGTATCCGTCCGATGGCATACGTCCTACCGATGCGCTTATGAGTATCGACGCATTGCTGCGAGACCTGAAGGACGAGCCGTATCAGCAGGCGGCGCTGGCACGTTCGTTGGAGCTTATTGCGAAAGATGCCGCAGGAACGTAGTGCAGTCATGACTTCCTTGCGCATTCAGGCAAGCATGGAGCCGGCACGTCCGCCAATTCCAAAAGCGACGCGGCATGTCAGAGGGTCAAAGCTCGGTGGACGCCATACTGGATCACTACTGAGTTGACGAGAAATAAAACAGGCCCGCACACGTGTGCGAGCCTGTTTGCTTATATGCTTAGTTGAGTGTTCCCGGCCAGCGGGCATAGATCGCCGGCACTAACAGCAAGGTAATTATGGTTGAGAAAGCGAGACCAAACATAATCGCATACGCCAACGGTACCCAAATAGCAGCAGCGAAGAGCAGCGGCATGATACCGACAACCGTCGTAAGCGCAGTGAGTACGACAGGGCGCAGGCGCGATGTACTGCCTTGGACGACGATATCGGCAATACTCTGATCAGCTGTAGCGTTTCGGCGAACGCTGTTTATTGTATCAATGAGAATAATTGAGTTATTAACCACAATACCCGACAGAGCGATAAATCCCATCATAGACGGGAAGGAAAGTGGGCTTCCCGTAAGCATGAGTCCTGCAAACACACCGATCAGTGCTAACGGTACAATCATCAGAACGTACGTTGCGTAGCGGAAGGAATTAAACTGAAGGACAAGAATACCAAACATTGAAATCAGACCGAGCCCGAGTGCGACAAACATGTCTTGGAATGACTGGTCAACATCCTCGCTCTCGCCACCGATTGAAATACTCACACCGTCAGGAAGCACCGCCGTATCGAGTTGCTCCTGTAGCTCACCGGCAATGACCAGTGCATTACCCCCCTCGGCAACAGCAGCAGAGAGCGTTGCGATCCGCTCACCGCCTTTGTGGCGAATGGTGGCACGACTCTGCTCAACATGCGTGGTGACAAAGGTTCCGAGTGGCACACGGTTGCCGGCGGCGGTAGTGACTTCAATTTGCTTCAGTGCATCAATTGTCGTGGCATTGGTATCAAACGGACGACTGTCAGGCACATCGCTCACCGCGAGCCGCGCCACAATTTGGATATCGTCGCCGAGCTTTTTAATTTCCGTTGTGTCTTCGCCAAAGAGCGTTGCGCGCAATGTTTGTGCAATCTGTGTCGTGCTCACGCCCTGCGCTACCATTTCGGGACGATTGATGGTAAAGACGAATTCGTTGGTGCTTCCTTTGGTTGATGACGTGACTTCAGTGGTGCCCTCAATGCCGATCAAAATATCCTCGACAACGAGTGCCGCACGATCGAGATCCTCAAGGCTTTCGCTGCTGAGTGTCACGCCAATTGGCGCAGCTGACGGCGGGCCGTCGCTCAGTTGGTCAACACGCATTGTTGATGTTGTGATGCCCTGTAGTTGCTGACGAATGGCATTGACGACTTCCACACTCGTGCGATCACGGTCGTCACGCAGCGTAATGAAGATGTTGCCGAAGCGTTCACCGCTTGCAGCGCCGGATGTCGGGTCAGCGTAGGCGCTGCCGCTGCCGACCGTCGTAACGAACGACGCCACTTCGGGGATGCCATAAAGTATCTCCTCTGCCTTACGCACCTCCAAATCAGTTGCCGACAATACCGTACCGACAGGGAGTTCGGTTTCAACAAAAATGTAGTCAGCGTCAGAATCTTCAAAAAAGACAACGCGCACGGCACCGACAACAGGGAGCGCCAACGAAAGCACGAACAGCACGCTCAGTGTCACGAAGAGAATGTTCTGTAATTCGCGCGACTCAAGAAACAGACGTAGCTTCCCGCGATACCACTCCTCGACGCGATGGATGTAGGTATCACGCATGCGGCTTACCACATTGTCACCATGTTCACCGCGTCGCAGCAAGCGCGTGGCAAACAGTGGGACAAATCCTAGCGCAACCAGCAGTGAGGCAGACAATACGAAGATAATGGTGAAGGGGATGCTGGCAATAAACTCACCGGTAATGCCCGAGACGAGAAACAGTGGCGCAAACACAGCCACCGTCGTCATCGTACCGGCAGTGAGTGGAATATGAAATTCACGCACGGCACCAAGAGCCGCACCCGCCTTCTTTTGTTCCCGCGCATGTTCATCCTCATCCGTAGTGCGCTGCATGGTGCGCAGACGACGGTTAATAGCCTCAACAACCACGATCGTCGAGTCGACGATAATACCAATGGAGAGAATGAGCGCAAACAAACTGACGAAGTTAATGGTGTTACCCGAATAGTAGAGACCAATAAATGCCACGAGAAATGACAGCGGGATTGATATCGCTGCAATCAGTGCTTCACGCCACCCGACCGCAAGTGCGAGCACTAGTGTGACCAATAGCACGGTCTGCACGCCACTGCCACTGAGCGTCTGCAATTCAGTTTTAAGTTCTTCACCGGCGTCAAATTCAACCAGTACCTGCATGCCGTCAAGAAGCTCACCCTGCTGTTGCAGTTCAGTCAGTCGCTCGCGCACATTCGTGCTCACATCGGTAATCTTTGCACCCGAAGCTTTGTAGACTTCAAAAGAGATTGAATCGATAGATGGCTCGCCGTCAATGCTACTGCGGCTGAGTGTTGTCGACTCAGCACGTCCGTCGACGACACGTGCGACATCACGAACGTATACAGGGCTTCCACCGACTGACAAAATAGCAATATCGCCAATAGTTGCCGTATCGGTAATGTCACCTGAGAGCCGAACAGGGAATTGCGCCTGATCAACTTCAATTGAACCGAGTGGCGTTGCGACGTTTGCTGCAGCAATTGCACGGGTGACATCTGACACCGTCAGTCCACGTTGCACGAGCGCATCATGATCAATCACCACCGTGACCTCACGCGACTCGATACCGCCCGTAGTGACTGACGAGACACCACGCACCGACTCGAGCTCTTCTTCAAGCTCTTCGCCAATTTGATACAACAGCTCCTGTGGAATCGTGGCGGCAAGCGTTGCGGTCACCACCGGCTGATCAGCGAAGTCAATTTGCAGCACGCGCGGGTCGGTTGCATCGTCCGGCAAATCGCCCTTGAGTGTCTCAACTTCGTTGCGCACCGAACGCACTGAGTCATCAATGTCGGCATTTGCATTAAATTCAATCGTGATCGTCGATACGCCTTCGCTTGATTGCGACGTAATTTCATTAACGTTCTCAAGGCGGCTCTGCAACGGCGACTCGAGTACGTTCGTGACAAGCGTCTCCACTTCCTCAGGTGAGGCACCAGGAAGCGCCGTCGATATCACGGCCAACGGCACATCTACCTCCGGCGATGATTCCTTGGGGATGTCGTACATGGCGAACACGCCCATCACGGTCAATGCAATGATGAGAATGACGCCAAAGCGGCTCTTGTGCGTGAAAAAGCTCCAGACGTTGTACATAGACGACTATTCCTCAGTTTCGAGTGCGCCGTCGCTGCGAATCACAACATCGTCGCCCTCGTTTAAACCACGTGCATCAGTCACAATCGTCGTGAGTGCGGTAATACCGCCTTCAATTTCGACTGATGTACCAATCACATCGCCGAGTGTCACTTCATGCGCAACGAGTACACCGTCGGCAACAGAAAAGACAAAGGCACCGGCTCCGGTCAACTTCAGCGCTGAAATAGGTACTAACAGTGGCGTGTCAGCCTGTTGATCAGTGTCAGCAACTGCAGTGGCGAATGCGACCTCAGTGCGCGTGCCGTGTGCAAGTGTTACATCGGTATCACTGAGCGCAACGCGTACCTCAATTTGCTTTGTCACCGGATCGAGTCCGGGTGCAATGCTGGTAATAACAGCGTCGTAGGTATTGGCGACCGTTGCCGTACCACCGACACGAAGACGTGTGGCTGCCTCAGGCGCCACAAAGGTCACCACCTCGAGTGTTGATTCATTCGCGACGAGTCCAACCTCCTGATAGGAAGTCACGAAATCGCCGGCGGCAATTGAAAGGGTGGTTACCGTCCCCGTAACGGGGGTGCGGATGTAGGTGTTCTCAAGCCGCGCGTATGCCTGCGCGAGACTTGCCTGTGCCTGCTCAACTTGCGCAGCGGCAACGTCAATATCTTCCTGCTGAGCACCCGTGACACCTTCCTGTTGCTTTTGGAGTGCAACGGTGTACGCACTTTGCGCACTGCGCAGCGCACCGCGACTTGTTGAAAGTGATGAACGCGCCGAGAGAATATTGGTGCGTGCAGCAGTTGCCGTGCTCTCGTACGTACTAATGGTCGTTGCCGACACTTCCGCAGTCTCAATTGCACCATCAACAACGGTAATCAGTGTATCCAGAAAACCCTTGATACGGAGGAGCTCTTCCTCAACGGTCGCAATTTCAGTAATCAGAGCATCAGCAGCGAGTGTATTTACGGCTGCGTCGGCTTCAGCATGACGCTCGACAACCGATTGCAACAAAAAGCGCTCGTGTTCGACTTCATTTGCCTGTGCGCCACGTGTTGAGTCAAACGCAAGGGACGGATTTGGTCCGTCAGGATCGGTGAACATCGCATCAACGCCACCAGACAGAGCTGAGTCAGTTGCGGCATATGCGGAAAGCAGAGTGTTGGCTGCCGAAACACGTGCCTCAGCGAGCGCTTCACGGGCACTTTCAGTATTTGCTTCAAGTACGGCAAGTTGCTCGTCGCGGGTACCGCCCGCAACCTTATTCAAGCTTGCCTGTGCCTGACTCAAGCTTGCCTGTGCCTGTGCCACACTTGCGCGTTCAGTTGCATTTTCAATCGTGGCAATAATACGTCCTGCAGCAACACGGTCACCAACGCCAACGCTGACGCTGGTAATGAGTCCTGCTTGTTTTGCGCGCAAGTCGCCTTCGGCTTGTGATTTTACTTCGCCGGTTGTTACCAGCTGAGCACCGGCGCCAGCAAGTGCACCCGCCTGACGCACGGTTACACTACGCGTCGGTGTTTCGGTCTCTGCAGGGTCGCCCGAGCGTACAATAGCGTTTGCTGCAGCAACAAGCACGAACGCAGCAATAATAGTGAGTGCAATGACACGGCGGCGGTTAATCATGCCGCGCAGGCGCGACGGGATACCCAAGAGGGTCGTACGTACTGAATATAGCATGGTGTGACTTTACAATAATTTTTATATATGTCAATTTTCTTGCGCCTGCAGCATGCTGCCGCTACAATAGGCACCTTAGCGTAACACTAAATGTTCATGTTCAAAAACTTTCTGGTGAAAAAAATGATTAAGTCGCAGCTCAAAAATATGCCGAAAGAGCAGGCTGAGATGATTGAGCAGATGGTTGAGAAAGATCCCGACCTGTTCGTTAAAATGGCAAAAGAGACGCAGGAGCTTGTGAAGCAGGGGAAAGATCAGGCGAGTGCCATGATGCAGGTGTCAAAGAAGTACCAGAAAGAATTGCAGCGACTGGCACAGTAAAATTTGACACACTTCTAAATTTGTACCTTGTTGTTTTTTGGGGTTGACCGCTGATACCTACAGGTGTAGTGTGTCCCGTAGGTGACTATTTCGGGTTTCGGCTTGAAGTGGCCACCGTGGTATTCGACTCTTCGGAGTTGAATACCACGGTGTTCATTTCGATCTCCGGATTGAAATGGCACCACTGAAAGATGTCTGCTTCGGCAGGCATTTTTCATTGTCTAGTGACGCGAGAGGAATGCGGAGCCTGATTTAGAGCATGTCCCAAATACGGAAGACTTGAGATTTCGTATTTGGGACATGAGAGAAATACCGACGTAGTCGCCGCATTCCCGAGCAAATGACGACAACATGAGAGTAATGCGAAGCGTTACTGCTCTTATTATCTCGATTTACTTCTGCCACTAGACACATGTATACTACACGGCCATGTCACTCAGTATTGGAATTGTTGGATTGCCAAACGTCGGGAAATCGACGCTCTTTAATGCACTTACGAAAAAATCGGTTGCGGCTGAAAATTTTCCGTTTTGTACCATTGATCCCTCAGTCGGCGTCGTTGCCGTTCCCGACGTGCGTTTAGACCGCTTAAGTGCCATGAGTCAGTCTGAAAAGACAATTCCTGCAGCGGTTGAATTTGTTGATATCGCCGGCCTCGTTAAAGGTGCCTCAGAAGGTGAAGGGCTGGGCAACCAATTTTTGGCGCACATTCGTGAAGTTGACGCCGTGGCGCAGGTAGTGCGTGTCTTTGATGACGAAGATATCACCCACGTACACGGCGCAGTCAACCCGATGCACGATATCGATATCATCAATATTGAACTCGTGCTCGCTGACACGGCGACAGTGCACAAGCGCATGAACACACTCGCTCGCGAGGTAAAAAGCGGCGATAAGGAGGCAAAAACCCTCATGGGCGCACTCGAGAAGATACTGCAGACCCTTGAGGCAGGGAAGTTGGCGCGAACAACGCTCCTCGACGAAAAAGAACTTGCACTGGTGAAAGAGCTTCACTTGATCACCATGAAGCCATTTATGTACGTACTCAATAAGAAAAATGGTGCGTACAATGTCCATGAACATGATGGTGAACGACGCGATACACTTAAGCGCTTTCTTGAAGACGCAGGCGCACACTGGGTTGAAGTTGATGCGGGTGTTGAGCATGAGCTCAAAGATGTACACACCGATGAGGCTGCCGAATTTCGTCGCGAATTTGGCGTGATTGAAAGCGGCGTTGATGAATTGATTCGTGCAGGTTACGCACTCCTCGATTTGATTTCATTTTTCACCACAGGGCCGAAGGAAAGTCGTGCGTGGACGATACAGCGAGGCGCAACCGCGCAGGAGGCCGGTGCCGCCATCCACAGTGACTTTCGTGATAAGTTTATTCGCGCTGACGTTATCCAATGGGATACACTGCTTCGTGCTGGGAGCTGGGCAACGGCGCGCGAGGACGGCCTCATTCGCACTGAAGGGAAGGCGTACACCGTGGCCGATGGCGATGTGATGGAATTCAAGCATAGCTAGCACAATTCGATTGTGCTTTGCATGCCGCTCCCGTACAATTTACCTATTACTGGATAGTCGCCGTTATATGAATAATGAACACACAAAGGTAACGCCGAAAGACTTCTTCCTGTGGCTGGGTGCAATGGTGGCACTCTACATCTCAGTGGGAAGCTTTGTTGCACTCCTTTTTGAGTACATCGACCGACTCGTCGGTCCGCACATCGCCGGATACGATCCGTACTCCGGTGGCATCAGCTTTGCGATTGCATCGCTTATCGTGCTGTTTCCTGTATACGTATACCTCACCCGTATGCTTAATCAGGACATTCGCGCACATCCTGAGAAGCGCGAACTCTGGGTACGCCGTTGGCTGGTCTTTTTGACCGTGTTTGCCGCCGGCATTGGTATGATTATTGACCTCATTGTGCTGCTGTACACATTCCTCAGCGGCGAGGCACTCACCACAGCATTTCTTTTGAAAGTGGTGACGATTCTCGTGATCTTTGGTGCTGTACTGTACTACTACCTACAGGCATTGCGTGGCGTGTGGGAGCAGCACGAAAAGCGCTCACGGATGATCGGCTACGCCACCGGTGCGATTGTGATCATCGCGATTATTGGCGGCTTCTTCATCATGGGTTCGCCGCAAGCACAACGCGAACTGCGTGACGATCAAGCACGTATTAGTGATCTGCAAATGCTGGAAACGCGTATTCAAGACTACTACCGCGACAAGCAGGAACTTCCTGAGGAACTTGCGGATATTACATCTGACTACCAGGGTGCCTACCTGCCGCGCGACCCGCGCACGAATGAGTCGTATGAGTATGCGCGCATTGATGCGACAACATTTGAGCTCTGCGCCACCTTTGCGCAGCCACTCCCGCACCTTGAAGCAGGAGCGGCGGCGAGCGACGACTGGCGCGTGCGCGAACTTGAGCGCCAACAGGCAAATTGGGATCACGATGCGGGACACACCTGTTTCGAGAAAGAGATCGATCCTGATCGCCTCCAGCCACTGACACCTGCAGTGCGCTAGCCGCGTAGAAAAAGCGGAGTATATAAAGAGCGCGGAACGAAAGTTCCGCGCTCTTCTCTACGTGGGCGCCTAGCTACGCGTGGTGCGCCTGCTGCGCTTCTTTGGCGAGGCGATTCGCCCGCGCCTGCTTAGCTGCATGCTCACGCCGCTTTGCATCGGCCGCACGTTGAGCCGCATGTTGCTTGCCGTTACATCCTTTAAATTTGCGTGCCACGATCTTTCCTCCTTTCGTAGCTCGAGGATAACGAACACGAGCCGATCTGCGGTGACCGACTCTGTTTTATGTATGCTGTGTTGGTGAGGTTACTGAGAGATACACAAAGCACAGCCGGCCACTGCGTGCTGCTGACCGATTAGTAGTAGTGTGCTGTGTGCGACGATGTGCATATCTCTTTTGTACCATATGCATATACGCATGCAACACCACCATCTGTGTATTTTCGCCGCTACACAAGTATGCTACGTTTAGCGCATGGCAGACTACAACCACAGCGACATCGAAAAGAAGTGGCAAGACCAATGGGAGAAGGATGGACTCTACACTGTTGAGAACGCTGTTGCCGACAAAGAGAACGAGTACGTACTCGTTGAATTTCCGTATCCGTCAGGAAATCTGCACGTCGGACACTGGTACGCATTCACCGTACCGGACATGTACGCCCGCTTTTGGCGTATGCAGGGGAAGCAGGTGCTCTTTCCGTTTGGTTTTGATGCATTCGGATTGCCCGCAGAAAATGCGGCGATCAAGCGTGGCCTTAACCCACGCGACTGGACCTACGAAAATATAGAGGCGATGCGCACCCAGTTGCGTAGCATGGGTGGCATGTTTGACTGGTCACGCGAAGTCGTGACCTGCGACCCTGCATACTACAAATGGACCCAGTGGCAATTTATACAGTTTTTTAACGCCAATCTCGTTTCGCAAAAAGAAACGCAGGTGAATTGGTGTCCTTCGTGTAAAACGGTGCTCGCTAATGAGCAAGTTGTTAACAATGCGTGCGAGCGCTGCGACAGTGAAGTGGAACACAAAAGCATGCTGCAGTGGAATATTGCTATAACGCAGTACGCTGATCGTTTACTTAAAGACCTGAATGAGTTGGACTGGCCGGAGCCGATCAAAGAATCACAACGCAACTGGATCGGCAAAAGCGAAGGTGCTGAAATTGATTTCCCACTTACGTTTACCCTCTATCCTGAGCACAACACATGGCGCAACCCTGACGGCACCGCTGCGCATGTACGCATCTTTACGACACGTCCTGACACGCTGTACGGTACCACGTACATTGTGCTTGCCCCTGAGCACCATTGGGTGCGTGCGTTATGGGACACTGAGCACGACAATGCTATTGCAAACAAACAAGAGGTAACTGACTACGTGAAGGCGGCGCAAAAGAAAAGCGATATCGAGCGGACTGCCGAGGGGCGCGAGAAAACCGGTGTTGAACTCAAAGGTATCAAGGCAATCAACCCCGCAACGAAAGAAGAGATCCCTGTGTATGTTTCTGACTATGTGCTCGCGCACTACGGCACCGGTGCCATCATGGCAGTACCCGCACACGATGAGCGCGACTTTGCATTTGCCACACAATTCGAGCTTCCTATTGTGCCGGTTATCGAGGCCGAGGATACCGCGCTGCCATACACCGGAACGGGAACCCTCATCAACTCAGGCGATTTTGACGGACGTGACTCTGATGAAGCAAAAGCGGCTATCACTGAGCATGTCGGTGGGGCACTCAGCGCTAATTACAAGCTTCGCGACTGGACGGTGTCGCGACAGCGCTACTGGGGTGTGCCCATTCCGATCATTCACTGCGCCAACTGTGGAGCAGTACCCGTACCTGACGAACAGCTGCCCGTCGAGCTTCCCGCTATTGACGACTACCTGCCGCGTGACGACGGCAAATCACCGCTGGCAAAGGCGACTGACTGGCTCCACACGACGTGTCCGAGCTGTGGCGGTGACGCAGAACGCGAAACCGACACCCTCGATACCTTTGTGGACTCATCGTGGTACTACATTCGCTACACCGATCCGAACAATGCTGAACAGTTCGCCTCTAGCGATGCACAAGCAGCATGGCTTCCCGTCGACTTTTACTCAGGCGGTGCTGAGCACACGACCATGCACCTTCTCTACAGTCGATTCTGGCACAAGGCACTGTTTGATCTCGGGCTCGTGAACGAAAAGGAGCCGTACACACGCCGCATGAATCGCGGACTCATCATGGGGCCTGATGGTAATAAAATGAGCAAATCGAAAGGAAACGTCATCGATCCCGATGATGTGGTTGCACGACTCGGTGCTGACACCGTACGCACGTACTTAGCGTTTATTGGGCCATTTAATGAAGTGGGGCACTACCCGTGGAGTCCTGACGGCATCGTCGGTGTACGTCGCTTTTTGGAGCGTGTATGGCGCCTCGGCCAACGTCCATTTGCCGATACTGCTGATGAGGACGTTGATCGCGCACTGCATAAGACCATTCAAAAGGTGCGCGATGATATGCGGGCACTTAAATTTAATACCGCAATTGCCGCACTCATGACGCTCGTAAATACCTGTGAGAAAACAGCACCGACACGCGATCAGTACGCAACACTACTTCAACTCCTGTCACCGTGCGCACCGCACATAACCGAGGAACTCTGGCGCGAACAGCTAGGGAACACCGAGTCAATTCACCTTAGTGCGTGGCCCGAATACGATAGTGACAAGCTCACGACCGACACCGTGAACATCGCCGTACAGGTGAACGGTAAAT
The DNA here is from genome assembly GCA_965267345.1 of Minisyncoccota bacterium. GTDB lineage: Bacteria > Patescibacteriota > Minisyncoccia > Phycocordibacterales > UBA2100 > UBA2100. Next base: position 324,401 of record OZ253947.1, read on the forward strand.
TGCGCGCCACACTCACACTTCCGACCGATACAGACGAAGAAGCGGCAATTGCGGCGGCGCGTGCAGACGCCAATGTAGCAAAGTGGCTCGACGGCGCCACGATTGCACGCACCATTTTTGTTCCGCAGCGACTCATTAACTTCGTAACCACCTAAAACATTGACACTTGGTTGTCTGTGTGGTTATATCCTTTGACACATACGCATTTCTGATGCCTTGTATCTGTGACCGCGCTATTTGACGCACACGGAAACTCGTGATAAAAGTATGTGTACTTTGTTTTATGGCAACGACCATCACCATTTCATTTAAACCAGACCAGACCGTAAAGCGCCTCGTTGATGTGATCGATAACGAACGCACACGTGACGTGCTTTTGCGTCGCTACGGACTCAAAAAAGCACCGACACCGGAAACACTTGAAGCTGTCGGCCAGAGCTACGGCATTACCCGTGAGCGTGTTCGTCAGATCGAGAATCAGGCACTGCGCCTCATTCAAAAATCAGATGAGTACCGTGCCCGCGCACAAGAGTTTACCGAGCTTGCTGAAGCGCTGAAGCGTTTGGGCGGCGTTGCAACGCAGGACGAGATCCTTGCAACGCTTGCACGCAATGAGCGTGAGCGTAACTATCTGCTTTTTTTGCTTTCAGTCGGTGAGCACTTTAACCGCGCAAAGGAAGGCGGCGATTTCGTACATCACTGGTACCTCGATGAGAGTCAGGCACGTAACGTACGCGAAGCGCTGCGTACCCTCTACGCTGCACTTGATGATGCAATTGTACTGCCGGAAGAAGAAATGCTGAGCCTGTATCGCACCGAACTTGAAAAGCGTCAACAAGAGGCCCGCGACGAAGAATTGCTCCGCCGTTGGCTGCGTCTGTCAAAGAAAATTGCACCGAATCCGCTCGGTGAGTGGGGACGTGCAACGTCACCGTCAGTGCGCGTGAAGGGCATGCGCGACTTTGCCTACCTTGCACTCAAGCGCCACGGCTCACCAATGCACTTTAGCGAAGTGGCACAGCGCGTTGAAGAACTCTTCGGAAAGAAGGCGCACATTGCCACAACCCACAACGAACTCATCAAAGACTCACGCTTCGTACTCGTCGGCCGTGGTCTCTACGCACTTGCTGAATGGGGGTACGCACAAGGTGTCGTGAAAGACGTCATCCGCGAAATCCTCAAAAAGCACGGACCGCTCACGAAACAGGAAATTGTCGAACGCGTAAAGCGTGAGCGCTACGTCAAAGACAATACCATCGCTGTCAACCTGCAGGACCACACCACGTTCGCTCGTTTGGACGACGGTCGCTACGAGCTCGCGTAGCCACCCTCTCTTTCACCAGAATACTGAATGCCGCGTGTTGATGCGTGGTATCATGCGCCTATGGCGAAGAACGGCAGTAAGAAAAAGAATGTGTTCCAAAAGCTCCTCGCACTTGAGTTGTTGAAAACGCATTACTTTGGACTTTCTATCACACCGCTATTTAATACACTTCTCGGTGCACTCGCGCTGTGGGCATTTATTGCATACCCGACACTGTTTTGGACGACACTTGCGTGGCTCTTGGCACTATCGGTCATTTGGGCACCAGTTGCACTGATGCAAATGGCAATTGGAGCGTGGCGTGACTACATCCGCTCAGCATTTATTCTTGAGCAAGAAAAAGTGTTGCTCGAAATTAAGATTCCACGCCACATTTACAAAACACCACGCGCAATGGAATTGGTCTTTTCCGGACTCAACATTGGTCCAGGAGAAACAACCTTTATTAAAAAGTGGTGGGACGGGAAGCTGCGCCCGTGGTGGTCGCTCGAGCTCGTCTCCTTTGAAGGGAAGATTCACTTCTACATTTGGACACAACGCAAGTTTGTCGACTTCACCATGGCGCAGATCTATGCTCAGTATCCGAACGTTGAAATCTATGAGGTAGACGACTATACATCGGGTGTCTTTTTTGATCCGGCAACGATGAAAGTATGGGGTATGGAGTATGAATTTGCGAAATCTGATGCGTACCCACTAAAAACCTATGTCGACTTTGAACTCGACAAAGAAGCGCACAAGAGCGAGCAGGTAATTGACCCGCTCTCGGAAGTGTTTGAGAAGATGAGCTCGCTGGAAAAGGGCACTATGATGTGGGTGCAGTTCATTATTCGACAACACAAGCGCAACAAGCTTGGACCAATGTTCTGGACTAAAGGTACAAATTGGAAGGACGAAGTGCAGGCCGAAATTGAAGACATCTACCGCAAGGCAACGCCCGATTTCAACAACATTCTCACCGGCGAAACTGAGGCAGGCTTTGCACAGCTCAAACCGGCCGACATCGTCAAAATCAAGGCACTCGAGCGCAGTATTGAAAAAACAGCGTACGACGTCGGTATTCGTTCGGTACTGCTCGGAAAAAAAGACACGTTCCCCGGACATAAAATTCCGCAGTACGTGGTGAAGCTCTTTAATCCGTTTGCCTCAGGTCACCTCAATGAGCTCAACCCCGCGCCGTACTGGAACGTGACGTTGAACTATCCATGGCAAGATTTTCGTGATCGCAAGGATCGCAAATACTCCCACGGCGTACTTGATGCATATAAGCGCCGTGCTATGTTTTACGCACCGTACGATCACGAGCGTGTGATTCTTACTACTGAGGAGTTGGCAACGCTGTACCACTTCCCAACAGAGGAAACACGCGCACCGGGACTTGAGCGCATAACGTCGACGAAGGGCGAGCCACCAAAGAACCTCCCTGTATAACATTGCATATGTTTTCACATTTTCTTGCACAATTGCGCATGTTGTTGTCACGATGGTGGGTCCGCACCGTGTACTGGTATGAGTACGCGTACGACTACATTTGGGAGTGGCGGATGCAACGACTGCACACGCTCAACCAACGCACGTTTCTCGTGTCGCTCATTTTGATTGGGGGCCTCGTCGGCGCGTATTTCACCGGCATTGCCGCACCGGCATTTGATGAGGAAACACTGGTAACCATTGAGCAGGGTGCGCCGCTGCAGGACATTGCGCAAACACTTGAAGACGAGGGAGTCATTCGCAGCAGTTGGTGGCTCACCCAAATTGTGCGCCTGCGTGGCGGTGAGCAGTCAGTTCACGCGGGTGACTACCTGTTCCGCACTCCACGGAATGCCATTGTGGTGACGCGTGTCATCACCACCGGCGCCTTTGGTCTTGAGCCGGTGCGCATCACCGTTCCCGAAGGAGCAACGGTTGCTGACATGGCTATTATTTACGATCGCCGTTTGTATAAGTTTGATCCAAATGCGTTTATTGCTGAAGCAACCGAATTAGAAGGATACCTCTTTCCTGACACCTATCACTTTTTGCCAAACGTCACCCACTCGCAAGTCATTGGTGCAATGAGTGACAACTTCGACACCCACATCGAAGAGTATCTACCCGCAATTGATGCCTCAGGCTACACGCTGCACGAAATTCTCACCCTTGCGTCAATTATTGAAAAAGAGGCGAGCAACGTGCGTGACCGGCAGCTCATCTCCGGTGTGCTACACAATCGCCTCGACATCGGCATGAAGCTGCAGGTTGATGCAACGTTTACGTACACGCACGACAAAGGTACCTACGACATTACGCGCGCCGAGCTCCTCGACGAGAGCAACTTGTACAATACGTACGTACACGAAGGACTGCCGCCGGGACCAATTGCCGCGCCGAGTGAGTCGTCAATCTACGCGGCACTGCACCCAATTGAGAATGACTACATTTTTTACCTTGCCGACCGCAGTGGCCGCACCTACTACAGTAAAACCTACGAGCAACATCTGATTAAAAAGTCGATATACATTGACTAGCGCTCGTGCATGACATAGGTTGACTCCCATGACCGACACTCAACAAAACGTGTACGTTGCCGTATCCGGCGGTGTCGACAGCGCCGTAGCCGCCCACAAGCTCGTACAGCAGGGCTACCATGTCACCGCGGTGTTTATGCGTGTGTGGCAACCCGACTTCATTCCCTGCACACAAGATGAGGATGAGCGAGCAGCACTACGCGTCGCTGCTGCACTCGGTGTGCCGTTTCGCATTGCCAATCTCACACAGGAGTATAAACGCGACGTTATTGATGCAATGCTTGCCTCGTATGAGCGCGGGGCAACCCCAAATCCCGACGTGCTCTGTAACCGCGCTATTAAATTCGGTGCGTTTCGCACGTGGGCACACGAACAGGGCGCTGATCTGATTGCAACCGGCCATCACGCGCAGCGCCGCGAAAATGCCGACGGCACGTACGCCCTCGTGCGCGGGATCGACCCACGCAAAGATCAGGTGTACTTTCTCTGGACACTCACGCAGGATGATCTCGCCCATACGCTACTGCCTATTGGCGGCATGGCGAAAGCAGACGTACGCGCGTACGCACAGCAGTACAATCTGCCAAGTGCAACACGTCCCGACAGCCAAGGCCTCTGCTTCATCGGCCACGTCGACATGAAAGAGTTTCTCTCTCACTACATCACTACCACATCCGGTGATGTGCTCAATGAGGTAGGTGAGGTTATTGGCACGCACGACGGCGCACAGCTCTATACACTCGGCCAGCGCGGCGGCTTTACCATCACGCAGGGTGCCTTGCAGGGAACCGTTGCCTACGTCGTTGCCAAGGACACCGCAGCAAATACCATCACCGTATCGCGCGAGCCACTACCGGCAACTATCGCCACGCAAACGCTCACCCTTGAGCGATGCAATTGGATCAACGGCACACCAACGAACGATACGGCATATACGTGTGAGATTCGCTACCACGGCGAGCCTATTCCGTGTCGCGTTACCACTAACGGCGACACGGCGACACTCACACTCGACATCGCAGTACTCGTCGCCCGCGATCAGTCAGTTGTTGTCTATGACGGCGAAGAGTGCCTAGGTGGCGGGGTTCTTGTTCAACAATGACACATCCAGTCGAACCGTCTAAACCGCTATTTTGACGTCATAATAGCGCTTTAGGCATGTGTTTCGACTAATCGAAACACAGCCCGTCACATATGATAATGTAGGATACCTTGGTGGTAGCGCTTTGGCGTGAGAAAAAATAAAATGCCATTTTGCACTGGAACAGGTTCGCACATGTGGTAGGGTTTAGGTGTGGCTACATTATTGCAAAAGCGGACAGTGGATGAAGTAGTAAGACGCTACGCTGCAGAGTACGGAATTGAAGAAAGTCGAGCTTTTCTCTTTTTGGTTATTGAGAAATTTTTTTCTTCTGCCGGCTTTGAAAGTTTTGAGCTTAATTCAATCGACATCGAGGCTTCGATTGTCGACGGTTCAGATGACTGCGGTATAGATGCAATTGTCATAGATGAGGAGAGTGAATCCCGCCCTGCAGTGTACATTTTTCAGTCAAAATACCACACTGCGCAAAACTCGCATGAAAAAGCATTTCCAGGATCGGAAATTACTAAACTAAAAAATGCCACCAAGGACTTTGTACTGAGGGAACAGATCAGTTCTAAATACCAAAACGCTCGGCTCATCGACCGCCTTCATTCAGTAAGGAATTTATTTGTTGAAAATCCTCGTTTTATCCTTGTATTTTGCTCAAACGGAAAAGAACCCCATGGAGGAGCGAGATCACAATTAGAGGATTTCATAGAGGATACAAATGCTACCTCCGGTGCAGAGTATTTCGGTGTCCAGTATATTGATATTGAACGACTCACACGAGAGTTCCTTGCACCTGCTCAGTCAAAACCTATCGACTTTAAGCTGCAGACGTCTGGAAAGTATATGACTGACGATAGCGGCGACGTACGCCTTTTCTTAGGTGCTGCAAAAGGACATGCTTTGGCACAATTGGTCGAAGAAAATGGAGATCGTCTTTTTGAGAAAAACGTCCGCGGATTCCTCAAGAAGTCTAATCCTATTAACAAAGGTATTATTCGATCCGCCACAACAGACACCAGTCCGTACTTCGTATACATGAATAATGGTGTGACAATAACTTGTGAAAAGTATTCGTTTTCCCCAGTCGATTCCTCACCAAACCTCAGTCTCAAAAACGCTCAAATAGTTAACGGGCAACAAACTGTCAGATCTCTGGCGCAAGCGCAAAAAGAGAAAATTCTCAAGGAGGATGTAAGAGTTTTGATACGTATCGTCGAAACCACTAATGCCGATTTGCTCCCTCAAATTGTCGAAGCAACCAACAGTCAAACAAAAGTTACTTCAAGAGACTTGCATTCAAATGACGAGATACAGCGACTTATTGAAAGTGCTTTAAAACAGAAAGGTTACTTTTATGAAGCGCGGAAAAATAAATACCAAGGGAAAAAGTCTACGTCAAAGCGAGTCGATGCCGAAATAGCAACACAGGCTTACGTTGCATGTTTTAAAGAGCGCCCTGCATACGCAAAAGACAGGAAGAGTGCATTGTTTGGTAAGGATTATGACGACATTTTTAGCGAAGATGTCGAGCCACTCGATCTGCTTCAAAATTTTCTTATTTTTCAATCAGTAAGGACATTAAACAAAATGGATGTGCATAAGCAAAAATACCACTTTTTGAATGACGCATCACTTCATCTTGCAGCGCTTATCTATCGAATGGGGGGTGCTAGTATAGCAATAGACGATATACATACAGACAACAAAAACTTTATCAAACTTTATCAAAAAAGTGTTAAAGCAACACAGAGACTTGTCAACGAACGAGCTAAAAAGGAAGGAGAGAAATACGAGAACCGGAGAACTTTCATTGATCCTGAGACTTATGGGAGATTAGTTGAATTAGTTAGAGGTTAGTACTATCCACTGCCAACTGCAAACTGCTCACTCGTCTGGCATGTATAATCAGTACCAATGAGCGTACTCATCACCAAAATGAACGGCGAGCAGGAACCCTTCGTCGCGGAAAAACTCGACCGCTCGCTGAAGCGTGCGGGGGCGCACCAAGAGGTGCGCGACGAGATCGTGCAGCATATCGAGGAGGAGCTCCGCGAGGGAATGACCACACAGGAAATTTACGAACACGCATTTGATTTGTTGCGCAGCCACGAGCAAAAACCTGTCGCTGCACGCTACTCGGTTAAACGCGCCGTACTGGACCTCGGGCCATCGGGATTTCCGTTCGAGCGCTTTGTCGGACGTATTTTCGACGCCATTGGCTACACTGACGTGCAAACAGGTGTTGCTGCGCAGGGAAGTTGCGCACCCCACGAAGTAGACCTTATTGCCAAGCACAACGGCAAGACAGTTGCTGCGGAAGTGAAATTCCATAATAGCCTCGGGATTAAAACCGATCTGAAAGTCGCGCTCTACGTCAAGGCACGCTTCGACGACCTTGCACATAAGAACATGGACATCGGTGAGCAATGGCTTATCACCAATACGCGCTTTACCCGCAACGCAGCGCGCTATGGACAGTGTGCGGGACTCCAGCTTCTCGGCTGGGACTACCCACGCGACCGCGGGCTGGAAGTACTCATTGACGAAGCAGGCGTCCACCCGCTGACCGCACTCACCACACTCTCAGATCATGAAAAGCGCCGCTTGCTTGATGACAGCGTCGTCCTGTGCCGCGAAATTGATACTGAGCGTGATGCACTACGTCGCTACGACATTCACGACAACAAGCATGAAGCCGTCCGCGACGAAGTGCAACGTTTGTGCAAAGTAGCACGAGCCTAGCATTTTTTGTATTATTAGAAAGTATGAACGATTACACAAAAATGGCACTCGGATTTGCCGCAGGATTTATTATCGGTATTGCCCTTATTTGGATTTTTAACCTCTCGCAGGATGCCACGTCCGATGACATCATTACGGGTGAATCAACCACACCCGACATTGTTGTCGATGCTGACACCACTGACAGCACCACGGGCGGCGACACCGGCTCGGTGCTCACCGAGGAGATCACTGAGACCAGCACTGACACTGCCTCGGTTATCGCCGGCGACCAGCCTGCCGGTGCATCGGTACGCATTACCTCAGCACAGCTGCCTGCCGACGGCTGGATCGTCGTCCACGAAGAGCGTGACGGCTTTGTCGGTAACGCGCTTGGCGCCGTGCGTCGCGACAGCGGTACCTACACCGACGTCGCAGTACCACTGCTGCGTGACACTGTCAGCGGCGCACGCTACTGGGTGGTACTCTACACAGATGACGGCGACCGCACGTTCTCACTTGAAAACGACTTTCCCGTACGCACCGGCGGCGGCGAGCCCGTCACCACGTCATTTACGACAAACTAAGTATGCTACTTGAGCTCGAGCCACACGTTACGACACTATTCATCCAACTGAGCGTTGCCACGATGCTCGGGCTCGTTATCGGCGCTGAGCGTTCTGTCGCAGGGAAAGTTGCCGGCATGCGCACCTTTGCGCTGGTGGCACTGGGTTCAACACTCTTTACCATCATCTCCATTGTGATCACGACCCAATACCTAGGCAAGGTGAACTTCGACCCAATGCGCACCACCGCCGCGATCATCACGGGTGTCGGCTTCATCGGCGCCGGCCTCATTGTCTTTCGTCAAGACCTGCTGCGCGGCCTTACCACCGCTGCGGGGTTGTGGGTCTCTGCGGGCGTTGGTATCGCCGTTGGCTTTGGTTTGTATTCAATTGCTGTCTTCACCACATTGATGACACTTTTCGTCTTCACTGCAGTGTGGTTTGTTGAAACGCACCTCAAACGTCGCTTTGGTCGTCGCGTGACACCACCGGCAGCAGAGCACGACTTGTTAGTTGCTGACGACGGCTAGTATGTCGCAGTTCTACAAACCACACCGCAACCCGAACTGGAATTACGGCGGCGCCAACTTTCGCCTGTCACGATCGAAAATTGACCTGTTTATCGACTGTCCGCGCTGTTTCTACGTCGACAACAAACTCGGTGTCGCCCGACCACCCGGATACCCGTTCAACCTCAACAGTGCCGTTGACGAGCTGCTCAAGCGTGAGTTCGATGTGCACCGCGCCGACGAGACGCCGCACCCGCTCATGGAAACGTACGGCATTGATGCTATACCGTTCCACCACGTGCAGCTCGACGCGTGGCGCGACTCACTACGCCACGGCGTGCAGTATCTACATGAACCTACGCAGCTCCTCGTACGCGGCGGCATCGACGACGTCTGGAAAGATCGCACAGGCAAGCTCATTGTCGTTGACTACAAAGCAACGAGCAAAAAAGGGGAGGTGAATCTCGATGCACCGTGGCAAGACGGCTACAAGCGACAGGTGGAAGTCTACCAGTGGCTCTTCCGCAAAAACGAATTCGAGGTGAGCGATACCGCCTACTTTGTCTACGCAAATGCAGACGCCGACCGCGAAGCATTCGATGGCAAACTTGAATTTGATGTAAAAATTATTCCCTACGTCGGTGACGACGCGTGGGTTGAACCAACACTTTTCGAAATTAAAAAATGTCTTGATGATCCACGGGTACCAAAGGCGTCACCCGAGTGCGACTATTGCCGGTACCGCGAAGCGGCTGGTACCGTACTGCTCAAGAACAAAGAAGAGCGACAAGCGGCAAAAGCACCGGCAGCACACAAAGACACCCCGCCACAGAAGAAAACCGATTCACTGTTTTAAGTGTATGCGTACTTTTACTGAAAACGTGCTTGATGTTGTCCGCGCCATTCCTAAAGGCCAGACGCGTACCTACGCGCAGGTTGCCGCCGCAGCGGGTTCGCCCAATGCAGCGCGCGCTGTCGGCTCGATTATGAAGAAAAACTACTTGCCTGATGTACCGTGCCATCGGGTGATCACCAGCTCTGGTGCCGTGGGCAACTACAATCGTGGTGGTGCTGTGCAGAAGCGTGCATTGCTTCGCAAAGAAGGTGCGGTACGCTAGTGGTATGCCACTGATGGTACAGCGACTTCTCGTTGCCCTTGCCGCCGGCGCCGCACTCGCATTGCTGGATATTTACCTGACATCCGGCAGCTTACAGGACGCGTGGGATGTGGGGAGTCCCGCATTCTGGACGGTATTCATCAGTCGCCTGTCAATTGGCTTTTTTGTCGCTATTGCGGGCGTCATTACCATTCATCCACTGTTTAAATTCCGTATGTACCTGCTGCGTGGTGCTGTCATCGGCATCTGGGTGTCGCTGCCGCTGGCCACTGCAGTTTTTGTTGATCCGCTCGCCACATGGTTTGCCTTCGGTATCGTTATTGCTGCCGGTGCTATCTACGGCATCCTCATTGACTTTGTTGCGACGACCGTTGCCGGTCATGGCACGAAGCTCCTCGCGCCGGAAAACGACTAGACGTGCAGTAGACTGCGCAATGTCTTTTCTTTTCCTTTGTGCGGACCAATGACCATCAAGTTCAGGTGGTCGGTGCGGAATAGCTCCTTGGCGACACGCTTAATGTCTGCGGCTGTTACGGCGTCTATTTTTGTGTTAAATGCAGTCAATGGCTCGAGTGTGCCACGCACCAGTGTGGCGTGGCCAATGTAGTGTGCCAGTTCATTACTTGCCTCAAGTGAGAGCGCTGTCGTGCCCTTTACATATTCCTGTGCTTTTTTGAGCTCTTCAGCAGTGATAGTCGTGCGCGTAAGCTTTTTCAATTCGGCAAGTATCACGGTAACTGCATCAGCAAGCTTGCCATTCGTCACACCCGCGCGCATGTAGAAGTTGCCGATCCCGTCGTACTGTGCAACGTCGGCTTTCACGTAGTAGGCAAGGCCGCGACGCTCACGTACCTCGCTAAAGAGCCGGCTCGACATACCGCCACCGAGCACTGCTGCGAGCACTTCTGCAGCAACTTCGTCGACGTGATGGTGTCCGTATGAGGGCACGCCGAGTACAAAGTGTGTCTGATCAGTTTTTTTCTGCTTAATGCGTACTTGCGGCTCATGTTGCGTGTGACTATACGATTCGGCCTCCGGTACCGCACCATCTCGCATATCCGAGAAGCGATCTCGGATTGCCGAGATGGCCTGCTGTGGCGAAAAGTTACCTGCAATACACACTGCTGAATTACCCGCAATGTAGTTGCGTTCAAAGTAGTGCTTGAATTGTGCACGGGTAAAGCTGCGAATATTTTCTTTTGGACCGAGAATACTGCGACCGAGCGGGTGATCAGTGCCAAACATGAGTTGATCAAACTCGTCAAGCACATTTGCCATCGGCATGTCTTCATAGAGGTTGATCTCTTCAAGGACCGCACCACGCTCACGCTCGATTTCTTTTGCAGGCAGTGTTGCATTGAGGAAAATATCACTTACAACATCAAGTGCGGTTGCAAAGTGGCGTGCATCAACTTTGGCGAAGTAGGCGGTGTGGTCACGGTCAGTAAATGCATTTGACACGCCCCCAATACCGTCGAGCTCCTCGGCGATACGCTTGGCGGTCGGCCGCTGCTTGGTGCCCTTGAAGAACATGTGCTCAAGAAAGTGCGCCATGCCGTTTTCTGCTTTCGTTTCAAAGCGCGAGCCCGTACCCGACATAATCATCACCGTCACGCTCTGTGCATCTTTTTGTGGCGCCAGCACGATGCGTAAGCCATTTGGTAGTGTGTATGTTTCGTATTTCATCGCGGCATCATAGCGCACACTCGGCACGCAACACAACTACGCACACTGAAGGCGCGTTGCTGTGCTATGCTAGAGGCAATGCTTTTTTGGGGCCTGACATTAAGTTTTGTGGGCAAAGCGCTGCTGGCCGCAGCGGTGGTGCTCGTGCACAACAAAATCACAAAGGAAAAACGCATCGACGGCATCGTGCTAATGGAAATGCGCCACGAACGTACGGTTGCTATTATCGGTCTCGTCTGTATCACTGTCGGCTACGCACTTGAGATTGCACACTTTGGCTTTCAAGGCGCATTGTGGTAAGACAAAGGGCAATGGACACGCAAACCATACGAAAAAAGTATCTCGATTTTTTTGCTGCACGCGAGCATGCCATCGTGCCGTCGGCGTCACTCGTACCGGCCAATGACCCTACAACACTCTTCACCGGCAGCGGCATGCAGCCGATGCTGCCGTACTTATTGGGTGAGTCGCACCCGAAAGGCACCCGCATCGCCGACTCGCAAAAGTGCTTTCGTGCCGAAGATATTGATGATATCGGCGACAATCGCCACACGACCTTTTTTGAAATGCTGGGGAACTGGTCGCTCGGTGACTACTTTAAAGACGAGCAGATCGAATGGCTCTTTACCTTCTTAACCAACGAGGTCGGTATCGACCCGAGCAAGCTCTGTGTCTCGGTGTTTATCGGCGATGAGCGCAACGGTATTCCGCGCGACGAGTACACACCGCAACTCTGGCAGAAACTGTTTGCCGACGCCGGTATTGATGCACCTATTGTGGAAATGGGCTCACAGGCCGACGGCAGTGCGCGCGGCATGCAGGGCGGCCGCATTTTCTACTACGATGCAAAGGAAAATTGGTGGAGTCGGGCAGGGGTGCCGGAGAACATGCCGGCAGGCGAACCGGGTGGACCTGACTCGGAAGTCTTCTTTGATTTTGGCATTCCGCATAACCCCGACTTTGGCGAACACTGCCATCCCGCCTGCGATTGCGGCCGCTTTATGGAAATTGCCAACTCGGTGTTTATGGAGTACGTCAAGAATGCTGACGGTTCATTCGGGAAGCTCGCACAGAAAAATGTGGACTTCGGCGGCGGGCTTGAACGCATTGCGGCCGCGGCAAATAACAACGCTGATGTCTTCTCAGTTGACTCACTCGCCCGCATTATTGCGCACCTCGAAGCGGCAAGCGGCAAAGTCTACAGCGATCCGGCGTACACGGTGAGCTTTCGTGTTATTGCTGACCACCTCCGCGGCGCCACCTTCATGATGGCCGACGGCGTGCAACCCGGTAACACTGAACAGGCCTACTTCGTACGACGCCTCATTCGACGCAGCGTGCAGTATGCTGACACGCTCGGCATCAGTGAGGGCACCCTCCCTGAGGCTGTGGCGATTGTCGCCGAAGCTTACCGCGAACACTACCCTGAACTCACCGAGCAGCAAGAAGCAATTACAACACTCATTGCCGCCGAAGAAGCCAAGTTTCGTCGTACGCTCGAGAAGGGTATGCGCGAATTTGAAAAGTATGCCGCACGTGGTTCGCTCTCCGGTCACGACGCATTTGTACTCTTCACGAGCTACGGATTTCCCGTCGAGCTCACCCAAGAACTTGCCCAGCGACAGGGGCTGACTGTCGACACTGATGCCTTTCGTGCCGAAATGGAAGAACACCGTGCACAGAGTCGCGCCGGTGCCGAACAGCGCTTCAAGGGCGGGCTCGCTGATCACTCGGAAAAAACCGTGCAGTACCACACCACGCACCATATTTTACTGCGCGCACTGCAGGACGTACTCGGCCCGCACGTCAAACAGCGGGGGAGTAACATCACCAGCGAGCGACTCCGTTTTGATTTTGTCCATGGTGAAAAACTGACTGACGAGCAAAAAGCAGAGGTGGAGCGACTTGTGAATGAGCGCATCGCCGCTGAATTGCCGGTGCTCAAAACCGTGATGCCAAAAACCGAAGCAGAACAGCTCGGTGCCGAACAGGAATTTGGCTTGAAGTACGGCGATATGGTCAATGTCTACTCCGTCGGTCCAAAAACCGCAACACCTGAAGACCCGCAGTTTGCTGACGCCGTCTCACTGGAGTTTTGTGGCGGGCCGCACGTTGAGAACACGCGCGACATTCACGGCACATTCACTATTGTGAAAGAACAGTCGAGCGCCGCCGGTATTCGTCGCATCCGCGCGGTGCTTAAAGAAGACTAGTCCACACACACGCCCGCTCGGCGACGCACGATCGTTGCTATACTAAACGAGTATGGGCGCTCTTTCTTGGCTTAGTTCGCGCGGGGAACCGGAGTACACGGTCGTATTTGATATCGCCAGCGGCAGCATTGGCACAGCACTCGTGCACCAGCAAAACCAGCGCGCGCGGATTCTCTTTGCCAAACGCCTCCCACTTCAATTTGTACAGGAGCATACTGCGGACGAATTTGCCGCGCTGATTGCCCGCACCATTGCCACGGCCGCGGAACTCGTGCGTCGTGAAATCGCCACGCATGACCTCAAACCTGCCGACTACACTGTGCAGGCACTACTGCACACGCCATGGGCCTTTTCACACTCAGTGGCAATCGACACCCATTTGGAAAACGAAACACCGATCACCCGTGAGCTACTGCGCAGCTTTGTTGCCGACACGCTCAAGCCCGACGTGCCGTCGGGACACACAATTTTCAATCAGCACATCACTCGTATTGAGCTCAACGGGTACAGTACGACTGATCCATACCGCAAAAAAGCATCACACCTAGCTGCGAGCGTGTTGGTCAGCACCACACCGACGGCACTCCACACCCGCGTTACCACGGCACTTGAAGAAGCCTTTCCTGCGCACACGCCCTCGCTCGATGCGTACCTCTACGCGGCACTGCAGTTGCCCGAGCTGCGCGACGCGCCGGACGACATTACGTTTATTGATATTGGTGGCGAGTATATGTCCGTGGCGATTATTCGTGACGCTGCCGTTATTGCCAGTGCGCAGAGCTCGTTTGGCACAACACACCTCATTCGCGCTGTTGCCGATGAGAATCCCGATGCGCATGCATCTGCACTGTCGCTGGTGACGATGTACCTCGCAAATACCTGCACGCCGTCGCAGTGTCGCCAAGTTGAGCAGGCACTCACCAGCGTCGATACGCAGTGGAGTGAGGCATTTGGTACAACCGCCGCAACACTCAACAAGAGCAATCGACTGCCGACGCACACCTACGTGAGTGTCGATCAACGATTTGCGCCGTGGTTTACCCACGCACTCGGCAAAATTGATTTTGCCCAATTTACCGTAACGGCGCGGCCGCTTGAACCGGAACTCATTGATATGGCCCGCGCCACGCACGCAGTCCAGCTTGCCGACGGTGTGCCACGCGACGCAGCATTGATACTTGCGGCGCATTTTATTGTGGATAAATAGGCCGTGGGTATCTGTCCATAGGGCATATTCCTCTGGTATACTTGTAGCTATGGCACGACCATCATTTGACGACATTACACCGCCAGCTCGCGGAAATGATACCGAGACTCCGTCCACTGCACCGCACGCACAGGACGACACACCCACTGCGGAAGAATCGAGTGCGACATCTGAGCCTGCATCGATTCGTAACGTTGCGGCGCCGGAGACAAAAGCACGTGTCGAACGACGCGCACGACGAGCTGAGCGTCGCACGCTCGGCGGCAGCGACGGCCCAACTGGCCGCTCACACAAAGGAATGACACGCATGGCCATGTGGGGCGGTGCAATCGTGGTGCTGCTCATTGCACTCACGGGAGTTGGGTTTCTCTTCATTGGCAAAACAACCCTGACCGTTGAGCCACTATCTGAGCGCATCACGCTCGGCGAAAATGTCGTCCACACTGCCTACACTGAGCCGGAAATCGGCGAATTGGGCTACACCGTGGTATCAGCAACACAGGAAGCGTCGGAAACGATCACCGCAACCGGTAGTGAGTATGTTGAGGAGCGCGCATCAGGGCGCATCGCTGTGTACAATAACTACAGCTCGGCAAGTCAGCGCCTCATCAAAAACACGCGCTTTGAAGCACCTGACGGCCGCATTTACCGTGTGACAAACTCATTCGTCGTACCCGGAATGCCCGACGAGGATACCGCAGGGCGCATTGAGGTCACGGTGCACGCTGATGTTCCCGGCTCTGATCAGAATCTCACCGCACTGGGTACACGCCTGACCATTCCCGGCCTTGAAGGCGACCCGCGCTACAATGCATTCCACGCTGAGTTGATCACGCCAATTACAGGCGGCTTTGAGGGTGAACGTCCTGTCGTTGACGAAGCAACCCGTGAGGCAACCCGCACGGCATTGCAGGACCAGTTGCGCCGGCAAGCAGCGGATGCAGCACACGCGGCAGCCGGTGATCTGTACGTATTCGACACCGCACTCCAAGTGCAGTTTGAATCACTTCCCATGACCACTGATACCGAGGGCAACGCAACCGTACGTGAACGCGCGCTCATTTCAGCAGTCGGCTTTACCATGCACGAACTCGCACGTACGCTCGCGCAGAGCGCACTGGCAACGCCGGCTGACGGCACCATCCGCATCGCAAATCCTAACGAGCTTACCTTCCGCTTTGTGGGCGACGATGTATCAGTTGCCAATGATGCACTCATTCAGTTCACCCTCAGCGGCACCAGCGTGCTCGTGTGGGATATTGATGTTGACGCACTCAAGCAAGACCTCGTCGGTAAGCACAGCACTGTCTTAAATTCGGTCATGAGCGGCTATCCGGGTATTGAGAGCGCCCAAGCAACCATTCGGCCGTTTTGGAAGAGTGAGTTCCCGAGTGACACTGATAATATTTCGGTCGAAATTACTGATCCCGTACAGAGCCAGTAGCGCCACTCCGGCGATACGCACACAAGGGCTTGTCAATACGGCATCAGTCTGGTACGATACGCGCGCACTGTGAGTGAAGAGAAGAAGAGCAATACCAACGACAACGTACAGGGCGTTGTCACCGAGGCGCTGCCAAATGCGCTTTTTCGCGTTGAGCTCGACGACAGTGGCGAAGAGATCCTTTGTTATCTTGCGGGAAAGATGCGATTGCATCGCATCAAAGTGCTGATCGGTGACACGGTAACCGTGACAGTGGACCCGTACGGCGGCAAAGGGCGCATTGTACGACGCGGCTAAGGCTGCGCAGCATGTATCTATGAAAGTTAAAAGTTCAGTAAAAGCTTTGTGTAAGGATTGCAAAACGGTGCGACGACAGGGCCGTGTCTTCATCGTGTGCCGTAATCCACGCCATAAGCAACGCCAAGGATAACTATGCGTATTGCAGGTATTACAATTCCCGAGTCGAAGCGACTCGAGATCGGACTCACCGCCATTTATGGCATTGGACGTGAACGAGCGAAAGACATCCTCGCGCAGGCGAAGGTTGATGCAGGTAAAAAGCCTGCTGACCTCACCAGCGAAGAGGAGAGTACGCTCAGTAAAGTGGTCAACGAATTTCGTATTGAAGGTGAGCTCCGCCGCGAAGTATCAGGTAATGTTAAGCGCCTGAAAGATATTCAGTGTTACCGTGGTAGCCGTCACTCACGACTCCTCCCTGCACGCGGCCAGCGCACCAAGACAAACTCACGCACCGTACGTGGTAACGTGCGCAAGACGATGACCAGTGGACGCCGTAAAGTTGAGAAGAAGTAGCCTATGGGTAAAAAACGCATTGTTAAAAAGAGTGGTGGTTCGGTTAATAAGGGACTTAAGTCGCGCGCATTGAACCGTGCACCAAAACGCAAGCTGCAAACAGGTGTCCTGTACGTACACGCAACCTACAACAACACCAAGGTACTACTTGCCGACACCGAAGGAAACACGGTGATGTGGTCATCAAGCGGCAGCCTCGGTTTTGCGGGCGCAAAGAAGGGAACACCATTTGCCGCCGCAAAGGTAGGTGAGCTTATTGCAGAAAAGGCACAGATGATCGGCCTGCAGTCAGTACGCGCGGTTATCAAGGGTGTTGGTGCCGGACGTGAGTCTGCACTGCGCGCATTTGCCGCACGTGGCATCGAAGTAACCGGCATTGCAGACGTAACGCCGATTCCATTTAATGGTCCACGACAGCGTCGTCCGCGACGTGTTTAAACACAGAGCGTTATTTTTATATGTTGAGCAAACCAAAATATAAAGTGTGTAAGCGCCTCGGCAGCGGCGTCTACGAGAAGTGTCAGACGCAGAAGTTTGCGCTCTCGGAAGCACGTGCCAAAAAAACCTTTAAGCGTCGTCGCAACGTCAGCGACTTCGGCCGCCAGCTTCTAGAGAAGCAGAAAGTGCGCTACGCCTACGGCATTACCGAGCGCCAGCTCCGTCGCTACGTTGATTTCGCCAACAAGGCAAAGGACCCTGCGGCAACACTCTTCCAGCAGCTTGAAATGCGTCTCGACAATGCGGTGTACCGTTTTGGCCTCGCGGCAACACGTCGCGCTGCACGTCAGCTCGTCAGCCATGGTCACATCACCGTGAACGGCCGCAAGATGAACATCCCGTCACACCACGTTGCCGTTGGAGATGTGATCGCCGTACGTGACGGCAGTAAAGACAAGCCGGTATTTGCCGAAGCGCCAACACAGGTGAGTGACCACACGGCACCCGCATGGCTCAAGAGCGAGCCAAAGAAACTTGCGGCAACCGTACAGGGCACGCCTGAATTTACCGTTGGCGACGGGCTCTTTGACCTGCCGGCCGTATTCGAATTTTACAGTCGATAATATTACTAGCAGCACTGTTTATTAGTCGTTTTCACCATTACGTATGTCAGACTACCAAGTAACACTTCCGTCAAAGCCACGCGCGATTACCGAAAAGGAATTCGCGGGCACGTACGAGATTGACGGCCTCTATCCAGGATACGGACACACACTCGGCAATTCGCTGCGTCGTATCATTTTGTCGTCACTCCCTGGTGCTGCGATTACGCAAGTCAGCATTGACGGCGTACCGCATGAATTCACAACGATTGACGGAGTCGTGGAGGACACCATCGTGCTGCTCCTCAATATTAAAAAGGTGCGTATCAAAATGCTCACGGATGAGCCACAGACGCTGAAGCTCAACATCAAGGGCCCAGGTACCGTGACTGCAGCAGATATTGATGCACTCGGACAGGTTGAAATTTTGAATCCTGAACAGCACATCGCTGAGGTCACCGGCAAGGTGACACTCGAAATCGAGATGCAGGCAGAGCGTGGCTTGGGCTACGTAGCAAAGGAAACGCTCCACAAAGACCGTGTTGAGATCGGTGCCATTGCACTTGACGCCGTATTTTCACCAATTAAGCGCGTCAACTACGAAGTTGAAAACATGCGTGTCGGCGACCGTACCGACTTTAACCGCCTGCGTATGTTCATCGAAACTGACGGCACCATGACGCCACGTGAAGCGCTGGAGAGCGCTATCGAGACGATGATTCACCAATTGAAGGCTGTGGTCGGCTTCCAAGAGGAGAGCGAGCACGGTGACACTGACACGACACCTGCAGCTGATACCGTTAGCGCACCTGAAGAGCGCGCGGTTGCGGCAACAAAGGAAGCAGACAAAGAAGTCTTCAAGACTCGCGTTGCTGAACTTGAGCTGTCAGCGCGTGTTGAGGCATCGCTCGACGAGGCGGGTATTCGCACCGTCGGTGGACTTGCCCGCAAGCGAGAAGAGGACATTCTTGGTATTGAGGGACTCGGACAGAAAGGCTTGCAGGAAATTAAGCGTGCACTGTCGAATCTTGGTATTACACTTCGCGTATAATCTGTGGTAGGGTACTGTCGCTATGAAGCATCACAAAGCACAACGAAAACTGGGACGCGTACGCAAAGTGCGCGTGTCGCTGCTGCGCAGCCTCGTGCGTTCGCTCGTGATGCATGGCCGTATTGAAACCACAATCGCTAAGGCAAAAGAGCTTCGTCCGCAGATTGAAAAGCTCATCACGCTCGCAAAGAAAGACACCTTAGCATCGCGTCGCCTCCTTGCGGCACGTCTGGGCAATGATCGTGACGTCTCAGCAAAACTGCACGATGAGATCGCCCCACGTTTTAAGGATCGAGCGGGCGGCTACACACGTATTGTGAAGCTCGGCGCATTTGCTGACACCGCACGTGATAAAGTCATTATCGAATTTGTTGACTAGTATGGGAACGGCTCGCACACATACCTTCGATGCTCATGGAAAGCGCCTCGGGCGCCTTGCGTCTGATATCGCACACATCCTGCTTGGTAAAGATGCACCTGACACGGCAAAGCACGTCGTTGCACCCGTGCGCGTCACTGTTGAGAATGTCGCACAGCTCGACATTCCTGAGGAAAAGCGCACCACAAAAGTGTACACACGATACTCAGGACACCCGGGCGGATTGAAAAAGGAAACGCTCGAAGACGTTATTGCCCGCAAAGGGGAGGCAGAGGCACTGCGACGCGCCGTGTATAACATGCTCCCTGCAAACCGCCTGCGTAAAGCACGCATGAAAAATTTGATCATTTCATAATTATGGCCACCAAGGAACAGACATACATTGAAACAGTAGGGCGCCGCAAAACGGCAACGGCACGTGTGCGATTGCACCCTGCGCAAAAGAGCACCTACAGCATCAACGACCGTAAGCTTGATGAGTACTTTCCGACTGCCGATCTACAGCGCACGGTAAAAGCGGCACTCGATGCACTCTCAGGAACATCATTTAAGGTAACGGCAAAGGTTACCGGTGGCGGACTCCCCGCACAGGCTGAAGCAATTCGCCACGGTATTGCACGCGCACTCGTCAAAGACGACGAAACACGCCGCAAGGAGCTCAAAGGACGCGGCTACCTCAAGCGCGACCCACGTACCAAAGAGCGCAAGAAATTCGGATTGCGTTCGGCACGCCGCGCACCACAGTGGTCGAAGCGATAGTCGCTTCAATACGTACGCAGTGCTCACCGGCGCTGCGTACTGCGTGATGCATAGTCACAACCGTAGTACACTGCACGTATGACTGATACGCACAACGAACACGACGACATTGATGAGATCGAATACGACGAGGACGCTGGGGCTGCGCAGCTGCAAAAACTGCGTGCAAAGCTCAAGGCGTGTGAGCAAGAGAAGCGCGATAACCTCGACGGGTGGAAGCGGACACAGGCTGACCTCGTCAACGCGCGCACCAAGCACGCGCAGGCACTCACTGACGCGCGCACTCGTGCTACGGAAGACGTATTAGTCGATGTCATTACGGCACTTGATAGCTTTGATGTAGCGTTCCGCGGTGACGCGTGGGAGTCCGTCGATGCCAACTGGCGCACGGGCATTGAGTACATTTACACACAACTCCAGTCGGCACTTGAGCGGCACGGCGTTGCGGCCTATGGAGCGGAAGGGGAGCCATTCGACCCGCAACTGCACGAAGCGGTCGGTCAACAACCTACCGATGACGATGCGACTGATACCATCGTACGTGTTGAACGTCGCGGCTACAAAAGTGCCTCACGCATTCTTCGCCCCGCACAAGTCGTCGTTAGTGCCTAAGTGCACAATACTTTTTTTGAGTGTCAATATTGTTGTGTGGAACACATTTTTTATAATGTGGCCACACATGACGTTTCGGAAACATTACATTATCATTGGCAACCGACGTCACGGGTACACACTGCGTCCCGCGCGTGGTGTCACCATGCTCATTTGCGAAAGCGCCAATATTAACGACCGCTTTCCGAATGATGAGATCCCGCGCATGCTCGCCGAATTGCCGCGTCTGATCGCTGAGCGGCACGCTGCGCAGCGCGACGCGGCACAGAGCGAAGTGCTGCGCTTCCGCGTCACCCCTGAGGAGAAGCAGCGCATTGAGCGCAATGCATTCGACGCAGGGTTTGATACGGTATCAGCATACTTGCGGCAGGTGGCGCTTGGTGACGAAGCAGATACATAAGTGATTACACAGCGTTATAAATCATAGCTATTCGTATATGGGAAAAATATTAGGTATTGACCTCGGTACAACAAACTCAGCAATGGCCATCGTCGAAGGCGGTGAGCCAGAAATTATTGAAAATAACGAAGGAAATCGCACCACACCGTCGATTGTCGGTATTTCAAAAAACAAGGAGCGCCTCGTTGGTGTCCTCGCAAAACGACAGGCGGTGACCAATCCGCAGAACACCATTTTTGGCGTCAAGCGTTTCGTCGGCCACAAGTTTGGCGACGCATCGGTACAGCGCGACAAAGACCTCGTGCCGTACGAACTCAAGGAAGGCACTGACAAAGGTGTCCTCATCCACCTCGGCGAGCAAGACTATCGCCCCGAGGAAATTTCCGCAATGATCCTCCAGAAAATGAAGCGCGACGCAGAGGAGCGCATCGGTGAAGAAATTACCGAAGCGGTAATCACCGTACCCGCCTACTTTGACGACGCGCAGCGAAGCGCCACCAAGGCAGCCGGAAAAATTGCCGGTCTCGAGGTGAAGCGCATCATTAATGAGCCAACGGCTGCAGCACTGGCGTACGGCTTCAACAAGAAAAAGGACGAGCAGATTGTCGTATTTGACTTCGGTGGTGGTACTTTTGACGTATCGGTGCTCGAGGTTGGTGACGATGTGATTGAAGTGAAGGCAACCGACGGTGACTCACACATGGGTGGCCGTGACATTGATCAGAAAATTATCCAGTGGATTATTGCTGAATTCAAAAAAGAGTCCGGTATTGATGTCAGCAAAGACCCGCTCGCACTGCAACGCTTGGATGAAGCAGCCGAGAAGGCAAAAATTGAGCTCTCAAATGCGAGCGAAACAGAAATCAACATCCCATTCATCACCTCGGATGACTCAGGACCAAAGCACCTCTTGCTCACCCTGACACGCGCAAAGCTGCAGGAACTGGCACAAGAGTACATTGATCGCGCAATTGAAATCACTAAGCGTGCTGTTGACGCGAGCCCATTTGAGACAGGTGACATCGACGAAATTATTCTCGTTGGTGGACAGACGCGCATGCCGGCAATTGCAGAGGCGGTGAAGACACTCTTTGGTAAGGAGCCGAACAAAAGCATCAACCCCGACGAAGTGGTTGCACTCGGTGCCGCCATTCAGGGTGGCATCATGCAAGGCGACGTGAAGGACGTGCTGTTGCTCGACGTGATTCCGCTGTCACTGGGTATTGAAACCATGGGCGGCATTGCGACAAAACTTATTGAGCGCAACACTACCATTCCGACCAGCAAGTCACAGGTATTCTCAACTGCAGCTGATAACCAGCCGTCAGTTGAGATTGTGGTCACGCAAGGGGAGCGCGAGATGGCTGCTGACAACAAGACACTGGGCCGATTCGTACTCGACGGCATTGCGCCCGCGCCGCGTGGTGTACCGCAGATTGAGGTAAGCTTCGACATCGATGCCAACGGAATTCTCAACGTAAAAGCAGTCGACAAGGGCACCAATAAGGAACAGTCCATTCGTATTGAGGGAAGTGCCGGCCTGTCAGAAGAAGAGATCGAGAAGATGAAGGCTGATGCGGAACAGCACGCAGAAAGCGACAAAAAGAAACGTGAACTCATTGAGGCAAAGAATGCGGCCGAACAGCTTATCTACGCGGCTGAAAAGGCGGTGAAAGAGCACGGCGACAAGGTTGGCGAGGATGTCACCACGCAGATCACCGAGAAGGTGACCGCACTGAAAACAGCACGCGACGGTGACGACGTTGCGGCAATAACCGCAGCATTTGAAGAGCTCAGCAGTGCCATGAGTAAAATCGGTGAGGCAATGCAGCAGCAAGCATCTGAAAGCGACGTGGCTGATGCGACACAGAACACTGATACTACAGAAAACGACGACGCACGCGATGCTGAGTTTGACGAGAAAGACGAGAACAAGTAGTCTTGAGTGGTCATGAAAGACTACTATGACATCCTCGGCGTTGCGCGTGACGCGAGCGATACTGACATAAAAAAGGCCTTTCGCACACTTGCGCAAAAGTACCACCCTGACAAAAAAAGTGGCGACGAGGCAAAGTTCAAAGAAATTAGCGAGGCCTATGCGGTACTCGGTGATAAAAAGAAGCGCTCTGAGTATGATGCGTACGGCCGCACCTTTGCGGGCGGCGCACAGGGCGGTGGCTTTAACGGCTTTGATTTCTCACAGTTTCAGCAAGGCTTCGGGAACGGTGTGGAGTTTGACCTTGGTGACATCTTTAACGAGATGTTTAGCGGTGGTGGCGGGCGGCGCAACCAAAAGCGCGGCCGCGATATCTCAATTGATGTCGAGCTCGAATTTACCGA
Source organism: Minisyncoccota bacterium (assembly GCA_965267345.1). Taxonomy (GTDB): domain Bacteria; phylum Patescibacteriota; class Minisyncoccia; order Phycocordibacterales; family UBA2100; genus UBA2100. The sequence goes on from OZ253947.1 coordinate 348,183, forward strand.
CGCGGCATTCGGCGTCACCCGCACGGTACTCCTGACGAAAACGAGCACCTGCAGCACGTGTAAGGGCTCAGGCGCAGCAAAGGGGAGTGAACTCGTCACCTGTAGCACCTGTAACGGACGCGGTGCGGTGCACGAGACGCGCCGCTCGCTTCTGGGGACCTTCACGAGCACGCGGCAGTGTCAGGAGTGCGCCGGAGTGGGGAAGATGCCCAAAAAGAAATGTAAAGACTGCGCCGGCACCGGTGTTCGCTCGCAACAGGAGGAAATTAAACTCGCCATTCCGGCGGGTATCGACAATGGAGAGATGATTCGCATGCCCGGCAAGGGTGAGGCGGTTCGCGGTGGCGTTGCGGGTGATCTGTACATCAAGGTCCACGTGAAGCCACATAAACACTTTACGCGCCACGGTAACGACATTCGCATGCCACTGCAGATTAAGCTCAGTGATGCCCTCCTTGGTGCAACGTACAGCGTGCCGACACTCGAAAAGGAGATCGAGCTCAAGATTCCTACTGGGATCACGCACGGCGAAATTCTGCGGGTAAAAGGGAAAGGTATTCCGACCCCACAGGGCGGCCGCGGCGACTTGCTCGTCACGATTACCATCGATCTACCCAAGCGTCTCAGTCGCAAGGCAAAAAAACTCGTCGAAGAGCTCAAAGAGGAAGGTATCTAAACTGGACAAGTAGGGCTGTCCCTTGCCCACCAATGACGCTACAATTGCGGCATGGATTTTGTGCTGACCAATGCGAGCGACCTTGCTATTGTCGGCATGCTCTGTGCCGTCTTGATTCTCGTGGCCGTCACGCGCGGCGGCACGGGACTGCTGGTCCTTGGCGGCATTGCACTCGTCCTTGGCGGGTTTATCACGAGCATCTTTCCATACACCGACACACTTGCAACGACACTTGGTATACCGGCAGTCTGGGGCGGCATGTTGGTGCTCCTCCTTGCGACACTCGGTAGTGTCTTGCTCCTGCGCAACACCGTTGGATACGGATTGGGGAGCAGTAGCCCTCGCGCGATCATCGGCACCGCAGTTGCACTAACCGCACTGGTCATTGCATTTTCGTACCATATTGTGCCACTTGATGTCGTGTACAATTTCGGTGCGCCATTTGACGCAGTATTCGCACCTGCAGCGCACTTCTTTTGGATTGTGATCGCAGCGCTGGTACTCTTTTTTATACTCTAAGTATGCGCGTACCACTTTTTATTCCAACACTGCTTCAGGCACTTGCATGGGGACCGACCAATCTACTCCTCCGATTTTTTTGCCACTTTACGGTCGTCGGGCGGACACATGCACTCGTTCCGAGCGGCACGCCATTGGTACTTGCGGCAAATCACCGCTCTGAGTTCGACCCGATCGCCGTTCGTGCAGCACTGCCGCTATTCTGGCGTCAGGCACCACTGCTGTACGTCACCGCACCACTATCGAACTTCAAAAAGGAGAAAATGAATTGGCGCTTTCGTCTCTACAGCTCACGCTGGTTCTTTGCCGCGTGGGGTGCCTATCCCGCACTGACCAAAACAGGTGACTACGCGACGGCGCTGGCAACACACGAGGCATTTTTAACGCAGTGCCGTCGGTGCGTCCTTATTTTCCCCGAGGGAAAAATTGTGCGCGCGGGTGATGAGCCACGTATCCGCGGCGGCGTCGGCTACTTGGCGCTCCTTCCTGATACCATCACGGTGCCGGTGGCCATCAGCGGATTTGAAGGTATGAGCGTGAAAAGTTTTTTGCGTCGCTCCCACCACGTGCGCGTCGTATTCGGTGAATCGTACACTTCGCGTACACTGCGCGCACTCCGTCCCGCCACAGCCGAAGACACCGTCTACCTTGCCGTGGCCCGTCAGTTGATGGGCGACATTACGCGCGTTAATAAGTCGCCCGCTACGCCGTCGGAGATGTAGTACTATAGACACATGAAGCTCTTCTGGGGAATCCTTATGGACATTGTGGTGCTCTGGCGTCCACGGCTATTCACACCACGGGCGTATGGATACGCATTCCTCGTGCATCCGCGAAACCATCGCGACATCTTTCGCAAATTCCCGTTTTTGCGCTTCCTGCCGGCATGGGGCATGCGGCTATTCGAACGCTACTGGTTTCCGACAACGGTATCCCGTATTACGGGACTGACTGACACCGAGACCGGTGAGCCGGTGCGCGGGTTTGTCATCTCAATTCCAATGACCGCACAGAGTATGCTCGATGATCGCACACACGCACTGGCACAAATTCGCCGCGCCACCCGACTGGCCCGTAACAAGGGTGCAAAAATAATCGGACTTGGTGCACTCACGGCATCGCTCTCGGCGGGCGGGCGGGCCCTGACCGACATAGACGGCATCGTTATCACCACCGGCCATGCCTATACGGGACACACGGTGAGCAACACACTGCTGCGCACGTACGAAGATATGGGCGTCGACCCGACACAGGTCACCGTGGCCATTGTCGGCGCGGCCGGTTCCATCGGGTCAACATCAGCACGCCTGCTTGCCCAATCGGGTGTGCCGCACATTATTTTGATTGACCTGCAGCGAAAACTCGACACGGTCGTGCGTTTGCGCGATGAGCTGCAGCGGCAGTATCCACGCGGCACCTTTGCCGTGACAGACGACCTGAGCAGCATTCGAAAGGCAACCGGAGTCATCACCGCTACTAATGCACCCGACGCACTCGTACGATCCGATCATGTCGCTGACGGTACGATCATTGTCGATGATGCACAGCCAACTGACGTCGCCGAAGAGCTCTTTGACCGCCAGGCAGTGTTGGTGCTGGAAGCCGGCGCGGTGCGCACACCCGGTATCAGTGCGCACTTCAAGATGGGGCTCGCACACCCCGAGGATAACTTTTGCTGCATGGCCGAGGTACTCATTCTCGCGGCACATCGCTGGAATACGAGTACTGTGGGCGACGTGCAGATTGACACCGTGACGCACATCGCTGCACTTGGTGATGCACTCGGCTTCACACTGGCACCGCGCCAGAATGAGCGCGGTCTTATTACCGATGCACACTTTGCTGCAGTCGCCACGGCGGTCCGTGCGCGCATGCTACCCGCTTAGATTTACGTACTCCGATGGATATTGCGTTTGACGCCATAAATATTCTGATCATTTTTGCCTCAATCGGCAGCCTGATTTACGGCTGGCTCGTGTATTCGCGCCACCATGGCTCATACAGCAATATCCTCTTCTTCTTGCTCACCATTTCGGTCGCGCTGTGGGGATTTTTCATGGTGCTCTACCGCAGCACCGATGATATCGCGGCGACGATCGTATTTGCGCGATTACTCTACGCCGCAGCTGCGGCAATTCCGATTTTATTCTTTCTCTTTGCCTCAGTATTTCCGGCAGAGCGACGAAAGCTCTCGGCACTGGTGCGCTTTGGCGCACCGTCGGTGCTGGTGATCATGCTCGCCGTTGCACTGCTCCCCGACGCGCTTATCCGCGACGTACTTCTGCGCGCACCGGACGAGCCGTTTATTGTATTTAATCACGGCATGCATTTGGCCTACGCGCTGTTTATCGTGTCATTTTTCCTCCTCGGCTACGTGCAGCTTATCCGCACCTATCTGCGCGAGCAGCGCATCATTCGCACACAGGTGATCTACATATTCCTCGGCACGCTCGTGCCCACATCACTGAGCCTCATTACCAACTTGCTGCTGCCTATCTATGGCATCTTCGATTGGAACTGGTTCGGGCAAATTAGCACCGTCATTATGTCGAGCTTGATTACGTACGGTATCTTTAAGCACCGTATTTTCAACGTTCGCATCATCGTCACGGAGGTACTCATTTTCTTCGTGTGGCTCACCGCATTCCTGCGCATCGTCTTTGCTGAAACAACCGCTGCGGTGATATTCAACACCATTGCATTTAGCATTCTCGTTATCATCGGTTACTGGCTGGTGCGCAGCGTTACCCGTGAAGTGGAGACACGCGAAAAGCTCGAAGAACTCACCGTGAAGCTGCGTTCGACCAATGCACGACTGCGCGAACTGGATCGCCAAAAGTCGGAATTCCTCTCAATTGCCACACACCAGCTACGCGGCCCGCTGGCAGCAATTCGTGGCCACCTCTCGCTCATACTCGAGGGAAACTACGGGGCGGTATCTGACAAGACACACGAGGTCGTGAGCCAAATGTATCGCACAAGTGGCCTAATGGCGCAGACGATTACCGACTTTCTCAATGTCTCCCGCATTGAGCAGGGGCGCATGCAGTATGAAAAAACGGTCTTCGATTGTCGCGAACTGACGGCAGAAATTGTCGACGAGCTCGCGGCAAGTGCCACGGCCAAAGGGCTCTCGCTTACGCTGCAGGAACACAAAGATGCACGACCGGCGTACGTCTACGCTGATTACCCGAAAATTCGCCATATTGTGTTTAACCTTGTCGACAATGCAATTAAGTACACACCTGAAGGATGGGTGCACATTAGCGTCATGCGCACCGATGCACGGCGCACCGTGCGCATTATTGTTGCCGACACCGGTATCGGTATTTCGGCGCAGGAACTTCCGGGGCTCTTCGAAAAGTTTGTGCGTGCGCGAAAAGCCTCAGGCATCAATATCAACGGCACGGGACTCGGCCTCTACGTCGCGCGCGAAATGGTGCGCGCACACGACGGACGCATCTGGGCTGAGTCAGAGGGAGAAGGGAAGGGGTCACGCTTTGTGGTTGAATTACCGCTCACGACAAAAGAGCCTGATGCCTAGCCGTACAATTCGCTTTTTCAGCACGTTTTGGTACCATTGCTGCAATGACAACAGACGGAACACAGCGATTACTCACCGGATTGCAGCCATCGGGCACCCTCCACCTCGGCAACTATTTTGGCTCACTTAAGCCATTTGTTGACACTTACCGCGACTACGACAGTTTTTTGCTTGTGGTTGACTACCACGCACTGACAACACTGCGCGACGGCGCTGCACTGCGTCAGCACACAATCGACATCGTGAAGGACTACCTCGCCGCCGGCGTTGACCCTGCGCACGCACTGGTATTCAAGCAGTCTGACGTGCCGCAGCACACAGAGCTGGCGTGGATCTTGGAGTGCTTGGTCAGTGTCCCGTTCCTACAACAGGCGCATGCGTACAAAGACAAAGTGGCCAAAGGTCTTGAGGCAAATGCCGGGCTCTTTAACTATCCGATGCTCATGGCAGCTGACATCTTACTCTACGACGTTGACGTGGTCCCCGTTGGTAAAGACCAACAGCAGCACATTGAGTACGCTCGCGAAGCAGCAGGGAAATTCAACAATGCGTACGGCGAAACGTTTACCGCACCACAGGAACGCATTACTGACGGCGTTGGCACGGTTGTCGGTACCGACGGACAAAAGATGAGTAAAAGCTACAATAATACGATTCCGCTCTTCGGCAGCACTGATGACATTCATGCCGCGGTGATGGGTATCGTGACCGACTCAACCGGCGATCGTCCCGAACACGTGTACGCACTCCACCGTCTCCTGAAGTCTGAAGACGAGCTGAAACCACTGTACGAACAGCACGCAGGACAGTACAAGGCACTCAAGGAGGCACTGGCCGCAGATATCGATGCGCTCGTGGCACCGATGCGCGAGGCGCGAGCGCAGATAACCGATGCCGATGTGCGCGCACTCCTTACCGAGCACGGTACGCGCGCGCGCGAATGCGCAGAGGCGAAAATGGCTGATGTGCGAGCAAAAATTGGCGTAACGATATAATAGTGTATGGAACGAACGCGCATAGCAGCATTAGGAGAGCATATCGGCGAGACGAGATCCATCTCGGGATCCATCTCGGTACGCCGAGATCACGGCAAATTGATGTTTCTGGTCGTCCGCGACCGCAGCGGCAGTGTTCAAGCCGTCATCAAGAGCGATGCACCCGCGTTTGAACAGGCGGAACAACTACGTGAAGAGTGGGTCGTGCGCATGGAGGGCGAGGTGAAGGCGCGTCCCGAGAACATGCGTAAGGACGAACAAAATGGTGATATTGAATTTGTCATCACGGCGATCACGATACTGAGCTCGGCCCGTGAGTTGCCGTTTGCCATTGACGCTGAATTGAATTTGGATACCTACCTTGACCATCTGCCGCTTACGCTCCGCACCCAGCGGTCGCGCGATGTCTTTGCGGTGCAAGAAACCATTATCGCCACCTTCCGTGATGCGCTGCGTGAGCAGGACTTTACTGAGTATCAGGCACCCGCACTCGTTGGCGGTGACGCTGAAGGCGGTGCCGCGGCGTTCTCCGTGAACTACTACAACGACAAAGCGGCGTACTTGGCGACGAGTCCGCAGCTCTACAAGCAAATACTGGTTGGCGTATTCGAGCGCGTGTTTAGCACCTCAAAAGTCTTCCGCGGTGAGAAATCAGCAACGACGCGGCATCTTGCTGAATACACTTCACTTGACTTTGAAATGGGGTTCATCACTGACCACACTGACATCATGCGCATGACCGAACACGTGTACCGGCGCATTGTGGCAGCTGTTGCAGAGCGTCACGCTGACGTTTTTGCACGGTTCGGCATCGATGCACCCCGCGCGCCGGAGAACTTTCCCGTGCTCACGCTAGCGCAGGCACAGGAATTGCTTGAGCGCGACTACGGCGCAACCGACGTTGTCGGTGAACCTGATCTTGAGCCCGAGCACGAGCGCCAGCTCAGCGCATGGGCCCGCGAGCACCACGATTCAGACTTTGTCTTTGTCACGCACTATCCGGTTGCAAAGCGCCCGTTCTACACCCAGGAAGATCCGGAACAGCCAGGCTTTACGAAGAGCTTTGACCTGCTCTTCCGCGGCCTTGAGGTGACAACCGGCGGGCAACGCGTCCATGAGTACGATGCACTGGTCGCCAAGATGGAAGCGCGCGGGCTCAACCCTGATACGTTCGCGTTTTACCTTGAGGCATTCAAATACGGCCTGCCGCCACACGGCGGTGTCGGGAATGGTCTCGAGCGCATCACCGAGTGCATGCTCGGCTTGCACAACATCCGCGAGGCAACACTGTTCCCGCGTGACATGAACCGCATTGACCGCCGCTTATCCGAGTAATACATCCAGCACATGAACATTACCATCGGCACCGCCACAAAAAAGCACGTTCGTATTGTCTGCGATGAGCAGAAGACGCTCCGCAGCACCGAAGGGGAACTGACGTTTGGCGTCAAGAAGTATAAAACCGTATCGCGCCGCGACGTACTCCGTTTGTTTCGTAAAATGATCCGCACGGCGCGCACGCACGAGCACACCCACCTTGCGCTCGATTGGCGCACATTCGACGCATTTCCCGCGCTTGCTGATGAGACTCCCGCACGGCGCGCTGAGCTACTCAGCATCGAAATGACACTCGCGAATTACGCATTCGTCCAGTACAAGACAAAGCCAAAAGGAGGGTGGCGCGCGGTACAGGAGGTAGTGCTCACACACGTACCCCAGCGCAACAACGCAAAGGTACGCGCCGGCCTCAAGCGCGGTCGCATTATCGCTGAAGAAATGAATGCGGCACGCACGCTGGCAAATATCCCCGGCAGCGACATGTCGCCAAAGCAATTGGCTGCGGCCATCAAAAAGGCGGCCCGTGGTGTCAAAGGGCTCCGCGTACGTGTACTGGGTCGGGCAGAAATGAAAAAGCGCGGAATGGGTGCCATTCTCGGTGTCGGACAGGGTTCGGCGCATGAGCCACAACTGATTGTCGTTGAGTATACGGGTGCTGCCAAAACGCAAAAGCCAATTTGCCTCGTCGGCAAAGGGATCACGTACGACACCGGTGGGTTGAGCCTTAAACCGAGCGACTACATGCTCGGTATGCAGATGGATATGACAGGCGGGGCACTGGTGCTGCACAGTGTCATTGCCGCAGCAAAACTCGGTATGAAGAAAAATGTTGTGGCCGTTGTCGGTGCAGCGGAAAATGCCATCGGTAAAGACAGTTACAAACCGGGTGACGTCCTCAAGAGCCTCTCGGGTAAAATGATTGAGGTAAAAAACACCGACGCGGAAGGACGTCTCGTACTTGCTGACGCACTTACCTACGCACAAAAAACCTACACGCCACGCCTGATCGTTGACGTGGCGACGCTGACGGGCGCGTCGCTCGTTGCCGTCGGGCAGGTTGCCTCAGTGGTGATGTCACGTGATGAGGATTTTGCATGGCGTCTGCGCCACATGGGCGAGACTGAAGGGGAGTACATGTGGCCACTGCCGCTCTGGGACGACTATCGCGCCGAACTCGTGGAGAGCCATATTGCCGACGTTGCCAATATCGGCAAAACGCGATGGGCGGGCACCATTGAAGCAGGTATGTTCCTTGCTGAATTCGTCGACAAAAAGCAGCCGTGGATTCACATTGATATTGCACCGCGCATGGAAGCAGTGGCACGCGACTGCCTCGCCGAAGGCTCGACGGGTGAACCGCTTCGCACACTGCTTTCATTAACACAGGAGTACCGCGGATAGCTGCCCAGATACGGTATACTGGGGGTATGGCGCACGCGCATTTTACCGTTGCAGTAGGGGATTTTCGGGGACCATTGGAGGTGCTGCTTGACTTAATCGAAAAGCGGCAGCTTTTTGTAAACGATATCCCGCTGGCTGAAGTTGCGGACGACTACATCCGCTACATTCAGGAAACACCCGACGTGCCGCTGACGGAAACAGCACAGTTTGTCCTCGTCGCGGCAACACTGCTCCTCATTAAGTCGCGCTCGCTTCTGCCACGCATTGCACTCACCAGCGAGGAGGAAGAGGACATACGGGATTTGGAGCACCGCTTGGCACTGTACGCCCGCATTCGCGACGCACAACGCACGCTTAAAAAGCAGTGGGGTCATGGCTACCTGCGCACCACCGCGCACCGGCGTGAGCCGATACCCACATTTGCACCGGCGTCTGACATCACCCGCAATGCGCTACACACCACTGCGACACAGCTCATTGCCGCGCTCCCGAGCGCCCAGCGCACACCGACGGCACGAGTCACGCGCACCATTAATCTCGATGACGTTATTGCGTCGCTGCATGATCGCATACAGCAGGCGTGCGACGACACCTTCCGCACCATGACGGCGCATGCCGATCGCATCGAGACGATTGTGCACTTCCTCGCACTGCTTGAACTCGTCAAGCGCGAATCAATTACTGCTCAGCAAGATGTACACTTTGCTGATATACAGCTCGCACGACGCGACACCGCACACGTATGAATACAACTGAACGAAATATCGAAGCGCTGCTCTACGCCAATGGCGGTGAAATGAAAAAGACTGCTCTTGCCCACGCGCTCTCACTTTCAGACACAGCCCTTGATGAAGCGCTTGCGCATCTCAACGAAGCGCTGGACGGCCACGCACTCGTACTGATTGTCACTGACACGACCGTCTCGCTTCGCACTGCTGCTGAGCAGGATACGTTCTTACGTGAGCACGAGCGCGCGACGCTGCTGCGCGACGTGGGGCAAGCCGGGCTTGAGGTGCTCACCATCGCACTGTACAAGGGTCGTGTCGCGCGCAGTGACATTGACTACATACGTGGTGTAAACTCTGCACAGACGCTCCGCCACCTCGTTATGCGTGGACTGCTTGAGCGTCTCCCACATCCCGATGATAGCCGCCAGTGGCTATATGCGGTCACGCCGGAGTTGTTAGCACATCTTGGTATCACTGACGTCGCTGCACTGCCTGACTATGAACACATCGTGAGCGCTCTGGCTGCTCCCCAGGAGGAAGCAGCGACCGAGCGTGCCAAGGATGGCGATACGCAGTTACCTACATGAACAATTGTATGCACGACACATCAACATCACACGATTCGCAACTAGTGCTGACCTACGCAGCGCTGCTTTCTGCATGCGGGTTGTTGCTGCTTGTTGTGCTGGCGGCGCGCACACCGCTCATAACACCGCAACAGCCACACGTAGCTGCAGTGAGTGCTGCCGTACCGACACCAACGCATGCATTTGACGACGTGCGTATTGTCGGCGATGCGGCCTACGTATACGATGTGTACAACGACCGACCGCACTACGCGCAAAATGAACACGCACAGCTCCCCTTGGCATCACTGACAAAGATTATGCTCGCACTGATTGTTGCGGAGGAACTTGATCTGAACAGCGTCATTCGTATTACCGCCGACGACCTCACGCCCGAGGGTGAATCGGGGTTTGTTGCCGGTGAACGCTGGCGCGTGCGCGAACTGCTCGATTTCACACTGATGACATCGTCAAATGACGGGGCGACCGCACTGGCACGAGTCGTGGAGCGCGAAACGGGGCGCGACATCGCAACACTCATGAATGCCCGTGCACGTGAACTAGGTCTCGCCCAAACGTACTTTTTAAATGAAACCGGCCTCGACAACAGCGTACTCTCAAGTGGTGCGTACGGCTCTGCTGCCGACATCGGAGCACTGTTTTCGTATGCGTACACCCACGTGCCGGAAGTGCTTGCAGCCACCGCGCACGAAGCGCATACATTCAGCAACTTTGACGGCAAGGCGTATGAGGCGACGAATACCAATGTCGCGCTGCATGAGCTTCCGGGAATTGTGTTTGGTAAGACCGGCTTTACCGATCTTGCAGGCGGTAATCTCGCGGTCGTCATCGAGCCTGAACCACAGCACGCACTCGTTGTGGTGGTACTCGGCTCAACGATCGACCAACGCTTTACTGACGTACTCACCCTAGCGCGCACGGCGCGATCACCCGCACACTAATACGCTACTGGTATGGATATTGAACTTCTCAACCTCATCAAAGTAATTACACCGGCCGTTGTTGCCTTTGCCGTTGGTATTGCCATTACGCCGCTCATTACGCACTACCTCTACCATTACCGCGCGTGGAAGAAAACGCCGGGGAAACAGGCGCTCGACGGCAGTGAAGCCGTGGAATTTAATCGACTGCACAAGGAGCGCGAGCGGCACGTGCCGCGTATGGGCGGCGTAGTGATCTGGGGGAGCGCACTCATTACCATCTTGAGCATCTGGCTACTGTCGCTGCTCTGGCCAACCGCCGGTACCGTAAAAATGGACTTTTTGAGTCGTGCGCAAACATGGATTCCGCTCTTTGCACTGAGTATCGGTGCACTGGTCGGACTGGCGAATGACCTTCTTGACGTATACGGAAAGGGGAGCGGCCTGCCGCTTCGCGGCCGCCTGAGCGTGGTGATTGCGCTGGCACTGTTTATCGGATGGTGGTTCTTCGCACGGCTGGACATCACTGCCATCGGCATTCCCTTTGCAGCGCAGCCACTTGAGGTCGGCTGGCTTATCATTCCATTTTTCGTGATTGTGTCGCTGGCAGTGTACGCCAGTGGTGTTATTGACGGCCTCGACGGGCTTTCGGGTGGTGTCTTTGCAAGTATCTTTGCAGCCTACGCAGCAATTGCGCTGGCACAGAATCAGATCGACCTCGCTGCATTTTGTGCCATGCTTGTCGGCGCGATTCTTGCGTTCCTCTGGTTTAACATTCCACCTGCTCGCTTTTTTATGACCGAAACGGGGAGCATGGCACTTACGCTCGCCCTTGCCTCGGTGGTATTCATGACCGACACACTCGGAGACGGCGTCGGCATCGCAGTGCTCCCGATTATCGGCGCACTCCTCGTCGTCACCGTCGCCAGCTCGATCGTACAAATGCTCACGAAGCGCTACTTCGGACGTAAACTCTTCCGTATTGCACCGCTCCACCACCACTTTGAAGCTATCGGATGGCCGACGAGTAAAGTAGTGATGCGCTACTGGGTGCTGAGCGCAATTTTTGCATTTGTCGGCATTATTATTGCCTTGATCGGCTAGGGGACACGAGGCTATGCGAACAAAGAAGACCATCGACCGGCCACTGCTATTTATTGTATTGGCACTCGTCACGGTCGGATTTTTCCTCTTTTCCTCCGCATCACTCGGGCTACTCGCCCGTGAAGGTGCGCGCTTTTCCTCAGTCGCCTTTAACCAGTTAGTGCTGGGTATTGGCCTTGGCGTTACGGCACTTTTCTTTGTCAGTCGCATTCACTACCGCATTTGGAAAGAGTACGCGCTCTACCTCTTTATCGCCGCTGCAGTTGCCACAGCGCTCGTTTTTATTCCATTTTTCGGCTTTTCTTCAGGCGGTGCCACACGTTGGATTGCACTGGGCCCGCTGACACTGCAGCCCGCTGAGTTACTCAAAATTGGCGTGGTGCTGTACTTGGCAGCATATTTATCCAATGTACGCAGTGCAATTGCCGATCCGCGGCAGGGCATTATTCCGTTTTTACTTATTTTACTCGTACCGGCAGTACTCCTGCTGCTGCAGCCTGATACCAGCACGCTCGTTGTCATCGCAACAGCGGCAGCCGGCATGTTTTTTGTGACCGGCTGCCGCTGGCGCGACGTGGGAATTTTAGTGCTCGTCGGCTTTATCGCACTCTCGGCACTCGTTGCAGCCCGCCCGTACATTCTCGATCGCGTGGTGACATTCATCAGCCCAGCTGCCGATCAGCTCGACTCGGGCTACCAGATTAAGCAGTCGCTCATTGCGGTTGGCTCCGGTGGCGTATTCGGCCGTGGATTCGGGCAGAGTGTGCAAAAATTTGGCTACTTACCGGAGCCGATCGGCGACTCGATTTTTGCCGTTGCTGCTGAGGAGTTTGGCTTTCTCGGGGCAACACTCATTGTCGGGCTCTTTATTGCATTTGTGGTCCGCGCGTTTTGGGTTGCCGCCCGCGCCCCCGACTACTTCGGTGCACTGGTGGTGGTTGGTATTACACTACTCGTTGCCACACAAGCACTGATTAACATTGCATCGATGCTCGGTATTATTCCACTGACCGGCCTGCCGTTGCCGTTTATCAGCCATGGCGGCACGGCGATGCTCGTCATGCTCAGTGCCATGGGTATCGTGCTGAGCGTGTCAAAATATGCAAAATAGCAGCTGCTGCCGCTAGGGTTATACGGTATACTGTGCGGTATGAGGATTGTATTTACAGGTGGCGGTACGGGTGGGCACTTCTACCCGATAATCTCAGTCGCTGAAGAACTCCACGAAATTGTTCAGGAAGAAAAACTGATTGAACCTGAGCTCTACTACATTGGTCCCGACGTACTCGATCCGCAGGCGCTCGCCGAGCAAAATATCACCTTCAAACGCAGTAGTGCCGGGAAGATGCGCCGCTACCTCGCCATCGAAAACGTCTTTGATCTTTTCAAAACCATTTGGGGTATCATTCAAACAACCGTACAGCTTTTCTTCCTCTATCCTGATGTGGTCTTTAGTAAAGGCGGATACGCAAGCTTTCCCACAACGTGCGCTGCACGACTGCTCAATATCCCTGTCATCGTACACGAGTCTGATGCCCACCCGGGGCGTGCCAACGTGATCACGGCAAAGTGGGCGCAGTCGGTTGCCATCTCATTCTCAGGCGTCGCGAAGTATTTCCCTGAGAGCGTCAAAGAAAAGATGGCGCTGGTGGGCAACCCGATCCGCCGCGTACTCTTTAAGCCGGCGCGTGAAGGTGCACACACATACCTGAACCTTGATCCTGAAGTGCCGACACTGCTTATTCTCGGTGGCTCGCAAGGGGCACAGGCGATCAACAGTGTCGTACTGAATGCGCTGCCGACACTGCTTGAGAAGTATCAGGTGATTCATCAAACAGGGAAGGACAACATCGAATCAGTGCGAAATGTGGCGCGCGTTGCCCTGAAAGATCACCCGAACAAAGAACGCTATCGTGCATTCGGTTTTCTCAACACATTGGCAATGCGTATGGCGGCCGGTATTGCATCGCTCGTAGTGACCCGTGCCGGCGCAGGATCAATTTTTGAAGTTGCCGCGTGGCACCTGCCGGCCATCGTCATTCCGCTTCCTGAGGAAATTTCACACGATCAGACCGAAAATGCTTTTGCCTACGCACGTGGCGGCGGTGCCGTCGTGCTCAAGCAGCAAAACCTGACCGAAAACATACTGGTCGCGGAGATCGATCGCATCATGAGCGACAGCACAGTGCGCGAGCGTATGGTCACCGCCGCAGAAGAGTTTGCACGCCCCGACGCCGCACGTAAAATTGCACGCATGATTATTACCACGGCACTCACGCACGAAGCATGATGACGACAAATGCCGCAGCATCAGTGGTAACTCGCTTTCCGCCGTCACCAACGGGGCGTTTACACATCGGCAACATCCGTACGATGCTGTTTAACTACCTCTTCACGCGCAAACATGGCGGCGAGATTGTCATGCGCTTTGAGGACACTGATCGCGAGCGCAGCGATCAGGCACATGAGGCTGATGCACTCGAGGCACTTGCTGAGTTAGGGCTTTCGTTTGATCACGGACCGTTCCGGCAATCCGAGCGCACCGACCGCTACATTGCTGCGCTTGAACAATTACTTGCATCAGGACATGCCTACGAGGCCGAGGAATCAAAAGGGGAGGAGGGCGCACGCGTCATCCGCTTCAAAAACCCGAATACCACACTGTCGTTTAGTGACACGGTCCGTGGCGAGGTGCGCATCGACACAACGGACTTTGGCGATTTTGTCATCGCCCGATCGCGTACGAACCCAATCTATCACTTATCGGTTGTTGTTGATGATATGGATATGGGAGTCACCCACGTGATCCGTGGGGAAGATCACATCACCTCAACACCACGGCAGATGCTTCTGATTCAAGCGCTCGGCGGTAGCGTGCCGACGTACGCGCACCTCCCGCTCATCATCGGCCCTGACAAAAAGAAGCTGAGCAAACGACACGGCGCGGTAACCTACCAGGAGTTCAAACGTCTTGGCTATATACCGGCAGCAATCGTGAATTACCTTGCGCTGCTCGGCTGGAACCCAGGAACTGATCAGGAATTCTTCACCATGGATGAGCTTATTGACACCTTCAGCCTCGAGCGCGTGAACAGTGCTCCCGCCATGTTTTCGTACGAGAAACTTGCATCGATCAATCGCCACCACATCATGCAATTGTCAGATATCGCGTACCAGAACTATATCCGCGATTTTGTTGGTGATAGTGCGGCTGCTGAGGCACTCGTAGCACACCCACGATTTGCAGCGATTGTCGATCTGGTGTTCAAAGATCGTGTCTACGCATTTGACGACGCGCGGGCAATGATTGAAGGGGGAGAGCTCGACTGGTTAGCTGCGCTGCCGGAGTATGATGCGGCGACACTCTGCTGGAAAGATAGTGCCCCTGAGCGCATTCGTGAGCATCTCACGCATACGCGTACGGTCTTCGCCGACATGCCGGATGACCAGTGGCACCACGAACAGCTCAAAGCGGCGCTCTGGGAGTACGCAACCGACGCAGGCCGTGGTGAAGTGCTCTGGCCGCTCCGTTTTGCACTCACCGCACAGGAGAAATCGCCTGATCCTTTTACCGTTGCGGATATACTCGGCAGGGAAACTACCGTGGCACGGATTGACTACGCGCTTACACAGCTCGCTACGTAATATGAAGCTATTCACGCGACAGAGCAGTGCATTTTTCATCGGCATGGCCGTTGCAATGCTACCGGCAACGGGTGTATTCGCGCAGAGCGTAGATGAACTTCGCGGAAAAATTGATGAGCAGCAGAGCGAAATTCAGGAGCTCGAAGCGGAGATTGCACAGTATGAACAGGAACTCCAATCGATTGGACGCGAGAAGCAAACGCTCGAGAGTGCGGTGCGCGAGCTTGATGTCGCTCGTCAACAAGTTAATGCGAAAATAGCGCTCGCCCAACGCCAGATTAATCAAACAAGCGAACGCATTGATGAGCTCAGCGGCGACATTAATGAAAAAGAGGCTAGAATTGAACGAAACTCGGAAGCGCTTGCCGAAGCGATTCGTCGCATGCACGAATCAGAGTCAGAATCGATGGTGGAAGTGGTACTCGGCAGCGACAACATCTCGACGCTTTGGACTGACTTAGAGACGCTACGTCAGTTCCAGACAGTCGTGCGTAGCGAAGTGGACGAGCTCATAGTACAAAAGCGTGATCTTGAGGATGTGCGCGTTGAGTCACAAGAAAAACAGGAGCAACTAGTTGCGCAAAAGCAAGAGCTTGCCACACAACAGCGCGCACTCAATATTAACCGCGCCGCAAAGAACGAGCTTCTCGAACAGACAGAGAACGAAGAATCAAACTACCAGCAACTCCTTGCCGAAAAACGCCAAGCAAGAGATGAGTTTGAGGCACAGCTGCGTGAGTTTGAGGCACAGCTACAGTATCAACTCGACCCAACTTCGATCCCACCTCCAGGGAAGGGAGTATTTCGCTGGCCACTTGATAACGTCACCATCACCCAGTACTTTGGCAATACGCAATTTGCACAATCGGGGGCCTATAATGGCCGCGGCCACAACGGCATCGATCTGCGCGCCGCAATCGGTACACCCGTCAAAGCGGCGCTCTCCGGAAATGTTTTGGCGACAGGGAACACGGATGCCATTCGCGGTTGCTACTCATACGGAAAGTGGGTTGTCGTTGAACACGTGAACGGCCTTGCGACACTCTACGCACACCTTTCAGAAATTCGCGTATCAGAAGGCCAAGCAGTTGGCACCGGAAGCGTCCTCGGGTACTCCGGCAACACCGGTTACTCAACCGGTCCGCATTTGCACTTTACGGTCTACGCAGCAGATGCAGTCGAAATTGTGCGCTTGGGTGATATTAAGGCACGCACTAACTGTGCTGACGCCTACATACCCGTCGCACCGTACGAAGGTTACCTCAACCCACTCAATTACCTGTAGTGTGTATCGCGCATGCTAAACGTCGCACAATTTTAAGAGTGCTGAAACAGTGGTAGAGGAGCGAGAGGTTTCATTAGCGACGAAAACGACACTGGAAATCGATACGATAGGATAAGAATGGATACTCACTCATGCGCGCGGATCTTTTTTTATGCACCAAATACATGTATAGCGCAGCGAGATCACGGAACGAAGCCACATCGCGCCCAGCGGCTGTAGCGCGGTGTAGTGCGCTATGCACATATATATACGTCGCAAAAGATATATTGTACGACACATACATATATTCTAATACGTCCGCTCTATAATGCAACCTCTCACTTCCCTGTGGTTCTTGTGCGACGTGGTGTGTGGATGTTCTTTTGCGATGCAC
Organism: Minisyncoccota bacterium; assembly: GCA_965267345.1. GTDB lineage: Bacteria > Patescibacteriota > Minisyncoccia > Phycocordibacterales > UBA2100 > UBA2100. The sequence continues at coordinate 365,298 of OZ253947.1, forward strand.
ATGTTGTTTCTTGTACGACGCTCGCCCTACCGTGGCTGTGTTGTGTTGAATGCTTCGCAAAAGAATGGATACAAGGTCGTGGTGTAAACCTTTTCGGAAGGTCCCCTTCCCTCTAGGTATACGACACGTTCTTTGAAAGCTTGGTGGAAACAAAAAGAGCCACACAGTGTGTGACTCTTCAGTTGTGTAATTCACTCAGTGGTACATAGTACCAACATCGGCCGGGATAACACCCGCTACGATTCTCGTGAGGACAACGGTTCTGCTCGAATACCATCAGGTCAGAGACGTACTAGTGTAAAAGAAGACGTACGTACTTCCCCGCACTACAATGACCCTATGGTTTACAGATCGTCCCCGTGTTTCACTTTGCCGTTTACGCGAGACCAATAGCTACCGCGGCCACTATAAAAATGCGCCAGTCCGGTAGGTACTACTATGCACCACTCAATGAACTACTTATTCAATTACGTAGAGCTTGCGCACTCACACAACTGAATGCCTAAAGTATAACATATTCCCTTCCACCCAGCTTTCAGTGATGAAAGCAAACCACAAGACACTCACCTACGACAGTGATACAATTACCACGAATCTTTATGGTGATCATGATATGAAATGTAAGCTTGAGTACGCCCTGGTGGCAGAGAATGCAATTATCGACTCCGATTCAAATAAACTCACTGTCGTAGGCCTTTTCAGTAAAATACGAATACCGACTGATGGTGGGTCTGTAAGAGTTAATTTTGTTGTTGCAGGAAAAATATCATTGGAAGACATCGCCGGCGAAGATCCTCGGGAACTCACGGTGAAGATCGTCAAACCGAACGGAAAGGTTCTCGCTCAAGAAAGTATGAGAGGGCCGCTTGATACCGACGTCACGTTTAGAGCATTTTTCACGCTGATTGAGTTTAAGGAGGTAGGTTCCTACCATGTGAAGGTTGAGTTTGGTGGCGAAGAGCTCGAGATTAGCAATACTATTGGTTCTTTCAAGGTTGTTGAACGCGAAGCGTGAGCCTATGGAACGAATACAGAATCCGTGGAGCACTTCTCAAGATGACGGAACGGGACATAATCGGCCGAGGATAATTACTTTGGGCAAAAGCCAGTCAGATGCCATTGACGAACTACGTGACCTTTACAGCAAAACAAGTAAAGACCTAGAGAGAACTCAGGAAGATGTATCGGAGCTGAGAGGACTAAAAACTATAGTAGATAAGTACAGCAACCTTCTTATTCTTGGGTTCGCCATTTTGCTTGTAATGGTTGTAAGTATTCTAATGATCACTTTCCAATCCTTTATGGAAACGTATCGCTACAAAGAAGCGAAGTACAATGAGTACGTAAAGGCTGTTGAGTCACTGGATTCAAAAATAGAAGCCTTACAGACTGAAAAATGAAAAACACCACCCTACTCTCTTGGGGTGTCTCTAGTGTGCCTTTCTAAGGAGTGTACTTGGTTTGTACCCAACGACCGTGAACTTCACAGCAACATTCGGCGCACCACCGGATGTGTAATACGCCAAAGGAGTTCCTACAAAACGAAATAGATCAGCTGATGGAATCTGTTCGTCCTTTAACTTCCCAAAGTCCACATGGACACTTGGAATAACAGGTAAGTATACGAAAGTATAGTCGTCTATGGGTTGCACTTGATAGTACCATTGTGTAGCTTCTTTACCTTTTACTGGGACCACGTTGACCACAATATCTTTATCCCCTTCTGCACGAGTTCCATCTGGATTAAAAAGTGCTTTCTTAACGTTGAGTTCCTCAGCGTGTTTATCAAGGTATTCAAGCAGCGCCAGAACATCTGCAATAACCATGTCGTGAATAATAGCATCAAACTCCTCCTGAGTTATCTTCGAGGGGTCTATCTCTAAGGTGTGTTGCTCTTCGAGCACATGACCACCGCCCTACTCTCTTGCGACCAGCGCAGAGGTCATATTGTACGACACATTATAATACCTGCTTTACCGCTACCCTATAAGTACCGAGGCTCTGCGGGGCGAATTGATGATAGTATGTGTTTATGTCCTCCGGCATCAAGGTACAGCGAGGCAGAGAGAGTTGGGACTACATTTACACTACACTCGGCTTTACCCTAACCATAGAGGGTGTCTTGGTGAGCTATGTTCCCTTTCCCCACTGGCAGGCAAATATTTTTATTGCCGGTTCTCTGTTTATACTCACCATTAAATGCTTCCTAGAAAGCGAGTGGCTGCACAATGAACTGATCGGGATTAAGGAACGTTATGAAAACGAGTGGCGATAGTCTCCCCTTTTTAGTGCAAGCACGTACGGAACATGTTCTATTGACACAATATATATTTTATGTGATAGTTTTATTCCTCGAACTACAGCATGGAGAAATGGTATGGATCGGCAGAATGCGCAGCAATTCGGATTGGGACTAGGAAAATACGTCCTGGTTCCGATGCTCATCTTCATCATTGCGGCTCTTGCCATTTGGGGCTAGGACGTCCGTGGGGGCTCGGCTAAACGATTCTGAGGCCGAGCCCTTTTCGTTGCCACCATGCGTCGCTTTCGGGCAGCCTAACCAAAGGGGTGCTCTAAGCGCCCCGCCTCACTCTTTTTACTCTTTTTGTTACGAGTCACTACCCTACACTATTTCGTATAGGTAAAGTAAAACGCTCGGACCCCGAGGGACAGGGAAAAGGGTCCGAGCGCTACCGGCTATGTCTTTGGGGTTCCGAGACCTTTTCGGGTTTGGGGGGGAAGGTCTCAAAAAAGACACACCGGCACTTCTAGTGTGCCCCTATTAGCAGCATGAGTCAAATGTACAAGCGGCCTGTCGTCGAAACGACAGGCCGCCCCTTCGTGAACGATCGCCGAGGATGTCACCATGACTCGAGAAATAGTGGCTGTAGCCGAGCTTGGTATACTCCCGCGAAAGCAGTCTCGTAAGAACTCACTACATAGAAACCGTTCGCTCCGTCCACGGACAGGACAGTTTTGCAACACACTGGGAACAGTTGCGTATGTGCCTCATCGTCAGCATACATGGGCGTCGTAATTTCACTACCCACTGGAAAACCGACTCCGGGGCAACCAACCTGCGTAACGTTCTCATAATCTGAGCTCATCGCTTTCCCCTTTCTTCTTATATGCTGTCTTGTCTGCAGCTGAGTATATGCGCAAATAGCACGAAAAGAAAGACGCACCGCGCAATAGAAGTAAGGCGAGGCGCTCCAAGCGGCCCCGCCGCGTTGGTATCTCCTGGTACCCCACTGCTTTGACGAGAGAGACGGTCGATAGCTGTTTCCACGTATCCAAATCAAATACCGGTATACATGAAAAGAGTGCGTTTAGGGGGTCTCGGAGACAGCGAGAAATGAGAGCACTCGTTAGTAGTGACGCCGCCCACGCAAGTGGTGCATCCGTGGATGCAGATAGATGTAAGCAATGTGTTTGAGTGAATCTGTTATGTGAGCATATGCGTAGCTCCCTACTTCCCTGATCTGAGACGCCGCATAGACACCTATATCGGCGAGTGCTTCATAGAGCCCGCGAACAAACAAACGGCGTATTGCGTAGCTTCGTCCAAACCCAATGGCGATCTGAATGACGGCCAATATGCCGAAATTGGTGACATTGTAAGGCATACCAAACAGTGGTAGCAAAATGAGATTGACCCCAAACATGAGGGCAACCCCGACGGTGACATTAAGTGCGCTTTCAGTAAGCGATTTTCTACACGTATCTCGCATATATGCTTGCGGTGCTTACTAACCCCATAGTTACACTACCACAGACCAATGCAATGGCGTCGTGTTTATAACCCGTTGACGTACAGTAAAAATCGCTGCACTATGTGAAGGGCTGGTAACGTAGAGGAGGTATCCAATGCGTAGTAAGCCAAGTACCGTGGGAACTGAAGAGGAGCATATGGGCGTTAAGGATGCTCTCGTGCTGGTCATCCTGGCGAGCATCGCGTTCGTCTTCGTCTCATATATCTTTTTTGGCCCATAAGACCTTTTGCGCTGCCTCGCCATCACGAGGCAGCGCATTCTCTTTTAACAAACGACCATGGTACCAGCTAGGACTTGAATATGCAGTGCTGAGTACCAAACGGGTCGTGAGAGCCCTCCTTTTTCAGTGAGAAGTAGGGGCCATGTTATTTTTTGACAATTCACTTTTACGGGTACATCATTACCGTCCAACATGTAAAGGAGGTCAACGAATGACGATACTGGGATCTCGGCCCAACGAGCTGACTCGGTTTCAGAAGGAGCATCCACGACTTTGGGCGTTCCTGTGCTTCAGTTTGCCGGCACTCGTCTTGGGCATGGGCATCGGCCTTGCCCTGCACGGTCATTTCTGACCTATTTTTTCACTCTGTTGGAGCCCCGCTGCGTACCAGCGGGGCTTTTGTTTTATAGGTTTATTGACAGCTCAGTGAAATGAGCGTATCGTCACAGGTCCAACCAATGAAAGGAGGGTTGCACAATGTCTGACGTTGCAGAACACACCGTCGTCGATGATGGACCGGAAGAACACGAGCACGACGAGAACTGCGGCCACGACGAGGGGGTATCCGAGGATACTACTCCTGCGGGATTCCCTCGTTGGGCACGCATCCTGATCGTCCTTGCTATGATCATCCTGATCATGTTCGGCGGCGGCGAGTTGCTCAACACGTTCATGCGCTAACCGCACCGAGTACCTGAGTTGGGAGAGCCCTGCTCTTCTTGAATGAGGAGCTGGGCTCTCTTCATACCTGCGTCATTTGACATTACCCTGTTTCCTATGGCACGGTACACCTCCACCCACTGAGAACGGAAAGGAGGATTCATCATGGAAAAAGAAGAAGCACCACGCAAGGTTAAAGATCTCGGGGCGACGATGCACAAGTGGGCATTCGTCCTCGTCAGTCTCGCTATCATTATCTGGGTTGCGTGGGATCAGCTGATCGGCCCCATGGTCAACTAACGAGTACAAGTATCACGGTGGAGAGCCTAGCTCTCTTGAATGAGAGCTAGGCTCTTTTACTGTCCGCCGCGTTTTCTACTCGCTCAATTCTAAGTCGTGTATCTCGAGCTCCCCGCTGGTGGCGTCGAGCCACCGTGCTTTTGTCGGCACGATTTTGAACATAACAAAGTCGTCATGATCTTTGACGTAGTACTTCGCAGGGTTTTTTGCCGTAAACCATGCCAAGCGCTCCTGTGTCTCTTCAGATGACACGCGCTCGGCAACACCCTGCATGTCGAACACCCGCAGCGGATCAATCCCCTCCTCCACTACCGCAAGGGCCACGTGGTTGTTTGCGGTAACCGCCTTATATTTACCAAAACACTCACAGGTCCCGAAATAGATAGTGAGGTCGTCATCGGCTGCGTAGAGCATCAGTGACGAATTCGGGTGGCCGTTTTCATCAAGCACCGTCAGTACCATTTTGCGGTGATCGTTAAGAAATGCACGTGCTTCCTGTAGGTAGTGCATGGGGATGTGATTAATTTGTTGTACGAATTGCCTCAATGATAGCAAATTTTGGATTCACTTTCTTGCCGGGATTAAATCGATCATGCGGGTCAAACGCGCATTCAAGATCACGGAAAAGTGACAGCATCTGTTTGCTAAACATTTGTTTTGTGTACGATGTTCGAATGATGCCGTCATTGTGCTCACCACAGATGTCACCTTCATATTTCTCCGCAAGCGCAAAGACGTCCTCGGCCATGCGCATGATGATGTCTGGTGTTTCAGGGTTAGTGAAATCAAGCAGTGGATAGAAATGAAAGTGGCCGTTTCCGCCGTGACCGTGCATGGCGTACTCTGCCTTGTAGGTTTTGAGTACTGCGGTGAGCTCTTTCAGGAATGCACCCATGTGCTTTGGCGGTACCACAATATCCTCCAGAAATGCCGCCGGTCGGCGGTTATCCTTACCGAGTTTTGCCAGTGAGTAGCTTGCGAAGCGGATATTCCACAGCATCTCTTTCGCGCGTGCATTAGTGATACGATGCACCGCGAACCCTTTTTTCTCTAGCGTCTCGCGCGTTGGTATAATCGCCGCATTCGCTGCTTCAACAGTCGGCGCGTCAAACGTAATGAGGACAGTAAACGCGGGTGTTGTGCGATTAAATACGGTGACGTAGGCACGCGCGAACTGCCAAAGAAAGCTCACAAATGCGCGCCAGCTCTCGGGATAAAAACGGTGTTTAAAAAAGAGTGGGTGTCGCTTGGCCAACTCGTATGTTCGATTATCAAAAATCTCAACGTTGCAGGGATGTGCTTCGAGTGTCGTTTCAATGAGTGCCCCGATGTGTTTTACCTTTGCAACCGGCACCACCAGCAAATCTGACACTACCGTAACGGGTATCACGCGGCACTCAGCGCGCACGATGATGCCCAGCGTCCCTTGCGAGCCGACACACAATGGTACGAGCGAGAAAGTCCCCTCTCCGTTTTTGAATGCGTCCAGTGAGTCAGCCTGCAGTACACTCCAGAGTGCATATCCTGACGAATTTTTTGACGCTTTTGGTTTCCCTGCTGTAATTGCCGCATACTCTTCCTCGAGCATACGCCATACAGCGCGGTACGCATCGCCGGCGACATCTTTTCGTTTGAGCTCAGCCTTGAGCTCATCATATGTGAGATCGGTGAACGTGTAGGTATGTGCATCGTGCAGCACCACGTCAAGCGAGCAAATGTACTGCGCGGTGTGACCGTATTTCAACGAGTACGGACCGGCGGCATTGTTGGCAATCATTCCCCCAATGGTGCAAATGTCGCGTGATGAAGGATACGACGGAAGGAAGTAGCCGTGGCGTTTGGTGTATGCATCAAGGTCGCGAAACATAACGCCAACCTGTGTACGCGCACACGCCGTGCCGTCGCTACGCGTTTCAAGTGCACCAAGTTCGGTGAAGTGGCGGCACATGTCGATGATAACCGAGTCATTCAGTGATCCGCCCGCAAGGCCGGTGCCGGCAGCGCGCGCGGTTAACGATAACGTCGTGCCCTCGGGATCAATCTCATTGGCACACGCTACAATGTGCTCAACCTCTGCAGCCGTACGCGGAAATACGACGAGCTTTGGCATAACGGCAAACACGCTCTCATCAGTCGCATAGCGCGTCAGTGTTTCTGGTGCGTCATCGCACGTAATGTGTCGCTCACGCAGCGCAGCGCGAAACTGTGCGTATATGTCACCGGCGTCCGCCACGGCTATTTGGTGCTAAAGTTCTCAAATGCGCGCAGCACCTCAATTGGTGTGGCAAAGACAACCGTATTACTCTGGTCTGAGCTTAGGTCGTTGAGTGACTGTAGAGTGCGCAGGTGGAGTGCTCCTGTCGCACCCGAGAGAATGCCGGCGGCTTTTGCCATGTTCTCGGCTGCCATAACCTCTCCCTCGGCCTTGATGATGACCGCACGTTTTTCGCGCTCAGCCTCAGCCTGTTTTGCAATAGTACGCTCCATTTCGCCCGGCAAAATTACGTCTTTGAGCTCTACGTTGTCTACCTTGATACCCCACTCGTCACTTGCCTCATCAACGATCGAACGGATGCGTTCCGAGATACGATCGCGACCGGCGAGCAACTCATCGAGCTCAACCTCACCGACAACATTGCGCATAGTTGTCTGCGCAAGCTGACTCATCGCAAAGAAGTAGTCTTCGACGTTCAGCACTGCCTTGTCAGCATCGGTTACTTTGTAGTAAATAACGGCATTAACACCAACGGCGATGTTGTCTTTGGTAATTGCCTGTTGCTGCGGCACGTCGACTGCTTTCACTCGCATATCCACCTTCTCCATACGCTGAAAGACGGGAATGACAATGCGCCATCCTGCCTCACGCAGGCCGGTGTAACGCCCCATGGTGAACATCACCCCGCGCTCATACTGGTTAACCTGTCGCAAGATTGCCACCGCGATAGCAATGGCGAGAATAACAATAAGTACAAATTCCATATGAATATAATGCTACTGATTAGTCTGTATTGTACCTTACTGCCATGGGATATCGTACTGCTCAAATTCGGGGAGTAACTTCTTGTCGTAAAGCAGGCGCGAGATGACTTCAGCGTGACTGAGTGCCCCCGTGAGAGCGTTGTGCGGCTCGGGCTCGTTCGGGATGCCGGTATAATTCAACACGGCGTCTAAATTCAGTGCGCTACGGTGATGCTCTGCATCAATAGGTGGTGTCATACCCCGCTTGATCATGTGCATCCACGCAAGTGAATGGCTATCAATGGTGCGATAGGCAAACGTGTAGTTGAGACCGGCACGCTGACACGCTGCTTTGACGAAGTCGCGGTCGAATGAAACATTTTGGCCGGCAAAGGTACGGTCGGCGAGCTCGCCAGCCCATGCGACGAACTTCTCAATCAATTCCTGTTCGCTCTGCTTACTGGGATCAATGATCTGTTCTTGGGTAAAGCCGTTTACTTCAAGCGCCTCGTCCATGACATGCGCACCATTCCAGATGCGACACTCCTCATAAAAACGGTTCTCGGGGTTGTTGAGGTCGAGCGCACCAAGACTCACGATGGAGTGTTTCTGATACTCGGTACCTGACGCTTCAATATCTAATACCAACATAACCTAACTATAAACTACCCGTCGCTAACCACCAACTCACTGCAACCCGCTGCAATTACCTGCCGGCGTATAGCCGGCGGCACGTGCTGCGTCGATCGTTTTAAACCATCGTTTGTTTTCCTCATTCATTGCCTGCGCGCCGGCACACCACGGATAGTGGTATTTCGTGCCATGTTGCGAGGCAACCACCATGCCGCCGATGCGCAGTGGCTCAGCATCTGTCGTTGCGGCGCTGTGTATCCGCACCGGCGGTTGCGCTTGTTCGTATGCCGAGAGACGCCCGAGCCCGAATGCGCTCACGCCCACCAGCACAATGAGCGCCACTGCCAGCACATCGCCGTGCAGTGGGGCGCTATATGCCTTGATTTGCTCGCTTTTCTCGCGTATACTTCCCCACCAGTTATTCACGGGACCATTGTATCGTCTTACGGGAATAGCGCATAATTCATTTTGATACAAAGCGTATATGGCACATAGAAAAGCTGGAGGTTCAGCAAAAAACCTACGCGATTCAAACCCAAAATATTTGGGTACAAAACTCGGTGACGGCCAAGCGGCAAAAACGGGGTCTATTATTGTGCGCCAGCGGGGTACCCGCATTCTTCCCGGCAAAAATGTCGGCCTGGGTAAAGACCACACGCTCTTTGCACTCGCAAACGGCATTGTGAAGTTCCGCAGCGCACGTCGCACCCGCTTTAACGGCACCACCGTTCAAAAGCGCATCGTTGACGTTATCGCCTAGCGCCACCCGAAATACTCTCAAAACCTCAAAACAAAAACGCGCCCCCGGCGCGTTTTTGTGTGTGGATCAGGAAATTGGTTTGTTACTCACTCGCGACAACCACCACAGTAACCTTGAGTGATTCAGTACCAACTTTCACTGCGGCGGTGTGTTCTCCTACTTCTTTAATGGCGGCGTCGAGTACAATGCTGCCTGCGTTCACCGCCACATTCATGTTCTTGCTAAGCGCGTCGGCGATGTCATCTTCATGCACGCCTTCAAAAAGGTGACCCTGTTCATTTGCTTTTGCGGTAATGGTCACCCCGTCTTTGAGAGACGCAATACCACTCTTAAGGGCCTCAGTGGTTGCTTCTTTTTCCTGCGCGGTGTGCTCGGCCGAACGCTGTGCTTTGGCAATACGCTCAGGCGTGGCCACATCGGCAAGTCCGCGACGAATCAAAAAATTCTGCGCGTAGCCATCAGACACGTCTTTGATGTCATGTTTGCTGCCGACATTCGGTACATTCTTTCGTAAAATCACTTTCATGGTGCTGTGTTGATTACAGTAACGCTCTTATACTACGCAAACCTAAGAGTTCTGCAAGAATTCCACCGCCGCGTCGAGTATGTAGTCGGTGTCGGGGTCTGCGTCATCGGGAATAGTAACGACAATGTCAGGTTCGATGCCTTCGCGCGTGATAAATACATCGCCTGCCAAAAGCCATCGGGCGACCGTGAGTTTCAGTGATGTGTCGGGGGTAATATCAACGAGCTCCTGCACTGAACCTTTCCCAAAGCTGTTCGTACCCACCAGTGTTGCCACGCCATGCTCCTGCAGCGAGCCGGCAAGAATCTCTGAGGCACTCGCTGAACCACCGTCAATGAGGATGACCAACTCCAGATTTTCGTTGAACACATCATAGCCACGACTTCGGTGGATGCTGGTGTCCTGATCGGTGCCGTAGTCCTCAGTGACGACAATTTTGCCGCTCGGTAGGAACCAACTTGCCATATCAACAGCTGCTTCGAGGTAGCCTCCCGGATTACCGCGCAGATCAACAACGAGCTTGTCGCTACCGCTGTCGATAAACTCACGCAATGCCTGACGGAACAAGTCGGGCGATTTTGCCGAGAAGTTAAGCAGTTCAACGACGAAAATGCCGTTGTCGAGTTGCGTCGTTTCAATCGTCGGAATTTCAATAACGTCACGGGTCACTGTGATGGTGCGGAGTTCGGAAGCGCCATCGCGAAGAATCGTAAACGTGACATCGGTTCCTTTTGGTCCTCGAATGCGCTGTACTGCCGCGTCAATGCTGATGCCCTTTGTTGCTTTGCCGTCAATTTCCAGAATGCGGTCACCGCTTTTAATGCCCGATTCCGACGCCGGTGTCCCCTTCAGTGGTGAAACAACCGTGAGTGTGTTGTCGCGAATCGAAATTTCCATACCGACACCTTCAAAGCTGCCGCTGATGTCATCGTTAAACACTTCAGCCTCAGATGGTGGCAGGAAAACCGTATACGGGTCGTTGAGGGACCCAGCGAGCCCCTGAATCATACCCCAGATGCGGTCTTGCGCTTCCTCAGGCGTCGTTGTTGCTATTGCGTCAGTTGACGTCGCGTATGCATCAACAAAACGCTCATCAATAACATTCCATGCTTTCCATACAGGTGAAAAGTCTGCCTGTGGCTGCGCATCAGAAATGGCGCCTGCTGCAAATGCTGAAAAACCGTATGCAGAAAGTGTCTGGGCGAATACCCCGCGATGGCCCGCAATGAGTCCCGCGCTGAAGGCAAATACAATAATGACACCGCTAGTGAGGAGTGCGCGCATTGAGTACAATCTCATCGCCCTATTATGCCACCGTGCGAGTAATTTTCAAAAACACAGGTGTGTTATACACCCAGTAGTGCTGGTCGCCACAGGAAACAGGCGGTACGCTATAGCTACATGCTCCATCGCCACGAATACAAAGATCTTGTGTGGGTTGACCTTGAGTCGCCAAGCCTTGATGAGATAAATAGCATTGCCGGCGAGTTTGGTATTAACTCACTCGTCGCCGATGAACTGCTCGCGTCGACATTAAAGCCACGCACCGAGCGGTACGCTCACTTTTTGTATCTCATACTACACTTCCCCAACCTTCACCACACACACTCAGGACCTGAGCAGGAAGTTGATTTCCTTATCGGGCACGATTTCGTTATTACCGTGCGCTACGAACCTATCGAGGCATTCGTTGAGTTCCGAAAAATTTTCGAAGTAAATGCGACACTCGGCGAGAATACCTTCACGGAAAACCCGTTTGATATCTTTTTACTGCTCACAAAACGCCTCTATCGTTCGGTTGAAGTGGAGATAGATGAGGTAAACGACTCTCTCGAACATATTGAACGCGGCATTTTTGCAGGCAAAGAAAAAGAGATGGTTGTTGCGCTCTCGCGTGCCGGTCGAGAAATCCTGACACTCAAGCAAGCACTTGATCCACATCAAGATGTGTTGAATTCGCTGCAAAACCACGTGAGTGACTTTGCCGGCGAGGACTACGTCGCGCGGGTGCGTGCCGTGCAAAACATGTACTTCCGGGCCCGCAAACACATTACGCGCATCTGGCAAAACATGACTGAATTACGTGAAACAAATAACTCGCTGCTCACCACAAAGCAAAACGAGGTAATGAAAATTTTTACTATTTTGGCATTCGTCACCTTCCCACTCTCGCTGTTTGCCTCCATTTTCGGCATGAATACGCTGTACACGCCGTTTGTCGGTGATCCGTATGACTTCTGGTACGTCATCGGTATTATGGGAACGGCGACACTCATCATGTTCTTCTTCTTTAGACATAAAAAGTGGCTCTAGGGTTGCTCGTGCCACTTCGCTCACGCATACTGAACGCTACATGAAAGACGCTGAGTTGCACTTCTTCAACACGCTCACCCGCACGACGGATGTGTTCACGCCGCGCGCCGGCACCACGGTGCGTATGTATAACTGTGGACCGACGGTCTACGGCCGCTCAACAATTGGCAACCTACGCTCGTACGTTTTTGCCGATCTGATCCGTCGCACACTTGAGTACAGTGGCTACACCGTTGCTCAAGTGATCAACATCACCGATGTCGGCCACTTAACGAGCGACGCTGATGAGGGCGAGGATAAAATGACACTCGGTCTTCAGCGCGAAGGCATGGAGCTGACACTCGAAAATATGCGCGCGCTCGGTGAACGCTATGCTCAGAGCTTCTTCCATGATCTTGCAGCGCTCAATATTGAAACCACCGACACGCAATTTCCGCGTGCCAGTGACTACATCGATGCACAAATTGCGCTGATTAAGACACTCGAAGAAAAAGGCTACGCGTACACCACCTCTGATGGTGTCTACTTTGAAGTGGCGCGCTTCCCGAACTACGGCGCGCTCGGCGGTATCGCCGCGTCAGACCAGCAAAGCGGCGCACGTGTGTCCGTAAATGAAGAAAAGCGCGACCCGCGCGACTTTGCACTCTGGAAACTCAATGCCGATCTTGGCTGGGACTCACCGTGGGGCACCGGCTTTCCCGGTTGGCACATTGAGTGCAGCAGCATGATTCTCAGTACGCTCGGCAAACAAATCGATATCCATACGGGTGGCATCGACCACATTTCAATCCACCACAATAACGAGATCGCGCAATCAGAAGCGGCAACCGGTAAGTCACCGCTCGCACGTTTCTGGCTGCACAATGCATTCATCACCATCGAAGGACGGCGCATCGGTAAATCGGTTGGCAACATGGTGTACCTCGACCAACTCGTCGATCGCGGGTACGCGCCACTCGCTTACCGCTATTGGCTATTAACTGCCCACTACGCAACACCTGCCAACTTTACGTGGGGCGCACTCGCCGGTGCACACACGAGCCTCAAACGCCTGCACCGCTACTTCGTTGACGTACTCGGCGTAACACGCACGGACGCCGCTCCTGACGCCGTATACACAAAGCGTTTCGCTGCTGCCATACGCGACAATCTCGACACTCCGAAGGCGCTCTCACTACTCTGGGAGCTCGTCAAAGACGAGTCAATTGAACCGGCCGTTACGCGCGCCACTATCCTCGATATGGATCGTGTCTTAGGCCTCGGATTTGCACAGTCACACGACACCTTGGCGCAATTGCGGGCCGGCGACGGCACCCATCTTGCCATCTCGGATACCCCAGATGCTGTTCAGGCGCTCGTGCGCCAACGGGAAGACGCACGCGCCGCCGGTGATTACGCACACGCCGACACGCTTCGCGAGGAAATTACCGCACACGGATTCCACGTCGACGACACCTCTAACGGCCCACAACTGAGCCGTCTGTAGGTATCCCCACACAGCCCACATACTCACAGACCTGTCTACCGACCCCGTGCACGCGCTCGTGGTAGAATAGCCGCTATGGCAGAAAGTCGTATACCGCCACAGGATCTGGAAGCGGAGCGCGCACTCCTTGGTGCCATCATGCTCAAGAGTAACGCCATGTACGACGTTGCTGACATCATTACGCCTGAGTCGTTCTACGCGCGTAAGCACGGTGACATATTCGAAGTCATGCTCGCGCTCTTCAACAAAGGCGAGCCGATCGACCTCGTCACCCTCTCCGGCCGACTCGAATCGCAAAAACGCCTTGAACAGATCGGCGGACGGAGCTACTTAGCTGAGCTTGCCAACGCAGCGCCGGCAGCCACCAATGCGGTCCACTATGCAAACGTCGTTAAAGCAAAGCACATCCACCGCGAGCTTATCGATGCGGCGAATCACATCGGTGAGCTCGGCTACCAAGAAGACTCGGAAATTGAAGCGCTGCTCGACGAGGCACAGTCGACCGTCTTTCGGATCGCCAACACCTCGACCCTCCAGAAGTTCTCGTCTATCGGTGACGAGTTGAAAGATGCATGGAAGCGCCTCGAAGCACTGCAGGAAAACAAAGATGAGCTGCGCGGTATTCATACGGGATTCAAAGAGCTCGATAGCCTCCTCGCCGGTTTGCAGAAATCTGACCTCATTATTCTTGCGGCACGTCCGTCGTTTGGTAAAACCTCGCTCGCACTTGATATCGCGCGAAAAACCGCCATTGAGCACGGTAATGCGGTCGGTCTCTTTTCTCTTGAAATGAGTGCGCAGCAGCTCACTGACCGCATGCTTGCCGCTGAAGCCGGCGTCGATTCGTGGCGCCTGCGTACTGGTAAACTCTCTTCCGACAACGAGTACGACCAGATTCGCAACGCTATGGATCACCTCTCGACCGCGCCAATTTATATTGATGACAAAGCTGAACGAACCGTACTACAGATGCGTTCGATTGCCCGACGCCTGAAGGCAGAGAAAGGATTGTCGCTCGTTATTGTCGACTACCTGCAACTCATTATGCCCGGCTCAACACGCAACAGCGACTCAATGGTGCAGCAGGTCACCGAAATCTCCCGCTCACTCAAAGCGATGGCCCGCGAGCTCGATGTGCCCGTTATTGCCCTATCACAGCTCTCCCGTGCAGTGGAACAGCGGCGCGATCGCCCGCGCTTGTCGGACCTTCGTGATTCAGGTTCGATTGAACAGGACGCCGACGTAGTGATGTTTATTCATCGCGAAGACAAGATGCGCGAAGATTCCGACCGACCGAACATTGCCGACATCCTTATCGAAAAACACCGTAATGGTCCCGTTGGTAAAGTCGAATTGTACTTTGATGACAAAAAGGCCACTTTCGTTTCCGTCGAACGCAGTGACTTTGGCGATTTTGCGGCGACCACGGCTGACGCTGACGACGAATTCTAGGTATGTCTGAAATTGATAAGCTGACTGAACTTTTTGTACGCTTTCCCGGTATCGGACCACGACAGGCGCGGCGCTTTGTATACTTTCTCTTGCGACAAGACGAGCGCTACCGAAGTGCTCTCACCCGCGCCATCAGCGATGTCGTCGCAGCAATACATCAGTGCGCACAGTGTATGCGCTACGCGGCACTCGACGGCACAGTCTGCGCCATTTGCGCTGATCCGAACCGTGACCGCACCCAGCTGCTTATTGTGGAGAAAGATACCGATGTTGATTCTATTGAAAAAAGCGGTTCCTACCATGGGCAGTACTTTGTGTTAGGTGGTGCGCTGTCGCTGACACAAACACGCACACAACCCGTGATCCGCGAGCGCGAACTGCTACAGCAGTGCACCACCCACGCTACTGAGTTGCAGGAAATCATTCTGGCGCTATCAGCAACCCCTAACGGTGAACACACAACCGAACACCTCAGTGGCGTGCTTGGTGCCCAATCTGAACTTGCGAACGTATCGCTGACGGTACTCGGACGCGGCCTCTCCACCGGCTCGGAACTTGAGTACGCAGATCCGCGCACGCTCTCAAGCGCCCTCACGAATCGTACGCGCACGTAAAAACCCTCGGTGTCTCCGAGGGTGTTTTTTTGCTAGGCAATCGCGGTGATGCGCACGCGTGTGTACGGCTGTCGATGCCCGCGATTTTTGAAGTAGCGACTCTTCGCACGGAAGCGAATCACTGACACCTTTTTGCCGCGACCCTCTTCCACACACTCAGCTGACACTTTTGCGCCGGCAACAGTTGGTGTGCCGACTTTCGTGGTCGTGCCGTCGTCAACGAGCAGTACCTCCTTGAATTCGATTTTTGCGCCCTCTTTTCGCTCTCCTGCAAGCTTTTCAATGTTGATGGTGTCCCCCTCGCGGACAATGTACTGCTTACCACCTGTAGCAATAATGGCAAGCGCACCGCTTTTCTTTTCAGCCGTTTTCTTTGACGGTGTTTTTTTAGCAGCACTCTTCTTCGCCGGCGCCTTTTTTGCCGCTGTTTTCGGTGTTGCCTTTTTCGCTGTGGCCTTCTTTGCTTCTGCCATAGTTGGGAAATAGTAGCAAAAAAGCCCTAAAACGCAAGTTATTCGTCGTCCCTCACGGGTCGCTCGAGCTCCAGTGGCGCGATATCGGCACTTTCACCGGTAATGCGCACCACGTCTTTATCGATCTTTTTCAACTCGCCTTGCGCCGCATTATAGTGCCCAACCGTCACGCCGAGCGAATTACCCAACTTTTTGAAGTACTCATCGTACGCTGACATGTGCCGCCGCAAGTCTTCGATGCGCTTTCCAATCAATTTTGCCGACTCTTCAATTTTAAAGGCGTTAAAGCCGTACAAGACCGACTGCAGGTATGCAGCAAACGTTGTCGGCGACACGATGATGACATTCTTGTCTTTGTAGGCATAGTCGATGAGCGAACGCGTATTCACTTTGACCGAGCCGACTTCGTTTACCAGCAGGTCGTAGTAAATCGCTTCGGCAGGAATGTACATAAAGGCAAAGGGTAGAGTGTTTTCCTTCGGGCGAATATACTTCGCCGTCTCATCAATGCGCTTTTTAAGATCGTTTTTAAACTCTTTCTCGAGATCAGCGCGCTCCTCGTCCGGTGCATCAACCAGCCGGCGGTAGTTATCGAGCGAGAACTTTGCATCAACGGGGATAATACCGTCGCGCGTGATGATAGCAGCATCAACAGCGTTGCCATCTTCGAAACGATACTGGAGTTTGTACGCCGTTGCCGGCAGCATATTCTCCAAAGCGAGCTGCAGTGATGCCTCGCCGAGGTTACCGCGCTGCTTTTGGTGCTTGAGTACCTTTTCGAGATTTTGCAGCTGCTCGGCAACGGTAAATACCTGTTTCGATGATTCAGAGACTTCACTCACCCCTTTCACCACATTCTGCAATTGCTCATTGACGGAGCGGTTAATTTCGTTGATTAGCTTTTGCGATTCGCTAAATTGCGTCTTCACTGACTCATGCATTGAATGCGTGGTCTCCCCCATACGCTTATCAAGCGTTGCGCGTAGCTCTTGAATCTCGCGTTGCATCAGCAGCATACTCTGCGAGTCGCCACTCTCGCTGCCACGGCGCCATATCAGCACCAACATCGCGAGAATAGCTGCAAAAAGTGCGACAATAATGCCGATACCAACGGTCATTGTATCCATAGCGGTCATTGTATCACGACTGCAGGCGGCGGCGATTAACGAGGAATTTTACCGTTTCGACGAGGGTGAGATTTACTATACCAAAAATCACCAGTAGGCCGACTTCGCCCCAGGTCATCGGCTCAAGCGACAAGAGTGTTACCAGCGGCGCAAAAGTCAACGCAGCAAGGAGAAGCGCAAAGCTGGCCACAAGCGCGGCGAGGAGGTAGCGGTTTGAAAAGAGTTGAATGCGCCATATGGGTTCGTGTAGATTCTTGAATGAAAAGGCGAAGAACATCGAGCCGATTGACAGGGCGACAAACATCACCGTGCGTATCTCTTCGATGGGGGTGTGCGCCCATGAGAGCAGTAAAAAGAGGCCGAACAGTAGTAATCCCGTAATACCGCTGACGATGAGGATCAACCAGCGTACGCTGCTGGTCATAATGCGATTAATGCCGCTGCGTTGCGGCTGTGTTGTCATGGCGTCTTTCTCACGTGGCTCAAATGCAAATGGAAAACTCATAAAACCTTCTTGTACAAGGTTCGCCCAGAGAATCTGTGTGGGAAGCAACGGCACAGGCGAGCCAATTGCCAGCGCACCACTAATGACGACAATTTCGCTAAAACCCGTCGAGAGTAAGAATGCAACAATTTTACGCAGGTTTGCAATGATGCGACGTCCCTCGGCAATAGCGGTAGTAATAACGGAAAAGCTATTCTCAATGAGAATCACGTCGGCTGCTGCCTTGGCGACATCAGTACCACTGCCAACAGCAACGCCAATGTCTGCAGCGGCAAGTGCCGGCGCGTCGTTCACCCCATCACCCGTCATCGCCACTACTTCCCCGCTGTTACGCAACACATGCGCCATGCGCAGCTTTTGTTCCGGCAGTACACGTGCAACAATGCTGTGTTTCTGGAGTGCTTTGAGAAGCTGCTCGTCATCATACTGCGAAATATCCGCGCCAGTGAGAATTGGTGCGTCCTGCTTAGTGACAATACCAACTTCGTACGCAATCGCCCGCGCCGTTTCGGGATAGTCGCCGGTTGCCATAATCACACGTGCACCCGCCTGCTGTGTTACCGCAATGGATTCGGCAACATCGGGACGAACAGCGTCGGCAAATGCCAACAGCCCGACAAAGACAAATTCCTGTGCCCCTTCCGCCTCCTTGAGCTTCTCAGGGACTGCCGCTTCAGTCGTGCGCATGTACGCAATAGCAGTAAAGCGCATGCCTTCAGCTGAGATATCCTTTTGTGTTTTGGCAATGCGCTCACGCATCTCGTCGGTGAGTTTGCGCTCACGTCCGTCATAAAAAAATTTCTGTGACCGTGCAAGAAGGTACTCGGGTGAGCCAGAAAAGTATAGTCGATTCCCTCGTTGGGGCGACTCATTAAGTGAGATCGCAAAACGACGACGCGTTTCAAACTGCACGAGCTGCAACCGCTCATTGCCGTTTGCAAAAAGCTCCTTTTGCGATAGGCCGGCTTCAAGGCCGGCTTCGATAATCGCCTTTTCGAGCGGTCGCCCCTGCACAATAAGCGTGCCAGTTTCTTTCGGAT
Organism: Minisyncoccota bacterium; assembly: GCA_965267345.1. GTDB lineage: Bacteria > Patescibacteriota > Minisyncoccia > Phycocordibacterales > UBA2100 > UBA2100. The sequence goes on from OZ253947.1 coordinate 384,138, forward strand.
CTTCCTCAATAAATGCATCTGATGCCAGCACGGCCATTTTAAGCAGTTCGCGGTTATCGCCTTCCGGTTCAGTCTGTTCATTCTCAATGCCTTGCGCCGTATAAAAATTGCTCAATATCATGCGCCCTTGGGTGAGCGTTCCGGTTTTGTCGGTAAGCACCACCGTCGTCGAGCCGAGTGTCTCGGCTGCGAGGAGACTCTTCACCAGACCGCCTTTGCGGAGAATGGCTTCCATTCCTAGCGCCAAGACCACGGTGACAGCTGCCGGTAGCCCTCCAGGCATTGCCGCAACGGCAACGGCAATCGCCAGCAGCAGCATTGCTGCCAATGACTCACCGCGAAGTATGCCAAAGACCACAATCACGACAATGGCAATGAAAATGACACCGATGAGGAAATGAGCGAGTCGCCGAATACTCTTCTGCAGTGGCGTCAGGGCGTCGAGTTCCCGATTCGTTTTTTCGGCGATTTGCCCAAAGCGCGCCTCTTGTCCAACCGCAGTGACCACCGCCGTTCCTGTCCCTTCCGCAACGAGCGTTCCCATCCAGACCATGTTCGTCTGCTCCGATGCCGGCAGCGCGCGACCAAGCGCTTTCGCTTCTTTTTTCACCGGCAACCACTCACCGGTGAGTGCCGCTTCATTGTTACTGAGCTCGTCTGCGGTCAGTACCCGTGCGTCAGCCGGCACCACACCGCCGGTTGTTAGCACAATAATGTCGCCGACCACGACTTCATCAGTGGGAATCATCTGTCGCTTACCGTCACGAAGCACGGTTGCAAACTCTTCCTGCGACTGTGCGAGTACATCGAAAATGCGGGCCGCTTTTCCCTCCTGCAGCACACCAACGACAACGTTTATTACCAGCGCGATGGCAATAACGACGGCATCAAGGTATTCGTGCAGGAAGAGCGTAGCAACACCTGCACCAATGAAGACAATCGAAAGCGGGCTTTTGAGTTGCCCGTAAATCGAGCGTAGAATGCGAAATCGCTCTTCTTTCGGCAATGCATTGCGGCCGTACTGTGTCCGCTTTTTTTCAACGCGCGCCGACGAGAGACCGCTACGGCCGTCCGTCCCCAGTACGGCAAGTGCTTTCTCGGCTGGGTAGCTATGCCACGGATGTGTGTCTGTCATTGCTCTGTATTGTACCGCATTACGCAGTCACACCGAGATGCTATAATGCACACCTATGCTTCATACGACCATTAAAGACGATATGCGTACAGCACTGAAAGCACGCGACGAGGTGCGCCTCACCACACTGCGCAGCCTCCTGTCAGCGTTTACTAATGAACTGGTGGCGAATAAACACAAACCCGACGAAGTGCTCGATGACGACGCAGCGACGGCGGTGATTAAACGAGCGGTTAAGCAGCGACGTGACTCAATTGAGCAATTTGAATCAGGCGGCCGTGCAGATTTAGCAGAGAGAGAAAAAGCCGAGCTCGCCGTACTTGAAGACTACCTGCCTGCCCAAGCCTCACGTGAAGACATCGTGCGTGTCGCGCGCACGAAAATGGATGAACTGGGCACTATTGACCCGAGCAAGAAAGGGATCCTCGTTGGTGCGGTCATGAAGGAGCTCCACGGAGATGCAGACGGAGCGCTTGTAAAAGCAGTGGTGGACGAGATGGTGCAGTAGCTACTTGACGCACCCCAAATGTCGGCGTACTCTCCACTATGTCGTTAACCCCACACAAGGAGGAACACGTGGGTAAGAAGAGCGGGAAAGGTAGCCGGCAACGCGCACGAGCGCAGTTGAAACAGCGCGTGAGGAGTAACAACATCACTCGCCTCATCGACGGCGACGTTGCGACGCATGCCGTTTCTTCTGGGTGCTACCCTGGGGAGACCGAGCATCGTATGGCAAACGTCATCGTCGAGCGCAAAAGACGCCACGCCGGCAAGCCGCATCACGCACAATGACGACAGGGGCGGAAGTACTGCACACGCAGAGCTTCCGCCCTTTTCATATGGTAGCTAGTAGAGCGACACTTTCTTATTCAAAACGAGCATAAACAGTGCAACTGTTGCCGCAATGACGAAAACGATGCGAATATCAACGAGTGATGCAAGGGCAAAAATGACTAAGAGCATCGCCACTCGTCCGAGTGAGAGCGCCATCTCTTTGAGGGCTGTGTACTCATCAACATAGCGCCCGTTGTCTGCAGACTGCTCATACGTCACCGCATCAAATGAAAGTGTATTCACGGTCCGGCCGGCGTTATGATAGCTGTCGGCGGCCATCACCTGAAATGGTGTCTGCACAAATATTTTACTGATCCACCCCGTCGTTGCCATGAGCACACCAACCATGAGCACGCGTTCGTGGCTCCACCGGTCAAAGAGCTCTCCGATGAGCCAGCGCAGCGCAACAACCACCACAATTGTCAGTGACGCAATCAATCCCAGTACTGTGTAGCGCTCATCAAGCAACATGAAGACGTACACCGGCCAGAAGAACAGTGTCACAGCCCCTTGCGCGCCATTTGAGGCGTGCGCTAAAAACAATGCGCGGTTGCGTCGTGCAAACAAGTGCTTGAAGGTTTCAATGTAGCGCCAACTATATTGTTCAAACGTGGTGTTGAGAAACCACAATGGCGCCATCGAAATGAGCATAATGCAGATTGAGATAAGAAAGACGGTGCTGAAGCCAAAGGCGGTGATGATGACGCCGCCAGCCAGCGGAACGAGCACCAAGATCACGCTGGCAATGTTCCCCAAAATAGCCAATTGCCGCCCGCGCATGGTCTTGTCGAGAGCATGCGAGAGATCAACGTGGTACGGTACCCAGTAGAGAGTGCGGTGAATTGCATTCGTAATGACGTAGGCCACTGCCGCAATTGCGGGGTGAAGCGGGAAAAAGTACAATGCCATAATTGAAACGAGCCCAAAACACATACCGAGCATGATCATTTTTCGTGTCCCGATGCGTGAGAGAATTTGCACACCGACGGGGATAAAAAGCATGTAGAGCGCGTACAGTGCAATGAAAATTGCCAGTACGACTTCGAGATCGTAGTTAAACTCCTTGTAGAAAAAAATGGGAAGAAAGACACCAAGCACACCGAGTGAAATGCGCATGAGTGTGCGGTTACCAAAGAGCGCGATGAGATCGCGAGAAAAATGGGTCTTTACGTATGCCGCATTGACCATTTTTTCAACATTCTCCTCCAAGGTACGCATACGTTGCTCAATTATACGCGACAAGCGGCTGTGACGCCCGCGCGGCAATACACACTTGCACTTGCGAGCGCACGTGCGCATGATGTGCACATGAAGTCAAAAGTTGTCGCACTTGTAGGCACCAACGCATCGGGGAAAAGCGCATTGGCGCTTGATCTTGCACAGACATACAGCGGAGAGATTATCTCGGCCGACTCGCGTCATGTATACCGCGGTCTTGATATTGCCACGGGTAAAGTAACGTCCGATGAACAACGTCGTATACCACATCACTGCATCGACATTGCTGACCCGCGTGAGCGTTACACTGCGGCTGACTTTGTGCGCGACGGGCGAAATGCCCTGCGCGGCATTTGGCAACGAGATCACCTTCCCTTTGTCGTCGGCGGCACAGGATTCTATATCGATGCCCTATTGGGTCGCGTCGCACTCGGTGCCGTGCCACCCAATGAGGCGCTCCGCGATGAGCTGGACGCTGTTCCCGCGCACGGGCTATTTGAGCGTCTGAACACTATCGATCCCGCACGCGCTGCTGATTTGGCGCGCAAGGGCGAACATACACTGCACCGACGTATTGTGCGTGCACTTGAAATTGCAACTGCGCCGCAGACGAGCGAAGCCGCACTGCACCTCCCTGCTGGTGTATCCATACTCTGGATTGGCATCGCACTCACCGATGCTGAACTGAAGGCGCGCATTCGACAACGCACTACCGAACGGCTCTCTCGCGGCATGATTGATGAGGCACGGCATCTGCATGTGCACGGTCTTTCCTATGCGCGCATGGAAGAGCTTGGTCTTGAGTACAAACATCTGGCGCACTTTTTGCGTGGCGAAATTGATGAACAGGAATTGCGCGAGTGTATTGAGCGAGATGATTGGAAGTATGCGAAACGCCAGCGTACTTGGTTTAAACGAAATGAAGCTATTGAGTGGTTTACACCTGCACAGATACAAGAGATTGATGCACGAATACGCGAGTTTTTGGCATAAATCACTCATATGACGTCATATGAGTGATTTAGTCCTCTTTTCGATTCCCACACTACTGGTGACTTGAGGGAATCGGTCACCTTTGCTAAGTATTTTACATCACTATCGCTCGTAAAATACTAAGCGACGCGACCCCGACGTCGCTGACAAGCCGCTGCCACAGGCAGCTCTTGTATACCAGCGACTCTTTTCGATTCCCTCATCGCCGTGAAATGTAAAAGACCGAAGACATGCTTCGGTCGTAACGTTTCAGGCGGGCGATGAGGGAATCGAACCCCCGACGTCGGTTTTGGAGACCGAAGTTATACCACTTAACTAATCGCCCGTGAAAAAGAGCTCCGTGGTGGAGCTCTCACACTATATCAAACTCTGCTTACTTCTTCAGCTCTTTGTGCGGGCTTTTCTTGCGGCACCACTTACAGAACTTGTTGAGCTCTAGCTTCTCGAGATTTTCACCCTTAATACGACGTGACGTCCAGTAATTAATGCGCTTACAGTCGCTGCACGCCAGCTTTTTCAATTTATCCTGTGACATAGTTGCCCTACATTACCCAATCCGCCGCGCAGTGTCAACGCTCTGTGGAAACTGGTCTTGGCGATCATCAAGACCCTCTCCCGTAAACACTTCGAGAATGGTGTTAACGATAAGCCACGCAACCAAAATGATGATGATACCAATCGCCACGGCGGCAAAAATGCCGTGTGCTTTTTTGACCTTTTCGGTATTGCCACCTGCCGACAGATAGAGCCAGCCGGCATACGCAAACATCACGGCGGCGATGGGAATCGAAATGAGAATGAGAAAGTTCAGGATATTGTCAAACAGTGTGATGAGCGCTGCAAAGTCACACTTTGTGTTGACGCCATCACACGGCACGAGTTGCGCAAATGCAATCGTCGGCAGACTCAGCGCTACACTCATGGCAAGTGTCAGAAGGGCTATTCGCATGCCTGTATAGTAGCACTTTCGCAGTGGTGACACAGTGGCTGTGTGGGTAGTTATGAAAAGCGCTAGCAAGAGCTGCTAGCGCTTTTCATATGGTGCGCCGGGAGGGATTCGAACCCCCGTAGACCGAAGTCGCGAGGTTTACAGCCTCGTGCATTTGACCACTCTGCCACCGACGCATTTCGCGCGCATCTCGAACGCGCATGCTCCGTAATGAGTAGCCGCCCAAGTGTACCAAACTCCTAACGCGAGGCAACTGCCTGCGGCGTTCGCTTTTTGTGAGCACGTTTGCGCGTTGTATTTTTCTTGGCGTTAAATGTAAATTCGTCACCCTTAACACCAACCTTCACTACCCCGCCAGCGAGCATGCCCTCAGACACCATCATGGTTGCGATCGGTGTGAGGATTTTACTCTGAATGAGGCGCTTGAGTGGACGGGCACCATAGTGTGGATCGTATCCGCGCTTTGCCAAATACTCGAGCGCCGGAGCAGAAAGCTGCAACGTGATGTTCTTCTCGGCAAGGCGCTTGGCGACAATGTCTACCTGCATTTTGACAATATTCTTAACGGCCGCTTCCGAAAGAATGTCGAAGAGGATGATTTCATCAAGGCGATTGAGGAATTCCGGACGGAAAAAGTCACGCAGTGTCTTCATCACTTTGTCCTTCGAGTGTGCATACTGCGCCTGCTCGCCCTGATCGGCCGCAAATCCGAGCTGCGACATCTTGTCGATATGCTCAGCACCAAGGTTGCTCGTCATAATGATAATCGTGTTTTTGAAGTTCACGGTGCGCCCCTTCGCATCGGTCAGGCGGCCGTTATCCAGAACTTGGAGCAGAATGTTAAACACCTCTGGGTGTGCTTTTTCAATTTCGTCGAAGAGCAGCACAGAGTACGGTCGGTGGCGCACCTGTTCAGTCAGCGATCCGCCTTCATCGTGGCCGACGTAGCCTGGTGGTGAGCCGATCATTTTCGACACCGAATGTTTCTCCATGAATTCAGACATGTCCACGCGAATGAGTGCCTGCTCATCGTCGAACATAAACTCTGCCAAGCCTTTCGTGAGTTCGGTCTTACCGACACCCGTCGGCCCCAAGAATAGGAATGAGCCGATTGGGCGATTCGGGTCGGCAATACCAACACGCGAACGCTTAACCGCATCGGCAACACGCTGCACCGCATCATCCTGACCCACAATGCGCTTCTTGAGTGCGTCTTCCATGCGCGCCAGCTTACTGATCTCTTCTTCGAGCATGCGTGATACGGGAATGCCCGTCCATCGTGATACGACATCCGCCACATCCTCATCGGTAATTTCTTCGCGCAGAATGCGGCGCGAGCTCTGCAACTTAGCCAGACGCTTCATTTTTGTCTTGAGCTCCTTCTCCAGTTCGGGAACACGACCGTACCTGATTTCAGCAGCACGTGAAAGATCGGCAACTGCCTCAGCGCCGTCAGCTTCAATGCGCAGCTCTTCCAGTTCGCGCTTGATCTCTTTAATTGCCGTTAGGGTTTCTTTTTCGTTTTTCCACTTCACCTCAAGCTCGTGGGTATCTTCTTTCAGATCGGCAATCTCTTTTTCAACTGTTTTGATGCGCGTTTTGGCACCCTTCTCCCCTTCTTCGATGTCTTTGCGCAGTGCCTCACGTTCAATTTCGAGGCGCATAATTTTGCGATGTGCCTCTTCAAGTTTTGGTGGCTTGTTTTCGAGCGAAATGCGAAGTGCACTTGCCGCCTCGTCAATGAGGTCAACTGCTTTGTCGGGTAGGTACCGCTCCGTAAGGTAGCGGCTTGAGAGTTCAACAGATGCAACAATTGCGTCATCGGTAATGCGCACGCCGTGGTAGAGCTCGTACTTCTCTTTAAGCCCGCGCATAATGGCAATCGCGTCTTCAATTGAGGGCTCATTAACGTGGACGGGCTGGAAGCGTCGGGTCAGTGCCGCATCGCGCTCGATGTGCTTTTGGTACTCATTGAGCGTGGTGGCACCGATCACGCGCAACTCCCCGCGTGCCAGTGCAGGTTTGAGCATGTTTGCGGCATCCTGTGCCCCTTCGGCAGCGCCGGCGCCCACGATGGTGTGGATTTCATCAATAAACAGAATGATGTCGCCTTCGGCGCGTTCAACTTCTTTCATGATGGACTTGAGCCGCTCTTCAAATTCGCCGCGAAACTTCGTGCCGGCAATGAGCAGCCCGAGATCAAGTGATACGAGCTCTTTCTCTTTGAGTGATTCGGGTACATCGCCGCTTGCCATGCGCTGCGCAAGCCCTTCGGCAATTGCCGTTTTACCGACACCCGCCTCCCCGATAAGTATCGGATTGTTCTTGGTGCGACGCGACAAAATTTGAATGACGCGGGTAATTTCCCGATCGCGGCCGATAACCGGATCAAGCTTATTGTTGCGCGCCAAATCAGTCAGACTGCGCGTGAAGCGCGCCAGTGCACGATTTTGCTTTGGCTGCTCCATGTCGGTAATTTTGCCCTCTTTGATATCCGTATAGATGTGCGCAACATCATCGCGGTTAATCTGAAATTGTGCGAGTACGTCTGCTGCAGTTCCCGGATTATCGAGAATCGCCAACAGGAGGTGCTCAGTAGATACAAACTGATCGTCAAACGAGGAGGCAATGCGCGGCGCACCATCTTGCAGCACCTGCGCAAGCTCCGGCGTCAGGTAGAGCTGGAATGATGGCGACATCGTTGCACCGCCCTCTCCCCCGTCGAGCGATTCAAGAATAGCATCGGTGAGGTGGATCGTGTCAATTTCCAGACGCTCCAAAATGGAGATCGTCATACTCTCATCTTGCAGCAAAAGTGCCGCAAGCAAGTGCAGTGGGTTCACGTGGCTCTGTCCACGCTCAATCGCGAGCTGGTGTGCCCGATGAATTGCTTCCTTGGCTTTTGTGGTGAAATTTTGAAATGGCATACAAAAATAGTGTGTGATGACTGCACCAATGGCACGTGTGTGCGCTTTCGGCACTTACCGTGCCTGTGCAGCTGTGGTGGTTGCGCCACCGGTGTCTGCCGGTGTATCGCCCTCTGCGCCGGTGGCAGTCAAGAGCGCGACAACGGCGCGAATGGGAACGAATGCTGCGGGGGCATGCTCTCGTGATGCATGAGTGCTAATGCCGATTGCTTCGCCGTCAACATTGATTAACACCGTTCCCGATACAATGTACTTCGGATCAATATCTGTTTCAACATATCCGCCATCACCCAGCGCCGAGACCAAACCGGTGGCAATAGTTTCCCCGCCGACAAGCGCAACCACCGTTTGACCGAGCTGTAGTGGTATCTCCGATGGCGTTACCGCTTCCTGCGGCAATGTCTCGTCTTGTGGTGGTGCGAGCAATGCAACGCCGCGTGCGCCACCGTCAGCAACAACAGAGAGCGGCACACGTGTTTCCTCTTCCGCAGCGACGTAGTATGCACCGGATGCTACCAGCGCGCCGGCGTCTGTGGCGATCGTGCCCGACGCATCAATGCGCACGCCGTACGTAACAACTGCACCCGTACTTCCACTGCGTATTGCAATAATGCGTGACTTATTTTGTGCCACTGCTGCGGCAATGAGGTCTGCCTCCCGTACAATCACCGTTTTTTCTTTCGTAATCACGGTTGCCTGTTGGTCTGCGGGCGCCACCTGTTCAACGGTCCGCTCAACCACACGCTGCACCACGCGCGTCACATCAGTTGGCGCTTTTTCAACCAGTGACACCGTAACAATGCCGGTGGCAATAGAGGTAACAAACGAGACGAGCAGCGTCAGGAGTACGATTTGTGACTTGTTGAGCTGCTCGAGATTCATATCAGTATAGTACCGCGAAGGCACGGCTGCGCCAAATGCGTGCCCGTACAGACGTATAGTGCCTGCACTCCTTACCGTTACCGCGTTGCAAAGGAGCGATACGTCTTGACACCCTCAGCAATACAGTCGAGTGCACGTTCAATTTCCGTCGTCATCGTCGCACGTCCGAATGAAAGACGTAGTGCGGTCTGCGCGCGCCATGCATCATCAGTACCGGTCAGCGCAGCCACGACGTGTGACGCTTTCTGATCGGCACGCTCTAGGCAGGCGCTCTTTGTAGAGAGTGCCACACCGCGCTGATCAACATACAGCGCGATGTACTCTGCGTCGATATCAGGAATTGACACGTTGACGATATGCGGTGACTGCTTTGCGGCAGTGCCGTTAATGACAGCATCAGAAAATCGCTCACGAATGCCCTGCAGGCACGCTACGCGCAGTTCACTGTAGTGTGCCGCCTGCTCGGTACGCGTTGTGGTGACTTCATCAAACGCAGCGGCAAAGCCGGCAATAAGTGCGGTATTTTCAGTTCCGGGTCGCAGCCCATTCTCCTGACTGCCTCCGCGAATCACCGGCTCAAGTGTAACGTCGGGTGCTGCATACAACACCCCCACCCCGCGCGGGCCATAGCATTTGCCCGAGTCGAGTGTCATCAAGTCAACATTGAGACCGTGTGGCACGAGCGACACGAGTGCTGCCTGACAGGCGTCCGTGTGCACCATCGTGCGCGGGAGTGGCACGCCCGCACTGCGTGGTGTGTGCTGATGCACAACCTGCCCAATTGCATGGAGTGGCTGTATGGTGCCGATCTCGCTGTTAACCAACGCAACTGAGACGAGCACGGTATTTGGCTTGAGTGCCGCAGCAACTGCCTCAGGGCGAATAGTGCCGTCTGCCGACGGCGCGACATAGTCAACAGCAAGCCCGCGCCGCACAAATGGCGTCACCACGTCGGCTACTGACGGATGCTCAATGCTGCTGAGCACCACATGACACGCCGACAGTGCAGCTCCCTGCGCTTCAAGTGCCAACAGGAACCCTGCAATGGCGAGGTTGTTACCCTCAGTACCGCCGGAGGTAAAGGTGAGTTCGCGAGACTTGACCGCCATGTGCTGCGCAATGCTGCGTCGCGCGTCATCGCGAATGCGTGCAGCTGCAAGCCCTTCAGCATACAGTGCCTGCGGGTTTGCAAAAGCCTCTTGCGTCTGCGCGTACGCCTCGCGCGCCACCGCGCTCACCGGCGTCGCTGCGGCGTAATCAAGAAAAATGCGTGGCTGTGTATCACTCGACATATGTGCTCACCATTGTAAGCAGCAAAGCGGTAATGTCCATGCTACAATGCCGCGCATGGACAGCATGGTATCAGCAGACATCTGGACGCAGCTCACTGACTTACTGCCCCTCATTGCCCTTGGTGGAGTCGTCCTGCTGCTTATCTGGAACGGACTACTTGAATGGCGCCTCCGTCGCGCAACGCGTGGTAGCAAAGGAGAAAACCTCGAACAGCATATTGCGCGCATCGCGCGTGACTACGAAGAATTCGTGGCATTTCGCGATGCGACACGCGGCACTCTCGCAACGCTCGACACCCGCATGCGCGGGAGTATCAGCGGCGTGGGATTGGTAAAATTTAACCCCTTTGCGGGTCACGGTGCGAGCAAACCAAGCTTCGCAGCTGCATTTGTAAGCGAAGACGGTAGCGGCGTGATTATTTCAACACTCCACGCACGCGAGAGCGTCAGTATCTTTAGCAAAACACTCGTTGACTTTGCGAGTGAGTACGAGCTGACCGAGGAAGAAGCGGAAGCTCTTGATAAAGCACGGGAGTCGTTGCATACTAGCTAGCACGTTACGGGGCTCCCCCGCACACAGTGCCGCGTCGCTCGGGCGCGTATTTTTACGTCTATGGCAACTGATACACACATACACACCCGCCCGCCCGTCATTGCCGTTATGGGGCATGTCGACCACGGTAAATCGACGCTGCTCGACTACATCCGCAAGACCAACGTCGTCGAGAGTGAAGCCGGTGGCATCACCCAACACGTCAGTGCGTACGAGGTTGAACACCAGCACGAGGGCGCGACAAAAAAGATTACCTTCCTCGATACTCCCGGACACGAAGCGTTTGGAAAAATTCGCATGCGTGGTGCGTCAGTTGCTGACATTGCCATTCTCATTGTGTCAGCCGAAGAGGGCGTGAAGCCACAGACACTGGATGCGCTTGAGGCAATTACCGCTGCCGGCATCCCCTACGTCGTTGCAATTAATAAAATTGATGCGCCGAGTGCCGACAGCAACCGTACCAAGGCAAGTCTCATTGAGCACGGCATTTATCTCGAAGGTATGGGTGGCGATATTTCATACAATGAAATCTCTGCGAAGAGTGGTCAGGGTGTTGAGGAGCTTCTCGATACCCTGCTGCTCGTTGCAGAGCTTGAAGAGTTGGCGGGCGACCCGACACTCCCCGCCGAGGGGGTCGTCATTGAAGCCCAGCGCGATCCGCGTAAGGGGGTCAGCGCCACGCTCATTATTAAAAACGGAACGCTGAAAAGTGGTGAGCATGTTGTGGCCGAAACAACGAGTGCACCGGTGCGCATTTTTGAGAACTTCCTCGGCGAGCCAATCAAGGAGGCGAGCTTTTCAAGTCCGGTGCGTATCATCGGCTTTGATGCACTACCGCCTGTTGGTGCTGCATTTCGTGCATTCGGCAAAAAGAAGGACGCCGAGCTTGCGAAGTCAGCCGGCGTACGCCCCGTCCAAGAAACAGCGCGCTATTCAGATGAAGACGAGCGGCATGTGATTCCAATGGTGATCAAAACTGACACCACGGGCTCACTCGACGCCATTGCACACGAGCTGGCAAAAATCGATCAGGAGCGAGTCCTCTTGTGGACCATACACAGCGGCATTGGGAGTGTGAACGAAAGTGATGTACAGACCGCACTCGCGTCGCAGCATGACGCGCTTATCATTGCATTTAATGTTGATGTCGACACCACAGCACGTGACATCGCACAGCAAAATGACAAGGCGATCAATCAATTTAATATCATCTACAAGCTCAGTGAGTGGCTCGCCGATACAGTACGTGCACGCACACCGAAAATGGAAATTGCCGAAGATATTGGTGCCGCAAAGGTGCTTAAGTTTTTCTCGACAACTAAACACACACACCTATTCGGCGGAACCGTCACGCGCGGCCATCTGGAGAAAGGCGGACGTGTTCGCATCATGCGTCGTGGCGAACTTGTTGCCGACGGTACCTTGCTGAGTATGCAGACAGGACGACAGAATGTGGCGCGCGTTGAGGAAGGCCAGGAATTTGGTGCACAGCTTGAAGCGCCAGCAGCACCAGCGGCCGGTGACATCATTGAAGGATACACCATTGTTGAGAAGTAGTATGCAAACACAACGACAACATCAAATTGCTGCCCAATTCGCTGAGCTCGCCGCAGCATTCCTACAAAAGGAGTCGAACGGCCAAGCACTCATCACGGTCACGCGGGCTGATGTGTCACCTGACTTGGCAAAAGCAACCGTGTACTTCACGGTCCTCCCGCAGGAGCTCGAGCAACAGGCACTCGACTTTGCAAAACGCCAACGCACTGATTTTCGTACGCATATTAAAAAAACGCTCGAATTACGTCGCCTCCCCTTTTTTGACTTTGTCATTGACGAAGGTGAGAAGAGCCGCCAGCGGCTTGATGAGCTCAGCACGTAGCGCTTTTGTCGCTTGGTGGTGCGTGCTAGTATACGCGCATTGGCTCGGTGGCGAAGGAGTAACGCATCGGTCTGCAAAACCGACATACGCGGGTGCAATTCCCGCCCGGGCCTCAGAGTTAGCTGCCTGCTCAAAGCTGTGAGCGGTGAGCATGTGTTGTATGCTGACTCAACAATACATGCCGAGGTGGTGGAGTTTGGTAGACACGAGGGACTTAAAATCCCTTGGCCGCAAGGCCGCGCGGGTTCAAATCCCGCCCTCGGCACTAAAAATTACAGCACGGAATCCCACCCTCGGCACTAATACGATTTTGCATGGTTTTCCTGTGCATAAGATTGAAATATCGCCTCGTTGCGAGTAGTATGGTGCTCACCCGCCCGTAGCTCAGTTGGTAGAGCAGCTGGCTCTTAACCAGTTTGTCGTAGGTTCGAGTCCTACCGGGCGGACAATATATCTTAGGCACCGATGCACCGCATCGGTGTTTTAGATATACCCGCCCGGTAGGACTCGAAAGGAGCTTCCGGTATACAAGAGGAGCGTAGCGAGTGCTTGTCGGAAGCGTCGGGATCGCGTCGCTTAGTATTTTGTGAGCGATAATGATACTAAATACTTAGCAAAGGTGACCGAGTCCTTTTAGTTAGTGACGTGAGGCCATGAGTGCCGTAAAGCACCCAAACGTATTTACGTAACTATTTACGTAAGTATGTTTGGGTGGTCCGGGAGCACATCGTGTTTTGGCTGGTGTTTCGATTAATCGAAACAGCTTCGTTCGTAGCTCGTGTACCTGCGCGCTACAGTGTTGCGTGCTATACTCGCGTCACGTGTATCTAGAGTGCTGGGGTGGTGAAATTGGTAGACACGTCAGCCTTAGGAGCTGATGCCTTCGGGCGTGGAGGTTCAAGTCCTCTCCCCAGCACTCTGCATACAAAGAACGCTTCAAAAATCTACCGGCTCTCGGCGTACCTAGCAGGCTGATGTCTTCGGACGTAGTGGTTTAAGTCCCTGCCTTTGCCGGCAGGCAGGCTCTCCCCAGCACTCTGGATGGCATGGTATGTTAGCGCACCTGTTGCTGAAGTGGCGACGGCGCATCTTCAATGCCGATAGTACGCTGGAGCAGTCCAATAATGCCCCAGAGTGATACCATCACGAAGAGCACGAGGATGCCTAGAAGCATTGTTTTAATACCTCCTTTCCGCGCCTCTGAGTCTGATCCGCCAAATAAAAATCGGACCATACCCCAGAACACACCCAGCACTGCAAGACCCAGTACAATCGGCACAAGAGTGTTAATGATATTCTGCACCGTAAACAAAACGTCATACACTGTTTCAGCGGCATAGACGGTCGCCGGAAGCACTCCGAGAACAAGTAGCGCGATACGTACTGCGATGCGTGCGTGATGATGCTGCATAGGCAGTGCTAGCCCGGCAAGTCAACACCAATGGTACTGGCGACGATACGCAGAATGCCGAGCACACTCGCCATAATAAAGATCCCAATGATGCCCCAGAGCATATGCTGTGTCCCTTCACGGCGCTTTTCCTGACTTTCAAGATTCGTCATGAAGACGACGAGCCCCCACATAAACATGAAGACGCCCGCCGCAAACAAAAGGAGTATGAGTGGATCGATAATTGCCGTAACAATCGCGTCGCGGATTGATTCCTTACTATCCATAGAGAGTCCAGTACCGTGTACTGCAGCGCAGGTGCTTAACGACGCGCATCGCGAATCTCAATCGTATCAGGAATGATCGCACGCTGATTTTCGTCAAAGCCAAATGTTGACTGCAAGATACGCACCAGACCCCAGACACTCACCATCACGAAAATGACAATGATGCCCATAAACATAATGTTGATACCTTTGTTTCGCTCGTCTGAATTGTTCTGGCTGAAGAGGTACTGTGCCAACCCCCAGAAAAATGCAAGTACGGCAAGTGAGAGTACGAGCGGAATCAATAAGCTAATAAGGCCTGCAACGGTCGCAATAACGCCGGCGAGTCCATCCCCTGCACGCGCCGCCGTTTGCGCAAACGAAACTGCCGGCAGTGCAAACGCCACTGCGCTTGAAAAAAAGAGGGCTGATACGGTTTTCATGTTCATGTCGTAATATTAAAAGGTTTGATAACTACGTACACTCAATGGTACCTGCACCCATCGCGGGTACAAGCAACTGTACGTAAAATATGTGGATAGTGCGCGCCTATGTCGCGCTCAAAAGCGTCTGCTGTAAAATCGTAATAATGCCCCACACGCTTGCCATAACAAATAAAATGGCAATGCCCCACACCAGTGTCTCTTGAAGTCGCTGCTGTTTTTCCGCGTCACCCTTTTGGGATGCCCACAGGCTTCCCACCACATTCCAGAAAAATATCAGCATGGCAACGCCCACGAGCAGCAATACGCCGTCGTTAATCAGATCAACAATATAGTATGCAAGGTCGGCAAACGTACGCGGCGCGGCAAGCGCCACGTGCGCCGGTATCGCAAGCGCGAGTAGCCCCGTAATTACTCCGTGTGCTGTTGCGCGTGCGTACATACCAGCATTAGCCCGTCACGGCGTCGAGTGTGTTATCGATGAGTTGCGCGAGTGCCCATGCACCCAGCAGCAACGCCATGCCCACAATCGTCCACATAAAGTTGCGCTTGGCCGTCGATAGTTTTTCCGGATTACCCTGTGCAAATACAAAGAGGAATCCGGAATACACGATAAATACGACCGCAATCGGAAAGAGTATAAATACGGCAGCCTCAAGCATTTCTTTAATGAAATCGCCGATGCTGTCGATACGCTGACCGCCAGCAGAGAGCGGATTATTCAATTGCGCTGATGCTTGTACTGGCGCTGCAAGCAGAACGGCTGCGCAGGTAAAAAAGAGGTGCGTCATATGTCGGTACATAGTGTGTATGGTAGCACACTGCCGCGCGTCGATGCGTGTCATGTGTATTACTTACGCCACACGAGGTACGCTAGAAATCCTGCCAAGGCGATGAGTAGTACGGTGGATGAAAACCCTGCAAGCGTGGTGCCTACTAACCGAGCCAGTGCCCAGAGACCAAGCACGCCGACGGTAATGGCAATACTGATACCAAATGTCTTTTGTGCTTCAGCGATGCCCTCGCCCTTTCCCTGTGCGCTCACAAAACGAAATCCGCTCCACACGAGCAATACGGCAAGAAACGGTAGGCTGATGTACACAATCGCATCAATGAATGCGCTAAATATCTGAACAATCTCGTAGGTCAGCATAGACCTCTAGGGTGCGAGTAGTTGTGCCATTTCTTGATTGGCGCGTTGAATAGTGTCAGAAATGCGCAGTGCACCCGACGTCACATCACCGACCATACGTCGAAAGATTGCCTCGGTTGCGTCAGGCGCCGGATCGTACCACGCATCGGCAATGAGCGCGGCGTTGCGGAATATGAGTGCAACTGGGTCTGTTGGTTCTGTCGCAAGCACGTCGCGGCGTGGTGACGGCAACCCACGATACTGCGCAAACAGTTTAGAATTTTCCGTACCGGTCAGTACCTGTGCAGCGGTACGCGCGCCGGTGACATTCTGACTCGTGCGCGGTACTGCAAGGGCGTACATAGTGCCGAAGGTAACCACGCGCGTGCGGTCGCCTGATTCAATTTGCGGCAGTGGCGCAACATCAAAGTTGAGATTGCCGTTGCGCGCTTGAATACGTGTGAGGTCGCTTGCCGTACCGACGTAGAGAGCAAGGCGTTCTTGAGCAAACGCATCGATTGAGTTTGGGAGCGATCGATTCCACGAGTACACCGACTTTACGGGGTCAGCAAATTCCGTGTAGAAGCGCAGTGCACTCTGTGTCGGCGGCAACCCTGAGCTCGTCTGTCCGACCGACGTTAAATCGGCAACGAGAGCACCGTCGGCAGTCGTGCCAACAATGGCGCCGCCCGCCTGCAAAATCAGTGTTGCGATGATGTCTTTTGCGTGCGTGACATTTCCGTACTCACCAAAGGCAATGGTCGCACGGGTCACGGTATTTGCTTTGTCGCGCTCGGTTATGCGCTCGGCCATCCCAAACAGCTCCCCCCAGTACTGCGGCGGTCGTGTGTATCCTGTTTGCGCAAACAGATCACGATTCCAGTAGAGCACCAGCGGGTCAACCGACCACGGCAGTGCATCAATGCCGTCGCCGGCAATAAACATATCAGCCTCGTTGATAAACGCATCGCGGAAGGCGCGCTCTCCGACAACATCAAACGGGAACGGAATAATCTTGTTTTTATGTTCCGTGACATGTGCCTGATCGATAATAAACAAATCAGGGCCCGTGCCATTGGCGAGTGCCTCGGTGATCTCGTCGTAGTAGGTTGCGGGATCTTTCTCTTCATACGAAACACCGCTTAAGCGCTCATCGTCATTTCGGAGCACACCAAGGTAGCTTTCCACCGTTGCCTCATCAAACGTACCCCAGATGACCACCGTACCAACTTGTTGCCCACCGCCACCGGCGCTCATCGTCGCGAAAATAAGCACACCGGCAATGATAAAACCGATGAATACAAAAAAGACCACTGTTTGAAAAATGCTTCGCTTCTCTTTCATGATTTACCCTATCATACCAGCTCTTGCGCAATTGTGCGTTTGATAAAGTCGGTGTCATCGGCTGTCGGAGCCTGTGCGGCACGTGCCGCTGCGTCGCTCCCTGCAGCCGATTTGGTGCACACAATGCCGTAGTGGTACTCGCCTGCCGGAAAGTCGCGCTTGAGGACAAATCCGTTATCGGTACACAGCAGCACTGCTTCGGGACGTCGCACGACAACCTCCTTCGGCGGTCCCACGCCCCCGAATGAATCGCTCCAATCAATGAGTACTAGTGTGCCTGATGGCTTCAGTGTTCGATAGGCTTCTTTAATGACGGCAATGCGATCTTCAACCTGAAAAAGTGTGTTGGAAATAATGACGACGTCGAGTGTTTCGTCGGCGATTTTTGTTCCCTCAGATGCTTCGATATTGCCCCATACCACTTCGACATTTTCAAAGCCGCCCTTCACCATTTCATTTTGAATACGGGTGAGGAGCGTCTGCTGCACCTCGACGGCATACACGCGCCCAGTAGTACCGACGATACGCGCCAGTGGTGCAATGTACTCGCCCGAGCCTGCACCAAAATCAGCAACGTGCATGCCTTCGCGCACGTGGAGTTGTCGCGCAACCTGCTGTGGCTTCACAAATGTACCCTCCGAGGAGACAGCCTGCTGCATTTGCATTTCATTCGCACTCTTCACCCGCGCAAATTTTTGTGTTGCCATCCGTGTATCGCCGTCGAGTGTTGGTCCTTTGGGCGTCGCATCCTGCTGGGTACCACCAACGCGAATATCAACGTCGGTCCCCCCGACGCGAATACGCGTCTGTGCACCGTATGCTGCGTGCGAACGATCCATACCCTCCAAGTATAGCGCACTCCCCGCCTGTCACGCGCGTACATACATCCACACCCAAAACGGTGCGCACTACGCCTTATCTTCCTTTGTGAGTGTCACGATTGAGGCAATAGCATCGCCGGAACGGAGCTTCATAATGCGTACGCCCTGCGTCTGTCGCCCTTGTAGCTTCAAGTCATCAATCGTTGTTCTGATGACCTGCCCGCGCTTCGAGACCGCAACGAGCTCGCCGGTGTCTGCATCGATGACGCGTGCGCCAATAAGTTCTTTTGTCTTTGGGGTGATATCAACGGTCTTGATGCCCGATCCTGCACGCTTTTGGACCTTATACTCCTTCATAGCGGTCTTCTTTCCGTACCCGGTTGCCGATACGACGAGCAGTGCGGCATCTTTCGCTCCCTTTTCCACCACACCGGCACCAATGACGGTGTCATCTTTGCCGAGCTTGATACCGCGCACACCTGCAGCGGTGCGTCCCATCTCACGTGTATCGGCTTCAGTGAATCGAACCGCCTGACCGTTTTTGGTGATCAAAACGATGTCGTCACCCTTGGCAACAAAATGTGCTGAAATGAGTCGGTCACCGCCGGTGAGCTTGATAGCAATAAGGCCACTACGACGCACATCAAAGAATTGCGGTGCCGCTGTTTTCTTCACCGTTCCCTCGCGCGTCACCATTAACAGTGAGAGCTCTTCTGCATCTTTGATATCTTTCGGCATTGGTAGCACTGACGTCACTTGCTCGTCCTGCTCAAGCTGCAGGAAATTCATAATTGATTTTCCTTTTGTTGAACGCTTGCCTTCAGGAATTTCATACATCTTCGTCTGGTAGACCTTTCCTTTATCGGTAAAGAACAGTAGATCAGAGTGTGCGCTTGCGGTGAGGAATGTGGTAACTACATCTTCCTCTTTGGTATTCATATCAATGACCCCAACACCACCACGTCGCTGCGTACGATACTCGCTCGGATTCGTGCGCTTAATGTAGCCGCCGCGGGTCAGCACGAGTGCAAATGCGTCATCAGGGATGAGGTCTTCCATGGAGAAGTTCTTGGTGCCGCGCTTCATGATTTTCGTGCGGCGATCGTCACCGTACTTCTCTGCCGCCTCTTTCAGCTCTTTCTTAATTTGATTCATCAGCTTCGTCTTACTCTTGAGAATACTCTCGAGCTCAGCGATGAGTGTTTGGAGCTCTTTCAGCTCGTCTTCAATTTTTTGTCGCTCAAGGTTCGCCAGCTTCTGCAGGCGCATTTCGAGAATTGCCGTGGCCTGCACGTCAGAGAATTTAAAGGTCTTCATGAGTCCGGCGTGTGCTGTCGGCACGTCCTTACTCTTCTTAATGAGCGCGATCACCTTGTCGATATTGGCGAGTGCTTTTTTCAGACCCAGCAAGATGTGCTCACGTGCACGTGCTTTGTCGAGATCAAACTGAGTGCGGCGCGTTACCACCTCAGTGCGGTGTGCAACGTACGACTCAAGCATCGACTTAAGCGGGAGTGTTTTTGGCACACCGTCAATGAGTGCCACCATGTTGTAGTGGAATGTTTCCTCAAGTTGGGTGTGCTTGTAAAGGTAATTCAGCACCGACTGCGGGTGTGCTGTTCCCTTCAGATCAATCACCACACGAATATCGGTGGTTGATTCGTCACGAAGCCCTTTAATACCTTCGAGCTTCTTCTGCTGTACCAGGTCGGCAATTTTTGAAATGAGTGTTGCTTTGTTAACGCGGTATGGAATTGACGTAATGACAATCTGGAACGTACCTTTTGCTCCTTCGACGATCTCTGCCTCACCACGCACCACCACACCACCGCGCCCGGTTGCGTATGCATGTGCAATGTCTTTCTGATTAAAGGCAACACATCCTGTTGGGAAATCAGGTCCCTGAATGTATTTGAGTAGATCCTCAGTCGTGCTCGATGGCGTATCAATCAGGTGCATGATGGCATCGGTCACCTCGCGCAGGTTGTGTGGCGGTATATTTGTTGCCATACCCACAGCAATACCCAGTGTGCCGTTGAGCAAGAGGTTCGGGAGTGCCGCCGGCAACACGGTTGGTTCTTTGTGTGTGTTATCAAAGTTTGGGCGGAAGGTAACGGTATCTTTACCGATATCGCGCAGTAGCTCGACGGCAATGGCCGACATTTTCGCCTCTGTGTAACGGTACGCAGCTGCCGGGTCGCCATCGATGGAACCAAAGTTACCCTGTCCGATAATGAGCGGATAGCGCATCGAAAAATCCTGCGCGAGGTTGACCATCGAATCGTAGACGGCAGAGTCGCCGTGCGGGTGGTACTTACCGATTACGTCACCGACAACCGTTGCCGACTTGCGTGTCTTGGCATTCGGCGTCAGACCCGAGTTGTGCATGGCAAAGAGAATGCGACGATGCACCGGCTTCAGTCCGTCACGCACATCAGGAAGCGCACGTGAGGTAATGACACTCATCGCGTAGTTCAGATACGCTTCGCGCATCTCGCCACTAATGCCTTGGTTGATGACTCCTGCGCGAGTTACCGGCTGTACGTCATCCTTTTTTTTATCGTCATCTTTTTTCTTTCGTGCTGCCATACCTACTCGTCGTTTTCTTCGTTGGTAATTATAACGTTCTCCACTGATACGTCACCGTCGCCTTCGGTGCTGATGCGTACCGCACGTTTTTGCGCAGCGGTCGCCGTTGCCGACTGTAATTCGCTAAACTGCGTGCGCAGCTCACCCGTCTGCCGCTTCAGTTCTTCAGCAGCCTCGCCGAGTGACTCAAGTGCGCTTGCTTGCTGTGACTGTACTGTCGGCTGCGGTGCTGCAGTGCCCGATGATGAGAGTACCACAATGCCCCATACGACGAGAAGTACTACGCCAACCACAACAGCAACACTCAGTGCGAATGAAAATCGCTCTGCTTCCGGTCGCTGTCGCAATTCGTCAAAAAAACGCATACGCAATGTCTTACGAGGCGATCAGGACGACGTTACTTGACGCCGCTTCGACATCTTTTCGCTTCACCGTCAGCTTATCAACCGGCTTCAACCCTTCGGCGCCCGCCTCCTTAAGGAACGTCGTGAGTGCTCCTTTCTCGCCCAGGGCGTCGTAGTGTATCGGAATAATAATCTTAGCTTCCAGCGATACAGCGAGTTCGTGTGCCGCATCCGGCGCCAACACGCCGTCACCGCCAATTGGCACAAAGAGCACATCGACGCTCTCCATGTCCTCAACCACTGACGCAATACCTTTTTTATCGGACAGCGCACCGAGGAAGAGTACGTTGATGTCTTCAATGCGAACTGAGTAGATGGTGTTAATCGTCGCCTCAGGAGCATATGCAGATTCGGACGGCACGCCTTTCACGAACACATTCTGTACCTCATACTCACCGGGACCGGTAATGGCGAAGGTTTCTGCGCCGCGCGTAGCCACTTCGGCAACACCATTAAAGTCGGGATGGTTCAGTGAGACAAAGGCAATGTCAGCGCTAAAGCGTACCGGCGTGAGCTTTGATTTTTTCGAAATAGGATTGAATACGAGTGTCGTCCCGCCTGAGACGATTTTGATGCACTCTCCTGTGTGATGGGTGATGATCATATGGCTTCAAAATGCGCGCAGGGTACGCACGCTAACGGGAGCAGTATAGCACGATTTTATTGCGTTTTAATGCAATTCCATTATAGTAGATACGCCCACGCTGGTGGGTTTTTATTAATCACACCGTACTCGTAACCCTGCGGCACACGACCCGCGGACGCACACAGGTGCACAGACCGAGTACGCGTATGTTCAACATTTATGAGTACAACACACGAAGAGGAGGTTGCTTCAGCTGGAAGCAAAAAAGACAGCCTCATGACGGCACTGATGAACGATGTGCCGAGTGCACCCGTTGTCGGTGACGTGGTTGAAGGACCGGTTATCGATATCGACCGTGGACGCATCTATATTGATTTGCATCCGTTTGGTACGGGTATTATTTACGGCCGTGAGTATCTCTCGGCACGTGACATTCTTAAGAACGTAAACCCTGGCGACACCATCGCCGCAAAGGTTGTTGACGTTGAAAATGAGGACGGCTACATCGAAGTATCACTTCGCGAGGCGCGTCAGGCGCTCGTATGGGGCGAAGCTGAAGCCGCACTCAAGAACAAGACATCGCTGGAGCTTCCGGTGAAGGATGCTAACAAGGGTGGCCTTATTATTGAGTGGCAGGGCATTCAGGGATTCCTCCCTGCGTCGCAGCTTGCTGCCGAGCACTACCCGCGTGTTCCTGACGGTGACAAGGACAAAATCTACGCTGAGCTGATGCAGCTCGTCGGCGAAAAACTCTCGCTGCAAATCATTACGGCTGACGCAAAAGAGCAGAAGCTCATCTTTACCGAGAAAGGTGCTGAGGATGAAGACAAGGCAGAGCGTGTCGACAAGAAGTACCACGTTGGCGATGTGTACGAAGGTGAAGTAACCGGCGCAACTGAGTTTGGCGTCTTCGTCAAACTGGAAGACGGCCTCGAAGGCCTCGTGCACATTTCCGAAATGGACTGGGCACTCGTTGAGGATCCAAAAGCACGCTACAAAGTGGGCGAGCATGTCCGCGTGAAAGTCATTGATGTGAAAGACGGCAAAGTCTCACTGTCGATTAAGGCGCTCATTGAAGACCCGTGGAAGGCAGCGTCTGAAACGTACAAAAAAGGTGACACGGTTGACGCTGTGGTCATCAAGTACAACAAGCACGGTGCACTGGCATCAATTGAAGAAGGCGTCGCAGGACTCGTGCACGTGTCTGAGTTCGGCTCAAGTGATGCACTTCGCGAAACACTCAACCTTGGTGGTTCATACACCTTTGTCATCACGCTCTTTGAGCCTGATGACCACAAAATGACGCTCTCATATACAGAAGCACACGGCGGTACACCGGCTGCTGATAAAAAAGAAGCTGACGCGTAAGTGCGCAGCGCCGCACGCTACAACATCGCCTGTCGTTACGACAGGCGATGTTGTATTAGTTAAAGGTATTCATCGCACGCTCGTGCCCGTGCGCGATAACAGCGTCGAGTGCGCGATGCGCTGCCTCAATACTCTCGCTGACAACACGTGCTTCCTTTGTCGTAAAATCGCCGAGGACGAAATCGTTGACCGCACGCTCCCCTGCGGGTTTTTTGAGGCGCCCAAACAGTGACGTTTTGCAAATACCAATGCGTACCCGTACAAAGGCTTTCGTTCCCACGCACTCAATAATTGACGCAACACCCCGATGACCGCCCGTCCCGCGTCCAAATGAAATGCGAGTCGTACCCAGTGGCAGATCGATGTCGTCATATACGACGATAAGTTGTGCTGCATCGCGTGGGTGTGTCACGTAGGCTGCGACGGCGTCACCCGATTTGTTCATATACGTCTCAGGCAACACACAAATGGCCGCCTCTTTCTTGAGCGCCACCTCAGTCACGTACGCATTGGTGTTGCCATCGCGTACAAACGGCGGCGCATCGTGTGCAGCTGCGTATTCGCGCACCACGCGTCGGCCGACATTGTGTCGTGTACCATCGTAGGCTTCACCAGGGTTTCCGAGGCCAACAACTGTCCACTGCATATAGGCGAAGCATAGCAGGCAACATCCAAAAAGAGAAACTGTTATGTGTCAACACGCGCGCGGTAGTACAATGGCGCCATGCAGAACGGTTCACACCTCGACACACACGAGCGTGACGAACGTCGTGATGTTTCTCCAGTGGAAAGTGAGCAGCACGCGAATCAATCGAACTCCATCCGTGGCATCCTTTTGTTTGCACTGATCATTCTGGTCATTGTGTTGCCGATTCGCCTGTTTGTCGCCAAGCCGTTTATCGTCAGTGGCACGTCAATGTATCCAACCTTTGATACCTGGCACTACCTCATCATCGACCAATTAACGTATCGTTTCGACGAACCGCAACGTGGTGATGTCGTCGTGTTTCGCTTTCCGCAAAACCCATCGCGCTTCTTTATTAAGCGCATCATCGCCCTCCCCGAAGAAACGATAACCCTCAACGGCAACGAAGTACGCATTAGCAACGAAGCACACCCAGAAGGGTTTATACTCGATGAGCCCTACCTCTCACCCGACTACCTTAAGGGCTCACAACTCACCACAACGCTTGGCGACGATGAGTACTTCGTTATGGGCGACAACCGTAAAGCAAGTGCCGACTCGCGCTACTGGGGACCGCTTGAACTCGACCGCATTGTTGGCCGTGCATACGTACGCCTCTTCCCATTCACCACTATTGATATTCTGCCCGGCTCCACGATGTATGCGGAGCCACTTAGTAGTACTAACGACGCATCATAGTATGTTATCGGTACACCACACCGCATGTGGCAGCACTGGCGAAGTGCTCGATCGTGCCTTGGACGCTATTGAATTTTACGGGTTTACACCACTCGAAACCCTGTTGAAAGAGTATAAGCCGTCGCGCAGCCCAAAACAGACCGCCTCACCGACACTCGCTCTGTCCGCTGAGCGCAAACTTGCCTCACTCACCAAAAACCTCGTCGCGCACGGCTTTGCAAAAGAGACACTCCCGCGTTTTGCATACAATATTGATGCAAACAAGCAGTCGGTGACACTCGGCATGCACACCGTCGGCAGCGACGACCCCATTGCCGAGGGCATGCTTCTTGCCACACTGGCAACAACGCTCCGCGAAAACGGTATCAACGATTTCACCGTACACCTCAACAGCGTCGGTGATAAAGAATCAGCGGCGCGCTTTGTGCGCGATCTTACTGCTTTCCTGCGCACGAAACTCAACGACATGCCAAGCTACGCACGCGACGATATGTCCGGCGGCAACCCCGTCCGTGCATTTCTGCGCCTTGCCGAGAAACAGCACGAACTTATTGCTGACGCACCAAGTGCGATGGAGTACCTCAATGACGAAAGTCGCGTGCACTTACGCCATGTGCTCGAATATCTGGAAAACATGAACGTGCCGTATGAGCTCAACAGCACTGTGGTCGGCAGCCCTGAATGCTGGCGCCATACCATTTTTGATGTACGCATCCCGACTGAAGAAGGTGACGTGACCGTCGCGCACGGTGGCCGTCATAACGCACTCGCACAAAAAGCGTACCGTCTTGAATTGCCGGCCGTCAGCGTCCTTATCGATCACGAAACGCGCGGGCGCACGAAACCGAAGCGCCGCAGTCAGCATCAGCCGAAATTCTTCTACGCGCACCTCGGACCACAAGCACGACTGCAGAGCTTTAACGTTTTGGAGAACCTGCGTACTGCGGGCATTCCCGTCGCACAGATGCTTGCTGCACCAACCATTGGCCTCCAGCTCGAACAGGCGGAACGCTCTGCAGTGCCCTACACGATTATCATTGGTCACAAGGAAGCACTCGAGCACTCGGCAATCGTGCGCAATATGCACTCGCGCTCGCAGGTGGTGGTGCCGATTAATCACCTCTCAGGGTACCTTAAGCGACTCAAAGTGGTGTAGCCGTTGATTCACTTGCATTATTTTTCTTTTGTGGTCTAATGCTTTTGCATCGTCGCGTGGTGCGACGTGTCACCGAGAGAACGGAGGTTATCTCATGCGTTATCCGAATCTGCACTCTCCGCCGGCGACCGCCAGCGGTACTGGGATGAAGAACGCCATGACGATCGTCGGCCCGCTGGGTGCCGGCTTGACCAGCGGCGACGCCGCGCACATCGGGCTCGACCCGGCCGCCGGCAGCCCGCCGGTCGACTGCTAACCTAACCTCGGCGCCACTCACTTGATGCTCTGACGAGCGTCCGGTGAGTGGAAGTCGCCCCCAACCTTACGAGGTTGGGGGCGCATTTCTTTTGCACTCTCGTGGCTTCTGTGCTAGAGTTTTCCGCACTATGGCAGTAAACGTAGAAGTAACCAAAGGAACAAACGAAAACACAAACGCAGTGTTGCGCAAATTCACGCAACGCATGCGCAGTTCGGGTATTGTGCAGCGTATGCGCAAAATTCGCTATCGCTCACGCAAGCCTTCGAAGCTGGTGCAGCGTCAGAGCGCACTGCGCAAACTTGACCGTCGCGAAGACATTGAGCGACAGGTAAAAGAAGGGAAGCTTGCCGCAAACCCGCGTGACCGACGCCGCCGCTAGGCATGGACACCCATTTTGATATTACGCAAACGACACGTGACGCTCTACCGCGCGTGTCGTTTTCTCATATCAAAGACGCAATCCTCGGATCGCGCTATGAGCTCTCACTTGTACTCATCGGCGACACACTTGCGCGACGCCTCAATCGTGAACACAAAGGCAAAGATACGCCGACCAACATTCTCTCATTCCCTCTTTCGCCCACTGAAGGTGAGATCTTCATTAACCTCCGCCGTGCTGAGCGCGACGCAAAGCATTTCGGCCACACACCGACCCAACACATCGCCTTTCTCTTTATTCACGGCTGCCTGCATCTCAAAGGACGCGAACATGGCGCTGCGATGGAGCGTAAAGAAGAGGCACTTTTTCAAAAACTCGTACTACAGCAGTAACGTTGTCCGCACATAGCTCATTGAAACGGCGCCGTTGCAGGGCTACAATGGCGTTATGCGCAAAGATGTCGTAGTGGGTATTGATGTGGGCACCTACCACGTAAAAGTGGTGATCGCTGAAGTACCCAAAAACGGCAATCCCCCACACATTATCGGCACCGGCTCAGCCGTATCACACGGCGTGCGCCACGGCTACATTGTCGCCCAGAAAGATGTGATCGAGAGTATCGGCAAAGCTGTCGCCCAGGCCGAGGAACAAGCAGGCGTTAAAGTTGAACGCGCGTACCTCTCTATTGGCGGTGTTGGTTTGGAAGACATTCACTCGCGCGGCGAAGCGATCGTTGCGCAGGCAAATTCAGAAGTGAGCGATATTGATACCGATAACGCCCTTGCCGACGCCGAATCAAAAATCGAGGGCAACCTTACGAATCGCAAAATCATTCACGCGATTCCCGTGAGCTACCAACTCGACGGCCAAGCCATCATCGGACGCCCTGTTGGCATGCGCGGCTCAAAAATTGAAGTCGACGCGCTTTTCATCACCATTATCGAACAGCACCTCAACGACCTCGTTGCCGCAATTGAAGAAGTAGGTATCGAAGCAATCGACATCATGGCAGCACCTGTGGCCGCCAGTTTAGTGACGCTCACGAAGCAGCAAAAGATGGTGGGGTGTGTGCTCGCCAACATCGGCGCTGAGACGATCTCCGTTATTGTCTTTGAAGAGAACACGCCAATCTCACTCAAGGTCTTCCCGATCGGCTCAACTGATATCACGAACGACATTGCACTTGAATTACGCATTCCGCTTACGGAAGCCGAGCAGGTCAAGCGGGGTGTCGTCACCGGCTCGTCAGTACCTCAGCGTCGCGTCGACGACATTATGGCAAGCAAACTCAAAGAGATGTTTGCCTTCGTGCAGAATCACCTGAAGAACATCGAGCGCGCCGGTTTGCTGCCGGCCGGCATTATTCTCACCGGTGGCGGCAGTGGCATCGGCATTCTCGAAGACCATGCCCGCGGTGCACTTAAGCTCCCCGCCGAGATTGCCGGGTTGCACTTAGGGCAGCAGCGTCTCAAAGACGCCACGTGGGCTGTTGCGTACGGTCTGTGCATTTGGGGCGCATCGACGGAAACCGACACTATCGGTATCGAGAGTGCGCGCGCGGCGGGAGCTCGTGTTCTTTCATGGTTTAAGCAGTTTTTGCCGTAACTTCACTTTGGCAGGCGTGCCTGCTATGATACGGACATTAGTGCGTGACCGAGCGGGTCTGCGGGTGTCAATCGACACGCGCTGCGACCGCCTATTGTCAGAAAAACAGTAACAAGAAAAACACATCATGAAGCAAGTAAAACCGGAAGTTGAAGCATTTGCCCGCATTCGCGTTGTCGGTGTCGGTGGCTCAGGAAAGAATGCCATAAATCACATGATCGACTCGAAAGTGCAGGGTGTCGACTTCATTGCCATCAACACCGATGCGCAGGATTTGCACTACTCGAAAGCGAAAAAGAAAATTCACATTGGTAAAAACCTGACACGCGGTCTTGGCACCGGTATGAATCCTGAACTGGGCCGTCGTGCTGCTGAGGAGACAAAAGAAGAAATCCACGAGGCTCTGAAAGGCTCGGATATGGTCTTTGTGACGGGCGGCATGGGTGGTGGCACCGGTACGGGTGCAGCGCCCGTGGTTGCGCAGATTGCCCGTGAATCGGGTGCACTGACGATTGGTATCGTCACCAAACCATTTTCATTCGAAGGACAGCAGCGTGCGCGCCTCGCCGCTGACGGTATTGCGAACCTCCAGTCACAGGTAGACGCACTCATTATGATCCCGAACGACCGCCTGCTCACGACGGTCGACAAAAACACCGGCATCAAAAATGCGTTTGCGATGTGTGACGACATTTTGAAGCAAGCCGTTGAAGGTATTTCTGACCTCATCACCACTCCGGGTATCATTAACGTCGACTTTGCCGACATCCGTGCTGTTATGGAATCTGCCGGCTCAGCACTCATGGGTATCGGCACCGCCGCCGGTGAGAGTCGCGCAACGAAAGCCGCACAGGCTGCCATCCAGTCGCCACTGCTTGACGTTGCTATCGACGGCGCAACGGGCGTACTGTTTGCCATTGCCGGCGGTGATGACCTCTCGATGCTTGAAGTACAAGAAGCAGCAACAACCATCACCAACTCAGTTGACCCGGATGCACGCATTATCTTTGGCGCTATCAGCGACAATTCACTCAAGAAGGGCGAGATCAAGATTACCGTTATCGCGACGGGCTTCCCTGAGGACAACAAGCCGCAGATGACTACTGAAGAGCCGCGTCGTTCGCTCTTCGGTGGCCGCACTGAGGAACCGGAACCGACACCGGTTGATGACACACCACCCGCAGTCGAAAAGACTACAGAAGCTGAGGACGAGCCCGTCATTCCAAAGATGCGTCGTCCTGAGCCAAAGACGCCGACATCACCGGCACCGCGCAAGAGCACGGCACAGCCAAAGAAAGCTGCTGAAACAAAGACGCAGGACGAACCCGATGACGACGATGACGATAACGACTGGGGTGCGATTCCGTCGTTCCTGCGTCGCTCAAAGCTCAAATAGTGCGGTTGGTAGTTTATAGTTGGTAGTTTATAGTTACAGGAGTGCTTCGGCACTCCTTTCTCATTTTCCTATCACTACTAACCACCAAAACCTATGTACGACATGATTATCATTGGCGCCGGACCGGCAGGAACCACGGCAGCCGTATACGCGGCGCGCAAGCGCCTCAAGACCGTGCTCATCACACAAGAATGGGGCGGGCAGAGTAATGTCTCAGCTGATATCCAAAACTGGATTGGCACGCCGCATATTTCAGGCGACGAGCTTGCACAAAGCTTTGAGGCGCACGTAAAGGAGTACGCAGACGACGTCGTTGACATTGTCTCCCCTGCTCGTGCCACAGGCGTGGCGCGCAGTGACAGCGGCTTTATCGTCACCACCGACAAGGGCGAAACCTACGAAGCACTGACCATCTTTCTTGCCGTCGGCTCGCAGCGACGACGCCTTCCGGCGAAGGGTGCCGACGAATTCGAGCACAAAGGACTGACCTACTGCGCGACGTGTGACGGTCCCCTCTTTAGTGGTCGCGACGTTGCCGTCATCGGCGGCGGCAACGCCGGTTTTGAAACCGCAGCACAACTGCTCGAGTACGCGAAAAGTGTGACGTTACTTGAGTACAATGAAGACTTCGTTGCCGATGAAGTGACCGTCGAGAAGCTACAAAAGAATGACAACTTCACCGGCATCACAAACGCCGAAACAACTGAAATCCTTGGTGAGCAGTTTGTCACCGGTCTCACCTATAAAGACCGTGTGTCGGGTGAGGAGCATACGCTCGACGTCGGCGGTGTCTTCGTTGAAATTGGCATGATTCCAAATACCGACATCGTTGCCGATCTAGTTGAGCTCAATGAGCGCAAGCACATCAAAGTTGACCCGTACACGCAACAAACAACAACAGAGGGTATCTGGGCTGCCGGCGACTGCACTGATGTGCTCTACCACCAAAACAACATCGCTGCCGGTGACGCAGTCAAAGCACTCGAAAACATGTACGGCTATCTGCGCTAAAGCTACCTACCCCATACGAAAAAACCCGCGCGGCGAACGTGCGGGTTTTTTGTTTTCGTAAATGAAGTGTCACCCTATGCACTGTAACGCATGCGTGTGTAGAGCATCCATGCTCCGACTACCGATGCGAGAAGTGTTGCAATCAGGACACTAACGTAGGCAGCGTCATTGGTGCCGGTGTAGGGCACTTGTGAGAGCGATACCGTGTTGTAGGTCGCCTGTGGGCCGTACCCGTACCCCGTGTTCATATATGGTGACGTGTAGTTGTACGGTGCGTAGGTGTGCATGTAGCTGGTCGGTACCACATCAGCGCTACATGTGCGTATCGTACCATTACCCCACTCTGCAGTCATGGTGTATGTCTCAGGAACGGTACTCGCAGGGACAATGCGCGATCCCTCACGGCTCACTGTGCCAATGCCGTGGTCAATCCAGACACGGTCAGCGTTGAGCGCCTTCCATGAGAGTACTGCGGTACCACCCTGCGTGACGTAGTCAGGGCTCACTGAGAGTGAACACTGCTCATCGTAGGTGTGATTGGTGTTGTACAACCACGGCTGGGTGAGGTGTGGGTACGATGACACGGGATGTGCCACTGCAGTACAGGTGGTGCTGCCGGCGTCGCCGACTGCAGTAAGGGTGTACACCGTAAGCTGATTTGGGTACACCACAGTTGAGTCCGCGTCGCCAACAATACCGAGCGTGGTAATATGCACGCTTCGCGCATTCGTTGCCTTCCATGAAAGCGTCGTCCCGCCGTTGTTGTCAGGCTGGATGATCGTATTAAAGACACACGTTGGCGCCGGTGCTGCCTCTGATGCCGTTGGCATTGCGGTGACACCGAATGCAACAAACAATACCGCAACGACAACGCCGCGCGTGAGATGAGTAAAGCGATTCATAGTGTTGTTCATATTAATAACAAAGGCTCTTCGTCATAAAAGAGCCATATTCCTACACACTGAATGTGTACTACTCCTAAGAGCAGTGCACAACAGATTTTGTGATTATAATACACTATGAAGCAGTATGTCAATGGTTAGACCGGACACCTCATGCTCTGGTGCGCGATGCAAGAATTGAACTTGCGACCTCTTCGATGTCAACGAAGCGCTCTACCACTGAGCTAATCGCGCATGCGAGGGCGTATAGTAGCGTGACCCTTCCCCTACTTCAAGTGTGTTTTGGAGCAAAGTGTCGTCGGATGAGGTGTTGGATCCCGGCAATGACAAAGATCGCAACGATGTAGGCAATGAGGAGTGTGAGAAATGAGTACGGCGGTCGGTGCATCACACCAAGAATGGTCGCACCCCACCATGACGTAAATGACACTGCGGCACCGAGCCACAGTGGCACCCAGCGTTTAGTAAGCGCAATGGCATTTGCCACAATAGCCACAAACATGATGTCTTTAACCTGAATTTTCGCACTGGTGATCACCCAGTCATTCCCCTGCGCCAGATGCCACCAGACGAGTGCGAGCCCTGAGAGAATGATGAGCGCCATACCCACGCGAATGGTCGTGTAGTTTGCGTGCATGAGCGCACGCTCGCTCGAGTCCACCTTGCCGTCGCGCAGTGCCTGAATAATCTGCACTTCGGCAATGGTAGCTCCTCCAACACCGAGAATAGTGCCGGCAATATGTCCGAATACCAGTAGTGTGTGTAGGTCCATACGGATATTGTACACGGTTATGACAACACCACGCGTGCCAGTGTGCATTACTGTTTTGAGTTGATATACTCGCACTATGCGCGAATCATTATCGAAATCGTACGATACCATAGGTGAGAAAATCGATGAGAAACTGGCAACACTGCCTCCTGAAATTGCGGAACAATGGGAGCAGAAGCATGGCCATCTCCCCGCCCAAGAACAGCTCGACGATTTATCACTTTTTTTGCAACGGCGCCAAAATGCACTACGTCACGAACACTCCATCAACCAGAAGCCTGAACGCATCGAAACGCTCCACCTCCAGCCTCTGGCGATCGCACAGGTACTCAAAAATATCGAGCAAGGTGACTACGCAGAACTCGGTGCTGGGCGTGCTGGGCGTGTTATCGCATCGGTGCGTCAACCTGATGTATGCTATAAAATAATGTTCCCGACGGACAGGACGCCACCGGAGACAAACGAAATTGGAAAAGAAACCGATCTACAGGATACAATCAGTGAACTCGGTGAGATGCACGGAACTCGTGTACCGAAAGTCTTCTACTTCATCAAAGATGGAGACACGCGCGCAATTGCAATGGAACGACTTGACGCAGTACCGCTTCAGGCAGCCCTTGACGGCACTGAAGCGTTTCCTGAGACGTTCGACCCCGAACTATTTCTACAGGCACTCTCGCGCTACATTCGCGCACTGAATGAAAAAGGCTTTTATCATCGAGACCTACATGCAGGGAACATTATGATCGACAATGAAACGGGTATGCCACGTGTTATTGATTTCGGCTCTGCCACGTTTACTCAGTTTCCAGACGAAGCGTATAGAAAGCGTGTCGTGAAAGGTGGACAAGAAGTAAATATTGTGTTAAAATCCGACGTCAGAAGTCTTGAGCTTTTGCAGAACAAAATCCGTAAACGGTTTGAGTAACTAACAGGAGTGCGTCGTCATGGAAATGACCAAAACGTTTCTGAAAAAAGCCAAGAAAGCATGCCGCGAGCTGAGCGAAGATCGGCTCCACGTTCCTCTGGAGGACATGGGCGGCTACTTTGTTGCAAAGAAAAAGACTTCTCTTCCCGAAGGAGCGAACATCATCGCAGAGGAACATGATAATGGCGAAAGCATTGTTATTTACTACTGCGATGAGTGCCCGAACGGGACCGACTAATATAGCGAGCAGATTCCCCCGACTCTGCTCGCTTTTTTATATCTTTGCAAAACGCGTCACTTCCTCCCCATCTACCATCACCATGCGCGAAAGCGCACCGGTGCACTTACGCGCGAAGAAGTTTCTGAATGTGATGATCAACGGAAGCGACCTCGAACATCCCACCACGACACATTGATAGCACTTATCGCTGAGCAGCCCGACCATCAGGACGATGCAGAATCATCCAGTCGACGCAAATGATGATAAAGTCCTCAGCTTACTGAGTATTTAGTTCTTGCTGAGCGTCTGGCCAACCCATTTCCGCAAGAAATCGAGACCGCCTCTTTTGCCAACCGCGATAGTCTTTTGCCGTCGATAGAACAAGATGCTGCTTGCAGCGCGTAATGGCTACAAAGCAATTCCGGCGCTCTTCCTCCATCTCGGGTGAAGCATCTCCCTTCTTGACGCTCTGCCAGGACGGCATTTCATCTTCCGCTAATCCAACAAGGTAGACTGTATCGAATTCGAGCCCCTTGGACGAGTGGACGGTCAAGAGGCTGACGGCATCTGGATCTTTAGGAGGTTCTTTTGAACGCAGTGCCAATCCTTGTACGACCTCCGCCAAATCGGGATTTGGCCCGATTTCCGATCGAATTTCCCGAAGACAAGCGTCCCATGCTCGCTGGTCTTCCACGACGTCGCTCACCGTACCATCCTCGATAACCTCAGTTTTCAATAAGAACGGGATGGCCCGTTTGATCACATCGCTCCATCTGCTTCTTGAGTCGATTAACTCGTGAGTAAATTGCGCAAGATGCTGTGGCGTTGATTCCGGCTCATGTCCAACGACCTCACTCCAATGCTCCAAGAAGCTTTGGCTCGAAGCCTCAGACTCGGCAATCAAAATGGTTGGATCGAGCTCCATGTCCGCGAAGCGGTTGGCGGCATTCACTAGCGTTGTGAAGACTCTTTTGTTTCGAGGCCGAACAGCTTGATCGAGACAGGACTGAAGCCACACGAATTGAGGTGACGCAAAGCTATCGCGCCGCTGTGCTATTGCGGCCTTTACGCCTTTGGCCTTCAGCGCGGTGAGTACCGGTTCAAGCAGCGCCCGGGTTCGGCCGATTACGGCAATTTCTCCATGATCTTCGGCAGAGACTTTAGATATTTCCGTAGCAACAAATTCGCTTTCGTCAGTGCTGTTCTCAAATTCGTGGAAGAATATTGTGTCAGGTGCGGCTTCTCGAGTCGGCACAATTTTCTTCTTGTCGGGTGTGCGCTGAGTATTGTGGGAGACAAGGCGGTTAGCGATGGAAACAACCTCAGCTGGGCAGCGACGATTTTCCACAAGTTGAATCAGCTCCGGCTTAAAATCATCACGGAACCGCTCAATCTGACGGTAGCTCGCTCCCGCCCACTGAAAAATTATTTGATCGTCATCAGCGACACACATGACGTTGGAGAATTCCGCGCCTGTCATGTAGTGAAGAAGCCAATACTGGGCTCTCGTCGTGTCCTGAAATTCGTCAACCATCCAATAGGGATATGTACGGCGGATGCGCTTCGCCACCGCCGGCACCTGGGCAAGTAGCCGGCAGGTCTCCAAAATCAAGCCGTTAAAATCGAGTGCGTTCTCGGCGCGTAAAGCTTCCTCATACAGTTTGTAGACAGCGGGCATGCGTGGGTTTCGTATGTGTTTGGCCGCTTTATCCGGGACTACCAACCGTGCCTTCATTTCATCGATAGCGCGAAGAAAGTGGATGTCCTCAGCGACAAAGTCGCTCCCACTCGCCGCGGCTGCCTCAAGCGCATCAGCGAGCAGTGCCTCTCGCTCACGCTCAAGATCGAAAATCCCGAAGTCAGGTTCAATACCGATGTGGGAGCCATGTTGCCGCAAAATTTGAGTGCAAAAAGCGTGAAATGTTCCAATGAACGTGCGGTCGTCTACGGAACCTGGAACCATTTGTTCCACACGTTCGGCCATTTCGGCGGCAGCTTTCGTCGTGAACGTAAGCGCGAGGACACGAAAACGCTTTTGTGGAGATTCTTCCAGAAGGCGCGCAAGCCTGGTCGTTAATACACGCGTCTTGCCGGATCCTGGTCCAGCCAAAACGAGAGCAGCGCCATCGCGCCACATAACGGCTTCGCGCTGGATGTCGCTTAGGCTATCGATTGCATCTTGAAATTCGCTGCTCATGACCCTCTTGTTTTGAGCCGTTCGATCAAGTCCACGAAAGGCTTCGGCATTTGAGCGGCGAGCTTTGCATCCGCTGCAACCATAGGAGCGAGCTCTGTCATGTAAGCCACCTTTCTATTTTTCAGGTGGCGCTTGAGCGTATCCAAGTCACACGATTTTGCCGAAGACCCGATGAGATCACAGAGTATGTCACGGAGGAGAGCTTCATGACCGTCTGCGATGAGTTGCTCCTCCAAATTGTGTGGCGGCGTAAGTGAGGTAACTCGCTCATCGACCTCTGCTTGTGTGAAGCCCCGCTTCACTATCTGCTTACAAAATCTCGCACCTTCATCGTCACCATCGACAATCATGTCCCAAGGAATTTCGAAAGCATCCGCGAGAGCTGCATAGATGGCCGGGCTACCGTTGTTCTGAAAATCAATGACAGCGACGCCGTGCTGATCGAGATCGTATCCCAGGGCCATACCCAATGCATGAAGAAGTAGGTAGTCAGACTGGCCCTCCGCCAATACCCAGCGACGAGCAAAAAAGATCTCTCCCCGCATACGACGCCCCAGTAAGGCAAGGTCAGCCTCATCCTCCTTCGATATAAGCAACCGACATTCATGTCGAAATTCAGCAACAACCTTTTCCATACTGCTGGCGGATGTCGTGGATTTCCAACAGGCTGCCAAATCGGCGGCGAATTTCTCATCGAACCAAAGCGTAGCTGACACGGTCCCTGATTTTTCGTCCTTCTTGATCCAATCCAACCGGCGACCAGCTACCAGGTTCTTTACTTCCTCCGTCCACGGAAGATCAGAAACAACGCGTCGCTTCAGCTTGCTCACTGAAGTGGAACCGTCCACAAATCGTACGTATCGAAGATTGTGTAGCGGTACATTCTGCACAAAATAGGGAGAATGCGTGGTGGCAATCGACTGTCCCGGTAGCTCACATATGCGTCTCCAGAGCGTGCGTGCTGCCTGTGGGTGCAAGTGAACCTCTGGCTCTTCAATTGCAAAAATTGGCTCGGCACCCTCAGGAAGGTCACTTGCCAACGCCTGCGCAATTGCCGCCTGAAATAGAAAAATCACCGCTAAGCTTTGGAGACCTTGTCCATGGTGATCGAGCGGCAGCCACGGATGAAGCTCTTCATTTCGGAGAACCAGACCGGCGCGAGAGAGAAGATCCCACAAATTCAGAGGTAGCATACGGAGTCGTGCCGTGCCGGGTTTGTCTCCTGATGCTATTTCCGTCGCACGGCCGATCGTCTCCGCAATCTCAGCAAATCGCTTATCAGAGCTAAGAAGCTTCTCATCAAGCTCATCAAGTTTCTCTTTGACTTCCATCTCTAGTGCTGGGGGCACATTCATCGATTTGAGCAGCCCACCCCAGTAGCGAGATCGTGCAGTGAATTCCGCATCGGCGTCCCGCAAGGCACCAAGCCAGTAGAAAAGTACGTAGTTGTAGAAGCCAGAAAGATTGATGGAGCGCCGTCTCACCCCCATCGGCTTGCCATCTGGATTCAGAAACTCCCACGCCGGCTTGAATGCTTCGTCATCCGGATCCCAGGAGTAGGAGATTGCTATGGCTACCTGGTTCAACCCGTCGGTTGTGAGCGTCACGATGTCATCCAGATCTGCGACCATGTCCTCAGGCCACTCATCTGGCTCGGTCTCTTCAAAGACAATTTCTATTCGGGATCCTGGGGCAGAGCGAGGGTCATGCTTCTTCGGATCCGCTATGTGAATGTCATCTTCGGTGAAGCCTGTACCGCGTTGGCCCCATCGACGAGACAACGCGATTCTGAGCGCCTCCAAAATTGCTGACTTCCCGGAGTTATTCGCCCCAATTAAAACAGTCGTATCGTCCAACTCGAGGGTGAGTTGGGCGATCGATCGGAAATTCTCAATGTGTAACCGTCGGATCTTCATGCGTCACGCTCATGCAAAGGAGCGAGAATTCATTGTATCATGAGCATGCAGATCAAATGCGTACAAACAAATCGAAATACGATATTACGGGAGCTGCAAATAAGCGCTTGCCGGACCGCAATCCGGAGTTCCCGTTCATACGGGAGCTGTGCGCCCATCTCTCAGAGGAAGAAATCCAAGAGGCCAATGAGAGCTTCTGGCGTTACACCGAGATCGTACGGGGCATCTTTGACCGCCAGGAACGCGATCGGAAATTTGCTCAGGATGCGGCCGAAATACGGCCGGACGAGGTAGATGAAGAAGCCTCGAACCATAGTGGCGAATTTTCGTGATCGCAGAACGTAACAGAGCGCTCAATAGAGCGCTCTGGTGCGTCAAGGCACAAAAACTTGATGGATTTAATGGCTGGTGACCCTACGGGGAATCGAACCCCGATTTCCACCGTGAAAGGGTGGCGTCCTAGCCGTTAGACGATAGGGCCGTACGTGCGGCGCTACTATACCGCACTTTTTGGGCATGGGCAAAAAAGTATGCTACCGTTTGTCGCGGAGGGTTGCCCGGAATTGGTAACGGACCGCACTCGAAATGCGGCGCGCGCAAGCGCTTGTGGGTTCGAGTCCCATGCCCTCCGCTCGTTTGTACGTAACTATCTACACGTCCATACCTGCGATTCGAAAAGATGTTTTACTGCACGAGGACCGCCCTTACGCAAACCTCTGATACAAGGTCGGTCCTTGTTCTGCTTGCAGGGTGTTTCGTACCTACTGAGATATCTCAGTAGGTATACCAAAGTTAATTCAAAAGTTGATGTTATACTACCCTCGCCATGACGTCTGTGCTACCGTACATCGGTATATGGCAACGATACTAGCGGTTGAGACATCGTGTGACGAGACAGGCATTGCGATTATTGACACTGAACGCACTGACGAACAAGTGCGCGTGCACGTGCGTGCCGATGCACTGCTCTCACAGGCGGTGCTGCACGCCGAATACGGCGGTGTGTATCCCACACTCGCCAAACGAGAACACGCAAAAAATCTCGGACCACTCTTCACTGACGCACTGACAAAAGCAGGCC
Source organism: Minisyncoccota bacterium (assembly GCA_965267345.1). GTDB lineage: Bacteria > Patescibacteriota > Minisyncoccia > Phycocordibacterales > UBA2100 > UBA2100. The sequence continues at coordinate 422,349 of OZ253947.1, forward strand.
TCTTCATTCCTGCGCAGGAGTCGATCATGTCACAAGAGAAAATTGGAGAGATTAAAGAATTACTTGAGCGCGAGCCTGAACTATTCGTACACCTTGCCGTACTCCTTGCGAAGCTCGAAAAGCCACCAATTGACGCCGTCGCGGTCACGAATGGCCCCGGGCTGGAACCAGCACTATGGGTTGGTATCAATTTTGCGCGAGCACTGGGTACCGTGTGGGATATTCCCGTCGTACCCATCAACCACATGGAAGGGCACATTATCGCGGCCGTTGCCGAGCCGGTAAACGAAACAGAATTCACCATTTCACACCCCACCTTCCCTGCCCTAGCACTGCTTATCTCAGGCGGCCACACCGAATTGGTGCTCATGCGCTCGTGGCTTTCATATGAGCGGATTGGCAGTACACGCGATGACGCGGCGGGTGAGGCATTTGATAAATCGGCACGACTCATCGGCTTGCCGTACCCTGGTGGTCCGGAAATATCGAAGCTCGCAGAAGCAGCGCGCGCCGAAGGTCTTGAGCAGCCATTTTCACTTCCACGGCCCATGATCGCCACCAACGACTGTGACTTCTCGTTCTCAGGACTGAAGACGGCTGTCCGTACACTGGTTACTGAGGCTGGCACCCTTGATGAAACACAAAAGAAGCAGTTTGCACGTGAACTGGAAGATGCGATTAGCGATGTCTTGGTTGCCAAAACACGCCGTGCAATTGAAACCTACGGTGTCGCATCACTAATCGTCAGCGGTGGTGTATCGGCAAATACCCACATTCGTACGCAACTTGCCGCTCTCGCTGAAGAATATAACGCAACGCTCTTCCTTCCCTCGCCCGACTTGGCAACTGACAATGGGCGCATGATTGCCTTTGCGGCATCAATTCACGACGCTGACTCAGCGCGCGAAAAAGATATTCGTGCTGAGGGAAATCTACAACTAGCGTAACGCCTGTCGCAGCACAGTGAGAGTTTCCTGCGCCGTCGTATCACGCACGGCGGCTGCAGGAATGCTGATATGCGCAAGTTGGCGATACTGTGCGAGACGGTCTTCCAGTAGGCGCGGGTAACACCGACGCAGTGCCTGCTCTTCCGATTCCCCCGCTTCCAGCGTGAAGTAGCCACACCACGCAACCGGTTTTGGCTTTTCAAGAAATGCTTCGACGAGCCCGTCGAGTGACTCATCCCCCACATCCAAGTGCACGATAAGGCAGTTGTCGTGAAGGATGCGCAGTGTTCGCGGCTCGAGGTGTACCACACTACCGGTCGTATCGAATACCAGATTTTTGCCGTTGGTTTGCATCGAAGCGTGACGCGTAAACTCATTTTCTAATTCTAAGTACCGCGCTTCGCGTTCTGCGTACGTCGGCGTGTCAGGGTAGCCGAGCCACGCAGAAATATCGGCCATATCGTCAAAGCCGAGCTCGTGCTGTATCTCACCATCAACGTGGTACCACAAAAAATCCTCCGCATCGCGGAGTACTTTTGAGCGAAAACTCTTACCGGCATTCGACATGCCGATGAATGAGAGCCGGAACGTACCGGCGGCAATATGTGCATCAAATTCTTCCGGTTTTAGTTGTACCGACTGCATAGTCTTCGCGAGTATAGCATTGAGCTTTTGTGGCGTACAGTGTGGAAGAAAAAGAGCACCAGTGCTAGTATGAGCGTCATGTCAGACGATGCACACCAGCCACATATTCCGGAAAAGTTTCTCTCCCCGTACAACCCGCAGGAGACTGAAGATACACTCTATGCCCTCTGGGAGCAGTCGGGGTTTTTTAATCCTGACGTGTGTATCGAAAAAGGTGTCACCGATGCCGACGCTGAACCGTTTTCTATTGTACTACCACCCCCAAACGTAACCGGCACCCTCCACATGGGTCACGCTGCTATGCTTGCGGTTGAAGATATCCTCGTGCGCTACCATCGCATGAGCGGCAAGCGCACGCTCTGGCTTCCGGGTACTGATCATGCCGCCATTGCCACACAGGCAAAGGTGGAAAAAGAGCTGATTAAGAAAGAGAAAAAGAACCGACACGACCTCGGCCGCGAGGCCTTTCTCAAGCGCGTGGAAGCATTCGCCCAAGAGAGTCACGACACGATTGTACGGCAGGTGAAAAAAATGGGTGCGTCACTCGACTGGAGTCGCGAAGCCTACACACTGGATGAGGCGCGGGCACATGCCGTGAACACCGCTTTTACGAATATGTACAACGCGGGTCTGATTTATCGCGGTGACCGCATTGTCAACTGGGACCCCAAGGGGCAGACCACCATCTCTGACGAAGAAATTGTATACAAGGAAGAACACGGAAAATTCTACTACTTTACCTATGGTCCTTTCACGATCGGAACAGCACGTCCGGAAACGAAGTTTGCCGACAAGTACATCGTGATGCATCCGGAGGACGAACGCTATGCACAGTATGAACACGGACAGGAACTTGAGGTGGAGTGGATTAACGGTCCGATAACCGCAACCATCATTAAAGACGAAGCGGCCGACCCTGAAATGGGTACGGGTGTCATGACCATTACGCCGTGGCACTCTGCCGTCGACTTTGACTTGGCGGAAAAATACGATTTGGCCAAAGAGCAGATTATTGACCAGTACGGCAAACTTCTCCCCATTGCCGGCGAATTTGCCGGTATGAAGATCACGCAGGCGCGCGAGGAAATTGTAAAAAAACTCGACGAGAAGGGGCTGCTTGTCGATATCGATGAAAACTACGTGCACAATATCGCCACAGCCGAGCGCACGGGTGGTGTTGTTGAGCCGCAAATTATGCGCCAGTGGTTTGTGGATGTCACTAAACCATTCACCCCACCAAACGCTACTGAGGCGCTCAGCTTAAAGGAGTGGATGACGCGCGTTATTCGCGACGAGGAAATCAGCATTTTGCCCGAACGGTTTGAGAAAACGTACTTTCACTGGATCGATAACTTGCGCGACTGGTGTATTAGCCGACAACTCTGGTATGGCCACCGTGTCCCCGTATGGTATCGCGGCGAGGAAATGTACGTGGGTGTCACCGCTCCTGAGGGTGACGGTTGGGAGCAGGATCCCGATACGCTTGATACATGGTTTTCGAGCGGCCTCTGGACATTTTCAACACTCGGTTGGCCTGAGGACACCGACGACCTACGTACCTACCACCCCACCACCGTGCTGGAGACTGGCTACGACATCCTCTTCTTCTGGGTCGCGCGTATGATTTTGATGAGTGGTTTTCACATGGGTGAGGTACCGTTCCGCTATGTCTATCTGCATGGTCTCGTACGCGACGAAAAGGGGCAGAAAATGAGCAAATCGATCGGCAATATTATCGACCCCGTGGACATGATTGATACGTACGGTGCCGACGCGGCACGTCTCTCACTTATTATCGGTGCGGCTGTCGGTAACGACCTGAAACTTTCAGAGCAACGGGTAAAAGGATACAAGCACTTTGCCAATAAACTCTGGAACATCACACGCTTTGTACTCACGCACACTACCGATGCTGACGTCTCGACACCCCCCGCTCTCACGAGCATTGATGAAGCGCGCCTGTCGCGCCTCACCGAAATTGCGACTGAGGTCACGGGGCACATTGAAAGCTTCCGTCTTGACCTTGCGGGTGACACGCTCTACCAGTACGTCTGGCACGAAGTGGCAGACACCATTCTTGAGGAGAGCAAGGCGGTGCTCACCGGTGACGATGCAGCGGCACGACGCTCGACACAGTACACGCTCGCAACTATTCTTACGACCTCGCTCAAACTACTCCACCCATTCATGCCATTTGTGACGGAGGAAATATGGCAATCACTGCCGTCGCAATTCCCTGAGCGCGACGCCGATCTCCTCATGGTTGCGTCGTGGCCAACACAATAAGTGCTACAATAGCACTGTATGGAGCTCTCAACGGTTATCCTTGCGGCGCTCGGCGGCATTATCCCCGCACTCATCTGGGTGTGGTTCTGGAACCGCGAAGATGCAAAGCATCCTGAACCGCTGCCCCTTATTATTGCCGCATTCCTCATCGGTATGGTTGCGGTCGCCATCGTCATTCCCTTCCAAAAAATTGCCGCGACTATGCTCTTCGGGACACCGCTGGTGCTTGCGTGGGCTGCGATTGAGGAAGTGATAAAATTTCTGCTTGCGTACTTCACTGTCCTTGCACATAAGGCAAACGATGAACCCGTTGACGCACTCATTTACGTCATTACCATCGCGCTCGGCTTTGCCGCCGCCGAAAACGCGCTGTTTTTGATTGAGCCGATCAGTACGAGCGGCTTTGTTGACAGCGTGCTCACCGGCAACTTCCGATTCCTCGGCGCCACCCTGCTGCACGTACTTGCCTCATCATTGGTCGGTATCGCGCTTGGTTTGTCATTCTACAAGAGCCATCTCACGAAGTTTATCTACGGTGCGATCGGCCTTATCCTCGCAATTGCTTTGCACGGACTCTTCAACTTCCTTATACTGAGGAGCACAGGAGGCGAGCTCATACAGGTATTTAGCATTGTGTGGGGCGGCCTCATTGTACTGCTGCTTGCTTTTGAAAAAGTAAAACGAATTAGAAGAACCTAACACTGTGTCCATGCGTAAGCCATCATTTTTCGAGCGTCTCACGGGATCAATTGCCCCGGAAGACTACGACGATTTGTTCGAGTCTGAAGATGCGAACGCACGTCGTCCGCATGCTCTTGCAGACGACGAGGAAGAGGCGCCGCGACACATTACGCCGCAGACTGACGCTGCGAGTACCCCTGAATGGCCACAGGAAGAAGAGGCGCAAGAAGGTGAGCTGGCGGTTGATGTATACCAAACACCCGACCACATTGTGGTGAAAGCACTCGTTGCGGGCGTTAATCCGAATAATCTCGACATTTCACTCACGCGCGACATGTTGACCGTACGCGGGCACCGCGAGGAACATCAGGAAGTTGAGGGTGACAACTACTTCTATCGCGAACTCTACTGGGGCGGATTCACCCGCACCATCGTACTCCCTGAAGAAATTGATGTTGATGAAGCTGAAGCCAGTACCTCACACGGCATCCTTGTTATCCGTCTGCCGAAAATCAACAAGGATCGCCAAACAAAACTTAAAGTAAAGACTCGGTAACAAAAAACGCCCCGTGAGGGCGTTTTTTTTATTTCTCCAGTGCTTCGCGCTGTGTTTCAATCGTCTCTTTCCATGTATCAATACTACCGGTGACAAATGCATCCTTTTTCTTGCGATAGTTCTCGTAGAGTTTTTCAACCCATTCGGCATCACGCTCAAAAAGCGAAAGGACCGGCATCAAGGCACTTTCTTTTGTGCGAGCAAAGAGCTCGCTGAACTCACGTTTTGCGTCAAGCGAGAGCGACGACTGCTCGATGATCTCGTGCACTTTTTGAAACGTATTCTTCTCCATTACGTGTAGTTTTTCACGGCGCTCTGCATTTTGCAAGTTACCCTATGCAAAACAGCCTGCTCACGAGCAGGCTGTTTTGTAGCAGGTAACCGCGCGGTTACTCCGTTGCAAGCGATGTCATGGTGCGAAACGCAGCAGCAACGTCGCTTGTGTCACCATTGAGCACAGTCTCTTCAAGTTCTTGTGCTCGCGTTGCGTCTAGTGACATATCTTTATGTGATGAAAACGATAATTGGAAAAGCATACGCACTCTCGTGTGTGAGATGTTCGTGGCGTATCTCACGAACAATTGCGCGCTCACCCTGCAGGCAATTATAGCATGTCAGCAGGTTCCATTAGTCCACAGTTTATGACACATGTTTGACGCGTTGTGGAAGCATGTGGCGTTGTGCTCAAAACAGCACGAGCGAGAAATAGAAAACGTCGAAGCATTGCTCCGACGTCACTATTTCTTGTGCTCGGGGGCGGACTCGAACCGCCGACCCTTCGCTCTTCAGGCGAATGCTCTAGCCAACTGAGCTACCCGAGCAAATGAGGAACAAAACGAGAATAGCATGCGTTCTCATTTTTTCCGAGTGTCGCTCGGGTAAGCGCAGCTTGCCCGAGCAAATGATGCGACCCAGTTGCTACTGGGTTCCAGAAAAGTCTACACCAGGAATGCTGTTAAGCAAGTCAATGATGCCTTGCATCTGTCCCTGCGCTGACGCACCGGTCGACTGCACCTGTGCGGCAACTGTGGCAAATTCGTTAATAGTCGGTGCGACAAATTGAAAATAGAGCCACACGGGAATACCGAGCAACACACCGTAGAGCACAATCTTGAAGATAAGTCCCCAGAGCGCAGCACGGCGCATTTTGCGGATCATTTTGTTATTTGCCTTGGCAAGTTCGTACGTCTTGCGCAATAGGTCGTCGTCACGCTGTGGCATGCACAGAGTATAGCAAACTCTCGCGCTAGCGCAGGCGTTCTGTGTACAGTGACAAAAATTCGGGAAATGCCGAATGCGTCGGATTCGGTATCGTATCGAGCGTACACCACTCGAGTGCGTCAAACTTATGCGGTTCCCCAATGGCAACACGCGTCGGATCAACCCGCACTTTAAAGTCGAGACCGATCCAGTGTGTTTTTGCCCCTCCATGTTCGCGGTGCACATCACGGAACCCTAAGAATTCGTAGTCGATCACTTCAGTACAGTACTCTTCTTGTATTTCTTTCCGCAGCGTATCTTCAACCGATTCACCGTGCTCAAGTCCACCGCTGCCAATATCCCAACAGCCATGCTCATCGCGACACTGCGCACTGCGCTTTGCCATGAGAAACTTCCCGTTTCCATCGTGACAGAAAAAGACAACTGAAACCCCCGTGTAATCTTCACCCTTTTTCACCGAATTACTATAGCAGTGTCCTCGGTAGGAGTCGATATCAGCTCACTACGCATTTTTATGTCTTCGGCACGCTCAGACTTAAAAATACCAAGTGGCTCCTATCCGGACTCGCCGACCCAGCCCTTCTCGAAGGGCTGGGTGCCCCGGGTCCGTCTTTCGCCTCAACCGACGACGTGTTGCTCATGGCAGCAGATGCGTCGCATCTTCTGCGTGAGCATACAAGTGTCCTCGGTAGGAGTCGAACCTACATTTGCCCCTTAGGAGGGGGCCGTTCTGTCCGTTGAACTACGAGGACTCAGTGGCAAGCCTATCACAAAACGCCCCAAACGGGGCGTTTTGTAGATGCAAGGTAGGAATCACGCTACATCTCAAGGAGTGAGCGAATGCGTCCCTCATCGAAACCAATGACCATGTCGTCACCGATGAAGATGACAGGAACGCCCATCTGGCCGCTGCGCGTTACCATTTCTTGCGCCTTTTCCTGATCTTCAGCGACGTTGTGTTCAGTGTACTCAACGCCATTTTCGGTGAAGAATTCCTTCGCCTGCTGGCAAAAATGGCACGTTGGGGTGCTGTAAATGACTACTGTTTTATCCGTCATATATGTTGATTACATATTTCTAACGGATACAGTATAGCATGCATTGGAAAGATGCAGCCCCGAAAGCGGGCATCAGCTCACTAATTCGCTTACGCTCATAAGTGGCTCCTGCCCAGGCTCGTCTTCCTCGCTCCATGTACGTCGCTCGGATATGACTCCGCCGCTCGAATCGTCGCGTTGCTCCGATATATTCGCTCTTTTCGATTCCCCACGAAAGCCAAGTAGTTGGCTTTCTCATCTCCGAGCACGCACATAAAAATACCATTGCACGCAGCGGCATTTTTATGGCGTTGTGCGGGATGCGAGAATCGAACTCGCGACTTAAGCTTGGGAAGCTTACGTTATGCCACTTAACTAATCCCGCGTGCGCTCTATGTTACTCGTCGAAACCAAAAAAGGAAATAACGCGCTGCCACAGGCTTTGTGATGTCTCCCGTGCCGCTGCTTCCTGTTCCGGTGCATCAACAAGAATAATGAGATGTTCGCCGTCCCGCCCGACGTCAAAACTGTGGCGAATTTCTTCTTCAAGACCGCGCTCCGTCTCCAGCCGCTGCATCTCGGTGCGCAATGATGATGCGCGCTGCTCGAGCTCGTTGAGCTCCTGCTCAGCCTGCAGGCGATTTTCTTTGGCAAACCGCGCCTTTTGGTAGACACCCCACGTGCCGCGTACAAACACCACAACCAAAACGAGCAGGAGGAGGAGGCTGATTTTTGAAAAGAGAATACGGCGCAGTCGCTGCTTATCAGATACCCCAAGCATATGCTAGTATTGTACCCTGATAGTGAATGTTCTGCCGACGCAGCCATTTCGCTACAGGGCATAGCACCATGAGTTTCTTATTTGATGAAAAATCTAAAAAAGCGATGAAGTGGGTCTGGATTGTTCTGGGCATCCTCATTATCGCCAGTATGGTTGTTGCGTATTCACCAGGGCTCTTCACGTAGCCTACTCGGAACGCATCACTTTCATGAATGCCTCGTGCGGGATGTGGACTTTCCCGCGCTCGAGCGCTTTCTTCTTTCCCTTCTTTTGCTTCTCGAGCAGCTTTTTCTTACGTGTCACGTCGCCACCGTATAGATACCCCGTCACATCTTTGCGCAGTGCAGATATTTTTTCACTGGCAATAATGCGCCCAGACGCCCGTGCCTGAATTTTGACTACAAAGAGCTGTCGTGGAAGCACGTCTTTAAGCTTCCCAACCATGTCACGGGCCTCTTCTTCGACGCGTCGGCGCGACACAATACGGCTAAATGCCGGTGCAAGCTCTTCGGCAACAAGTATATCGAGCCGTGTCACATCAGCATCACGCATACCCAATGGCTCATACGACAGCGACCCGAAGCCCGATGAAGCATTTTTAAGTTTATCGAAAAAGTTGCGCATCATCTCACGCAGCGGCATTTCTGCCACCAGCTTTGTGCGCCCGTCGGGCATGGTCTCGGTTTTCGTCACGGTTGCTTCATGCTCATGTAGTAGCTGCATGCTGCTCCCCAGATACGCGGCCGGTACAATGATGGTTGCTTCGATCCACTGCTCACGTATGTTCGTTGCCTCCCCGTCATGCGGAAACTGTGTTGGCGTGTACACGTTACGCGTGGTGCCATTTTTCCACGTCACTTCGTAGACCGTTGTCGGTAACGTCACAATCAGGTCAATATCAAATTCGCGACGAAGGCGTTCGGTAATGATCTCCATGTGCAGCATACCGAGGAAGCCGCAGCGAAACCCGCGCCCCATCACACCACTCGCCTCTTCCTCATACGAGAGCGACGAATCAACAAGACGCAGCCGCTCGAGCGCTTGACGCAGCAGCGGGAGATCATCCTGACTCTCAGGGTACACGCTCGCCCAGATCACCGGATGTGGCTCGCGATAGCCGGAGAGCGCAGGTGTTGCGGCACGCGCTGCAACAACCGTATCACCGACATTTACAATTCCCGGTTTTTTAATACCCGTGACAATGTAGCCAATCTCGCCGGCACTGAGCTTTTCCCGTGACTCTTCGGTCGGGTTGAAAATACCGGTTTCGAGCGCAGTAAACTGCTCTTGTGCAATCGCAAAACGCAGTTTCTCGCCCTGTGCAATACGGCCGCCGACAACACGCACAAACAAAACGATGCCGCGATGATCGGAGTATTTAAAGTCAAATATGAGCCCGCGCTGGTCAGCGCCTTCCTCAATTGGTGCCGGCACATCGCGCACAATCCGCTCGAGCAACTCAGGAACGCCAGCACCCGTCTTTCCGGACGTGGCAATAATATCGTGCTCATCAATGTCGAGTAACAACGAGAGCTCAGCACGAATGTCGTCGACGCGTGCCAGTGGTGAGTCAACCTTCGACAAAACGGGAATAACGACAAGTCCTTGCTCGCGTGCCAATTGTAGTACCGACAGTGTCTGTGCCTGCACACCCTGTGTCGCATCTACGAGCAACACAACACCTTCAACGGCAGACAACGCGCGCGATACTTCGTACGCAAAATCAATATGTCCGGGGGTATCAATGAGATTGATGATGTATCGCTCGCCACCCGATGTCCACTCCATGCGCACCGGCTGCATTTTTATGGTAATCCCTCGCTCCCGCTCAAGATCCATCTGGTCAAGCACCTGATCGCGCATCTTGCGCTCAGGAATCGTGCCGGTGACCTCGAGCATGCGGTCAGCCAACGTCGATTTACCGTGATCGATGTGGGCAATAATGCTGAAATTTCGTATCTGTTCCATACCGTTACTCCAAAGATGTCTTAGCTGCGGCGCACGTCCGTGGCGCTATACATCTGTACCACGTTCCGTGCCACTTGAGAAGATTGGGACGTACTTCCAGAAGCGATTTCCCACGGCGCGACGCACTTCGCGTAATTCACTGTTCCCCAGTAGTGCGAGCACGCACACGCCCGCACCGATACCAACGGTGCCTGCAGTAAACCCTTGCAGGAAAATGCCGACAAACGTGTCGATATCAACAAGTCGCGCCATCCATTGGAGTACTTCGTGTGCCGCAAAGCCGGCAACAATGGCTGCGGAGAAACTTTCGAAAAATGCCCGTTCAATACGGCCTGCAATAGCAGTAAAGTCACGACGGAAGAGCCACAAGAAGATGCCTGCATTGATCAGCGCAAAGAGTGCGAAGGCTAACGGCAGCATGAGCACCTCAGTGCCCGGCAAGCCACTAACACGCAACATATCTTCGATGAAATAACGGAAAAACGGCTCTGTGCGAAACGCATGTACTAACGCCAGTGCACTCACAATGACACCAATGGCCGTCCCGATGTTTACAATGAGCGGCTTCCACGTACGGCCGGCAGCGTAGTAGCCACGGACGAATAACAATGTGAGTGACTGGGCAACAAGCGACACCGCAAACAACGCGAGTGCTGCAGCGGTCAGGCGTGTCGCTGTCCAGTCAAATGCACCGCCACCGAGCACCACACGCACAATCTGTGCCCGCAACACAATAGTCAGCACGATCAGTGGAATCGACCAGAAAATAATGTGTCGCGCCGCGGCGATCATCTGCTCAGAAAATTGCGTCACTTTGCCGTGTGAGAAAAATCGCGCGAGCGTGGGAAATGCCGCCACGGAGTAGCTGGCACCGATAATAGCAAGCGGCGCTGACTGCAGGTTAAAGGCAAGTGAGAACACCGATACTGATCCTGCACCCATTGTTGCGGCAAACGCAACCAGCGCAAACAGTACAAAGTGATTTGCCGTCAGTGAAATGGCGCGCGGTACAGATACGGCAGTGATCTGCCAAAGCTCGCGCATATGAATTTTAAACGATGAAAGACGCAGGTACCCAGTGCGCATCACGAATGGCACCTGTATCGCGACATGGAGAAATGCACCAATGACCACACCATAGGTGATACCCACAACACCATAGTGCGGGTAGAGTGCGACAATACCGAAGATGATGGAAAGGTTGTAGAGTAATGGCGCAAGTGCGTACAATAGAAAGCGCCCGTGTGCCTGTGTCACACTCGCCAAGATTCCGGAGAGTCCAAGGAGCATCGGCTGCGCGAGCAATACGCGACTGAGTGTGATCAACAGTCCATCTTCAAGTGCAACGAGTGTCGGAAAGAAATGAGCTAAAAGCGCGGGAAGTGCAAACCACAGGACGCCGCTCACCAGCAGTATCAGTACGCTAAAACCCGCAACAACATTGCCGACAATGTCATACCGCTCTTGCGCCGCGTCAATCCGCGTCAGCAGTGGTACGAGAATAAAGACTGAAACCAGTGATGCAAGTGAGACGTAGACGACGTCAGGAATACGAAACGCAGCGTAGTAGATATCGAGTAAATTGCCGGCACCAAAAAGTGACGCAAGTAGCCGATCGCGCACGAGTGCAAGCAAGGTTGAGAGCAACGTGAAAAATCCCAAAAGATACGCGGCTTCGTGTAAGCCGCGCGTCTCCCCCTCCATAAACCGCAAAATACGTCGCATCATCGTAGCCTAGCACGGATTAGGATTCCTCAGAAACCGGCAGCTCATCGCGCTCAATCGGCGCTTCCTCTGCCTCTTCAAAGACACTAAAGGCTGATTCGCCCGCACGCAGTGCTTCGATAATCTGCTGCACTTCTACGTTATCAGGATTCAGTGCGCCGACACGTTCAAATGCTGCCTGCGCTCCTGCTGCATTTCCGAGTCGATCGTATGAGAGTCCGAGGAAGTACAGTGCATTTGCGTAATCTTCATTAATGCGCACTGCTTCCTCAAGTGCCTGCGCTGCGCTTTCATATTGTCCGTCGCTGTAGTAGAGCAAGCCGAGCTGGAACAGGAGTCCTGCATTGTCAGGACGCAGGAGTACTGCCGATTCGGTCGATCGAATTGCCTCAGTGGTATTGCCTGCCTGAATTTCAATCTGCGAGAGAATAAAGAACGCGTCAGTGTAGTTTGATTTCAATGCCAGTGTGCGATCGATGTGCTCCCGTGCCAGATCAAGATTTTCTTGTTCCAGTGCAAGGCGTGCAAGGCTCACCGGAATCACCGGTGTGGTCGGGTTGCGCCGCTGAGCCTCTTCGTACGTAGTGACTGCATTTTCGTATGCGCCCTCCACACCCAACGGAACCAACTGCGCGTAAATATCAGCAAGCAATAGCCAGTGATTGTAGTTTCCCGATTCAGTATTTGCCGCAGCCTGCGCGGAGCGAATCGTTGCACTTAATTGTGTCTGAAACTCCTGACGCTGTGCAGCAACATCGTCGTCCTGTCGATTAAGTATCTCAGAGAGCCGCGCAACGCCAACGTTTGCTTTCAGTTGCTCACTACGTGTTCCGTTACCCAACAGCGTTGCTCGATCAGCGACCGCCACCGCACGCGCGAAGTCACCTGTATTAGCGATGGCAACTGCACGATTGAGCGTCGCATTTGCGTACACGCGCTCAGCCTCAATAAGAATTGCACTGACAGACAGCACGCCGACAATTAGTACGCCAAAGGTGAGCGCGACACCATGCGCGTAACCGGCATGCGCCGTGAGTTCGCGAGTGCGTACGACACCACTGGCAGCAGCAATACCAACTGCAGCACCTGTCAGAATAAACGCACTCGCGAGCACAACGATTTGCGGCACGTAGAAAATCGCCAGTACCCACAGATACGCCGCCGCGCTGTATGACGATACGGCAATGAGCATGTGCTCACGCTGCAGTGGTCGGTGCACAAGAATTCGAAAACCGAGTACAAGAAATGCCACGAAGAATACAATGAGTGCCGCACCGACGATAATGCCGCCCGTCACAAAGAGCGTCGGAATCAGACCGATACCGAAGCCGAAATCAACGTTCCAGAATGCCGTTTCGTTGACGACGAGCGGTTTATGGATGACCCATGCGCGCGAGAATAAGTTCGGCCCAGCTCCCGCAATCCAATTGTCTTGGTAAACAGCATTTCCGACATCAATCGTTGCTTGCCACGACGGGCGTACATCAAGATACGCAATGTCAAACGTGGCAATGATGCGTTCACCGAGTGTCGTTCCCGCAACGAGAAACAACACTGCAATAAGGGCCACAATACCGCCTGAGAGCAATCGCCGTGCGGGAAATGTATGTGCGTAGACACCACTTTCCTGAGAGTATGATGCATCTACCACTGCGTACACCATGAGCAGAAGCGTGAAGGCAAGCAGCGCACCCCATGCCGCCGCAAGATTTACGAATACCAACGCACCAAGTGCCAACACGAGTACGCTGTAAAGAAAGACGCGATACAGTCGCGTAGTACCGACGAGCATGAGATTACTCAGTGCAAGGAGTGCTGCCAAACCGCCAAATACCGCCATGTCATTCCAACTTCCCAGCAGCGTCGCGGTCACTGTATCTGAAAATATGCTCCCGAATACCCCATCAACGCCGAACAGAATACGGGCAACGTGGAAAAGCCCGAAGAGGAAGAATGAACCCAGTATCGTCTGCTGGAGGCGTACAACTTGCAGTGGTGTACGCGCTACAAGCGCGACGGTTGCCAGTGCACTAACGCAGACAAAGAGTGCCAGTGTGGTATCACGCTCAAATCCAAACCCAATGAGTGAACGGATAACAGCATCTGAGAGAAGCGCAGCGATTAGGTGCGCGCCAACGAGACCAATGGCAGACCACAACAGTATCGTACTGGGAAATGTGACGCGGTGTTCATTGAGCCGTGCAACTGCCCAAAGCGTGAGCGATGTCATAACGCCAAGGGTGAGTACTCCTAGCTTCGTTAACTGCAACACCACAAGGTCTGTCGGTACAAAAACAATCGGCAATGCGAACACGGTCGCCAGTAAAATAAAAAATGCAATGCTATCAAGACGATGTGCGATTCTCATAGACACACAAAAGCGCAATACGCTTTCACATTAATTGATGTAGTAATGGATACAGTATAGCAAGCTTCTCCCGCGCCACGCCATGGGTACAGTGCAAAAACCCGCTGCGGTATGCAGCGGGTTTTTGACCTGTGTGCCGTCCGTGTCTGTAAGCCGAATTCTGTCCTTGCTGCGCGTGCACCAGAGCGCGGCAATGTGCAATCATTTATCTGGGACGTACGTTACCGTACGCCTCGTGCGGCACCCACTCGCGCAAAGCGCGAGAGTACGACCTTGCACGCAGGTAGGAATTTTGCCGTTTCACCCTTGCCTTGCGACAAGATTATTCCCGAAGGGAATCCGTAGCATCTCTGCTGTGGCGTCACTGTTCGCATCCCTATCCAGCCCACATGTTTGTAGGCTGGGCGACGGGCGTTACCCGCTACCCTGCTGCCCCGCACGAATGCGAGGCGCGTGTTCGGACTTTCCTCCCCCATGTTGCCATAGAGGCAATTGCCCAACACGGACCCGCGTATTATACAATGCAATACGTTTTTGTAAATAACCCCCATGCTGCACGCAAAAACCCGAGAGTCACACCCTCGAGTTTTTGTACGCACTACTTAGAACTCTACGCTGTGAGTGAAGTCTATATTTCTATTTCGCAGACTCCCCCTGCACACGCGAGTTCGCGCTTCACATCAGTTTCGTCGCGCTGCTCATACGTGAGTAATTTCGCGTAGTCGATGTTTTGCACGGTTTTGAGCATACGCTCATACGCCGCCTTATCAATTGGCTCGTACGGCGCCAGTCGGTATACGTGGTCGAATCGCGGCAAGAATGAAAGACCACCGACGATATCCCAGTTTTCATACACCCAGTTGGCAACTTGAATCCACTCATCGTTACCGACGGATACCGTCACCGATGGGTTGTGCTCAGTGTAGTTGAGCTTCACGTCTTTCCAGTGCTCGAGCTGATCGAGTGCGGTGAGGTCGTCTTTGAGGATCGCCCCGTCCGGTGCCTTAACGGGGAATTCGAGTACAAACGTGTTGGCATTTTCCATCGTCTGCCCTACTTCCGGATGATACGGCACACCTTGATCGCGTACGAGTTTAAAGAGCGAGTCAGTTGCCGAGATGCGGATGCGACGAATGTAGTACTGCGAGTGACGCGGGTGCATACCTGATGCACAATCGAATGTCTGTGAGACAGTACCTGATGGCTTAACACAGGTTGTTGCACTCGACTGCTGAATACCAAGGCGTTTCGCGTACTTTTTATTTGTCTTATTTACTTCCTCTTTCAACTTTTTCAACACGCTTGGCTTGCGCACCATGTCGGAATCCCACTGCCCCGTCAGCGAGACACCAAGGAGTCGCTCGCTTTCGCAGTTCTTCTTCCACTCATCTGAGAGGTAATTGAAGTTCGTCAGCGATGATTGGTACGTACCAAGAATGGTGGCAATGCGTGCTTTGCGCAGCAGTGTTTTTTCGCTATCGCCTCGGCGCGCGATAACTTCTGAGAGGTTACAGAATTGCTTCGACTGTAGAATGATTTCGCCACACGGATTAGTACCGAGGTTACCGATCTCACCTGCCCATTCAATATCCTTATACTTTTTCTTGAGGAGGTTAACACGACGCTCAGGAAGCGTATCGATGAGGTTGCCACGATTGAAGATGCCGCGCTCACCGGTTCCACTCTTCATCAGTGCGACCCACTCATCCATGAAGGCCTCAGTGTCGGGACGCTCTTCATACACTGCTGAGTTATTTGAGATTGAGCGGTGCGGGTCAGTCATGTAGAACTGGCCTTTCTTCGCGTCACGCATTGCGTCGTCATCCAAATCAGACAGACTAATCATCGCGCTACGGCGCACGCCGCCGGCAACCACACACTCTCCAATTTTACAGATGATATCGTGTGCATCGATATTACGCAGACGACGCCCTTGTCGGTCAAGAATACGCTCACGCGCAAATTGCATGAGGCTTCGGAGTGGCTCAGGACCCGAGCTTTTACCGCCCATTGTTTTGAGTCGCGCACCGGCCGGTCGAATCTTTGAGTAGTCGAAGTGGATGTCTTTGCCGTTGTACCACGTCTTCAAACCAAGTGTCAGTGCATCACACCACCCTTCCTTCGAGTCGCCGACAACGTGCGTTTTTACCGTCTCGCCCGTTTGCTTTTTAATTTGCGGTAACTGCTGAATGTTCTGACTCTCCACGGCAAATCCCACACCTGTACCACACATGGACAAGTACATAATTTCTGCAAAGTCCTCAATTTGTGTTGGCGCAATGAATGAACAGTTGTACGCCGCAACGTTACAACGACGCGCTGCGTGGCCGGCAAACTGCATCAAACGCATTGACGGCATCACTTCCTGTTTGAGAATTGCTTCACGCACCTCGGCGTACTCCTTGTCAGTGAGCTTTTTTCCGAGATTCTCGCGCATGAAATTGATGTAGCGATCTACCGTTTCAATCCATGTCTCGCGCCTATTTTCTTCCGGAATCCATCGTGCATACGTGCGCAAATACACAAATTCACCAAGCGGGTTCTCTTTGAAGTACTTCTTACTCTCCTCGGTGAGCTTGCGTACGTGCTCAGGCACCTGCACACCGTCGTCGAGCCGTCGTTTTGCGCGCTCGGCGCGGTAGAGGATGTACGCTTTTGCGGTGTCAACGTAGTCAGAGAGAATCAGTTGACGCTCCACTTCGTCTTGTGTCCCCTCAACCGTGGGAAGAAAGTCTTTGTGCTTGCGCGCAGTGCGCACCAAATCGCTCACGACGCGGTGTGCCACCATCGTCGCCTCTTCAGAAGAGCCCTCCCCCGTTACCGCCATCGCTTTGGTGATGGCCCGCTCAATTTTTTCAAAGTCGAACGGTACAATACGCCCATCGCGCTTGCGTACTTTCGGAACAAATTTGTTGTATCGCCCCTGCTGCGTTGCGGTTAATGATGAGCCTGAGCTCTTTTTAGAGCGAGTCGTCTTTTCGCTCTTCATGGATGAAGATTTCTTAGTCATGCGCGCACATTATGTTAGTTGCTAAGCGTCGTTCAAGTAACCTTTTTCATTCTACAACTTTGCACGCCGACCCGAGCATCTCTTTCTGTGGAAAACAGACGAAAATGCGCAATAAGCTACATCCAAGCGCGTGTGTCTAGAGTCCGAGGCGGTCGAGACCCTCGACACGATCACCGATATCGATGTTGTACACCTCCGAAAAGCCCCCCACGACCTCCAAAATGTAGGTCGCGTCAGCGTCGGGCTCGAACACATCCGGATATGACTCAGGTTGTGCATTCTTCCATGCATCAACAATCACACCCTGCTCGTTGAGCCAGTACACATCAAGTGGGAAGCGCATACCGCGCATCCAAATGGCGTAGCGTCCCGCCGCTTCAAAGACAAACAATAGTCCCTGATCCGGCGGTAGTGTCGCCCGACCGGACAGACCTTGGACACGCTCTGCCTCACTGTCGGCAATTTCAACTCGGAGCGGTGTGCCATCGATCGTGATGGTATGCAGTCCCGTGAGTCCCGACACACCGCCGTTAGTAGTACTATCGCCGCCGAGGAACCCCAGAGAAAAGAGCCCGACGAGCCCTGCAATCAGGATAACGACACTAATGAGTATTGGCTTGTCAGCGTCGTACATGCGCTCTTAGTATAGCAAAAGTGTCACTCGTCGTGCACAATACGCACATGGATACCATTACCTACCCCGTACGCATTAATCGCTACCTATATCAAAAGAAGATTTGCTCGCGACGCGAAGCTGACCGCCTCATCGAGGCCGGAAAGGTATTCGTGAACGGCACACCGGCAGTACTCGGTCAGCAGGTGCACGAGGGCGACACCGTCACCGTGTCTGGCGATGTTACATCGCGACGCTACCGCTACGTGCTGTATCACAAACCGCGCGGCATCGTGAGCCATAACCCGCAGCGCGACGAAAAAAGTATTCATGACGTGGTACAGCTCAATGCGCGCATGGTACCCATTGGTCGCCTCGACAAGGAGTCACGCGGATTAATGCTCCTCTCTGATGACGGCCGTATCGTACACACACTTTTGAGTCCCGAATATGAACACGAGCGCACGTATGACGTCACTGTCGACAAATACGTCAAAGAGCAGGCGCTCAAACGCCTCGCCCGCGGCGTATCTATCGAAGGGTACGTGACCAAGCCGGCACAGGTCACACGCATTGATGATACGCGATTTCGCCTGACACTCACCGAAGGAAAAAAGCATCAAGTTCGCCGTATGTGTGCAGCCCTTGGCTACACGGTGACCGACTTGCAGCGCGTCAGCATACTCCATCTGCCACTTGATGTACCTGAGGGAGCACTTCGTGACCTCACACCTGCCGAGGAGGCGGCATTGCTCCGCGCAGCCGGTATTACGACGTAGCGTTACTCGAACGCACTCTGCGGCATAAGCGCGTAGTACCAGAGCGCCACGGCTTCGCGAAATACAAAAAACAGCTCGCGTGAGTACCGCCCCTGCCGATACTCGCTTCCCTGCAGCTCATAGTCCCGCACGTCGTAACGCTGCGCGAGCATATGAATGCGCGCTAAGTGAAAGTCATTTGATACGAGCACGTAGGAACGGTCGGGAGTGAGATGAGCAAGTGTCTGCTGCGTATTCACACCATGGTAATCAGCTTCGATATCTTCGTCAGCAACGCCGCGCTCTCGTGCGACATCGTACATCACGTCCACTTCGTGCCGTCCGTACACTGACGGCGCTCCTGAAAAAATGAGGCACGACACGGCACCCTCTTCGTATATATCAACCGCTTCATGGACACGGTCAGAGAGTGCGTGCGAAGCAACACCACCGGGCCAGACTGCAGCGCCAAATACAACGGCACACGTATGTGCGCCAGATGCCTGTGCGTCGTAAAACGAGACGATATACAAAATGGTGCCGCCGATAGTAAATACACACAGGCTAATGACACCGATGAGGTATGTTCCGATTTTTTTCACGCGAGTGTTCAGTGTAGCACTCTCACGCACTACCGACGAGAGGTGTCGTCAGCGGCACGCTCGGCAACACGCGCAAGCATGCGATTCCGCGACACGTCGTCCCGTCGTTTAAACATCTCCGAGAAAATATCAAATGAGAGCAAATCAATGCCACAAAATCCGAGTACACCGTGTTTCCAGCGCTGCGCTGCGGCAAAACGGAAGAGAAAATAGACCCACCACGCCCCGTCGGCTGTCGCAAAGATGCGTGCGACACGACCTTCAAGCAATTCGTGGCGCAATCCGCCCTTTTCGTACTTGTACGCAAATCCTGACGAAAAGTTTTGATCGAGAAAGTTTTTTAAAATTGCGGGCGGTCCGAACCACCAAATAGGAAAGACAAACACAACTTCCTGTGCCCATAATATTTTTTCCTGAATCAGTTTGTGTGTCGCATTTGGCTCGCAGTCAGTCTTTATGTTTTCGAAAGCAAGAAATGGTTGTGCGTACTTCTTTTTGTACAAGTCCATTATGAAGACCGTATCCCCGCACTTCTCTTTCTCCTGCTTATAGCGATTCGCAATTTTGTGCGTAAAGCCATATGAAGCGGGGTGAGCCGTCACAATGAGCACGTTCATGCATGTATTGTACGGCGGATCGCACCGTCATGCGAAACGCGTATGTGGACGAAGCTAAAAACGTTCCAGCTCGATGCGTGCAAACATGTCACGTGTGAGTGCATTGCTGTCGTATGCACGCTCCGCGGCGTGCACATCAGCAAGATACGCACTGGTAGCCGGCTTGCGTGGCATAAAAAGTGTGCAGGTATCATCATGCCGCTGGAGTGAAATATCATGCGTTCCAATGTGCTTCGCGCGCGCAATGATTTCATTTTTATGCATACCTGCGAGCGGACGCAGTACCGGAAGTGAGGTTGCGTCTTCAATAGCGCCAATATTTTCAAGTGTTTGCGATGCGACCTGCCCCACCGACTCACCCGTTATGAGTGCGGCGGCACCGTGTGCCTGTGCCCACTTTTCCGCCACACGCATCATGGCTCGTCGGTACAGAATCACCCGCAGTTTTTCCGGTGCTGCAAAGGCAATAGCTTTTTGCGCTTCAAGAAACGGCACCATGGCAAGCGTCAGCGGACCGCACGACGTGCGCAACACATTCGCTATGCTGCGCACCTTCTCGCGCGCCGCATCGGAAGTCTGTGGGTATGCGTGAAAATGCATAAGCATCGGTGTGACGCCACGTGTCGCACACATCCACGCCGCCACCGGCGAATCGAATCCTCCCGACAGAAGTGCGACACCCGCACCAACTGACCCGACCGGCAGCCCCGATACACCGCGGTGTTTTGCGTAGAGATGCACCTCGTTATGAAAAACGTCAACGCACAGGGTGAGGTCTGAGTTGGTGAGCTGCACGCGTGCACTGTCGCCTAGACTCAGACGCACTGCCTCCCCAAGGGCTACTTCAATATCGTGTGATGTATGCGGAAATGCTTTATCGAGCCGGCGGGCCGTAACGCGAAATGTCGTAAATGTGCCCGCAAGCTCCTGTGCATATGCCGCTGCCTGCTCCTCCATCTGCTCAAGTGTCGGCTGCACGCGATAGCCAATGCCATACACGGCGACACCCGGCGTGTGTGCAAGCACATCAGCAACTGCCGTCCGCATATCGTCCGGCCACGGAGTGGGCGCATCGTGGGGCCGAATCGTAATACGTCCCCAGCGATTCTCGACGGTCATCGGATACCCACGGAATGAGAGGTTTTCCGCAATGGCGCGTGCCAGTGCGCGCTCAAACCGGTCACGATTCGCGCCCTTCAGTGCAATGTCGTCGTAGTGTACGATGCCAATCATTTCCATGGCGGTACTCTAGCACACTATGGTATTATCCGGCGATGAGCGTCGCATTTTCAGATCGCATTCAAAAAGTACCGACATCGTTTCTCCGCGAGGTATTCAAGGTGATCGCCGATGAGCGCATCATCTCGTTTGGTGGCGGTCTGCCAAACCCGCACCTCTTCCCGACGGACGCCTTCGCGCGCGCGGCTGACGCAACACTGCGCGAGGCACCGCACGCTGCGCTTCAGTACAGCACAACCGAAGGAATCCCCGAGTTGCGCGAAATTATTGCTGCTTCGTATGCGCGTAAAGACGGTATCGGCATCCACCCCGATGAAGTCATTATCACTAATGGCTCACAACAAGGACTCGACCTGCTCGGCAAAGCACTCATCAACAAAGGTGACACCGTTATGGTTGAAGACCCGACCTACCTCGCAGCCTTACAGGCGTTTTCAATGTATCAGGCAACTTTTATACCCGTACCACTTCGCGAATCGGGTATGGACACAGAGGTACTCGCAGCAACACTGAGTGAACACGGAAACCCAAAACTGCTGTACACTATTCCGAATTTTCATAACCCCAGCGGCATCACCTACGACGAACACACACGACAGCGCGTCGCGCAGTCCATTAATCCCGAAGAAACGCTTCTGATAGAAGACGATCCGTACGGCGAAATACGCTTTGAGGGAGAACGCGGTACCCCGTTTGCCAAGCTCACTCCGAGTGCAGTGCTCCTCGGATCATTTTCAAAAATTGTCGCACCGGGAGTGCGACTGGGGTGGATAGTGGTACGTGACCCGGCACTGCGCGCAAAAGTGTACACGGCAAAGCAAGCTTCGGACCTGCACTCCAGTACGCTCATACAGCACATGGTGTATCGCTACTACCGCGATAATGACAGCGATGCGCACGTGCGCGATATTGCCGCAGCCTATAAAGAACAGCGCGATGTCATGCTGAAGGCATTTGACGAATATCTTGGCGATCGTGCGAGCTACACAACACCGCAGGGTGGCATGTTTACGTGGGTCACGCTCCCTGAGCACATTGATGCAATGCAGCTGTTTGATCTGGCAATCGACGAGGGTGTGGCATTTGTTCCAGGCGAGGCATTCTTTACGGGACCCGCACAGAAAAACACCATGCGCGTTAACTACACAAACTCAACACCTGAGGAAATTCGGGAGGGCGTACAGCGCCTTACGCGCGCCATTGACCGCTACGACGCGTAGGTACCTGCGACCACTCATTGAGCATCAGTGCAACGGCAAGTGCCGCAATGCTGATATCGCGGAAAATAATATTCATCTGCACGGTATTGAAAGCGATGATGAGTACCAAATACGCGAGTGCGATAGCACTTGGCCAAAACACACGCTTGCCAAAGATCAGCCACGCGGCAATCAACAGTTCAGTGATTCCAAATAGGTGCAGCACGAGCATTTCCTGACCGGCAATTGCATCAAGAAACCATGCAGGAAAGTATCCGAGCCACGCATATGGGGTAAACCATGCCGACACGGCAGGATACACAAAGGCAAACGCGAGCCCGATGCGCAGTATCCTCTCCGTCCATGTGCCGTACATATGCTATTCAACGATAATTGAACCCGTGTGCGAGGCGCGTACGTGATTGTGGAATCCCCACTCACCCGCGTGTGTGAAGGTAAACTCCCAAAACTCTGCGGCCTGCAGTGGTCGACATGTATCAAATGACGTACCGAGGCAGTCATCGTCTGATGTCTCCGGATAGCGCGTATGTGTCGGATGGTCGTCACCACCAACCCACAGACCTCGTGAGCTATTGTTGACGAAACGGACCGTCTCCCCTTGTGCAATCGTCGTCACTGCAGGCTCAAATCCGTCGTCAGTGTATGAGACCAGAGCATGAAAGACGGGATCACCTATCGGCTCTTCATCGTCTGTCGTTTCTGTCATTGTGTCAGCTGTCGTGTCGTCGTGTTCGGTTATTGCCATAGTATCGTCTGCAGTCGGTGCTTCTGCAGGTGTGTGCATAAGCATCCATACTCCAATAGCAATGACGACTGCGCCGGCAATAAGCAGTACGACTGATAGTTTTGTTGACATAGGTGTTACGTGTATTCGCTGTTAATCTTTTTTCATATGCACGTCCCGTTGTGGGAATGGAATTTCAATACCCGCTTCACGGAATTTTGCATCAACAGTCATCCGCAAATCGCTCGTCGTGCCAAACACATCCAGCGCGCTCGGTACGCGACAGTAGAGCACAAAATCCAGTGATGAGTCACCAAAGTTGATGAAAAATACTGCCGGTTCAGGATCATCCACCACTGTCTCATGTTCGCGGGCTGCCTCAAGCAGGAGTGCTTTTACTTTTTCGATATCGCTGCCATACGCAACACCGATGTTGAGCGACACGCGTCCGGTGTCGGGTCCCGTCGTCTTGTTCGTAATTGCCTCATTGGCGATCACTGCATTCGGAATGGTCACCTCCGAGTCATCAAACGTGCGAATGCGTGTACTGCGCAGTCCGACGTTCGCGACAATGCCCATTTTTCCTGAGCCGAGCTCAACAAAGTCCCCTACTGAATACGGTTTGTCTGCGAGAATAAACACACCCGAGATGATGTTTGCCAGCGTGTCTTTTGCGGCAAATCCAACGGCAATACCAATCACACCGGCACTGGCAAGCCATGCGGTGATATTGATGTCCCACACTAAAAAGAGTGCGTAAATTGCCGCAGCAGCGACAATAATAAAGGCAATGTTGTTAAACAGCGGCAGTGTCTGATCGTTGACCGCTTTAAAGCGCCGTGCGTGTGCAAACTCATCAAGTACAATACGCACCGCACGCGTAATCGCGAAACCAACAATGAGCACGACAAGGCTCTGAAGTGCTTGGTCAACGAGTGCATCAACTGTTGCCGAGAGTTCGAGTCTGTTGAGTGCGAGGGCGACGCCACCGAGTAAAATAATGTAAAACACCGGACGCTGAAACGCAGCAATGAGCTTGTCATCAACATCAGTACTTGTTTTACCCGTGAGGTAGCGGACGATGCCTGAGACAAATGGCAAGACAACCAGTGCCACCAGTGCAGAGGCAGCGATAATCAGCAGTGCCTGTACGTATACGTGGTAGCCGGATAATTGCGGGATTGTTTGCAGGTATTCACTCATATGCGGCCATTGTAGCACGTTCGATGCAGTGTGCATGGTATGCTTGAGGTAATGAAAACGGCTGAAACAGACCCGCTCACTCCTGAAGAAGAACGCGTTATTGAACAGAAAGGTACCGAAGCACCATTCTCTGGGGCGTTTGTAGCGCACGACGACGTGGGTACCTACCACTGCCGTAAGTGCGGCGCGGCACTATACCGCTCAGGCGATAAATTTGATGCGCACTGTGGCTGGCCGAGTTTTGACGATGAAATTGAAGGAGCGGTAGTGCGTACACTCGACGCCGATGGCGTGCGCACCGAAATCACCTGTGCTGCATGCGGCGCGCACCTCGGACACGTCTTCACCGGTGAACAACTCACTGAAAAGGATGTGCGCCATTGCGTGAATTCTATTTCGCTGACGTTTGAACCATCTGCGCATGAAAACTGAGAAAGCCATATTTGCCGCAGGGTGTTTCTGGGGTGTCCAGTACCACTTCGACACACACGACGGTGTCGTGTCGACCCGTGTCGGCTACACTGGCGGCTCTGTTGAGAATCCGACGTACGAACAGGTGTGTACCGGCGACACGGGACACCGCGAAGCCATTGAAGTGCTCTTCGACCCCGACGTTACTTCTTTTGAAGCACTCGCGAGGCTCTTTTTCGAAACGCACGATTTCTCGCAAGTCGGCGGCCAAGGCCCCGACATCGGCTCGCAGTACACCTCTGCGATCTACTACACGACAGACGAGCAAAAAAAGATCGCTGAACGACTCATTGCAGAGCTTGAAACGCACGGCAAGACCGTCACGACCGACATACTCCCCGCCGAGCCGTTTTATCCGGCAGAAGACTACCACCAGAAATACTATGAAAAGACGGGTGGTGCGCCCTACTGCCACGTCTATGTTAAACAGTTTTAGTATGTACCGTGCTGCACTGCTCGTCGTTAGCATGCTCGTTCTCCCAACTACGGCACTCGCCGCATTAAATGCAGGTGTGGTCAGCGGCATCTGGTTCTCACAGCAGCCACCGAATGCCGAGAGCGCAACGCGTATATTTACCGCCGTCCAAAACCAAAGTCAGGAAACCATCGACGGTTCCGTTGCTTTTTTAGTTGATGACGAAATTATTGGCACCGCGGCGTTCGTTGCCGCACCGAATGAGGTGCAGTCGGTCTCAACAACCTACACATTCTCCGCCGGCACCCACCGTGTGAGTGCCTACATTACTTCAGTCAATCAGGGCGCCGTTGCCGCTGCTGTTGTTCCTGAAGTACGCGTTGACATACCCGAACCCAGTACCAGTGACCTACCGCCGGACAATAGTGCTGCTACGCAGCCGACGCAGCGCGCTGACGCACACAATGCAATCGTGGCTGCTCGCGATACAGTGCGCGGTGTGCGTGACACCATTGCCCCACGCATGGAATCAACCGCACAACGCGTTGAAGACTTCCGCGATACCCTACTGACACCAACGACCGCTACGAGCACCGCACCTACTGATGATACGACTACCTCGGACGAACCCGTAAGTGCACAGCCGTTGCGGGCGCATTCGCCGCGCGAATTGGTAAATGCCTCACGCGACATTATTGCCACCGAAAATGTAGCATGGTGGCGAAAAGTACTTGGCATCATGCTCTCTGCAGGTGCACTGCTTATTCGCTACTGGATGTGGCTCCTTATCCTCATCGTTGCCTTCGTCTTTTGGCGCATCATTCGGAACAATAGGATTTCCTAGACACCCTCGTGTGAATCATCACTGCAACTACACGGCTTTAGGGATTTGCTGAACTGATCACAGTCCTGTCGCTGACACACGGCACTCTGCCCGGCAACTCCACTACACGAGCCAGTGCAGACGTAGTGCGACGCTTATGCTGCGTCAATATGTCCGTGTGCTTCTTCATTCATATAAAAACCATAGCGCGTATACGCTGATATTCAACATCACCATCCCCACCTTGCTACTGAGCTCAGTAGATACGTATTTCACCACCACACAGCAGTTTGCTATAGTGCATCTCCACGGAGGAGTGGCCGAGTGGTTTAAGGCGCACGCCTGGAACGCGTGTTGGGGGCAACCCCTCGGAGGTTCGAATCCTCTCTCCTCCGCATATGCAAATAGGATGGCTTTTTAGGCCACCTATTTTGGATACTCATGCAGAAGGAAGCGGAGCTTCCGAAGGGATTCGAAAAGAGCGAGTATATCGGAGTGTAGCGACGATTCGAGCGGCGGGGTCGCGTCGCTTAGTATTTTAAGGAACGACAGTGATGTAAAATACTTAGCAGAGGTGACCGAGTCCCTCCCTCTCCGCAAAGTAGACACACGAGTCTGCTACAATACATTCGTGGCACACACTCGAAACAAAACACAGGCAACACAAACATCGGTACGCGACTATATTGCGTCGCTCCCCGATGATGCACGTCGTGATGCAAAGACTCTTCTGAAGATTTTCAAAGATGCAACAGGTGCACAGCCTGTGGTGTGGGGCGCTATGGTCGGTTTTGGCAACTATCACTACGTATACGACTCAGGACGTGAGGGCGACTTTTTCGCGACGGGCTTTGCCCTCCGCAAAAGCGGCCCCGTCGTCTACATCATGCCCGGATATACCGACTACGCATCACTGCTTACAAAGCTCGGCCCGCATACGCTCGGAAAGTCGTGCCTCTACATCAAGCGTTTGGAAGCCATAGATGCTGACGTCCTTACAAAACTGATCAAAACAGGCATACGCGACCTTGCAAAAAAGTATCCCGTAACGATGAAATAGTATGGCGCGCTTTCCAAAAAAAGTGTCGTGGGACGATATCGCGCAACGCGACCTGTGGGGGCGACGCATCATTCTCGACGTTGACGGTGTCCTCATGGCCGACGGCGAAACGACGATGCCTGCGTACGTACAACGTATCCTTGCACCGATCATTGCCCACAATGAAGTAGTCATTGTGTCGAACTCTCCGAAGCGTTCACGCTGTCGCTACGTCAGTGAGACACTCGGCATACCGTGGATTAATACCCACTACCGCAAGCCATTTCCCAGTATTTTGAAAAAAGTGCATTTTGAAACCGACGCGCCACTTGTAGTGATCGGCGACAAAGTACTCACCGACGGGCTCTTCGCGCACTTCATTAACGCCGAGTTCCTGATGCTCGAGCGTCGTACATCAGTGAGCGACAGCTTCCTGATGCGTCTCAACTACGCTATAGAAGATGCGCTCTACGCCTGTGGGCGCTGGCTCGTGCGCGACTAGACGCGTGCACGCAGACCCATCAACGCCTCAATGCGCTTTTCAACGGGCGGGTGTGTTGAGAAAAGATTCTGCATCGTTTTACCCTTCTTTCCGCTTGGGCCAAATGGATTACTGATGAACAAGTGTGCGGTTGCGCTTGAGGCACGCTTCATTGGTGCCTCATAGCTACTAATTTTCTGCAGCGCCGAGGCAAGACCGTCGGGGTAGCGCGTCAGCAATGCACCGGAAGCGTCAGCCAAGTACTCACGTTTGCGCGACACCGCAAGTTGCATCAGCTGGGCCATAATCGGGCCGAGTATCAGCAGCGCAACACCGGCGATGAGCAGTATTGGGTTGTTATTCTCGCGATTGCTGCCACCAAAGAGTGTCATGTGCCAGATCATGTCGACAATAACTGCAATGAAGCCCACTAGCACCACAGCCACTGACATAACGAGAATATCGCGATTGCCAATGTGTGAAAGTTCGTGTGCCAACACACCTTCAAGCTCAACTTTCGAGAGCATGGCGAGCAATCCTGTCGTCACCGCCACAGCAGCGTGCTCAGGGTTACGCCCCGTTGCAAAGGCATTCGGCGCCGGATCGTCGATGACGTACACGCGCGGCTTTGGCAATCCGGCGGTAATGGCAAGATTCTCTACCGTGTTATGTAGATCACGATACTGATCTTCAGGCGCTTCTTTTGCGCCAGCAGCAGAAATGGCAATTTTGTCGGAAAACCAGAACGAGCTCACGTTCATGATGAGCGCGAAGAGAACGGCAATGATGAGAATAAACGGATGACCGAAGTACTCGGAGGCAAACCAGCCAATACCGATGACCAACCCAATAAACACGACCATGAGCAGCCACGTTTTGCGAATGTTTGCACTTTGATGTGTGTAGAGTGATGCCATCTGATACTTTTTATTTCACTGACTCAAGAAATATGCGGCCGGCGAAGCCCCCGCGTTCGGCGACGCGCTCGGCGCGCACGCGCTCAATATCGTCCGCAGTGATGTCAAACTCGGCAAGTACCGCATTGAATACCTCTTGCAGGTCTGCAAGTTCGGCACGAAATTGCTCAGACGAAGGGTCATACCCTGCCTGACGCGCTTCCTCGGCCTCTTCAATTAGTTTATAGAGTAGTTCGCGCCGATACTCGTCGCTATCCATAACACGCGTGGTAGGAAGTTCCCCATTCTCACGAATAATGTCAGGAATGCCGTCGCGCACTAACTTACCGTACCGCTTGCCAACCATAAGCTAGAAGCTGACCGGTACCGGTTCGCGTGCCGCCTCTTCGCCCTCGTCGAGTTCGAAGAAGTCTCGCTGTGAGAAGCTAAAGAGTTTCGCAATGATGTTCTGTGGGAAGGACTCGATTGCCGTATTTAGGTCGCGTACGTTCGTGTTGTAAAAGCGACGTGCCGCCTGAATCTTATTTTCAGTGTCGGTCAGTTCGCGCTGCAGCTCCAAAAAGTTCTCATTGGCCTTCAAATCAGGATAGTTTTCTGATACCGCAAACAGCGACTTAAGTGCGCCACTGAGCATGTTCTCGGCTTCCTGTTTCTCCTGCACGCCCTCTGCGTTCATCGCGCGCGTACGCATTTCAGTTACTTGGCTCAGTGTCTCCTTCTCGTGCGTTGCGTACCCTTTTACGGTCTCAATTAAATTCGGAATGAGGTCGTAGCGACGCTTCAGCTGCACGTCAATATCCGCCCATGCTTCCTGCGTGCGGTTGATGAGGCGAATAAAAGCGTTATACGCAATAATCACCCATAGTGCGAGGATGACGAAAATGGCTCCAATTACGTAAAGAATGGTCATGATACGTTTCTATTCTGGTAACGCCGTTAGTATAGCATGAAACACTCTCTAGCGCGCTACAACAGCATTTGGTGGCTGCTCACCATTGGCAAACGTAATAATATTTTCGGCAGCGATGCGGCTCATCGCGCCACGTGTTTCCTCGGTCGCCGAGGCAATGTGCGGTGTCAGCACCACGTTTTCCAGCTCAGATAAACCATCAGCAAGCTGGGGTTCATTTTCAAACACATCCAGTGCTGCACCTTTAATGGTGTTAGTTCTCAGTGCATCAACCAGTGCTGCTTCGTCAATAACCGGTCCACGCGATGAGTTCACCAGATACGCTGTCGGTTTCATAAGCGCAAGCCGCTCTGCGTTGAGCAGATGGCGCGTAGAATCAAGCAGTGGCACGTGGACCGTAACAACGTCAGCCTCTTTCAGGAGCTCTTCCGGCGTTGCCTTAAACTGTGCAGCGACACTCGATTCAATCTCCGCGTTTTGTTCGATGTCGTAGTACATAATGCGCATACCTAAGCCTTTGTGGGCAATCTCGGCAACCCGAGATCCGATACGTCCCGCCCCAAGAATGCCGAGTGTCTTCCCCTTCATGTCGGTCCCAAGCAGTAACATTGGTGCCCAGCCATCGTACTTCCCTGCGCGCGTAAAGCGGTCAGCTTCGGCAATGCGATTCATTGCCGCCATCATGAGTGACACCGTGTGTTCAGCGACCGTTTCTGTGAGAACGCCGGGGGTATTGGTGATGGTGACTCCCCGCTCTTTCGCAGCATCAAGATCAATATTGTTATAGCCGACGGCGTAATTCGCAAAGATTTTTGCATTCGGTGCTGCATCAAAAACTGCTGCGTCGATCGTGTCGGTCAGCAGACACAACA
The DNA here is from genome assembly GCA_965267345.1 of Minisyncoccota bacterium. Taxonomy (GTDB): domain Bacteria; phylum Patescibacteriota; class Minisyncoccia; order Phycocordibacterales; family UBA2100; genus UBA2100. The sequence continues at coordinate 452,478 of OZ253947.1, forward strand.
CGGCCTCGGGGTCATGTTCCGTGAGAGCCGCAATGAGCTCGTCATGTGTAAGCACGCCGTCTTTGTCACTCACGGTGACACTGTGCCCTGCCTCCTGCAGGAGCTTTAATCCCTCATCAGGTATGCGTCGAGTTACGAAGATTCTCATGATGCGTCAAGTACTAATTTCTAAATTTTAAATGCTAAACAAATTCTACATTCAAATGTCATAATCGAGAAACAATGCTTCCAAATATCTTCATTAATTCTGTACTTTCATTCAGCAACCGTTCCTTTGTTTGAGATGAGTCTTCAAGATCGTACTGTGTGCGCCTTTCCGTCATTTCTCCCTTTGTTCATTGTTTAGGATTTTTCTTTTGGTATTTCGTAATTCATAAATAATGTCAGCCGCTCTTGCACCACTTCAGTGACAGCATCGCGCCCTTTGTCCAAGTAGCGGTACGGTGCAATCTCCTCCGAGTTTTCAGCGAGTGCCGTTTCGATACCCTTGCGATACGCCACACGAATTTCAGTATTGATGTGCACCATGTTCATGCCGGCAGCAATCGCTTTCACAAAGTCCTCGTCGGTAATTCCCGAGCCACCGTGCAGTACAAAGTCAGTGTCCGGCAGTGCGGCACGCAGCGCAGCTATGAGTTCAATGTTAAGCGCCGGATTTGAGCGCCCCTTGAGCATGCCGTGAAGATTGCCAACCGCCGGTGCCAGCGCACTCACTCCCGTCCGCTCCACGTACGCCATAGCATCGTCTGCCGTCGGCAGTGCTGCGGCGACCACATCATCGGGCACATCATCCAATACTTTTGATGACGTTCCGATGTAGCCGAGCTCTCCTTCCACTATCACGTCACGTCCTGAGTCATTGGCATAGTCCACCACTTCACGTGTCTTTTCGATGTTTTCTTCAAGCGGCAGTTTCGTACCGTCGAAAATAACGGAATCGAACCCTGCATCAATTGCCCGCTTGCAGCCGTCAATGTCGTGTGTGTGATCAGCATTCAGAAAGATTGGAATCTGAAACTCTTCGCGAGCCGCCGCAACCATGGCCACAGCCTTTTTAAGCCCAACAAACTCACGCTCACCTTCTGAAACGCCGATAACCACAGCGACATCGAGTTCTCGCGCTGCAGCAGCAATCGCATTAAGTTGTGTTGAATCTGAGATATTAAAGTGTCCGAGCGCTACGCGCCGTGCGCGCGCATCTTCAAGTGTTTCGCGTAATGTATGCATACCCTCAGTATAGCGAAGAGGTAGTTGGTAGTGAGCAGTTGGTAGTGGATAGTCTCGCTATCCACTGCTCATCGCTCACTGCTCATCGCTCACCTAGCTATACTGACAGTATATGACCAATCAATTGACATTCGTCGCTCTCGGCGACATCACCACTGATGCATTTATCAAACTCCGTGAAGGCGTTCGCGTTGAAAAAGAACCAACCGGTAAAGAACTCTGCATGCGCTTCGGCGACAAACTCGAATACGACGATGTTACTGTCGTGCCGGCCGTCGGCAATGCCGGCAATGCTGCTGTCTCAGCGTACCGCCTCGGCCTTGCCGCAGCGCTTGTGACCGACATTGGCGACGACCAGTTTGGCAAAGACAAACTCCAAGCACTCACCGATGAAGGCGTCGATACCACGTACGTCGAGGTCCACGAAGGCATGCAGAGCAACTATCACTACGTGCTTCGCTTTGGTCCTGAGCGCACCATCCTCATTAAGCACCACGAGTATCCGTATGCAATTCCCGCATTTCCGACCCCTCCAAAGTGGATCTACTTCTCAAGTGTCGGCGAACACGGCCTCCAGTACCATCACGATTTGGCAGCGTATGTGAAAGAAAACGATGTGAAGCTCGCCTTCCAACCGGGTAGTTTTCAAATCTCACTCGGCGCTGAGGCAATTGCCGATGTGTACAAGGCCACTGAGCTCTTTTTCTGCAATAAAGAAGAGGCGCAGCGTATTCTCAAAAGTGACAGTGCCGACATCACCGAGCTCCTTGCGGGCGTTCGTGAGCTTGGTCCAACCATTGCAGTTATCACCGACGGGCCCGACGGTGCGTATGCGTCTGACGGTACGGGTGTCTGGAAAATGCCAATGTACCCTGACCCTGCACCGCCTGTCGACCGCACGGGTGCGGGCGATTCATTCTCAAGTACCGTCACCGCAATGCTCGCTGAAGGTATGGATCTGCCTGAAGCACTCCGTCGTGGACCAATTAACTCTATGTCCGTCGTACAGCACATTGGCGCCCAAAAAGGACTGCTCACCCGCGAGCAACTCGAAGACTACCTTGCCGAAGCACCTGCTGACTACACACTCGAGCAATTGGCGTAAGAGCGCCAAGGGCATACAATGGGTGTATGCGATACGCATCCGGACAACGCGGTTTTACACTGATTGAACTACTGGTAGTGGTTGCCATTATTGGCATGCTCTCATCTGTTGTCCTTGCGTCACTCAACAGCGCACGCACCAATGCACGTGACGCACGGCGCATGCAAGATCTTACGTCACTGACGCGTGCACTTGAACTCTACGCAACCGACAACGTCGGCACATACCCCGCTCACTCTGACGGCACCGTCTCGGGCGACCTGAGCACCCTCGTATCAAACAACTACATCCCTGCACTGCCAGCTGATCCGCGCTACAGCGGTGGTGCGAATGACTATAAATACTGTCGCGGCTCAAATAGCGGCACGTATGATCTCGCCGCATACATTGAGGGCGCCAATCAGTGGTGTCGCTTCTCACACGCTGCTGTGCCAGTCACCAGTTGCCTCAGTGATATCTCAAGTTTTTGTGGTGACGTTATCTAGGCTTTTCGCTGACGTACCCGCTCGACTGCAGCCACGATGCTCGGCGCATCGAGCTTGTAGTGAGCGATGAGCTCGTCAGGTGTACCTGATTGACCAAATTCATCTTTCACGCCGACGAACTCCATTGGTACCGGCGCATGTTGTGCCAGTACTTCTGCAACGGTACTGCCAAGCCCTCCTGCTGCCTGATGCTCCTCAACCGTTACCACGGCACCTGCCTGCTTTGCAACCGTAACTACCTGTTCTTCTTCGAGCGGTTTAATGGTGTGCACATTGAGTACGGTTGTCGACACACCTTTGTCCTCAAGTTCGCGTGCGGCGCGAAGCGCATGATGTAAGAGTGGCCCACAGCCAATAATGGCTACCTCAGGACTCTCACTCTCCCACAGCAATTGGGCTTTGCCGATTTCAAATGGTGATTCGGGTGTTGTGATAACGGGTGTTTTTTCGCGAGCAAGGCGAATGTACACAGGCGCATCAATGTCTGCAGCCGCGAGTGTGGCTTTGCGTGCCTCATGCGCATCGCATGGAGCAATGACGACCATGCGCGGAATGACCCGCGTAATGGCGATATCTTCAATTGCCTGATGCGTGCCGCCATCAGGGCCCACCGACACACCGGCGTGACTCCCGACAATTTTCACTGCACGATCGTTGTAGCAAATCGTTGTGCGAATCTGCTCCCAGTTCCGCCCAGGACTAAACATGGCGTATGAGGTAATAAACGGAATCTTCCCTGCAGCAGCCATACCTGATGCCACGACGGCTAAATCCTGCTCGGCAACACCCATCTGCACAAAACGCTCAGGATACTTGTCGGCAAAGTCTTTCATGCGAGTTGAACCCGTTAAGTCAGCACATAATCCGACAACTGCTGCATTGGCATCGGCTGCTTCGACGAGCCCGTCGCCAAAACCATTGCGCAGCGCCACCTGCTCAACATCATCATCAAATATTTTTGTATTTAGTCGTGCATTTTTAGCAAGCATAGAGGTATGAGCTGTGAGATTAGAGCTTTTTAATGAATACGTATAGCATCTTCTGTACTTCCTCAAGCAAGGATTCAGTTGTACGGTCAGTAACGTGGTAGATCTCCCTAGCAAGTAGTAATTGTGTTTCAAGCTCCGCTGCCGATCCTGCTGATATTGATAAAAATTGCCGATAGTCCTTGTCTGTTTTCCGCTGGGAACCTTCTGCGATATTCGAAGGAATTGAAACAGCACAGCGGCGCATTTGAATTGCTAAGCCGAACCGCTCATCAGTTGGGAGTTCTTTTGACAACAGATATACGTTTTTCGTAAGTGCCATTGCCTTCTCCCATACCGTTAATTTTTTGAAATCGCGTACCATATCCTTTTGCTCATTGCTCACGCCTCACTGCTCAGGGCTAATGCACTACTCATGTTCACTCATTATTTTCCCACCAAGCGTGCGTAGTTCGTGCAACGCCGCATCGGCTTCTTCCTTATTTGGTGGCTTACCGTGCCAGTGGTAGTCACGCTCAAATTCTTTCACCCCCTTCCCAGGAATCGTGTGGGCAATAATCACCGAGGGCTTGTCATTAACCGATTGCGCTTCCCCGATTGCGTCGTTCATGTCGGTAAAACTGTGTCCGTCAGCATCCTGCACATGCCACCCGAAACTCTCAAACTTTTCCTTGAGTGGCTCAAGTGGCATCACGTCCCACGTAAAGCCGTCAATCTGGATGCCGTTGCGATCGACAATAGCAATAAGGTTTTGGAGGCGCTCGCGACCGGCGAGCATTGCCGACTCCCACACCACCCCGCACTCGAGTTCACCGTCGCTCATGAGTGTGTAGACGTAGTGGTGTGCCTGCCGATTCGCATCAATGCGCGCGGCAAGCGCCATCCCAACCGCCTGTCCCAGACCCGAGCCAAGCGGCCCCGAGCTCACCTCAATGCCGAGTAGCCACTCGCGATGCGGATGCCCTTGCAAACGTGAGCCAAGTTTGCGCAGTGTTTTGAGTTCCTCCACTGGAAAGTAGTCGGCACGTGCCATCGCTGCGTACTGCACAGGACAAATGTGTCCGTTGGAGAGCACAACACGATCACGCTCTTCCCAGTCGGGATTCTGTGGGTCGTGCGTGAGTCGATGAAAATACAGCAGCGTGAAAATGTCAGCCATCCCGAGCGGTCCGGCTGTGTGCCCACTGCCCGCTTCAAGCAGCATTTCAATAATGTCCTGACGAATCGTATTCGCCATTGCTGCGAGCTCCTGTACCTTTTCGTCGGTTAGCATACTACCGCTATTGTAGCATTGCCGCTGAGCAAATACGGAGGGTCCCTATCCACTTTCTGCTATCTCCGCCCCTGATTATAGAGTCGCTGAACTTCAGAAGCAGATAACCTGCGGTTATACAGCCGCACATTGTCGACGGAACCATTGATAATCTGTGATACTCCTCCTTGCCCTATGCCAATGCGAAGATTCCCTGACCCGGTATGCGTCGTGGTTGTGGTGAGAACAAGCTCACCATCAATGTAGAGTAATGTTCCGTTCGACACCCCCGAATCAAATACTGAAACAACGTGGTGCCACTCGCCGTCATCTAAACTGACGCCGGTACTTCTAAATGCAGGTGTGCCGTTATCATACACACCAAATATACCGCCCCATAAGTACATCCCATAGACTTGCGACTTCGTTATGATACCGCGAAACGAGGAGCCGGGATTTGTTGTCTTTACCCACGCACTCACCGTACCGGTATTAATTTGTGCCGCAGCAGGAGCGCCCATCTCAACGTAGCTGTCATCAACATCGTTAAATGTGAGTGCTTGGCCAATCACTCCTATCGTCTTCTCTGGGCTATTTGTTAGTGTTCCATCCATACTGCTGCCACTCCTATCAATTGCGGTCGTCGTTGATACGTCAGGGCCATCAAAACTCCACAGACCGATAAGGCCATCAGCTAATGACCCCGTGCCGTTCGTGGTGGCAACTTCACTGGGGCGGTTTGCGTTGTAGATCCGTTTGAGTTCTGCTTCGGTAATTGCTCTGTTATAAAAACGTACATCATCAAGCACGAAGTCAACTGTATTTCTCGAGTCACTTCGCATGCGTATACCACCATAGCCTGTGCCCGAGGTTGCAGACTGCAATGTAACATTGTCAATCTCGATACCATTTTTGTAAATGGTAAGGTCAGTGCCGTTTTTGATACCCACGATATGTACCCATTCGTCCTGCTCGACGGTACCCGCTGGAGTATTCAAACCATCGTTTCCACTCACGTCAGTGCTTGACCGCCAGTGAAGCGCCCCGTCAGCAGAATTATTGAAGTACACGGCGGGAATCCTTCCGCCCGTTCCATCGCTTGCGGACGTGCCGTCTCCATTACCGACAATAAGATTCCAATTGTTATCAAGTGCAGTCGTTTGTCGTATCCAAAACGCGAGCGTGTAGTCAGTTATATGCAGCGCGGCGTTATCAGCAGTGGTGACACTATCCGTATCCTCAAAAAGCATACCCTGACCTGCGATCCCACGCGTAACTACAGCGCCAGTAATTGTTCCATCAATGTTGTTGCCACTGCGGTCTTCTAGTGTTGTTCCCGAAACATCCTTCCCATCAAACGCCCACCAGCCCACCAGGCCGCTAATATCTTCAAGTTGGCGGCTACGGCCGACAACTATGCGACCACGCTCATATAACGCTTGTATCTCACTCGCGCCCATTGCTCGATTATAGATACGCATTTCGTCAATGACTCCTGAAAAATCTTGTGGCACAGCACCATTGTTGGTTCTCCCGATTGCAAGGGACGCAGCTGTCACCGTTGGTGCAGTAACTGTTCCGCTGTTGGTAAACGAACCGTTTACATAAAAACTGAGGGTCGTTCCTGAGCGCACGATAGTAACATGACTCCACTGATCCAAAGGCACACTGCCAGTAGTACCCGCAACCGACTTAAAAGACCCATCATACCACTGCATGTACGGGTACTGGCTGGGTGCATTATAAAAGAGCGAGTATTGAAGGTCAGATCCCTGTCCAACCCGCAGAGCGGCCTGCGCGGTATCGTAATAGGATGACGATGGCTTAATCCAAGCTGAAATGGTGACATCGCCTGAAATAGCAAGCTCTGGATTCGTCGATCCTGCAGGTACCACAACGGTCTGATTATTGTCTGTGTCACTCCCATCAAAAAATAAAGCTGTGTCTCTTTTTCCCGTCACCCAACTTGGCCCGCCTGACAAATTTCCGTGATTCGTGTTGCCACTGAAATCAGTGGCAACAGAACCCGATCCATCATCAAACGACCAATAGGCTACCAGTCCCAAGTTATTCGGCGGTGCACTTATCGACCCTGCTGCTGCCGTATGTGGGAGGGCGGTTACCAGAAAACCAATAGCAATGAGTACAAAAAAACGCTGCTGCATACTACTATTCTACCGCAAATGTCGACAGCATCTCGCCCAATACTGGTGCCATACTACGACTTGACGAGACTTGGTAGAGGAAATCGCCATGCACGAACCATGCATGTGCTTCGCTCCCGTTAAAGAAGCCGACGCCCTGTATCGTGTCGCCAATCACGATCTGTGCAGGACGCTCCATCGCTAAGTCCGGCAAATCGGCACGAATACGCCCAATCGTAAGCAGCCCTACTTCATCAAATGGCGTTATAAAAAGTTGCACACCCTGTCGCGGATTGTCCCGCTTTTGAAACAGCACCGCTTCCCCTTCACCCTCAGGAAACACGCCGACCGTGAACCCTTCCGGGTGTATTACACTAAATGCAGGATATTCGTGAATGTAGCGCCCGTCTTCAGTACGCGGAGTTGGCAGCGGCACTGCCGTATCAGCAGTATCTGTCGCAGCTGTCATGCTGCCAGATACTGACGCAGGCTGCTGTGCGTTTTCTGTCGGAGCGTACACCCCATACGCAAGCGCCCCGATACTCCCGATCGCCACAATTACCATCGCAGTATATGCAAGACGTATGCGCATTCCCTGTAGTATACCAAGGTGCGCTCTTATACAGTAGCCGCTGCACGTGCGAGATGCTCATACGACGCTACGGGATCATTCGCCTGCATAATGGCCGAGCCGATTCCCACGCGCTGCACACCGACGCGCATGAGCTCGGGAAGTATCGTTTCAGTAATACCGCCATCAGCGGCAATAGTGAGCTGCGGATACTGCTCTGTCAGAGTCCGAATACGATCAAGGGCGCGTTCGTCAAACGCATGTCCTTGGTAGCCAATTTCGGCGATACTCATCACCTGTACACTTTCGATATGTCCGCTTTCAATAAGCGGCACAACAGACTCGATACTGGTGTCGAGCATGAGACTAACGCCAACAGCAACATCTTGCTGACGCAGTGTTGCGGCAAAATCAATCGCTTCCTCAGGTGTGGCGAAGCTTTCAACATGGAAAATGATGCGACGCGCACCCGCCGCAACAAAGTGCTCTGCAACGACTGCAGGGTTCTGCACCATAAGGTGTATTTCATAGAGCACTGTGTCGGCTGCCGGAAGTGTAGGGACGTCAGCAACAGTAAGTTCACCATCAGTCACGCGATACGGAAAGCTACACGACGGCACAAAAACACCGTCCATGACGTCAATCTGTACTGCATCGACAACCGCCGTAAGCGGCTCGAGTGCGTGCGTGAGTTCCTCCCACGTGGTAGCCATTACCGCAGGAAGTACCTGACACGTCGCCATAGCTAAGATGTAGTAAACGCAACGGGTTGCGGCACTGGCGGCAATTCAGTGTTTTCGCGCGGCCAGAATACAAATGCGAGAATCGCTGCCACAACGCCGATGGCAATGAGTACGAATGCTGCCTGTCGTGCATCTTTTGCCAAACCCGCACGGATCACTATTTTCGTAAGTGCTGACATGCGCGGTCCGCGTGGGCCGCGGGCATACTGCATTCCAGGTTCATCGAATTGCACATTGTTCGCCATATATCGGTATTGTATCACTCTGCCTCTTCCGACAAACGTGGTGTGTGCACAGCATCTACCTTTGCCATACGGCGCACGTGCCGCTCATCGCCGCTAAAAGCTGTTTCCAGCCACTGCTGCACTGCTTCCTTTGCCACATCGACGGTCACAAAGCGCGCCCCGATACTCAACACATTCGCGTCATTGTGGGCGCGTGCTGACGTAATGATATTAAGCTGCTCGCCCGTCGCGTCAGTTTGTGTCGTTGCCGGCTCACCGTAAAATACGGCTGCGCGTACGCCTTTAAAGCGGTTTGCGACCATCGCCTCACCCTGCCCTGACCCGCCCAGCACGATGCCGAGATGGCCATCTCGGGTATCCGAGATGCGCTGCGCAAGCGGCACAACGTAGTCGGGATAGTCGTCCAGCTCGTTATATTCATAGGCACCGCAGTCCTCCACCGAAAACCCAAGCTCATCGCGCACAAACGCCATAAGCTCTTCTTTCAAAGAGAATCCTGCGTGATCTGAGGCAAAAAGTATGTTGCGAGCAGTTGGGAGTTGGGAGTCTGTAGTTGGGAGTTCTTGATTCATACATTCTCAAAACTATTCGTCCGTCACGTGCTTGCTTGAGGCAAGCACGTGACGGACGAGCGCATTCGCGTATCCCATCTCATTGTCGTACCACGCAAGTACTTTCACTAACGTGTCACCGACAACACGCGTCATGCCAAGGTCAGCAATTGACGCATGGGTGTTGCCGATAATATCGGTTGAAACCAACGGGTCAGTGGTGACTGCAAAAAGCCCCTGCCACTTCTCCTGTTCTGCTGCCGTGCGCAACACATCATTCACCTCTTCAGCTGTTGTTTCGCGCTTGGCAATAAAGGTCACATCGGCAATGGAGCCGGCCGGCACCGGCACGCGCAGCGCAATGCCGTCAAACTTATTACTGAGTTGCGTGTGTGCCTGCGTTGTTGCCACTGCTGCACCGGTTGATGTCGGAATAATATTCACTGCTGCTGCCCGACCGCGTCGCGGGTCTTTTCCTGACGGACCGTCAACCGTTCGCTGTGTTGCGGTGTAGCCATGCACGGTGTTGAGCATTGCTTTTTCAATGCCAATCGCCTCGTCGAGAATACCTACCAGCGGGCTGCCCGCATTTGTGGTACATGAAGCGTTCGAGGTAATAGTGCACGTTTTAAGTGCATCATCATTCACACCCATAAGCACCGTTGCGCCGTCCACACCTGCGGCAGCTGGGTCGTCTTTGACGGGCGCGGAAATGACGATGCGCTTCGCCCCCGCAGTGAAGTGTGCCTTTGCCTTTTCGTAGCTGGTGAACACCCCCGTTGCTTCAACGACAACGTCAATATTCATAGCAGCCCACGGGAGCTGCGCTGGGTCTTTCTCCTGCACAAATTGCACACCTTCAAATGCCCGCAGTACGTCAGGGTGCGCCTGTCCGTAGACTGAATCGTACTTGAGCAGATACGCAAGGTTCTCTTTGTCGCCAAGGTCGTTAACGGCAACGATATCGAATTCGCCACTGGCCACGGCAAGCTTAAAGAATGCACGACCAATGCGGCCAAATCCGTTAATAGCTATCTTTGGTGTGTGCATATGCACTCATTATACCTTCTTTGTCAGCAGATACTGCCGCGTTGTGTTAATTCCCGCCTGAAACGTACCGGCACAAAAAAGTAAGTAGTATCGCCAGAGACGATGCATGCGCTCATCGTAGTGCTCGCGCAGTGTCGGCCATGCAGCTTCGAACTGCTGATGCCACGCATGGAGCGTGCGAGCGTAATCCATGTCAGCACGTGTGCACTCGTACACAGTGAAATACGGCGTTGCACTCCCGCGCACATCAGCGTCGGTCGGGATCTCGCCATACGGAAAGATGTGTGCATTGAGCCACGGATCAAACCCACGACCCCGCGTATTCTCACCGGTGGTGACTTGCACAAAGGCGCGCCCGCTCTCGCCGAGGCGGGCTGCAAGTGTACGCATGAACGTATCGTAATTGCGCACGCCAATATGCTCGAGCACCTCACAGGCCACGATGGCATCAAAGGTACCGGTAACATCGCGGTAGTCTGTATTGTGGAACGTGACAGGTAGCCCTGCACACAATTCACGGGCAAACTGCACCTGTGCATCGGCGCGTACAACACCTGTCACCTGCGCCTGCCGCTGCGACGCCGCATACCGCGCGAAGCCACCCCAGCCGGCGCCGACATCGAGCACGCGCATACCAGGCGTCACCTTGAGTGTGTCACAGATACATGCCAATTTGGCTTCCTGTGCACGTTGGAGTGTTTCGGCGCTGCCAAATGCTGCGCATGAATACTGCATGTATTCACGATCAAGCATCGCAACAAAAAGGTCGTTTCCTGCATTGTAATGCGCAGCGCTGCTGCTATCGCGTGCAGCATACACAGACCAACGCCCTAACAAAGTGTGTATAAAACGCATAACCCATGGCTCGGGTATGTCAGCGTACGCGCGACTCATACGCTCAATACAACCTGCAAGATCATCAGCATCCCACCACCCGTCAACGTACGCGTCACCCAGTGCTCGTGATCCTCCACGAGCCACACGATCAAAAAGCGCTGTATTGTGCACCTGTATGTCCCACGGGCGCGTACCGTCGATGGTAATATCAGCGGCTGCGAGTACCTGTGTTACCCAACGCGATTCCATAGACGCTTGGGGAAAAACGAGAAAGTGACATGTGCAAATGCCCACAGGTCAAAATAGATGTAGCCCCAAAAAATACCGGTGTACACCATGTCCGTACTGACCGGTGATAGACCTTGCAGATGTGCCGACGAGACATACGCAAACGCCATCGCGGTATTCATTGCAAGATAAAAAATAGCGAAGTTCAGTGGGTTAGCACGTGTGCGCTTCAAGAGCGCCGATACCCATGACACAGGGAGCTGTTGCAATGCCGCCGGTGGTGGTGATGATTTTGCATTACGCGCGTACAGATGCATCGGGTACAGAAACATCCACATAAAAATGTGCCAAAAGACGATAAACAGTCGCAGGTCTTCAGACGGCACAAACTGAAAAATCACAGGGCCCGAGAAGACTGCTAGTGTGGCGCCAATGATGGTTGCGCGCCACAGCGGATGCGTAGCTGCCTGAAGGGTGCGCACACCAACGTAGAGAAATAGAATTGCCGCAGGTACCACGAGCCACCACGTAAAGAGTGTCTGTCCGCTTCCGTCGAGAATGTAGTATGCAAAGCTGATAAAGAGCAGCGTCCACGAGATAGAAAACGCGATTGTCCACACACTTGGTGTAGGTGCGGCAGGGGTGAAATCAAACTTTCCGCTGTACTCAAGCATGTCTTTCACGTGATGCACCAAGAAGTACATAATCGTCAGCGCAGACATCATGAGTGTGAGCTGCGTAAACCACTCATACCGGACAAAGTAGTATACGAGCACCACCGCGCCGAACGCGCCGAGAAACGCAATGCGCCGCCGCCACGTCGGTAACTGCACACGGATAATGTCGATATAGTAGAGGTACGCAATGACAAAGTGTGCCTGACCGATGACAACCAGTAGAATAATACGGAGGAGCGTTCCCTGTTCACCGACAAAAAACAGCGGAATGCTTGCGGCAACGAGCCCCGCCACAATGCTTCCGACAAGGCCGGCGACATACAATGGTGAGAGACGTGTGCGTATGTCAGACATAGTGGCTCGTACCATATCACAAAGCATCTCCACTCGCCTCCTCTCCTGCCTCAGACGACAGGTCGATACTTTCGAGAAATTCTTGAGCTTCAGTGTAATCAGGCTTCAGGCGAATACTTTCCTGCGCATAGATACGCGCTGCGTCAGCATCTGCTCCGACATAGTAGGTCAAACGAGCTTGCAGTAGTGGTATATACGGATGCGCCGGTGAAAGCGCCGCTGCCTGTTCGTAGCTCTCCATCGCCTGTGCGGGTGCGTCAGCCACCCCCATGACAGCAAGTTGCGTATAGATATTACCGAGCACCGTCCAGTTGCGGTGATCGTATGCATTACTCTCAACAGCGGCGCGCGCGTTGACAAGCATACGCGACGTCAGCGATGTAGCTTCGTCGAGTTGCGTCGTGTTGAGAGTTTCTTCAAATTGGCGCTGCACATGCAAGCGTTGTGATTCTGCGAGGAAACGAAAACAGGCTGTGGTATGTATCGGCAGCGATGAACACGTCAGCGTGTCCAGCACCTGCTGCGTGTCGTTGGTGGTATTAAATGTTGCAGCAGTGCGTTCAAAGGTGAGTGTATCGTACGCTTTCACGCCTCCCGCGCCGATAAAACACACCACGCCCAGCGCTGCAACAATAGCAACACCCCGCGCAAGATGTGGGGCGACACGGTAAATGCGGCGACGCTCAGCTGTGAGCATGCTCGCCATACCAAGCGCCAGCGCCGCGGGTACAAGCACTGCCATACTCACATTGTGCGTTATATAGAGTACACTCCCGTAGACACTCATCGCGCTGACGCCTGCATAGACGACGGGTGGGTGCTCCTGCACCCGACGCAGTGCGGTACGCACACTCATACCAACACTGCCGAATATGAGCACCAGTACTGCACCGGCAAGAAGTAGTCCACCTGTCACCGCAAGCGTCGGTACGCCACCGACCGCTGCAGAAAAGTTCGTATTCCACACAGGAGTTACGTTGATAATTTCAGGTTTGTATTTATTCCACGCATAAGAAAATGACGCTGGCCCCGTACCCACGACCGCATGGAGTGGCGAGTCAGATGCAGCTGATGAGAAAATGAGCTGTGTGGCCTGCCATGACGGGCGAATACTCCCCAAGCCGCTGAATCCATCAATAGGTGGCGTGGGGGTCATGACAACACACAGACCCGCAAGTAGCACGACACCACTCGCTGCATACGGCACGCGTACACGTCCCGTCCCAGATGCGGTCATGGCGAGCTTTATCGCTGCAATACACAGCGCGCCAAGACTGAGCGCAAGGTAGGTACTTTGATCACTTCCTAACACCACAGCGCCCGCCGCAACTGCGCCCAGTACGAGAGGCGAAACACGGGCGACGCTCAGCTCAAACCGAGCCAGCGCAATCAAAAGTACGAATCCGCCGAGTGCTCCAATCGTTACCACATTAAACGCCTGTCCCGTCCCAAAGATAAACGTCGCCAGAAGCGCTACACCCGCAAGTAGCCAGACTGAAACAAACACGCGGAAGTACGCACGAATCATGCCATCGTGCAGAAATGCACGTCGCCCCGCGAGAAAAAAGAGTGCCAATGCACAAAATGACATTACGGTACCTACTTCCATGCTTGTGCCAAAGAATGCCTGCTGTAGTGATACCGAAAACACAGTTGCAAGTACCAGTGCGCCGACAACACCGACAGCCGCGTACATCATCGGCGATTGCGTGACGATAATTGCTCGATCACCAAGAAATTGGAAGATCAGTGCTCCCGCCACTACCCCTGCCGCAAGTACTGACAGTACCGCAACCAGCGTCTCTTGTGGCACGCCGCCAACTTCGGGCACGAGCATAAGACCCACAGCGGCGGCAACACTCACCGCCCACGCAATGCTATAGCGTGTATGCACGTTCATGCCATGAGTATAGCACTGACGCCCTATGATAAAATACGTGCATGCGCGTCATACTGGTAGCATGTATTGGATTTGTCGGCGGCATTGGCCTGATGCTTGCCGCCGCTCCCGGTCGGCAAGAGATACCAGTGGCAACAACGCCCATTACTCAAACATTTACACAACCCGCCTACCCGTCAGTTGGTGTCGTTACCGCCGTATCGTCTACAGATGCTCTTGTCACCTTTGGGACACACCAAGTACGCTTTATCCTATCCCCGACTACCGAAATTGTGCGCCTTTCCTCACAAGAGGTACCGCTGTATCAGCGGTCGTCAGCGGCAGAAACGGTTCAAGCAACGCGTAATGAACTTACCGGACGCACTGCACACATCGACTACACAGCATCCCCAACGGCATTTCGTGCCGATCGTTTTGTTATTCTTGAATAGTCATGAAGCACGTACAGATACCGCTTTACATACTCCTGCTCGTTGCCTCGGCGAGTATCGGCATGTACAGCTTTCATCTGCTTACGCGAACATCCGCTGAGTTTTCTGCAGCTGCATCGCCGTATCCGCGTGTGATCAACTCGGGTGTCATCACCGAAATTAATGGCGACACGTTTATCTTTCAATACACGTATAGTGACCGCGCATGGCAGACGCGTATTCGCGTTACTGATGCAACACGTTTTTTTACCACTACGCTTCTCACTGACGAGGAGGGTGTCAGTTACGGTCGCGAGCAACGCGCTGCGTCCCGCGATGCACTCACCGAAGGCACACCTGCAGTCGTGGAATGGGCATACAATGAAGCGTACGGTCGCTATACTGCGCACCAGGTATTTTTTGTTTCGCCTGACATGCAAACACTCATCTACTGATATGCGCGCACTCCTCCTGATACTGTGTGCAAGTGGTGCGGGAGCCTGTGCTGCTGCGATGCCGTCTGTGTGGTATATGGCATTTCCTGCGCTCGGACTCCTCTTTTATACGCTGTGGTACCACACACAAAACTGGCAACAGGCGGCAGGTTTCGGCTACCTGTTCGGTGCCGCGACAATTGGTGCGAGCATCTGGTGGACGTGGGATACCTTACCGTTAAGCTGGCTTCCGATTGAGAGTGCGGTGATGCAGTGGCTTGCTGTCGGCCTCTGGTGGGGGTACATCGTCGTAGTACTCGCGCTCGTGCCGGCACTGTACGCAGTGCTTATTTGGCGCTACCGTACCGCCCTCCCGGCGCTCGCACTGCCACTGACCACAGCTACAGCATGGGGTATACAAGAATATGCTCGCGAGTGGTTTTTTTATGTGGTCACCCTCGGCGATCAGTCACTCGCTGGTGCCCACTTCTCAATTACAGCACTCGGTTACGCACTGACCGAACACCACTACACGCTGCAATTCGCTGATACTGTTGGTATCTACGGGCTTGAAACGGCACTGGCGCTGATGGCTGCCGCCGGTGCGTATGGTGTCCGTGCGCTGCTACACCGAAACACACACCACGCGCTGTATGCAGGAGCACTCATTGCCACGACGCTCGCCATACCTGCTGTTACCACTCCACCTGCTGCGCCACCTAACGCTGGCACACTTGCCGTTGCACTCATTGCCACTGACGTCTCTATCGACAGCATTGCTGATCCTGCCGATACGTACCAGCAGCTGCTTACACGCATTGCTAAGCGCGATACCCTGCCTGACGTCATCATTCTTCCTGAAGGAAACGGATTGCTGGCGCAATTCCCTAACACTACTGAACGCACGGACGCGCTCGCTGAACTCTTTGGTGGCCGCGATGTGCTTATTATCAGCTCAACATATCTCGAGAGCCCTTCGTCACAAACGACGTACTCAACACTGTCGTATGAAAGCACAACGCGCGGCACACTCGCTCATTACGAAAAACTGTTTTTGATGGGTCAGGGAGAGTATGCCCCGTACATTGCGGCACCACTGTTTCGCCTCCTTAACAGCGATGCCGTTGACAGTCACCTCGCGTCGCTTGGGCGCTCACTGTCGCGCGGCGAAAATCTTGTCGCGCTGCCTTACCGTGGTGGCGCCACCATTGGTGCCCTGCTGTGCTCAGAGATACTCTCACCATGGCTCTACACTGAGCTCGTGCGCGACCACGACGCCACGATACTAGTCAACCTCTCACACACCTCGTGGTTTCGGAGCTCACCGACACTCTTTGCAAAGATGCGACAAATGGCACGCACGCACGCCGTGCAGCACCGCGCGTACTTTCTGCAGGCATCCAACGGTTTTCCTGCACTGGTCATTGCTCCTGACGGAGCTATTATCGCGACAACACCCATCGGCGAAACGCGAATTGTAGATGTGACTATTCCGCTGCTGTCGTTGTAGCGGTACTAATTGCGGTAGCATCAGTGCCCTCTTCACTTGGTGGCGTAGTGTCTTCTTGCTCACTGCCGGTCGCCGACTCCGTTGTTGCCGTCTCAGCAGGTGTACTCGTTGCCACGTCACCAGCTCCGGAGACATCAGTATCACTACCTTGCTCAGGTGTCGTTGGTGCCGATGTCCCGCCGGATTCATGTGAGTCCGCTTGGTTTTCTTCCGACGGCGTGGTTGTTGCATTCGCCGACATAGGTACCGATGGCTCGTCGGTTGTCTCAGGTGTCGTCGTTGCCTGCGTGTCGGTGCTCGTACTCGTCGCGGCACTCGAGTCGCCTCCACCAGCTGACACCTGCGCGTCTTCGGCAGACGGATCGTAAACAATAATCGTGCGTGATGCCTGTGCTGTATTTCCTACTTGATCGTGCGCACGATACGTCACCGTATACGTTGACGTGGTGCTCGTATCAATGCTGACGTGATCGACCTCTTCGCCATCGAGTACTGTGGTGTAACTAATATCGCCGAGAACGTTGTCATGCACGTACGCACCAAGATCTAAGTAGGTAGCGTGCAGCGCTACTCGCGCCGGATTATTACCGAGAATGCTAATTGTCGGCGGCTCAGTATCGGTCGGGTCACCAACCGTGGTGCTGCCGTCACCACTCCCTTCAGAAGGAATGGTGCTTTGCTGTTGCTCATCCGAGCGCGGGACCGGCTGTGGATTTTGTGCAATGTGGTCAGGGTACGGTGCAGCAGGCTGCTCCTCAACTACCGGCTGATATCCTTCGAGTTTCTCCTCCCTTTCATCAAGGTAGCGTCCGACGAGGCCACTATAGACTGTCGCAACGCTCTTGGTTGATATACCGCGCGCGCGTTCAATCTCCTGCGTCTCCCGCAAACGACGCAACTCATTGTCGCGCACTTGTGCTAACTCCCTCGTGGCATGTGTGCCCAAATCGCGCCCTTCAATTGCCGTTTTGGCAACGCGGAGCGTTTGCTCTTTTTGCACGTCCTGCCACACACTATCAACGAGCTCAATGGTGTAGAGACGGTACGCAACGTAATAAAATTCATCGTCTTCAGTGACGTCCGTAATCTCAACACCGACCGAATAGGTATCGAGGTTAACGTTTGCAATGCGGGTATTGTCAATACTGCGCACAACTTGCTCGGATGACACCACAGCGCGGCGCACGTCATCGTTTGCAGCCAAGGCGACACCGGAGCCGAGAAAAATCACGCCGAAAAAGATCGGAATCGCATTGTGATACTGAATGAAATGTGCAAGACGCTGTAACATACGTTTGATATTAAAAGTCTCCCATAAACATCCACGGCGCAAAATTGAGCGGAATGGTGTAGCTCACTGATAGATACGGATCACTTGCAGTGCCAGTATTCTCAGAATACACCGGGTAGATCAGATTGGACACATTCGACATCCCGACATTAAAGGCGTCATGTCCTTCACGAAGCGCCAAACAGGTGATGCCATTTGTGCTACTACAGTTACTCGACTCACCTGATTTTTTAATCCACCCTCGTCCGGTGGCATTAAGTGTATACGACACAGCGGTTGGTGAACTAATTCCAACATATGATGTAATGTCCTTGCGCTGACCGGCATCAATCCCCTCCGTGGGACTCGTCACAGCACCAGCGGTATCAAAATCAGCAGTAGTAAGCGTTGTGTGTGTCCCTTGGCTTGATTGCACCACAGTAATAAAGTCCCATCCATCATTCTGACCATTTGACGTACCGGATGTGAAATACGGAACAAATGTTGCCGAACTAATCTCAGCATTTGCAGGAATTGATGACGTATCGAAAGGATAGAAGGTACGCCCAACTAAATAGCTTGTACCGGACTTCGTACTTTGATACGCATATCCGAGTCCGATAGTCCCGACAGGAAAGCTTCCTGTTGCGTTTGCGGTGGACCCTGTCGCGGCACTCCGTGCTGCCGCAAAGGATGTGCTGGAATTCGCATTAACATACCCATCACCCGCTGCCGCGTAAATTGTTGCTGAGTCTGCTTCGGCTATCGTGCCCCACAGGCGCGCCACGAGACTCGGTTGCGTCGCTGCATCAAAAATCTCTTTCGGCGCCGTGTCGTGTGCAATGTAGTGCCACGTACCGTCACGTTCAACAAAGGTAGGTGCGGCGTACGACACCACCTCCGCAGCAACGCGTGCGTCTTGAGTACCTTCGTTGATAATTTCTACCTGTCGCGTAAATGATGACGGTGTACGCATCGACACAACTTCCCCGTCAACAAGTGTCTCAGGAAGCTCATCGCCCACGTAGCTATACTGCACAGTGCTACCAAATATATCTTCACTGACCGTGGAGCTCAGTATCTCCCGCTCTTGAATACGTGCGATCATATCACGCTCTTCCTGCGGCGTCTGTGGCTGCGCGAGCCACACGGTGCCCGCAATGGTTGCTACAGCGACGATAAGCAGTGTGGTATTAATCAAGCGGTCATTCATATATTCATGATACTAGAAGTTCGGCGTCTGAGCACCAAAGACGCGCAGCGTACCCGTCGAATTTGTGGCAATAAAGCTCCAGACATCACACTTGTTTGCGGTCGTCGTCTGTGTCGGCGTGCTGCCGTCAGCCCATGAAATCGTCGTCCCCCATGTAATAGCGCCACCGGTGCTGCCTGATGGATTACAGATAGTGAGCAGAAGCTTTTGTCCTGCAATGTAGCCACTGAGGTTTATCGTTACTGCCGATGAGGTAAGACGGATCAGCTGCGAGTTACCGTCACGCCAGTCGACGTTAATAGTGCCCGACGTGGTCAGCAAGTTCTCCTCAACCGTGATGGCACCACCCTCGGCAATCGAGAGGCTCGTCCATGGCGTTGAGGTGCCGATACCAATTGATGCTTCCACGATCACATTACCATTGCCTGACGGTGTACCTGACGGACATGAGCCACCGCTACAGACCCACAGGTTTTCGTCATTCAGGCGCACGTCGTCACCTTGTGCATCAATGAGCAGGTCGCCGGAGGAGTCAACTTGGAATGCAGCGTAGCGTGTACCGTCGTAGGAAATGAGAAACTGCGCGTCAGCAACGGTGTCAGTGACGGTCAGACGCTTCGTTGGTGTGGTGGTGCCAATGCCAACGTTGCCGTCTGCATCAACACGAATACGTTCTGACCCGCCGCCATAGAGCAACAATGCATCAGCTGCATCGGCATAGAAGATACCACCACGAATGCTACTGGTTGCATTAGCAAGTGCCAAACCACCGGCAGCACCGCTGCCGAGACGGATGGTGATGCCGGCACTGCTCGTCGCGTTTTCGATAACGATGTCGTCGTAGTTAGTATGCGGTGTCGCTGATCCTGATGCGCCAGTATAGAGATGCAACAGTGCACTTGGACTCGTTGTCCCGATGCCGACGTTGCCACGGAGCGCGGTTGTAGTGATGCTGTCGTTACCAAGCGTGACGGTGTTTGAACCAAGACCCGTTGCGTCGTAGCCGATGACGATTTCATTGGTGTTACCACTGGCCAGTGCTTTGGTATTTGCACCAAGATATACTGACGTTGTCGAGGTAGCATTCTGTCCTGACCCACCAGAAATATACTGACCTGCTCCGTAGCCAAGTGCGGTATTGTTTGAACCGGTCGTATTCCAATACAACGCACTGGTACCAATCGCTGTGTTCGTACCGCCCGTAGTGTTCACTCGCAAACTCAACGCACCAAATGCAGCGTTATTTGAGCCGGTAGTATTTGCATAGAGCGATTGGTTTCCGAATGCTGAATTAGTACCACCACTCGTGTTGTTTTGCATCGCCTCATTGCCAAATGCAGAGTTGTACGATCCACTACCGCTGCTGCGTAGAGCATTGTTACCGACGACCGTGTTATTGTCGCCCGTCGCAAGGCGCATTGCCCAATACCCGATAGCGATGTTTGATCCAGATGATGTAGTTGTGAGTGCATCCTGTCCGATAGCAACATTCTTTGAGCTCGTGAGTGCATCGCCGGCCCCGAAACCAACGAGCACCGAACTTAGGGTCGAGCTTGCATAGAGCACGGTCGTATCACCAATTTTGTAACCCTGCGACGTGTCTGAAATATTAATGTCACCGGCAACGTCAAGCTTACTGCCAGGGTTCGCGTCGCCAATCCCAACGTTTCCAGTATTGGTAATCGTAAAGTAGTCGTTTGTCCCAAGGGTAGTATTGT
Organism: Minisyncoccota bacterium; assembly: GCA_965267345.1. GTDB lineage: Bacteria > Patescibacteriota > Minisyncoccia > Phycocordibacterales > UBA2100 > UBA2100. Next base: position 473,388 of record OZ253947.1, read on the forward strand.
CAGAGATTTTGAAGTACGAACCGTCGGTTCCTAGGGCAAACGTGTTGCCGGTTGTCTGGAAATACATTTGTGCATCTCCAGCACCGCCATTGATTGCGACTGTCGTGTCAGCACCAACGTCACGGATGAATTCAGCTATATTGGTTCCGCCATTGCCGCCAGTAACTTTTAAGGCAACTTCGGTGAGGTCTTCATCTACACGAAGGCTCGCATCAGGACTCGCCGTCCCAATCCCAACACGACTTGCACTTGAGTCAATGTAGAGGGTGTCTGAGTCAAAGTTAAGATCAGCACTGTTGGTGTCGAGATCAAATGTGGTGGTGGCATCGACGGTGAGGGCATCGGCAAACTCGGTGAAATCGAGTGCGTCGGCGGTCACATCACTGGCACTGACTGTCGTTGTTGAGAGTACACCTGAAGCATTCGTGGTCAAAATACCACCAGTGAGCGAGCTAAAGGTAATCGTGCCGCTTGAGGTAATACCGGCAGCTGCGGCAATCGCGCCGCTGCTATTTACTTGGAAGAGGTCGCCATTGCCGACCGTCAGGAGTGCTGCTGGTGACGCATCGCCAATGCCGACGTTGCCGTAGAAGTACGCATCTTGGTTTTGGTCGAGTGTGAGCGCCACACTGTTTGACGTTGCATTGTTCGCGGTGGTGAAAATCTCATATTTTGTGCCGTACCCGCTGACATCCCACGCCTCGGTGGTTCGTGCAATGGCATATGCACCGCGACCGTACGCTGAGCCGTTCCATCCGTAGAACCCGTGATAGCCAAGCTCGGCGCTATTTGCGACAGCCGCCGTTGCATCGCCCGTGGTACCCCGCTTGTAGACACGCTGGCCAGTTGAGAAATTGTCAGCGGCCTGATAGTAGATGTCTAGGTTGCCATCAAAGCGACCGGCACCGGCAACATGCAACTTCGTCGCTGGGCTTGAAGTGCCAATACCCACGTTACCACCCGAAAAGGCGAATGTTGACGTCGCAGCAAGTGTGTCGGTGTCGGTGAAGTACGCAATGCCATTGGCAACACCCGAGCCGTCAATGGTGCCACCGCCGCCACCCGAGCCTAGATCGGCCCACGAACCCCCCGAATTCTTGAACTGCAACGTTCCCGCGTTGTCGCGAATACCGTAGCCTGACGTACCGCTGATTGAGCCGAAGTTGAGGTAGCGACTGGTGCCCGAGAGAATGGCGTCGCCGTAGACATCCAGTTTTGCTAGTGGTGACGTCGTCCCGATGCCGACGTTGCCACTTGAAGTGATATGGAGGCGTGACGTGCTATCGCTGCTTAAAATGCTGAAGTCGGTACTGCTACTCGTGCGTGTCGCATCGGTGAGTCCCACCGTCCAGCTCGTTGACCCATTCGTCTGCAGCTGCAACGCTGCATTGTTTGTGCTGGCAGTTCGGTTCGCAAGGAATATTGCATTACCATTACCTGCCGTTTGATTGACCCGTATTGTATTGTTCTCTGAACCCGCACCAGACACATCAAGCGCATACTCTGGACTTGCAGCATTGATCCCAACACGCGCTGTCGAAACATCAGCAAACAATGTCGGCGTACTTGAGGTACCCACGCGTGCATCGCCCCAGACATCAAGTAGCGATGCTGGTGTAGTTGTCCCGATGCCGATACCTGTGTTTTGAATGCCCCCCGATCCGTCTGCTTCTGCATACACGGTCAGCAGTGACGTACCATCAATTTGCGCGGTGTAGCTCTGCACTGTGCCGGCACTTGGTGTTGAGGATACGGGCAAATCAAACCAACTCACCATGCCCGCATCTGCCTCAAAGCTCAGGCTACCGAGTTCAATCTGATCAATCGAGGTCACACCGGTGCTGTGGGTATAGGTCAACGCACCACCACCAACGTCCAAACTACCGGCAAGTGTTGTCGTTGCACTCGTTGATGTCGCTGTGAAGTAGTCTGCTACGGCTTCACCAGCAACGTGCAATTTCGCTGTCGGACTCGTCGTCCCGATGCCGACGTTGCCGCCGTTAGGGTTCAGGCTCAGTGCAGCAGCGGTACCATTGTTTGTGAGAGTATTTTGAATAGCAAAAGCTCCTGAACCAGGGTTCGAGAAGGTGAGAGTTCTGTTTGAGTTTGAAGAAAGATCAACCAAAAAACGATTTTCGGCGCCAGAGGGTCCTTGATAGATATCCAACCTCCCCTCTGGACTCGTTGTCCCAATACCCACATCACCGTTTGCATCAATCACAAAGTGGTCATTGGTGCCAAAGCCAGTGTCTTCTGAAATGGTAAACGCGTCTGCATTGCTCGTGTCAATACCAAGGGTCCATGCCTTGCTTGCGTTACCTTCCGTCAGAACAAGCTCGGCGTTGTTGCCAGCCCCGCGAATTGCTAACACTGGGCTTGCGTTTCCATTGCGGTAGAAATCGGCGATGGAAACACCACCGTCACCACCATTTACCTCGAAAACCGTTCCGCTTCCAGCAACTTCGAGCCGTGCTGACGGTGATGTGGTCCCGATGCCGACGTTGCCACTGGCGTCAATCCAGAGGCGATTGTTTCCTCCCGTGCGCAACGCAAATGGGTGCGAGGTCTGCGTCCCAATAAATCCTTCAGTGCTAACAAGCCCCGTGTAGAGATTATGTGTGCCATTACGAACTGTACCGTAAACTGAGCTCCCCCCTGCAAACTGGAACACTTCGTTTGCATCAAGCCCTGCACCTGTGTTTTCGTTTCCAACTGTCAGCAAAACATCAGGAGTTGTAGTACCAATACCCACGTTGCCGCCGTTTATGAAACTCACGCCATCCGATCGAAGCAGGGTATTTAGGTTTCCTGCGTCATCTCTCAGGTACAAGTCAATATCCCCAGCCGCATCCCAGAAGCCACTCGCCTGACCTGCACTACTCATCGCCAAATAGTTCCAATCGTTCGCGGTACTGATTGCACGAATGGTGCCCGCCACATGCAACACATCCGCTGGGTTTGTAGTGCCAATACCCACGTTGCCAGATGCATCGACCGTAAGACGCTCGGCACCATTCGTCACAACGCCGATTTGGTTTGTACCTGAACGGAACAGACCCGTATCCTCATCTCCACTCCATGTAATGTCAGGATCACCTGCACTTCCAGAACCAGTGTCCGCAATTTGCAATTCGTTACCTACTTCAAATATACCTGAAACTTTCAGTTCACTCGTTCCGTTTCTAAAAATGCTCACGTCGCCGCCATCGCCAAATGTGATGCCGTTTGCCGATCCCGTACCTGCAAGGTGCAGACGGGCCTGCGGGCTTGTTGTGCCGATGCCGACATTACCCCCAAAGGCATTGAGCAACAACGGGCGCTTTGTATCGTTCGCAAAGTTACGTACTTCAATAGACGCATAATTATCCGATCCATCAATACGAAATACCATACGAGTATCGGATGTATTTTCCACTGAAAAAATGTCTCCGGCACCATGTGCTACAGTCAGTTTATAAGACGGGGTCGTTGTTCCGATGCCCACATATCCCGATGAGTTGATGGTGAGACGCTGAGTCACATTGGTGAAAAACTCAAGATCATTATCGCTGTGGTCGTAGCGGATAATCCCTGAATTTGCGCCATCATTGAAGTTAATGCCGCTCAACCCCGTACTGCTTGCGCCGATTTGAATATTGCCATTTCCGTTCTTATCGTCATTCACAAAGATATCACTCGTGTTGCGGATCCTTCCCATTACATGAAGTTTATCTGACGGTGATGTGGTCCCAATGCCGACGTTGCCGGTGCTTGTGTCAACGATAATCTTACTGTTGCCGCTACTATCCAGTATATTGAAGTCTCCCGTAGAAACGGTTGGTTGTACAAGCAGTGTGCCGATACCTCCTCCATCTACACCATGACTTATTCTAAAGTTCCAAGCACCGATTGAAGTAGTCGTTCGTCCAATTCTGAAGAGATCGGCTCCGGTGCTGGAAACCTCTAGCTTGTAATCTGGTAACGTGGTGCCGATACCCACATTTTTCGACGCATCAATACGTACTGCTTCTTCGTAGGTATTCGCACTTGTCTCAACACCCAGTGCAAGACCGCCGGCATTCGAATTTTCAAAGACACCGGCGATAAACGCTTCGGCACCACCCGACGAGTGTGCGCGGAAGAACAGTGGTGCGTACCCACCCGTGTTGCTTTCGTTAAAGATGTACGCGCCATTGGTTGCAACAGACGATGGGTTGTATGCAGTGTCGTCACTGAAACGTATATCTAACGGCTGCACCGGACTTGCCGTGCCGATACCCACACGGCCGGTAGACACGTCGGCAAAGAGGGTCGGTGTGCTTGAAGTACCGGCACGGAAATCACCCCAGACATCAAGTGGTGATGCTGGTGTCGTGGTACCGATACCGACGTTGCCCGAGGAGTCGACGGTAAGACCTCGAATTGCATTCGCCCACAAGCTCAAAGCATTCGCGCTATTGTCATATTGAATCCTGCCACGATCGTCAGAACTCTGATCTCCGAGGAGCAGATATGCGCTTGATGCATCTCCTGCACGTAGTGAAATCTCGGCTTGTCCATTCTCGTTTACAACCAAATTTCTCAGAGGGTTGGTGGTGCCAATACCAACATTTGTCGAACTTGCGATGTACAGCGCTGAAGAACCACCAGTGATGAGCGAAAGTGACCCAGCACCATCACCACCAATACCAGTGTCTGTATCACCACGATTTGGCGCGAAGGTTGGATTGTTGTTTGACGCCGATTCCGCTAAGAATTGTCCCGTACCACCTCCTGCGGCACGAATGCCGGCGTTATCGATAATGATGATTTCGTCCCCGTCGTTAACGTACGACATAACTCCTGAGCTGCGGCGGAAGAGTCCAAGGTCTGGCTCAGTAGAAAATGTGTACGAGGGTGATCCTACTGACCCAGACGCAGCATAGAACGCATCTGCGGTCGTCGTACCCGTCACACTCACGCCACTGCCAAAGGTGGCCAGTCCGGTCGCGCGCAGCGTGCCCGCCACGTCGAGCGTGTATGCCGGTGAGGTGGTCCCGATACCGATAGATCCGTCTTGTAGCACAGAGAGCGCCTCAATCTGAGCTCCCGCTTCTTGATTATCAGCAAGCAATCCAAGCCTGTTGTTGTTTCCTGAACCAGTGCCAAAATAGGTCAAGCTGAAACCATAGGCGCTTGCGTCGTCAGTGAGCGCACCGGCCGCATTACCGGCGACGCGCAGCAGTGTCAGGTCGTTGTTATTGCTCGTCCATGCGCGCAGCAACGTGCTATCGGTACTGCGCGTCGCACGGATTTCGCCCTGCGCGTTAATGTTGCCATTTACGTCCAGAGTTTCTGACGGAGTGGTTGTTCCAATACCTACCTGGCCAGACGAGTTAACAATAAGGAGGTCCCCCGTGTTTGGCCCACTACTTGAAAGCGCAAGGAGTGGGTCGGTACTTGATGCAACTATTTCAAGTGCTGCATTTGGTGTGGTGTCGTTAATACCAATACGTCCTTCGTCGCCATAGGCACTCAAAAAGTTCTGCGCGAAGGACAAGCGTGCATTTGCAAAGTGGCTTGTGGTATTGCTAATTTCAAGCTCAGCGCCCCAAGTACCAACTTTTGTAACTGTGAAGTCGTTAGTACTATCATTAGCAATATTCCACGTGCTCGTGCCGTTGTTGAGCACAAATTCCGCTAGTCCGTCACCATCGGTGTCGCGTATGCTGAAATCGTAACCTGCTGATACGCCACCGACGCCAACACTACCAGCGCTTGTATCTACAATGAAATCGTCGCCATTGACCCTAAAGTCCCCATCAGTTGCCCCACTGAAGTTAATGTTGAAATCGGCGTCGTTGCCAAAGCCTGCTAGTGTGCGTCCGCCGTCGCTGGCGATGGTGTCGGTCCAGTAGCTGGTGGTATCGTACGCAAGACGAAGTTGCTCGCTTGTAGAGAGTACGTTGAGGCGTGCTGCAGGAGTGGTGGTGCCGATGCCGAGGTTTCCTGAAGTTGTTAGAACCATTCTATTAATTAGTGTTGCAGCTGCATCAGCAGTACCACCACTAGGAGCAGTAGCAAAGTACAGTGCATCGTTACTACTACCATGTGTGACGGCAAATCCAGCGCCGCTGCCAATATACTTCCAACCACCATCAAAGTAGAGGTTGGTACGCAGTCCATTTCCAGTATTGAGAGCGATATCTCCAGCCACATGTAACTTTTCCTTTGGTCCTGCCGTCCCGATGCCGACGTTGCCGGAGTTTCCAAAAGCCCAGTCTCCCGTTCCGCCATAGTAGGAGAGGAGTGACGCAGTGTCTTCAGTGCCAATCAGAAAATCGTCTGCTGACACAGTGAGTTGGTAGCGATCTGTTGTGGTGTCGTGGTCTGCAGCTGTTCGTAACCAAACTGAACCTCCGGTGGCACTCGACGCACCGTTACCGTTTGCAATAAGTGTTCCGGCGCTATTGTCAGGCGAACCAGACTGTATGCTCCCTATAACCTGCAATGGAGAGCTAGGACTTGCTGTACCCACACCAACATACCCTGTCGACACATCAGCGAACAACGTCGGTGTGCTTGAAGTACCGGCACGGAAGTCGCCCCAGACGTCCAACTTTGATGCCGGTGATGTAGTACCAACACCGAGATTCCCGCCGTTCTTACCAAGCACCACGTCACCACCGGCAAAAATTTCAAAACGCTGATTGCTGGTGCTGAAGCTGTCTTCAGCGATCGCAAAGCGCGTACCATTTACGAACTGTACCCACTTTTTATTCGACTCATCAGCTTCGACAAATTCTAGCCCCGGAAAGTCGGAACCGTTGAGCTGCAAGTTTGGGTAGGCGCTGGCAATTTCCAGTGCGGCATCAGCTGTAGCCGTACCGATACCGACGCGCTCGGTTTGCGTGTCGATGTTGAGTATTGGCGTACCACCGTCGGCGTCGAGGAACTGAAAGCCGTTGCTTGAATCTGCCGAGTTTTGGAATGTCAAAAGGTCAGAGCTGGTGCTGTAGCTAATTGCTGATTCGTCGCCGTCCGCACCGATGTAGAGTGTCGACGGACCAAGATAGAGGTTGCGCCAGCGGGCAAGTGATGAACCAAGGTCGTACGTATCGTCGGCAGAAGGGATCAGATGACCCGTCAGTGTCGTCGTACCCGTCACACTCACGCCACCGCCAAAGGTGGCCAGTCCGGTCGCGCGCAGCGTGCCCGCCACGTCGAGCTTATACGCGGGCGACGTGGTGCCGATACCGACGTTGCCACCTGTGGTGATGCTCAGCACATCGGATGACCCGATGGTTGACGACGGCGTAATCTTAAACGTGTTCGAGTCAGTTCCATCAATACCCAAAGCCCACCAATTACCCCCCTTGTTTACGCGCAAAACTCCCTTCCCATTTGTTCCGCCGATTGCAGTAACAAAGGCACTGGCCCCAGCGTCTGTCGCTTGCGAACGTAGGTCCGTATTTGTTGTGCTAACTGCATGCAGTTGTGCAAGCGGTGTTGATGTGCCGATACCAACACGCCCGACAAGATCAATTACGAATGGACTTGTGTCAGTTGCTTGATCGTTCACGACAAACGAGTTACCGGTTCCGGTATTTGTGATGGAGAAGACGTTTGAGCCGGTGACACTGATGTCGGTTGAAGCATCAAGTGTCAGCGCGTCAGCAAACTCGGTGAAGTCGAGTGAGTCTGCGGTGATGTCGCTGCCTGAGAGCGTGGTGGTCGAGAGAACACCACTGGCGTTGGTGGTGAGTACGCCACCCGTCAACGAGCTAAACCGCACCGCACCACCAACAGTGAGGTCGCTAGCGATAACCACATCACCCGTGGTGTGATCAACGGTTAAGTCGTCACGATTAAATTTCCCTCCGAACGACAGCTTGCCGGTGCTGGTGTCCCACTCGATACCCGCACCGGCATTTGCATTACCGTCAACAGCAAATGCGATACGTGAGATACCTGTTGATGTGGCAACGTTAAACACGGCACCGGTGTGACCGCTGCCGCTGCCGATAACAAAGTCGGTGAGTGATGTTCCCGTAATTGTCTCTGGACCACCATTGATGAGCAACTGATCGCTCACTGCAATGTCACCAACAACATCAAGTTCGTACTCTGGCGTGGTGTCACCGATACCGACATTGCCATTATTGATTGTCATGACCGTTGAGCCATCTTGATCGAAATCAAAATCTCTATTGGTGTTGAAGGCTAATGTGTTGCTTTTTACACCAAGGCCGTAAGAGTCTTGAGGTGTAGAGCCAGCGTAGAGTAATAGCTGATAATCACTCCATTCATCAAAGCCGTCTCCTACACTATTCGCAATGGTGAGAGCGGATTGAGGGCTCGCCGTACCAATGCCAATGTTGCCGTCTGTGTGAACTCTAAATTTTTCACTAGAATCAATAGAGAATGTGATCGCCTGGGTATTCTGTGTTCCTAGATCGATAACACTACCTGTGTTCTCTAAGTAACCACGCTCAGAACCGGCGGTATTCAACAAAGAAAGTTTCCCTAACGATGACCCTCCCGAGGTAATAGTGCCATCTACCGAAAGTCTCGTTTCTGGTGTGGTGGTACCAATCCCAATGTTTCCAGTATTGGTAATCGTAAAGTAGTCGTTTGTCCCAAGGGTAGTATTGTCAGAGATTTTGAAGTACGAACCGTCGGTTCCTAGGGCAAACGTGTTGCCGGTTGTCTGGAAATACATTTGTGCGTTTCCTGAATCACCATTGATTGCGACTGTCGTGTCAGCACCAACGTCACGGGTAAATTCAGCAATATTCGCTCCGCCACTGCCGCCTGTTACTTTAAAGGCAACTTGGGTGAGGTCTTCATCCACGCGAAAGCGCACATCGGGACTACCGGTTCCAATACCCACGCGATTTGCACTTGAGTCAATGTAGAGGGTGTCTGAGTCAAAGTTAAGATCAGCACTGTTGGTGTCGAGATCAAATGTGGTGGTGGCATCGACGGTGAGGGCATCGGCAAACTGTGCAAAGTCGAGTGAGTCGTCGGCAATATCAAGCGTCACTGCAGCACTTTCCGTGCCTGAGTTCGCAACGGTGAAGAATCCGTTGCCGGCATCAGCGAGTGTGGCAAGGTAGTTGCCGGTGGTGTGCGTCCCGAGCGTGATGAGGTTGTTGAGCGACGTGGTGCCGGTACCGCCACTGGCAATTGGTAGCACGCCTGATACGTCGGCAGCTAAGTCGATGGTGCTCGTGGCAAGTACGCCGCTGGCATTTGTCTTGAGGAATCCTCCCGCAAGATCGCTCAGTGTAATAGTGCCGCTTGAGGTGATGCCTGTTGCTGCAACAATAGCACCTGACGAGTTGACGCCAAACAAATCACCATCACCCACGGTGAGGAGATAGCTTGGAGACGTATCGCCAATACCCACGTTGCCGCCTTCGAGAATAGTCAGGCGATTCGCGACATCAGTTTCAACAAAGTTAAACGCATTGTTCCATGCCTCAAAGTGCCACTCAGTATTCGCGTTTTTCAAACGGAATTGTGCTGAGCCGGTATCGGTACTTTGCACAAACATGCGCTGATTACCCGCGCCGTATACGTGGAATGCTTCGCTCGGCGTCGTCGTGCCAATACCCACGGTACCATCGGGCGTGACAGTCAAAATCCGGTTACTGCCATTGTCGTCGATTGCCAGCAGCGGTGCTGTTTGCCCCGCTGCGCGCTCAACCAGCTGCAGCGTTGGTACTGTCGTGGTGCTCGAGTCGTTCTGGATGAAGAATGGCTGGTTGATGTCAAAGCGCTCGGCACCGGAGTCCCACGCAATCACGGCATTTGGCACCACCGTCCCACGGTAGAAAATAAGGTTTACGTCTTCAGTGTCAGCCGTAACGTTATCAGTGTTGATGGTGAATGAGTTGTTTGATGTGCCGCCGATAGTCGATGATGCTGCCGAGATGCTATTGACGTTGATGTTGTCAGCGTAAATTTCGTCCCAGTAGTACGACGGAGAACCGAGGTCGCGCACTGCATTTTGATCGGGAATGATGTCTGAATTCACCGCTGAGTTAATCGTCAGTGTGTCAGATGTGGTATTACCGATCACGATCGCACCGCCATCAACGGTCAAAATGCCGTTGATGGTCGTCGTCGCCAAATCAGCGCTACCGGTCACCACCAAATTCGTGCTCGTGGCGTTGGTTGCCGTGAGGTTTGTGAAGATACCCGACGTTGTCGTGATTAAGTCGGTCACAAAACTCGTTGTGGTTGCGTTCGTGAGTGTTGCGTTGGTTGCAAAAAGATTCGTCGTGGTTGCATTCGTTGCTGTCAGGTTCGTGAACACTCCCGTAATTGCCGTGAGCAATGTGCTGAAAAAGTTAGTACTCGTGGCATTCGTAAGCGTTGCGTCCGTGGCAGACAAGTCAGTGGCAAAAAGGTCAGTAGCGGTGGCATTCACCAACGTGGTACTCGTAGCAAAAAGATTCGTTGTTGAGGCGCTGTCAGCGGTGAGATTTGTGGTGGTAATGTCAGTCGCGCTCACGCCGACAAGCGTCGAGCTGGTTGCAAACAAGTTAGTGCTCGTGGCGTTGGTTGCCGTGAAATCCTGAGTGGACAGATTCGTGAACGCGCCCGTAATGGCAGTGAGGAGCGTGCTGTAGAGATTGGTGGTTGTGGCATTTGTAGCAACAAAATCAGTTGCTGTCGCATTCGCAAATGTTGAACTGGTAGCGAAAAGGTTTGTCGTTGTTGCATTCGTCGCTGTGAGGTTCGTTGCCGTCAAATCGGTGATAGTACCGACGGTTATCGTTGTGGTTGCGAGTGTCGCCGAATTGGTGGCAACCAAATCAGTCGTTGTGGCGTCCTGCGCGGACAGGTTCGTGAATGCACCGGTGGTAATGGTCGCATCCGTGATTGTCGTCGTCGCCAAGGTACTGGTGCCGGTGACGGTCAGACCACCCGAAACCGTAACGCTTGATCCGTCGTCAGTGATAACACTGTCGGCAAGCGCTACACCCGAGGCGTTAAATTTTGCGAGCGTATTCGCGGTACCCGTTGCCGACGTGAGCTCGCCTGAGCTGTTTATGTACACCACACCCGCGCTGAGTGGTGTGGTAAAGGTATCGGTGTAGGCGAGGTTGTTCGCCGTCAGCGTACCACCGAAGCCCGAACCCCCGCCAATGGTCAGGTTCCGCCAACGGTTAAATCTTCGTCGAATGTCACGTCCTCTGAGGCGGTCAGCGTTGTGGCGTCGACACGTGAGTTCGTAATGCGGGCGTTGGTAATGTCGACATCACCCAAGTTGTCGATGCGTTGTGTGCGGGCAATTGAGACAAAGTTATGGCCAATATCGCTCGTATTCGACGCCGATGCGCGCACAATTTCCTGACGCAATTCATTCTCAAGCTGCTGTAAATCAGTCAATGACACGCCGCTCTGCGTCACCACGCGCTGCGTTTCAATCACGCGCTCGATCACCGGCTGCTGCACAATCGTTTGTGGCTGCTGCGATGTCGTCACCGGTGCGCGTGCCGGCTCGGGTGATTCTTCGTCGTCGGCCGTCGCTGCATCCATGACCAGCGTTGTCGTTGCGCCAAGATCAACCGGCGTCACTTGCACATTCACGCGACTCTGCGCGCCGCCCGTCATCACCAGCGCCCAGTCAGGCGTTTGCACATCGCGCAGTGCCGCAATGGCATCGGTGACGTACACACGTGCGTCGGTAAACAGTGAGCGCACGACGTCAGTTGCGCTCACCTGCGCTACTGCCTGACGCCCCGCAACGAGTGTGCGTGATGGCTCCTGCGCATATGCATCAAAAGCACGTGCTGCAGTGTTAAAGCGTGCCTCAATGTCAGCAACGGTGCGTGGCATCGCATCAGTAACTTGTGCAACGTAGCGCTGTGCTGATGCTGCCATGCGCTGCGTCGTACCGAGGTAGGCAGCGTCGGCAAGCGCGAGTGTGCCGAGCACCATCGCAGCAGAGGCAAGCATAGCCAGCGTCTTGTGTGTCAGATTTGCAACTGATGGTGCTGCGTTGACCACCGTAGTTGCCGGCGCGTGCAATGCAGATGTTGCTCGTTCAGCAAGCATCTGTCGGAACAGTGTTGCCGTGACAGGGTGCTCGATGCGCTGTGGTCGTGTGTAGCGATATGCTGATGGTTGCACCTTTTGCCGTGCGACGCGTTTTTGGTTTGGTGCGCGCTTTGGCAGTGGCGTCCCTGTCTCGTATTCCTGTCGCCGCACCTCAGCAAGTTCTTGCTTGCGCGCTTCACGTGCATGCCGTTTAGCCAGTACGAATGCGTTGAGTGATTCCTCATCGACGTACCATGCCCGTCCGACTCTCGTACATGATATATCACCGGCACGACACAAACGTCCAATGTAGTCACCCGTATAGCCTGTGGAAGTAGCAGCATCCTTTGAGGAAATGTGCTTTTTATTTTCGAAGAAAAGGTGCTTGGTCACAGGCGCGTAGTTTCGGGTATCACATGCAATGTCGTTAACCCGATGTAACTATATTTTACCTAGTTATTTCGCCTATTACCCGCATTGCTGTGTGGATAAGGACATGCACCAAAAAACACCTGCTCGACAGGTGCTTTTCTACACAGATTTTTTTTGCTAACGCGTTGCGCGATACTCAACTGCACTTCCGGGAACGTACGCTCCGTACTGCTCAGTGAGGTATGAACGGATGTCGTCTAAGCTCCGCATCTCAGTGAGTGCGGCAAGATCCCCTTGATGCCATGTAAGTGCAAAAAAGATTAAACCTCCGATGCTAATGAGGATGATACCCAGTACGAGTAGCGCACCGATGCTGTATGAAGTGGTGCCGTTTGCACGCCCTCGCTTCGGTGCCGTATTTTGCGCCGGTCGTTGCTTCACTTCCTCCATCTCGGCTATCCGAGATACGTATTTAAGCCCCTTTTCAGGCATCTGGGTACCTTTTCTGTGCACGATTCCATCAATCCCTGCTTCGGGCACACGTGTAGATACTGCCTCCTTAGGGCTCTCGATATGCTCTGGAGCTTTCCGTTGCTCCTGTAGCGGTCGTGGTGCGCTCCTGATACCGTCCATGGCGTCAGAAGGTTCCTGAGATGTCGGTAGTACCTTCTTTCCTTGTCCCGATGCTCGCCCCGAGAGCGGTGCAAATGGTGCTGCGTCACTCTCAGGAATGTAGCGCACATTAAAGTGGATGTCGCGTGCGTCGGAGAGGTTAGGTGTGTGCGTCTGCTCTTTTTCTATGGGCGCTACAGTCACACCACTGGATTGCGCCTGCACCTGTGCGAGCGCGTCGTCGTTTTCTTTTTTGTGTGCCACAAGCGATGCACGGCCAACAAACCAGCGCCGTCCGACACGTCGCGCTACCACTTCGCCACTGCGTGCGAGTTGTCCGACATAGTCTTGCGCGTACCCCGTGAGATCAGCTGCACGACCGGTTGAAATGTATTCAATGCCGTCGTAGGTAAAAGTGTCGTTGCGCACGTTGCCCGTCTTGCTCGTGTAAAGCGTCAGGCCGGCAGCGTCGTCATCGTCGTGCTGGCGGGCTTCTGCATCACGCTCACCTGCTTTATATGCTTCGAGTGCGTCTTTATCGATCTGCCATTGCCCAGACACACGACGACACTCCACCTTGCCTTCACGACACAGCTGGCCAATATAGTCCTTCGAATAACCACTGAACGCAGCGGCGTCAGTAGTAGAGATGAGGTTTGTATCACCCACATCGCGAGTCATGTTCCCGAGTATACCCGATATGAGACGAGATGCCAGTACTACCGAGACGAGATACTGTGGATAGTGGCCATCTCGGCTATCCGAGGTGGTCTCGGATCAGGGATTTGAGCGTTGCAGGGTTTGCCGCACCCTTACTTGACTTCATACCCTGCCCGACGAGGAAATGTAGCGCCTGCTCTTTCCCCGCCTTGTATTCAGCAACCGCCTGCTCGTTCGCGGCAATTATATCGTCTACGATATCACGCAGTGCATCTTCATCGTTTTCCTGCACGAGTCCCTTCTCTTCGGCAAGTGCACGCACATCAATTGTAGTGCCGGTATGCGCCACCAGATGCGCCAGTAGCTCCACTGCCGCATTGGATGAAATGTCCTTACCATGTGCCAACACAACAACCTCTGCTACTGCAGCCGCATCAAGCCCGTCAGCCACATGGCCTTCTGAGCGCTCCCTCAGCGCGGTAAGGTTATTCAGCAGGTAGTTTGCCACGAGTGTTGCCGGAACGTCTTCTGCGTGCTGTTTTGCCGCTTTCACGACTCCTTCAAAGAATTCGCCAAGCGCCTTATCGAGCACAAGTTGCTCAGCTGCATCTGGGGTAAGCCCATATGCATCCTGCAAACGTGCCCGTCGTGCTGCCGGCAACTCCGGCAGCGAGTCAATCAGTGTCTGTGTCGCAAACTCAGGTACTTCGGAGAGCTTGAGCTTGGGCAGATCAGGGTCAGGAAAGTAGCGATAGTCGGCCGCCTCCTCTTTCACTCGCTGGCTGTACGTACAGAGTTTTTGTTCGTCCCATCCGCGTGTTTCCTGCACAACCGTACCCCCTTCGTCGAGAAGCTTCGTTTGGCGCTCAATTTCGTATTCAATAGCTCGCTCAACTGAGCGAAATGAATTGAGGTTTTTTACTTCCACTTTTGTACCCAATTCAGCGCCCTGTTGAGCCACAGAAATGTTTGCTTCGACACGCATCTGCCCCTTTTCCATGTTCGCATCCGAGACGCCGAGATAGCGCAAGAGCAGCTGTAATTCGCGTGCAAAATGGCTCGCCTGTGTTGCCGAGTGCACTACCGGCTCGGTCACGAGCTCCATCAGTGGGACGCCCGCACGATTAAAATCAACGTAGCTGTGCTCTGCATCGTTTGTGTGTGTTGAGCGTGCCGTATCTTCCTCAAGATGAATGCGTGTCAATGCAACGCCGTCGAGTTCCCCTCCTGAGACGAGTGGGAATTCATACTGGCTAATCTGGTAGCCCTTTGGTAGATCAGGATAAAAATAGTTCTTGCGGTCGAATTCAGTGTAGTCGGCAAGCGTGCCGCCGACAGCCGCACCGACACGAAGCACGTGTGCCACTGCCTGTCTATTGATGGTCGGCAGCGTCCCCGGATGTGCAAGACACACAGGGCACACATTGATGTTTGGTGCATCGGCTGCAGCGTTCGGCGATGTACAAAACATCTTTGTTGTTGTATTCAACTCAGCGTGCACCTCAATGCCGATTGTGGGCGTATACATGGGACAATACTACCCGTATGTGCAGTAAAAGCAAAGAGCTCTAAAGTGGACCTACGCGCGCTCTCCCTCTTGTGTACGCAAAAAGCGAATTAACGTGTCTTGAAATGCCTTTATCGAGGACGTGTCATGTACGGATACAGCAACAACGGTATCGCACAGACCGCGAAATTCCTCCAGTTTTGCCGCAGATTCTTCCTCTGAAACGAGATCCCTCTTTGTGAGCACGCCAATACGCGGCAACTCAAGCAATGTCGGATCATATGCGCGTAATTCCTCAAAAATAGCTTTATACGGCTCAACTACGCTATCTCGGTTAGCCGAGATACACACTACGAGTGCTTTTGTGCGACGAATATGGCGCAAAAACTTGTATCCGAGACCTCTACCTTCCGAGGCTCCCTCGATAAGTCCGGGTATATCAGCAATGATATAGCCGAACAGGGATCCGAGATTAGGTTCGAGAGTGGTAAATTCGTAATCACCCGTTTTTGCCTGAGCATTCGTTACCGTATTAAGGAGTGTGCTTTTCCCTTCATTTGGGAAGCCAACTAAGCCGGCATCGGCAATTAGTTGCAGCTCTATATATAGTGTATCGCACTCACCCGATTTTCCTGATGTTGATTCCCGCGGGCGAACATTTTTTGAACCTTTAAAGTGCTCGTTCCCGAGACCACCTCGGCCACCTCGCAAGATCGTGACTTCCTCATTCTCGGAAAGAATCTCGAATGTCTCGTTTTTCTCGGCAAGTGTCACGACTGATCCGATTGGTACATCAATAATGACATCCGCACCATTGGCACCATGCAACTTTTTGTCACCACCACTCACCCCATCGCCGGCAGCAAATTTTGGATTGCCTCGATACTTCCCTAAAAGTGACAGATCACGAACACCTCGAATGATGACATTACCACCATCACCTCCATTGCCACCCGACGGACCCCCTTTTGGTTTTCCTTTTTCTTTATGCCAGCGGACAACACCATCACCCCCGCGTCCTGCACATGCATGTAATGTAATTTCGTCGACAAAAGTCATTTCCGAATAGTACATGTTCGCATCGACGGTGACAACTTTTTTTGATGACCGCTCAAAACATTGACATAGAATTAATTTTGTTTTTTTGTCATACATCGCTGCATCATCTCATTGTCTTTTCGCATTTAAAATAATGCAACTTACTTGCAAAAACTGCTTTACTTATTAAAAGTAAAGCAGTTTTAGTACCCCAGCAATTTAGCTAGAAAAAGTGCAATCCCCTACTTCCCATCGTCGGCAAGGCGCTCAAGCATTGCTCGATAGCCGCCAAAGCCTTTGTCTAATTTTTTGCAAATCTTTGCAATTGTTGCCGAACTCATTTGCGTTGCCCGCTCTACTTTGCGGTACGGAAGTCCAAAATAGAGCATTTTAGCCGCTTTCCAGCGTTTTGCAGAATCAGAAATTTCCTTTTCGGTGAGCACATCACCAAAAAAGGCACGCGCCTCTGAAAGAGAGTTAAGCTCTAATACTGCACAAAAGAAATCGTCAGTATCGTTATTCATCCAACTGTGCTTTTTTGCTTTCATATGCTTTAGTATATAAAATCATTTAAGTAACTAAAGCATTTATCCACAGTTTTTTGTGTATTTTTGCACCTTTTTAGTCTAAATGTGTCGCTACTGCCCCAGCGACTGACACTGCGAGTGCACCGAGAAACGCCGCGAGGAAGCCTTCTACGGTAAATCCTTCCACAAAGGTGGAGAGAAGCCAGAAGATAAATGCGTTTATGAGGAATGCAGAGAGGCCGAAGGTGAGCAGGTGTATTGGTAATGTGAGTATTGTGAGCAGTGGCTTGATGGTAATACTCGCCAACCCCAACAGCACGGCAACGATGAGTGCTGTGTAGAGTGAGTCGATAGTGATGCTTGGTATCCAGTACGCTGCCGCAAACAGCGCAAGAACAACGAGAGCAAAGCGAATAAGCATAGGCATTCCCTAGTTATGAGTAATGTGGGCAAAGAGCCCGTCGAGCATGGTCTGCGTAAATGTAATGAGTTGCTCACCAGCTTTCAGCTCTGAGCCATGAGCAGTGAGGTCGGTGACGTTGCCCACTGCAACGGTGTATGGGACAACGTACATCTTGAATGTGGCAAGCATGGCGAACAGGTGCTCGAGGGCGCGCGTGCCGCCGTATTGGCCGTTAGAGACACCTACAAGCCCGACAGGTTTGCCTTCGTACTCCTTAAACGCGCTGTCGAGCAGCAATTTGAGCTCTCCCGAGAAGGAATGGTTGTATTCGGGAACGACAAGAATAAACGCATCCACTTCTGCGGCTTTGTTTCGCCATTTTTGTGCATTTTCGTCCGCAACCCATGCGGGAACGGTAAACGGTGAGATGAGGTAGTCTTTGGGGTCTATGAGGTCAATTTCAGGCGATTCTGGGCGGTTTTTAAGCTCATTTGCGATAAAGTGCGCCACATGAATAGATTGGCGTTCTTCCCGCCCTGTACCAATTACAACTGCCACACGTGTCATACGTGGGAGTATAGCATATGACGCTCGGAGCCTTGAGCAATGGGCACGGAGCGTTGATGCGCACGATACACTACACGTGCATGTCAGGGTAGTTTCCTTCCCTGCCGCACCATGGGCAGAACCATGTATGCTTGTCTGCAGGCGCGTCTCCTATCGTCCACCATTTATCACACGTCGTACAGCGAAAGTGGTGCAGTACTTCTTGTGACCGCTTCGCGTCCGTCATGATGCTACGCAGATTGCGCAGTGCGCTGCTGGTGTGTCTGACTGTTGATCAGACCACACTTCTTATATTTTTCGCCTGAGCCGCACGGACAGGAGTCGTTACGACCGACTTTCTCGCCGCTTTGTGTTTTTTGCGCTGACTGCTGCGCGGTCGTGTCTGCACCTGTGGTGCCAACAATGCTGGCATTTTCATGCACCTCGCGCATTTGACTGCGCTGTGGTCGCTGGAACATGTCGGCAGCTAACTGCGGCAGTAAGTGACACACATGGTCGGCATAGGCCTGCTCAAAGTCGTCAAACATGCGCTGCCCTTCCCGCTTGTATTCGATGAGTGGGTCACGCTGTCCGTAGGCACGCAGGTTCACACTGCTGCGGAGGTAATCCATCATTTCAAGATGCTCAACCCACATCACATCGAGTGTCTGCAACATGACGCGACGGAGTACATTGTAAAATTCATCGTCCCCGAGCTCGTCGCGCTTTTTGGCAATAGTGTCATTGAGTTCCGTATCATCACCCACGAGGCTCTCTAATTCGCGCAGGAGTGTGTCGTGTTCGCCGAGCAAAATGGCATGGCGGCGATTGTAGAGGTTTTGGCGCTGGGCATTGAGCACGTCGTCGTAGGCAAGCACTTGCTTGCGGGAATCGAAATGGAATCCTTCGATTTTGCGCTGTGCCGACTCGAGTGAGCGCGTAATCATTTTGTTGCGGATCGGCTCATCTTCAGGGATACCAAAGCGCCCCATCATTCCCTTAATAGTGTCGCTGGCAAACACGCGCATGAGCATGTCCTCGAGTGAGACGAAAAATTGTGTCTCACCTGGATCACCCTGACGACCGGCGCGTCCGCGCAACTGGTTGTCGGTGCGTCGTGCTTCGTGACGCTCAGTGCCGAGTACAAACAGCCCGCCAAGCTCGCGTACGTCCTGCTGTTGTTCGGGTGTAGCGCTCTCGCCGCCGAGCTTGATGTCGACACCGCGGCCGGCCATGTTGGTCGCCAGCGTCACCGCACTCCTACGGCCGGCATTGGCGATGATCGCGCCTTCTTGTTCATGATTCTTGGCGTTGAGCATCTCGTGCTGGATGCCTGACTGGGTCAAATATGCGCTTAACAGCTCGTTTTTCTCAACTGATACCGTACCGATAAGGACCGGTTGCTGCTTTTCGTTGAGCTCTTTAACAAGCCGTGCGATAGCTTTAAATTTACCCTTTTCAGTCTGGTAAATGAGGTCGTCGTGATCGATACGCGCCACTGGCTTATTCGTCGGAATCTCAACGGTATTGAGACCGTACACTTTGAAAAACTCCTCTGATGACGTGGTAGCAGTACCCGTCATACCGCTGAGCTTATCGTACAGGCGGAAGTAGTTCTGGTAGGTAATGGAGGCGAACGTGCGCGATTCCTGCTGGATTTTCACACCCTCTTTTGCCTCGATGGCCTGATGGAGTCCTTCACTCCAGCGACGCCCTGGCTGCATACGCCCCGTAAATTCGTCAACAATAACAACGTAGCCGTCGCGGACCACGTAGTCGCGATCGCGTTCAAAGAGTGCCTTTGCGCGCACAGCCGTTTCGAGGTGGTGCACATACTTAATACCGCGGTCGGTGTAGATATTATCGACACCGAGGATGCTTTCTGCTTTTTCAATACCGGCGTCAGTCAGCTGAATTGCTTTGAGTTTCTCGTCAACGGTGTAGTCGGTATCGCGTGTGAGCTGCGCAGCGATGCGTGAAAATTGCACGTAGAGCTCTTCGGCCTCGGCTGCCGGAGCGGAAATGATGAGTGGCGTGCGCGCTTCGTCAATGAGAATAGAGTCGATCTCGTCGACAATTGCAAAGTTGTACCCGCCCTCCTCAGGCGTGCGCTGTCGCAACTCGTCTTTGCTGTATGCAATATTGTCGCGCAGGTAGTCGAAACCGAATTCGTTGTTGGTACCATAGGTGATGTCGGCCATATACGCCTCGTGGCGGGTGCACGGCGTGAGGTACTCATCAACCACTTCAAACGACCCCTTCTCGTCGCGCTCCTCGTCGGCCTCTTCCTCTTCAGCTGCCGGTACACGACTTTCGTCGTAGCGGAATGACGTTTCGTGATTGATAACCCCGACTGAAAGCCCTAAAAAGCTGTAAATTTGCCCCATCCACACTGCGTCACGTCGTGAAAGGTAGTCGTTGACGGTCACTACATGCACCCCTTTTCCGGTGAGCGCATTCAAGTACACCGGCAGCGTTGCCACGAGCGTTTTTCCCTCTCCCGTGCGCATCTCTGAAATATCGCCATTGTGCATGACCGTACCGCCGAGTATCTGCACGTCGTAGTGCCGCTGGCCGAGCGTGCGCTTTGACGCTTCACGTACGGCAGCGAATGCCTCGGGAAGGAGTTCGTCGAGTGTGGCGCCGTCGTCGAGCCGTGCCTTAAATTCGTCAGTTTTTGCTTTGAGCTGCTCATCAGACAGTGCCTCAAATGCACTTTCGAGCGCATTGACACGCCCCACCATTGGCTTTGCCTTCTTGAGTGCTTTTGCGTTTTCGTCGCCGAGCAGCTTTTTGATTGCCGTGAGCATCGGCACATAGTAGCCCAAAACACGCGGCGATTCCACCGCTGAGCGCCACGCGCGCCTCGGCAACTACCGGCTAAAGTACTGATCGAGTTCGGTGCGTATTTGTGCGGCCATTTGCTGCAATTGCGGCACTTCAGCGACGAGCCGATTGAGTTCAGCGTAGGCGCGTGTTTCGTCTCGCTGCTGCGCGTAGGCAGCAACAAGCGTGAAGTACGCATTCGGATCCTGCGGACGATGTGCAACGACAATGCGCCATACCGCACGTGCGGTGTCGTGACGGCCATGTTGCACTAAAATCGGTATCAGTCGTGCGTCATCTGCTACTTCAGGTTTTTCCTGTATGAGTGCGAGACCTTCTTCTGTCTGACCATTGAGCAGCAGTGCAGTTGCATAGATGACCCGCCCCTCATCATATCCGGGTACAAGTTCAAATGCGGTTTGTGCGTATGGTACGGCCTCATCATAGCGCTCCATGTTAATGCTGCTCGCCGCAAGCCCCACTAACACCGATGGCTTGTTCGGGGTACGTTCGAGTGCCTCACGCTGAGCATCTCGTGCCGCGTCGTAGTTTTTAAAGCTCGTGTGGAGATTACTCAGTAATGCCCACGGGCGTGCATCGGCAGGCACACGCTCAATTTGTCGCTCTATTGCTGCCTGCGCACTCGTGTACCATGCTTGTCGCTCACTTTCTGAGAGCCACGTGGCACCTGCCATTTGTCGCGCCGCTTCAACAAATTGCTCACGTACCTCCTGCGTGCCGTAGCTAGGTATCGTCTCAGCTTCCTGCACGAGGGTGAGTGCCTGCTCGCTCAGTGCAGGTGCACGCTCAGCGTTCCCCTGCTGCGCACGTGCCTCAGCCGTTGCTGCCGACGCAAGACCACGCAAAAGGGTTGTGTTTTTTGTGTACGCACCCGCATTAATGGCCCATACGAGACCAACTGCGAGCACACCGGCGCCGACGACGAGTGCAACGCGTACGCTGGGGGTGTAGATCTCCGGAATCCGCTGTCGGCCGCTGGGTATGTGCCATACATCGGTTGCCGTAGCGTACACCCACGCAAGAATCGAGAAGAAGAGCACGTAGCTGACGATGTTATCGAATACGGTCAGCAAGCTAAACCCATAGCCGACAAGCAGACCAACAAAGAGCCACTTTTGTGTGAGCGTGAATTGCTCGGTTCTATACAGCGTCCAGAGCAGCGCAAGATAGATAGCTATGTAGGCCAGCAGGCCGAGCAGGCCGGCGGCGATCGCCCAGTCGAAGATGACGTTGTGCGTACGATCGAACCACTGTTCTTGGTCGTACATACGTGGGTCGTAGTACTTGTTGAACACGAAATTGAAATTCGCCTGTCCCCAACCTAAGAGCGGACGCTCTTTGATACCCTCCCACGCAATGCCCCACACGAGCGTTCGCGCGTATACGGTGCCTTCGGTGAGTGAAATGGTCGCAAAGCGCTTGAGCACCGGTGTTTCCTGCAAAAATGCACTGCCCCGTGCCGCATAAAATGACCCCACCAATACGAGGACCGCGACGAGTACGGTGATGGCAGCAGTGCGCACTTTTGTGTGGTGTCGCATTGAAAAAGCAATGCCGGCTGAGGTGACGATCGCGCCGAGAATAAGGCCAATGCCGGCGCCGCGGGTCGCGGTGAAATACAGCACGAATAGGTGGAGCGGAATGATAAGTGCATAGACGATGTACTCAAATGTGTTGCGCCGCGGCGATGCACCACGCCGCGCGAGCATGATGCACATCACGAAGATGTGAAAGAGTACGTACATTGCCAAGTAGATTGGATTGCCGAGCGTCGCGTCAAGCCGCCCTTTTTCTGTCAGCAGAAGCTGCCCTATAGCATTTACTGACACGGCAGCACTGACCGCAACTGAGGCTCGCCAGAACCACAACCAGAGTTTTTCCGTTGCCAAAACAGTTCCCGCTACAATGAAGTACGCAAGTAGGTGCAGGAGCGTAATGAGCCCTTCCATGCGCTCGTAGTTGCTCCAGATACTCTTGAATGGGTACACGCCGGCTATATCGGCAAGTGCAACAACGCCGATAAATACAACTACGGAGGACACAAGCGCTGTAACCCGCGGCCGATAGGCGGCGTTAAACAGTGCGAGAGCTGCCCAGAGCGCCACTACAATTTCAACAATGACGCGAAAAAAGAAGTTCTTGCCCGTAATGTACGGAAAAAAGAGACCGTCAATGACAATGAGGACCGTCAGCGGGAGCAAAAAAATGCCGGCAATAATGCTATAGCGCAGCGCTTTTTCTAATTGCATGAGCTGACTATATCACGAATTTCCGTGGTGCCCAGATGCTACTGCAGAGAGAATTTCCTCATGGAGCACACCGTTAGTGGCAAGAATGCCGTGTTCGGCCTTTGGCACTTCTTTGTTGTAGACGAGCTGCTCACCAAACGCTCCCGTAACCTTCCCACCGGCTTCCTCGACAATGATGTGCGGTGCGGCAATGTCCCACTCGCCCATTTTGTTTGTCGGATTAATAAAGAAGTCCGCCCTGCCGTCTGCCACACACCCAGCTTTAATGCCATTGCTCCCAACGCGCACTTGCTGCGCAGGCGCAATAGCCTTGAGGAGTTCTGCAAGGCGCCCCGTAAGGTGCGTGCGGCTTGTGACTGCATGTGCTGCGTGTGGATTGCTTTGTTCCGAAACTGAGATGCGCGTTTCGCTCTCCTGTTCTTGTACATACGCACCCTTGTCTTTCTCCGCATAGTAGAGTGTATCCTGCACCGGTAGATATACTGCACCAAACACCGGCTTGTCATGATGCAGCAGCGCCACCATGATGCAAAACTCATCATTTCGCCGTATGAAACTACCGGTCCCATCGAGCGGATCGACCAGCCACACATACTCAGCACCCAAACGATTCTTATCATCTTCGCTCTCTTCTGAGAGAATCGGGTAGCCACTTTTTGACAGCTCTTCAAGCAAAACGCGATTTGCTTCTAAATCAGCCTTGGTGACCGGATCTCTGAACCCCTTCCACTCGACATCAAAATTGGTTTTGTAGACTTCTGTAACTGCATCACCAGCACGGTACAAAAGTGGTATTAGAAAAGAAAAATTTTGCATGTTGTAATTATCTATACAATACACTTATTATCCCAGCTTGGACATTGGCGCGCTCTAACCTATAACACATCAAATATGATAAAGTGCAGACACATGTCATTTTTTGAAAAGCGTCCGTGGGGATGGATGATTAAGCCTTTGCACACAAAACGACGATGGTTAAAGCTTATCCGCGTTACTGGACGTACAAGTCTACAATCGCACCGCGAGCGTATTGAATACCATATAAACATAAGGGGAATACAGCGCATCGAACGTGAAGAAGTGCATCGCATGGGACCCGGTTGGTATGTCGAGTACGCATACGGGTCGCCCAGAGAAAACGACATTGTGCGGTATGAGGATGATTATGGCAGGATATAAAAGTAAACCAACGGTAGTAGCAGTTTCTGGCTACTTTAACCCGCTGCATAAAGGGCACGTTGATTTACTTACTGCAGCCGCAAAGCTAGGCGATACTCTTGTTGTTATTGTAAATAACGACGAACAAGTGCTGCTTAAGGGTCGCGTGCCGTTTATGGATGAAAAGGAACGTGCCTATATTGTAAGCGCACTTGAGTGCGTTGATGAAGTTGTGATCGCGATAGATACCGATCGTAGTGTTTGCAAAACTCTTGAATACATTCATCCAAACATTTTTGCAAATGGTGGCGACCGCCGTAATGCCGCCGATATACCAGAAGCGGGTATCTGTAGCCAATTAGGCATAGAAATGGTGTTCGCTGTGGGCGGTAAAAAAATACAGAGTTCCTCAACACTTATCGAAAATGCCACAAATAAAACACGAAAAAATGCCTAGCACACACTGGTATCGTACGCACACTGCCAAATTATGAAAGCTAAAGTCAAAGGTGCAAAACCTCGGGTGAGCGTTATTATTCCCGTGTACAATGGCTCTCTTTTCTTGCGCGAAGCAATAGAGAGCATACTGAAGCAAACCTATACCGATTTTGAATGTATCATTGTCGACGATGGTTCCGCCGACGATTCCGTTGCCATTGTAGAGTCATTCAAAAATGACTCTCGAGTCGTTCTTCTTCAGCAACAACATGGGGGTATCGTCCGCGCGCTAAATGCAGGAATACGTGCCTCAAAAGGAATCTATATAGCGCGCATGGACGCCGACGACATTGCCGAACCCCGCAGACTAGAGAAGCAGGTTCGTTTTCTTGAAGAATCGGATGCGTGCCTGTGCGGTACGTACGCCACACTCATTAATAAGGAGGGGGCGGCCTCTGGTACACTCCGTCCACCAACAACACATACTGCGATTGTCCGCCACGCCCTCCTTCACAACCCATTCATTCATCCAACCGTCATGATGCGCCGCTCACTTCTTGAGGCAGTCGGCTTCTATCGCGAGAAATACCGGCATGTCGAAGACTACGAGCTTTGGACGCGTATTCTCCCCCGTTGCCACACTGCGAATATACCAGAGACATTACTTCAATACCGAGTAACAGATACTAGTGTTACACGAACGCACCACATGCTTATGCGATACCTCGGTATACTGGTACGCATTCTTTACGCAATGCGACGTCTTAAGGCGCTCACTCGACTTCTCATATCATGCAAAAAGTAACTATATGCTCCCCACAGTACGGCCTTTCCCCACATTCGCATGCGGGCGGTGAGGTACATGACGAAGCCGTACTCAAAGGTCTCGCTCAACGCGGGTATCACATTGAGATACTTCTCCCCTACAAAAAACCGTACGATACAAAGCAGAAAAACTGGCGTGTGGAGCATGTTTCTTTGCCGTATATACACACGTCCTATTTATTTAATGTTGTGTCTTTTTTGCACCTTGTGCGCACGTACAAGCGCCAACCGTTCCATATAGTGCGCATTCATTCACCGTATCTCGTGGGCATCGGGGCATACCTTTTTAAGCGCCTCATTGCGCCAGAAGTAAAACTTTTTGCCACTTACCACCACATTGAGCCAAACTGGATATACACACTCATCGACAAAGTCTTGGCTAACAAATGGGACCATATATTTATTGATTCCGAGTACAGCAAGCACGACCTCATGCAGCGATATAGCGTTGAGGATGCAAATATAACTGTTACTTACAATGGTGTCCCGGAGCATTATTTCTCCACACAAAAGAATTCCCCCACAAGTAATAAAGGCTTGTCTCTTGTATTTTGTGGACTGCTTATACAGAGAAAGCGAGTTGATTTTCTACTACACCTCATGACCAAACTTGATCATGATACTCACCTCACGATCATTGGTGACGGCCCTCTTAAAAGAAAGCTGGAAGCGCTCGCCCGCACACTCGACATATCAGAAAAGGTGACTTTCAAGGGGAGTGTGTCAGAGGAACAAAAACTGGACATACTTCGTGCAAGCGACGTGTTTGTATTCCCTTCACGAATGGAGGGCTTCGGCCTCGCACCAGCAGAAGCCATGGCTCTCGGACTACCGGTTATTGCGAGCAATCAAGGGTCGTTGCCAGAAGTCATCGGTAATGGAGGCATTGTACTCCCTCATGATGAAGAGATGTGGATTTCCACTATAACTAGGCTAAAGACAGAAAAAGACACGCTCAGACACTACGGGCAAGAAGCCCGAAAACAAGCACAACAGTTCCGATGGGAACATGTGATTGATACTATCAATACGTATATACAACGTACGCTGCAGCGCGACTAGCATATGAACATACACATTCTGTATTCATTTAAAAAAGGACCTTGGGGAGGGGGTAATCAGTTTCTAAAAGCACTGAAAAAAGAACTCGTCACAATGGGCGCCTATTCTGATGAAATACAGCATGCCGACGTCGTACTTTTTAACAGCTTTCAGGACAGCCTCGCTGCCATTATCGCCCGCTGCCGCAACCCGCAGGCAGTATTTGTACATCGTGTCGACGGACCGGTACTGTATGTACGCGGCACCGACAGCATCGTCGACAAAAAGACGTTTGCTTTCAATGCACTCATTGCCGATGCGACAGTATTTCAATCACAATGGTGTAGAGAAATGTGCATTCGTGAAGGACTCACTCCTACACCACAGTCGACAGTAATCTACAATGCACCTGACGCCCAGCTCTTTACACCAAAAAAACGAAGTATCTTAGATGGGAAAATAAAGCTGGTTGCAACAAGTTGGTCATCAAACATGCGCAAAGGATTTGAGTACTATAAAGCACTCGATGAACAACTCGACTTTGATCGCTACACCATGACCTTCGTCGGCAATTCCCCCATTTCCTTCAAAAACATCGCTCATAAAAAGCCGATGTCATCTAAAGAACTCTCTCACGAACTACGCCAGCACGACATTTACATCACCGCGAGCCAAACTGAACCGTGCTCAAACGCACTCATTGAAGCGCTCGCATCGGGACTTCCCGCAGTAGCGCACAATAGTGGCGGTCACCCTGAACTCGTGCAAAAAGGTGGCGTCCTCTTTTCCACCACTGATGAATTGCTCGGTGGCATTGATGAGGTGGTGCAGCATTATGAGCATTACACTTCGCACCTACCTGTTTTCGATAGCACCAAAACTGCACAGCAGTATCTTGCTTTTGCCGAAGAGACGCAGCGCGAGCGACGTACTATATTCCCTCTATTACTACGGTTTCTATGGTACGCTGCGCTGGAAGTGGCATCGCGCATCATGCGCAAATTCAAATTAGTATGAACCTAGCAATTTTCCTCGCATTCAAGGAAGGCGCACAACAACTTGAAGACACTGGGCAACTTGAACGCATGCTCACCTACTATGTATATCCATACGCCAAGCACTTTGAGCACGTCTACATCTTCGGCTGGAACACACAGCCTTACAGTGTACCTAACGCACGTGTTACGTATGTACCTAATCCGGGGTGGCCTTTGTACATCTATCCGTTCGTACTCCCGTTTGTACATAGAAGCATTCTCGCCCATTGTGCACGTATTCGACTCATGCAAGCGACTGCGGTTATACCTGCCGTTATCGCGAAAATACGCTTCAAAAGTGCTGTGATTGCAACATATGGTTTCCCCTACGGTGCATTCCTGCGTATACGAAAACGATATGTACAGGCACTCCTTTGGACTATTGTGGAGCGACTATTCCTCTCGTTCGTTGATGTCTATATAACTACGTATGCTGGCACTGCAACTTATTTAAAAGAGCACGGTATACCTACAATGCGCATCCACCTTGCCCCGAATGGTGTCGACATCAATACGTTTAAGCCTTCATCAAAACCGAAATCTTCTGACACCATTGAACTGCTCTTTGTGGGGAGATTCGAACCTGAGAAAAACATCCTCGCGCTCGCGCATGCGCTCGCGCTCCTTGCTCAACATTACTCATTCCACATAACCCTCATTGGACGCGGGGCACTCGAAGATGCAGCGCGAGACATCCTTGATGACAACGGAGTGTCCTATACGCTCACCGGGACGGTACCTCACGCTTCCCTAGTTCAGCATTACCAAAACACCGACATTTTCGTACTTCCTTCGCTTGCTGAAGGTTACCCCAAGGTTCTCGTTGAAGCACTTGCTTGCGGGTGTGCATGTGTTGTGGGCGCATATCTTGGACATGAACAAATTATAGAGGATGGCACAAATGGAATCGTGTGCGGTCACACACCAGAGGAAATTGCCGATGCGCTTAGTGCGCTTATCGAAGACCAGCAGCTTCGACAAAAAATTGGTGCCTCTGCGCGCCAATTCGCCGTCGCACACAACAACATACACACTATTGTTGCCGAAGAAATAAAATTGATACAATCGCCTTATGAAAACACTTAAACGACTACTGATTCGAACTGTCCGTTACATTAACTGGCTTGGGTCTGGCCTCTCTATCAGGCTCACCTACTGGACGAGAAAGTCGCCTCAACCAATCCACCCGAAGCATTTCCTCTCGGAAACACCTATGTGGCTCCCATACTTTGAGCGCAAGGATCGAGTACTTGATATCGGGTGCCACAATGGGCAGCGCGACTTCAAACTTGCACCGTACGTCGAGCACATTACAGCATTCGACTATGATGAGACCATGCTTGCGCAAGCAAGGGCATGGGGCACGCAAAACGGTGTCACAAATATTGAATTTCTGGAGCTCTCCGCTGAGGAGAAGCTGCCGTTTCCTGATCACTCGTTTGATAAAATCCTTTTTTTGGACGTACTTGAGCATCTCTACAACCGGGAACAAATCATGCGAGAGTGCCGCAGGGTACTGAAGCCAGGCGGAAAGATGATTGTCACCATTCCAAATACAGAGACGACATGGAAAAAATTCCAGCGGAGTGCCGGCATGAATTCATTCTCGGATCCGGATCATAAAATAGAATACTCCGAGCAGGAAATACGCGCAGTGCACAAAGAGGCAGGATTCACCATTGTAGAAGTACATCCGATTGTATATGACTTCCCACTCAATGGCCTCATCGACTTCACTGGCGGCATCAATCTTTGGCTATATCGCCACCTTGCCGCATGGCGCCGCGATGCAGTGAAGCAGCACCCCGAGGAAACAATAGGATTTATGGTGATTTCAAACACATGACAAATATACTCTGCATCTTCTCTAAGAAAAAAGATTTCGAGCACATGGGGCCATACTCGTTCCCCGTCACTTTTTTTGGGTACGATTCGCTCGTAGCCGACCCTGCGTTCACAACGAAGCGCCTTGATATATACAAAGAGGCTAGCTTTCGCTGGCTGATACGCTACCCAATTTGGATTCTGTGGCGCCCTTTTGAACTTCTCTTCTATCGCCTCACTGGTGTGGGATTCGCCCTTGGACAAATTCTTCACCATCGCCGCTATATCAACACGTTTGATATCGTCTACGGCATTAATGACACCTCGGGCATCCCACTCTCGCTTCTAAAGCGACTACATCTCATCAAACCACCAGTAGTATTTGTCTCAGCGGGATTGATAAATAATATGTATGCGCACCCTCGCGATCCTCGCACGCACCTACTGCGCTTTGCGTTGTGCGGTGCAACGTGCGTCTTTGCGTGGTCACCACACGAGCAGCACCTGTTTGAAGCGTGGGGTATATCTTCGACGCACCTGCCACTTGAAGCAGATACTCGCCTTTTCAGCCCAGACCCCTCTATTCCACGAGAAGACTTCATTCTTTTTTCTGGACGCGATATTGGTCGGGACACTGCAACCCTTATTGAGGTACTGAAAGAAACGGGGCTCCCCGCAGTATTCATTACCAACAGAAGTCTTTTACCAAAAGGCGAGCTTCCAGCGAATATCACACTTATCACCGATTATATTTCATACGATGAACTGAAGAACTACTACAATCGCGCGCGACTTGTCGTGGTGCCTGTAAAAGAAATCGGTCGTTTCTCAGGACAAACGTCACTCCTTGAAGCACTCGCCATGGGTAAGGCGACAATCGCTGCGCGCACAAAGGCATGCACAAGTGCATACCCTACCCTCACTGGCAACACACACCTGCTCTGGTACGAGCCGGAGAACGAACGCGACCTCAAAGAGAAGGTGCTCGCTCTTCACAACGATCCTTCCATGCAAGAGTCCCTTGGCGAACACGGAAGAGAATTCGTTGAATTATTGCCTCAAGAGTGGCTTTATACGACTCTTAAGAAAAATCTCTTTACGTTCGCGAAAAAGTTACGTACGCCAGAGGTATAGTGGAGCTTTGATTGCAATACTTTTTCCAAAACGCTCCGCAACAGCATAATTAAAGTCCATATCCGCCCCCCTGCCTTTTCTACTCGGTCGTGTACGTTCCCAGAGTGGACGAAAACAAACCGCATCAAAAACCTCACGGCGCACCATAGCCGTATTCCCTGAACATGGATAGGGCTTTATATCACACCAAAACAACTTCCTCCCCAGGCGTTTAATAAGCCGAATAGGGTGTATATTTATAGACCGGTACGAAAGTGGGTCCCGCAACCATCGAGGAATAGGTTTATTTTCTTTGGCTAGTTTGTTTATCTCATCAAATCCAAGTACTCCAACTGTATTAAGGTCTACGGGCAGTTCTCTCCCAACCATCTCCTCAACACCCTCTTGTGGGTGCTCATAGTCGACCACTGCGTGCATCGCCCCATACTTCTGCAGCAATTCATACTGTATTTCTATACGATTAGCATACGACAGGTCGTCAGCATCCTGAAAAGTGATGACTTCCCCGTTCGCTTTTTCAACTCCATGGTTACGTGCACTGTATCCAGCGTTAATGTTCACTCCAATTCTGTTGAGTCGATATGGATCATCGCTCTCTATCTCAACACGGTGAATGCGACTGTCTTTAGCAACACACTTGTCCACGACAGTCTGCGTCCCGTCTGTACTCTTGTCGTCGACAACGATTATCTCAATATGCGGATATGTTTGAGTACATAACGATTCGAGCGCGGCAGCAATAGTTGGGGCATTATTATGCGTCGGGACGATAATGGAAATAAGTGGCTTCATGGCTACCGAAATATCTTACTTAAAACAAAGTTTTGCTCCGACTTTAACAGACCACATCGAAATGTAACGTAGAGGAATGCACATATATGTATCATGGCAACGCCAGCACTCCATACACTTATTTCAAGATGCTGCATAAGCACCACGCCAACGAAAGAAAAAACTAATACGGGCACAAACATCCGACGCACAAAGTCAAAAAAGACTTTGTGCGGATGCACGCCCAATCTTCGATAAAGCATGAGTGGGAGCCACACTCCGACGATTAGCATATTCGCCACCGCCATGGCAATGGGTATGCCAGCGATTCCTAATTTTGGTACAAAAAAGATGTATAGGAGCACTGCCGCAGCAAGATGGATAATTGAAACGCCTGCTAGCATACGGTACCAGCCCATAGCTTGGGAAAATTCCACGTGCGGCCCCGTCCATCCATACGTAATGAATAAAGCTGCTAACCCTAAGAGAACATCAAAGCCCATAAGGAAATCTTCGCCTACCCACAACACTATTGCCGGGCGTGCATATATAAATATGACTGCGACAATGCTGACACGAGCCACAAGGCTTAAGCGCAACATTCTTTGGTAAAGTAGCTGGAGCGTCTTGGTATCTTGTTTAGTGGAAATCTCAACCGCACTCGAAAAAAGAGCATCCGTCACCTTTGTCCCCATTGAGGGAAGTTGGAAAAGACGAAAGGCTACGTAGTAAGCTGCAAGAGACGAAAGTCCCAAAAAGTAAGACGCTGCCAGCGCGTCACTCTTTCCAATGAACGCCGCAGCGCCAGCACTCACAACAAGGGCTGGGCTATATTGCAATAATTTTCGTACAGAGCGAAAAGAGTCTTTCGTTACTTTCCATGACACTAGTGCATTAAATCGACTCCATTCATACATCAGCAACGCAAAGCGTATCAGGGCGCTCCCGAACAAAAACCAGGTAATAGAAATGAGCGAAGGCTGTGTTAGCAAAAATAGTACATACGCTACTCCAAAGACTGCAGTGTATAGAATGGAGACTCCATTATACGTAGGGACTTGGTTGCAACCCTGAAATCCTGCTCGAATGACTCCCGATAAGAGCGTATTTACCGCCCATGTCCCTGCCGTAAGAAAAAAGACGAAACCTGCTATGGTTTGCAGCGCGCTTGGCACACCTAATATACTTAGTATCGGAATACCCGCTAACTGAAGTACCGCAACCAATGTAATTGCAAAAAATGCAACGGCCACTAGCAATCCCATTGCAACTATTAACACACCTCCGCTTTGGGCTAGACGCTGCTTAGCACGATCTCCACTAACTGCATGAACAAGTGTTCTGAGTAAACCGAGATCTGCAAATCCTAGTATACCCACGAAAGACCCAGCGAGAATCAACAACCCATATTGCTCCTTCCCCACGGCATTAATAACTAGCGGGATAGTGACGAAAGCAATGAATGCCGATACCAAAGAATGCAATGTGTTAGTGATTGACCCTCGTGCAATGAGTTTTGCATGATCAGCCTCACTGACTGCTCGATGGATGCTAAATATATGTTGTAGGTTAGACCACATGTGTTCCCAGTGATGACTGTATTTCTTTCCAAGTACGTTCAGCATTAAATTTTTTCAGTGCCTGAACGGCTTGCTTATTCATATCTTGTAGTACACTTGGTTGCAAAGAAGAGGCCTTTCGCACCTTTTGATATAAATCATAGTAACTTCGGTCCTTTGCAATAAAGCTATTTGAATGATTCATCCATTCCCAATCACCATTTTTAGCAAAACCTACTATCACGCAACCGCTCAGCGCCGCTTCGGCTGGCGGAAGTGGGAAACCTTCATCGTAGCGACTACCCGCATACGTAACCTTGGTGCGTCGATCAACACACCCCTTTGTGAGCAAATACTTTCCCCATGCGCGTAATTTCTTTTTTAGATTTGGTTGGTATCCAATGGCAGTATGGAGAAAGAGATTTCTGTGCGACGCCTCCGCGGCAAAATCGTCCTCAGTAAATTTACCACTAAGTAAATGTATGTTTTCTTTTCCGAATATGCCCCTAATGAATGTAACGTACATAGCTCCTTTGCGAGAAAGCGCCAACGTCCCTGAACGCTCTTTGTTTTTGCGGACGTTAGCATAGTACTGGTGATCGAAGTACGGGTGCACAATATCGCATTGTACTTGGTATTTTTTTTCCAAAATATTCTTGTTGCTCTCGCTCACAGACCAGAAGTGGGTATATCCCGAGTCAGAGTTGAAAACTCTATCTCCAACGAGAGTCTCTCCTTCTAAGAAAAAATTGCACTGCGGATAAAATATCTTAAC
Organism: Minisyncoccota bacterium; assembly: GCA_965267345.1. Lineage (GTDB taxonomy): Bacteria > Patescibacteriota > Minisyncoccia > Phycocordibacterales > UBA2100 > UBA2100. Next base: position 506,723 of record OZ253947.1, read on the forward strand.
ATCAGCCGGACAATCCCTAACAAGTTCCATGGCCTCCTTGTCTGGCCATGTGCCAATAACAATATCGCTCGACGTACACATTTCCGCCATTGCGTCATTACTTAGTATTGGCGCTGATCCGCGAAGCCACGAAGGAGTGTATACTTCTTTTCTAGGTGAAAAAATGAAAGCATCAAAACCATTGCGTAAAAATAGACACGCAAGCATATGATTCACTTTTCCACCACCCGACGGCCGATTGTGGGCACTTTGTATAAAGACTCTTTTCATTTCAACTTGGAAGGTGCAGGAATGAAGAATACATTTTGTATGCGATCATGGTCGCCATCCGTATATGAACGAAGGGTACGTGAAGAGCGATCGATGACAAAAGGTTTGTAATTAAACTCCTGCATGAATTTAAGAACATCCGTTATCGTAACATTGTACGCGTTCAGGTTCTGAGAGAATAGCTCAATCAACAAAAGATCAACTGCCTCTCTCCTCAATAAACCAGCGGCTCCGCGCAATACTGCCATCTCACTCCCTTCTACATCAATCTTTAAGAAATGGATCTTAGATATGCTTTTGTTGCTAGCGTACATATCTAAGGTGGTTGTTTCGACTGTACATCTCGCATCCTCGCGAACCCGACCCGTACCCCTAAAAGATGAAAAGCCGGAATCTCTCGCGATAGAAAAATTTTGCGTCCCGGCTTTATCAGAAAGAGCGACTTGATTAAGGAGTGCTCGACGATCCCATCCATTTAAACATATATTCGTCTCGCAGAGCGCCTTGGGTAAGGGTGCTGGTTCGAAACAATGAACTCTAGCTTTAGGTGCAACACTCGCACATAACAAAGACCAGTATCCGACGTTGGAACCCACATCAACCACTGTCGCATTTCGGTCTAATGTGGAAGTTACATACGTTGCCTCTAAGCTTTCAAACCTACCGAGTGCCTTAAGCTGAATGCCCACACTGTCGTGAACCAGAACGAGCATACGAAAATTTCCCAGAGAAGCCTCTGCAACACGTTGTTTCTTAAATGCAGCACGCACTAGAACAATACGAAATTGGTCGGAAATATTTATAAGTCTCACCGCCAAACTCTGCCACGCAGATGCGACAAACCGAAACAATCTTTTCATGTTGCATCACTTTTCCTAGCTTGTGCGGCAACCCAGACATACGTCTTCTCAAGACCCGTAGAAAGCTTCTGCGTTGGCGCCCAGTCAAGCTCTTTCTTAATGAGAGCGTTGTCAGACGTTCTACCACGCACGCCAAGTGGGCCCTCTACATGTTTAATAGAAATTTCCTTGTTTGCAATAGCGGCAACCATTTCCGCTAACTCGTTAATACTTACCATTTCGTCCGAGCCAATATTTACTGGCCCATGGAAATCCGGATGCTCCATAAGGCGACACACCCCTTCAAGACACTCGTCGACGTAAAGAAATGAGCGCGTTTGTTTACCATCCCCCCACACTTCGATTTCTCCCCCGTCTTCAGCCTCGGCAACCTTGCGGCACATCGCAGCAGGTGCTTTCTCGCGCCCGCCACGCCATGTGCCCTCTGGTCCAAAAATATTATGAAAGCGCGCTATGCGTACATCAAGCCCATGATTGCGCAAAAAGGAAAGATACAGCCGCTCGCTAAAGAGCTTCTCCCATCCATACTCACTATCAGGTGCCGCTGGATACGCTGAGGCTTCTTCGCAATGAGGATTGTCAGGGTCAAGCTGGTTGCGTTCTGGATATATACACGCAGAGGAAGAATAAAATACTTTTCCTACTTTTCTCTCAACACCGAAGTGCGCCATATGTAAATTTATCATGGCTGAGTTATGCATGACGTGTGCATCATTTTCACCAGTGAAAATGTACCCTGCACCCCCCATATCAGCTGCGAGTTGATATGCTTCGTCAAACGGCCTGTCAAGAATGTACTCCCAGACCTTTACGTCACGCAAATCACCAACCACAAAATCGTCGGCGGCTGACGTAGAGAATTCAGGCTCTTTTAAATCAACGCCGCGCACCCAATATCCTTCGCTTTTAAGACGACGGACGAGGTGGCTTCCAATAAAACCACCAGCTCCACACACCAAGGCTGTCTTTTGTTTGCTCATATACCCTTTTAGATTATATTCAGCTTAGCACACTAAAATAGAGATCAGCTATATATTTGAAGATACTCTTGCGCCTGCTTTGATGTACTAAATTGGGCCGCATGTGCCGAATTACCAACCGCAAGCTCCTGCCTAAGCTCTGGATGCTCGTAGAGGCGAATAAGGCGCTCATTGAACGCCTGATGATCGTTCAGAGGAAATACTTGAAACAACGCATGCGCAAACTGTTCACGAGCGCCACCAACATCACTTGCAAGCACAGGCACTCCAACATGCAATGCTTCTGTAAGCGAGATGGAAAATCCTTCAAAACGCGATGGCAACACAAATACGTCAAACGCCTTCATATAGGTGGCGGCATTAGGTATCCCTCCTGCAAAAAGCACCTTTTCACACACGCCTTTGTCCTGCGCCCGCTTTAAAAGAAACGCCCGCTCAGGACCATCGCCAAGGAGCAATACACGAAGGTCTCTGTACGCTGCAGGCAGCTGTGCAAGTGCATCAATAAGAAATTCATAGTTCTTGGGCGTATCTAAACGGCCGATTGATCCAACAATGAACTCTGGTAGCCTTTTCCCAAGACACGTTTCGAGCCATGCACGCGCCTGTTTTCGTGAAAGTAGAGTGTCGCCTAGTTCAATGCCATTGAAAATGATATGACCTTTATTCACTATATGGTGTGCTTTCGCGTCAACATAATTGCGCTCACTTACAAATACACACTCGTCCACCCATCTCAACGTCGCCTGCAACACGAGTGCGTATACTACCTTGAGCATCAAGGGATCTCGTGCGGTTTCCTCTAACAGCGAAAGGCCGTGAAAAGTAAATATTGTTTTCGGCTTTTGAGGAACCAACTTCGCAGCAACGGCGGCAAATAGTGCGTTTGAGCTGTTGATGTGCACCGTTGTGAAGTGCTTTTGTTTGATGAAGCGTCGCGCCTCAAAAATGAAAAAGAGGTTCGCGAATGGATTGTATGTACGCCCGAGCCAGGCAAAGCGATGTGTCGGAATTCCCTCTTTTTTGCACTCACCCTCAAGCCACTCCCCATCCCCGAAGGCGACCGTGACGTTTTCGCTTCTTCGCTGCAGTTCTCGTGCGAGATTCAAGACGGATGTTTGTGCTCCTCCTACCACAGCTCGTGTAACGATAATTAGGATATTCTTATCCGACGAAGCCTTCATAATGAGAGAGTTTAAGATCTTAATCTGAAAGGATTTTTGTTGGCACGCGCCCAGTGATTGTTTTCAGTATCATATACAACAAAACGATGAGAAAACCTAGACACAAAAGGTAAATATTCAAAAGCGCGATCGGGAATGAATCTCCAAATCCACCGCGTTGCATATAAGAATCGATAGGAAAACGTTTCTGCCCTGAAGCTTAACGAGGTGCGTTTTTTGAGTCGCTTTACGGCTCGTGTAGCGTACGACATAAATTCGGCGCGCCGCAAGACACTCTGTCCCTCCGCGATCTTTCGATAGGCACCAACAATGCTTGGGACGTGATAGAGTTCGAATCCTGCGCGGAATAATTCAACCCAGAGACCAATGTCAAAGGCCCATGTATCTTCATCTTGCAACCCACCCACCTTCTTCCAGGCAATGCTCCTGACAAAGGTTGATTCCTGCTGTATGATTTGCCACTTCCCAATTGCAAAATCATATTTATTTTTCCTGAACGAACGAACATTCACCACCATGCCCTCCTCGTTAATGGTTGTAGCGAGTCCGGTGAGCCAATGTATGTCTCGATGTGCCCTGAAGATTGCCCCTACTGTCGACAAACTTTTGGGCAAAAGTATGTTTTTATCATTGAGCCAGCCATATATTTCTCCTGTCCCCTTACTAAATCCATAATTAATCGCATGAATTGGACTCTTGCGATACCCAGGAAGCTGTTCGCAATAGGTAAGCTTCTCTCTATATTCTTGGATTATATCCCAGCTTTTATCTGTCGATCCGTCGTCAATAACTATGTACTCAAGGTTCGGATAGTCTTGTGCAAGAACAGACTCTATGGTTTCTCGTATATATCGTTCTCGATTAAAACACGGAGTTACTATCGTTATCTTCGGAAGTGCACTCATATATCTCTCCGACCAAGAGGTACGTACTGCAGTCCGTCAGTAAAATCTGCAGAAGAGAACATGCCCCATGGGTCGATAATCATGCTAACGTTTTTTCCGTGGATCAAATCACTTAAGCGGAGGAGGTCTTCTTCAGGGTTGCCAATAAAGACCACGTCGGCCTTTACAAGAAAATCCTCAAGGTCAGTAAGATATTCTGCCACACCGCCCAAGCGAGCCTTGCTATCCGCATACCCAAACGAGTCAAACGCCACCAAGGGGTAACTCTTTCCAAGCTCTCTCGCAATCTCTATTGACTGCGACTCTTCCGCAAAAGGTGTTCCTGTTTTATAACCCAGACTAAGTACCCCGACAACAGTTTTCTCTCCCATGCCGTTCTTTTTCATTTCTTCCTGTATAGTTTTAGCTATATACTTTGGCATATGCGCATTCAGGGCATGTGTTTGCCTAGCTAACGGAGCATCAACTCCCCGATCTTCCGCCATGGACGCAAATGCGAAGTTGTCACGCGGGAAACATGGACCCCCATACCCCAGACCACTGCGAAAAAAGCGAGACCCTATACGAGAATCCTTACCAATTGCGTTTGTGACATCATCAACATTCGCATAAGGTATTTTTTCGCACACTCTTCCAAGAGTGTTCGCGAATGTAATTTTCATTGTAACGTACGAATTGAGGCTTATCTTTGCAACTTCCGCACTCTCAATGCTCATATTGCACACCTTCTCTTCTGCGTATGCTTTCCCGTAAAGTTTTTCAAATATAACCTTCAATTTCTTTTCAGCATTTGTATCCGAGGCACCAAGAAACAGGAAATCAGGTTTCCGAAGGTTGTTCACAATATTCCCAATGGCAATAAGGCTCGGGCTGTAGCAATAGCCAAAATCCACTCCGCATTTTTTTCCAGATGCTTTTTCAATAGCCGGAATAATTTTGTTACGTGAATCACCTGGCAATACAGTGCTCACAAGTACAAAAAGGTGATAAGATTCTTTCGTCCGCAATGCCTCCCCCAGGCTTTGCATTGCTGCTTGCACGTATTGAACAGAAAAGGACCCGTCATCATTACTCGGCGTCGGCACAACTAAAAAAGTAACGTCTGTCTCTTTTACCAATTCGTGAGGGTCGTTTGTCGCAGATAGCAGCGTCGGGTAAGAATCAATTATCTCTTGCAGGTGTGGTTCTACAACAGGCGCCTTTTTTTTGTTGACCGCATCAACTTTTGTCGAATCAACATCATATCCAATAACTTCAAAGCCTTTTTCTGCGCAAAAAGCAGCATAGCAGGAACCAAGCTTCCCAAGGCCCATCATTGAAATTTTAGAGGGATTTTTCATAGAAAAGTTGTGCGAATTGCATATAACATCATACGTTATACACCATAAGTGTGTCTTCGACCATCATTCTAAGTGAGCACCCTGGCTTCCAATTAAGATCGTTTTGGGCTTTTGTTGCGTCAGCGAGAACCATGGCGGGGTCGCCAGAGCGACGCGGGGCAATTACTGTTTTGAGTGATTTTCCTGATACTTCCTCAAGTGCAGTAACAATTTCTTTCACTGAATAGCCCCCACCGCTACCAAGGTTATATATGCCGCCTGCGTTTGTTGAAAGAGCTCGCAGGTGTGCCTCGACAATATCGGCTATGTGAATGTAGTCGCGCACGCACGTGCCATCGGTTGTCGAATAGTCGTCACCAAAAATGCTGAAAGGTAGCCCTTTCCCGAGTGCATTAGCAAGTATCGGAAACACGTTCTGCGGGTCGGCGTCCTTGAAGTGCACGTCGGCATCGCCGACAACATTGAAGTAGCGAAATATGGTGTAGCTGGGAAGTTTTTTGGTACGCGCAAACTCAGTGATGAGCTGCTCAGCGAGCATTTTACTGGTGCCGTAGACACTCATTGGTGCCAGCGGCGTGTCCTCTGCACAGACGCCATCGGACGGCGCTTCGTATACTGCAGCCGTTGAAGAAAATATGACGTGCGCTGTGCCATGGGCTGCTGCTTGTACGAGTACGTTGAGCGTACCCGTGACGTTTGTTGCAAAGTATTCCTCAAGCTTTTCTTCACTTTCGGAAACCGACTTGAGTGCCGCGGCATGAATAACTGCCTGTGGCCGATGTATCGCAAACACATCACGCAGCGCAGCAATATCGAGAATATCGACTTCGACAAACGTTGCACGCTCATCGACGTAGTGCCTCTCCCCTTTTGAAAGATTGTCGAGGGCCACTACTGCATAGCCCTGTTCGCAGAGCGCTTTGACGCACGCCGAGCCAATGTAGCCAGCGCCACCCGTAACCAGTATCGTGTGCGTATCGTTCATGTTTTCTCTTCGATAGTGAATTCGTCGGCTGGGTCAGTACTGCGCCGTGCAAGGAGCATACCGGCACCTCCCGTGAGTATAAGGGCAGTGAGGGCTAAATACCACCAGAAGGAGCTGTGAGCAGTAGGTTTTGAGCTATGAGCAGTGGCGGCGAGTTGCGAGTGGGTAGTAGTTGGACGTGTGGGGTTGGTAGTTCGGAGTTGGGTGCTTGCAGTTGGGAGTGATGACGTGTCTCGATTAATCGAGGCACGAGCGGCATCGACAGCTGGTGATGGCGACTGCTGTGGCACGGGCGTGCCGATAAGTGCGTTGTGTGAGCGAGAGGTGGTCAGCTGAGGATTGGTAGGCTTCTGCATAGAGCGGGGCGGTGAGGCATTAGTACTCGTCGCCGGTGAGGTAGTTTCTGTAGTCGTTGCCTGCGGTGATACAACGGTTCCCACGAGCGCAGTGCTTCCGTCGGGAAACAGCAAGCTCGCTTCTTTGTCGACGCGAACAAATGGCAGCTCGAGCACCTCGGTTGCAAGGCGGATCGTGCTACTGGCAGCGACGGTGGTGCCGATGGGCAATTCCGCCGTGCGCACCGGTGAGCGCACGCGCCACTCGGATAGATCGAGCGGCGCATTACCGTGATTAGTGATCGCAATCCACTTCCCTGCTGCACCAATGCGCAAGGCGGCATCAAGCTGCGTAATACGTGCAGTGATGGTGTGTTCGTCGCGCAATGCGCCGTGCTCAAGCGTTGCCGTAATTACGTACTCACCCGCATAGCGATACGCATGACGCACGTCGTAACCAACTGCTTCTGTTCCGTCGCCAAAGGCCCACCGAACAACACCATTCGTGAGCGCGCGTCCTCGCGCATCGTACATTTCCGCATGCAGCGCGATGGGCGCACCAGCGACTCCCACAATCTGTTCGGGAAGTCGCAAGTGCACGTCTTGCGGCGGCTCAACACTTAGTGGCTCATAGGTGTACTGCGTGATATTTGTTACCGTTGCATCAGTTTCGTTGGTATTCGTATCGTTAGTGTCGGTCGTATCGCCAGTTTCGCCAGTGTGCTGCGCTTCGTTTGGTGTTGGCGTGCCTGCAACAAGCGCATCACCATCGCGATGCAAACTGTTGCCGTCATTGGCTGCGCCGTCACTCTCGCTGTACGTCACCGAGTCGACAATGTCACCCGCGGCATTTTTTAGTGCAAGTGTTTCGCCAGTGTTTTTGAGGCTGAATGCGCTATCAATGAGCGTGCCACTTACTGACGGATAGTCGTCTTGGAAGGTAGTTGCATCGTCGGCAATAATCGCACAGGTTCCACTCTCAAGACTCCACAAGCCGCTGACGAGCTCAAGGCCGTGATTAGTTTCATTTTCATAAAAGACCCACCCGTCGAGTGTATGGTCGCCGTCGCTCGCGCACACTTCAATCCACTCATGATCGGCATCAGTGCTCTCGGGCGCATACATAATTTCGGTAATACGCACGTCCGCCGCAGCGATTGCCGGCGCGCACAGCAAGCACACAATGAAAAGCGTGTACGCGCTACGCGCCATCATTTAAGATACGTTCAAGCACCTCACGTGGTACTTCGTCACGGCGTGCATCGCCTGCGTCCTCCTTCCCACTTTCTTGCGGCGTGTCGTCACGCTTGCCAATGCGGGGAAATAAATCTGGATAGCTCTGTTGCGGCTCAGATGGTGTCGTTGCTTCGCGCGATTCTGTCGCCTCGTCAGACGACTGTTTGCTTTTGGGTGTTGTATTGCTCCGCTCCGGTGCTTCTTCAGGTGCATCAGGAGCTGGTGTTTCGTGCTCGTCGGACTTGCTGGGCGGCTGTGGTTCCGCAGCGGCTGCAGCAGGCACCGCAGTGATAGCGCCGAGTGCTTCGCGCAGCGCGTTGCGCTGTGCGTCAGTACGCGGCTGCGCTGTTGGGTCGGCAGGTGTCTCTCCTCCGCCACCGCCTTTCTTCTTCTTTTTCTTCTTCTTTTTCTTGGTGGTCATCATCTCCTCATTCTGTGCGCGAATCGCATCTTCGATTTGCGCTCTGATGCGCGCGTACTTCTCGCGCGAACTCTCAACGATGCGATTGACGAAATTAAACGGCGGGTGCTCCACCGGCGGCAGTGTTGTTGCAGAAAATGGCTGCGAGCCGATCCCGTCAATCATGAGCGTCAGGTAAATTTGCGCAAATCCGAGATTCACTAAATCCTCCACGTAGAACGTCGGCTCAAAAATGGGCTTGAGCGTTTCCGCATCAAACGGCCCAACACGGAACGTGATGGTGGTGCCAACGTTCCCAAACACGGCCGAGCGAATGTGTTCGTCGACTTGTTCGATGTACTGGTGCGCAATGGTGAGTGCGAGTTTGTACTTACGCGCTTCCGAGAGAATGTTGGCGAATGAGTCGTTCACCACTGACTGAAATTCGTCGACGTAAAGATAGAACGGCGGGAGCTGTGCCAGTTCAGCCTGTGTATTTTCAGCGCGACTCATCGCCGAGAGGTACATTTTTGTGGTGAGGATGCTCCCGAGCAGATCGGCATTTTGTTCACCCATGCGCCCTTTCGAGAGGTTCACAATGAAGATCTTACGCTCGTCCATGATGCGGCGTAAATCAAACGACGAGTGTGGCTGCCCGATGATGTTGCGCACAAGCGGATTCGAGACAAATTGCCCGATCTTGTTTTGAATGGCAGGTGTCGCCTCTTGTGTGTATCGGTCGGTGTAGCCGGCAAACTCTTCCTGCCAAAAGCGTTTGACGATCGGGTCGGTGACGTACTCGGTTACTTTTGCACGAAACTCTTTGTTGATGAGCATGCGGTTCACGTCAATGAGCGTCGTGTCGGGATACTCGAGCAGCGCCAGCAGCACGTTTTGCAAAATGTATTCCATGCGGGCACTCCACGCATCAACCCAAATGCGCTGAAAGGCACTCATGAGACCCGCCACCACGAGGTGGCGCTTGTCGTACCCGACGTCCTCCATTACATTGAAGCCGACGGGAAACTCAGTATCAAATGGCGCAAAATAGACGACGTCTTCAATGCGTGACTCAGGCACAAATTCGAGCAACTTCTCAGCCGTTGAACCGTGCGGATCAATGAAGGCAATACCCTCACCGTTTTGAATATCCTGAATGGCCATGTTCTCGAGCATGGTTGATTTACCCATACCCGTTTTACCAATGATGTACATGTGGCGCATTCGATCGAGCGCCTTGATGCCAAACGGTACTTGCCCGCCGCGCGCGTCGGTGGCACCAAAATAGATAATACGCTCAGGATCGTATTCGTACGGCATGGTATGTAGTATAGCAGTAGTGAGTTAGGAGTTTAGGAGTTGGAAGTGGGTAGTTGGAAGTTCGGAGTGAGGAGTTCGGAGTTGGTAGTGTGGAGTAAGTAGTGAAGAGTTGTTTCGATTAATCGAAACATGATGCAAAGTGACCAGTGGAAAGTGAGAAACTTAGTACATCGGATGTACTAAGTGTGGAATGATTTGTTTCGATTAATCGAAACAACTCACGCCACACTACTCACTACCAACTCCCGACTGTCTATTCTGCTGGCTCCAGCGCAGCTCGTGTATACCTATTCGCCGGGTCCCAGAGCATCCATGAGTGCAGGCCTGCATCGTAGGCTGCCTGAATTTGTGCACGCACTTCTGTCGGGCCGTAGTCACCGCCGTAGTCAAAGTCTTGCAGCCACGGGCGCAAAATATTCGGATCGCGCGCAGGTTTCTCGTACACGGCTGGTGTACTGGTGCCGATACGCGTATAGGCAAGCGCTCCAATGGTCGTGGTCGTTGCCGTCACGCGCTCGACAGCACGGTCCATTGAATACTTAATCACGCCGTAGACTTCGGTGTTTGGATTCGCGTAGCCGTTGAAGCCGCGTGGATAGTGCGACGGGTACACCATTGGGGCGATGTAGTCGAAGTACGGCGTCGCGCGCTCAAGTACCTGCCCGATAGTGAGGTCGTCTTTGTTGGTTGTCGTCATACCAAAAAGGTCTGCCGAGAGCGTCGGTGAGTGACCATTGGCATCAGCAACACGTACCTTTGACTCAAGGTACCGGAAAAACTTCTCAAGCTCTTGCGCACGGTTGTTGTAATCGGAATGATCAAACGACACGTCGCTCATTGGCCCATCTGACGGATAGCGGACATAATCGTAATTGAGCTCGTCAAATCCAATAGCGTGCGAGTCGTGTGAAATGTCGACAATGTAGTCCCAAAATGGTTTCGCGCCGACATCAACAAACGATAACCCTTTGTGGTCTTTCCATGGCTCACCGACACGACTTTTGCTCTGTACCGCACGTGCAGGGTACACCGATGTGTAGAGCGGGTCTTGGAACACGGCGATGCGACCGATAACATAGATGTCTTTTTCGTGCAGAAGCGCGATGAAGTCTTCCATGTCAGGCACGGTGCATCCGGTACCATCGAGCACCTCTCCACTGCCGTCATCCTCGCGCGGAAAGCTCACCGTGCCCGTGTAGTCTTTAATATCAATAATAATCGCATTCAGTTCGGTATCGTCGATGAGTGAGATGAAGTGGTCGCGAAAATCGCTGCTCGATGCTGCACACTGGCTCATGTAGACGGCACGCACGTGCTCGGGTGTATCCATATGCGCCACAGGCGGCACCACGTCCTCCTCGGGTTTCGTCACCTGTGGGTGCTCGGGGCGCAGATACACTAACTCGCTGCCGCCAAATACAAAGTGGGCAACAAGCGTGACACTTGCCACAATGAGCACTGCCACGCCGATGATGAGCGCGACACCTTTGTGTGACCGTACGAGGTTAGGCATGGTGCTCTTCAACTGTCTCGTCGACTGGAGCGGTATTTTGCTGATAGCTCTCCGGCTCTGCATCGCGCTCCATTGCCGCGGCGAGCATCATGATGCGAATCGCCAGTGTGGCGACTGCAAGACCAAGGACTACGAACATCACCGTATCCCAACTCGCGGGGAACCCCAAGAACGGCAGGATCGCAACGGCAAATCCGAGTGTAATAATGGCCTTGATGTGCTTCATACGTACGCAATTATATACTACTTTTCACTCACAATCACGACGAATTCTCCCTTCTGCTTCACCGGATCAACCTCAAGCTGCGCAGCGAGTTCAGCGGCCGTGCCACACAGTAGCTCTTCGTGCATTTTGGTAAGCTCACGGGCAATGCATACGCGCTTTTCGTCGCCACCGTGTTCCGTGATTTCTGCCATGAGTTTGGTAATGCGGTGTGTTGACTCGTAGAGCACCACTGGCCGACTTGTTGCGGCGATTTCTTTAAGCAGCGTCTGCCGCCCCTTTTTGTGTGGCAGGAAGCCTAAGAAAAGAAACTCGCTACTCGGCACACCTGCAATAGAGAGTGCTGCCGTAAGTGCTGACGGACCGGCAATTGCTTCAACTGTATGTCCTGCCGCACGCGCGTGATTCACCAAAAACGTTCCCGGATCAGAGATGCCGGGAGTTCCCGCATCAGAGACGTAGGCAACATGCTGCCCTGCGTCGAGCAATTCGAGCACGCGGGGTGTCTTGTCGTGCTCAGTGCGAGCATTCAGACTCTCGAGCTGTGCATCAATACTGTGGCGCTCGAGGAGGCGCTTGGTCACACGCGTATCTTCACAAAAAATGATGTCGGCTGCGCTCAGAGTAGTGAGTGCGCGCAGCGTGATGTCGTCGAGGTTGCCGATAGGCGTGGCAACGATTGAAAGCGTGCCCGTCATACGCTCACCTGTTCAGCTACGTGGTAAATGTCGCCCGCCCCCATAAACACAAGTACATCTGCCTCACTTTTGTCGGCAAGCATGGCGGGAATATCGTCGAGATGCTCTGCCGAGCGCACATTGTCGTGCTGCTGTGCCGTTGCCTGAGCAAGCTTGGCCGCGGTGATTGATTCGTCGTCGGGCTCACGGGCTGCGTAGATCGGAGCAATGATCACGCTCTGTGCGTCGTCGAAACTTGCCGCAAAATCACTAAAGAGAGCACGTGTGCGGGAAAAGGTGTGCGGTTCAAAAATGGCGGTGATGCGCGCATCGGGGTGCTTGGCCCGCGCCGCGCGGAGCGTGGCTTTAATTTCTGTCGGGTGGTGCGCGTAGTCGTCGTACACAAGCGCCCCGCCGGCGGTCGTACCCTTGTACTCAAAGCGGCGCCATGTACCCGTAAATTGTGTGAGCGCGGTGCGTACTCCATGCTCATCAGCGTCGAGTATGTCGGCGACCGCAAGTACGCGAGCGGCATTTTGCTGGTTGTGTGCTCCCGGAACCGCCAGCACCGGCACGCGCGCAAGGAAAGGCTGTACGTCAACCACGCGGCCTTCTGCGTCGGCAATGACGGGCGCAAGACTCGGGTCCTCCATGTCGCAGACGATACGCTTTGACTGCGCCACGAGCGAGCGAAAGGCATCCTGCACGTCGGCAAGGTTTTCGTAGTAGTCGGGGTGATCCATTTCAACGTTCGTGATGACAAGAATATGTGGCGTAAAGTGGAGAAAGTGGCGTTTATACTCACATGCTTCAACGATTAAGTATTCGTCGCCGCCATTGCGGAAGTTGGTGCACTCACCCTCAAAGTCAACGAGTGAGCCAACAATTGCCGTGGGGTCGAGACCGGCAGCGGCGAGTGCCTGCGCGGCCATTGCCGTCGTGGTCGTTTTGCCGTGGGTGCCGGCAATGGCAATGGTTTTATACTCTTTGCTGAGTTCGCCGAGTGCTTCAAAGTAGTTAAGAACGGGCTTGCCGGTGGCACGGGCTGCTGCGAGCACCTCGGGGCCGCGCTCTTCCCACGCGACGCTGTAGACAAATGCGTCGGCTTCGTCAGGTATGGTGTGCCCGCTTCCGTCAGGAGCAATGTCGATTACCACACCCAGCGACCGAAGCCCATCGAGCGTGTCGCCGCTTTCATTGTCATTCACCCCCGTCACTGTTTTGCCCTGCGCCACAAGCATACGCGCCAAGGCTGAGATACCGATGCCACCGATACCGATGATGTGAATGTGTTGTGCGTCGTTAATTCCCATACTGTGCTACCAATTGCGTAAACATATCATTTCTTTCGTACTCATTCTTAAAGTGGCCAAATGACGCAAACGCCGGACTAAACAGCACGGTGCCGTCAGGCTGTGCTGCGTCGAGCGCAGCTGTAACGAGTGCCGCGAAATCATCATAGTAGTGCGCATTTGGGAGGTGCTCTTTGAGGTGTACCGTTCCGGTACCATTCAACAAATACACGTCTGCGCACGTGTCGGCAATCATCTGTGCCAACTCCCCCGTCGGCAAACCCTTGTCAGCACCGCCGGCAATGAGAATGGGTCGATCGTCGCGCAGTGCATTGAGTGCAGCGATTGTCGCCGTTGGTGTCGTGGCATTGTTGTCGTTATAGATGGTAAGTGCCCCCGTGTTTTCCATGAGCTGCAAGCGCCCCTCAACGCCGGTGAAACTCTCAAGGCCACGTCGTATGTCACCCGCTTCAATACCAAGGGCGCGCAGGGCGGCGGCGGCCAGTGCCGCATTTTCACGATTGTGGTCACCCACTACGCGCAGCTGCCAATCTTCGGGAAGCGCTTCGGGTACAACAGGAGCAGCGGGCGGGTTTTCAGCAGCAATTTGTCCATTCACTGATGCGCCAACAATGAGCGTATCGCCATCTTGCTGGAAGCGGGCAATGTTCATTTTGTCGCTAAAGTATGTCTGCATGTCGGGATAGTAGTTGAGGTGGTCTTCCATAAAGTTTGTAAACACAGCAATGGTGGGGCTAATGAACTCATACCCAAAGCCCTGCAGCTGCCATGAGTCGAGCTCGAGTACGAGCACGTCCCCTTCGCTGAGCTCAGGGAGTAGCTGCAGTGTCGAGACACCGCGCGTGTTGCCGCCCAAATGCGCGGGCACTCCTGCGTGCACGAGTGTGTGATAGATCATGGTGGTAACCGTGCTTTTGCCACGCGTGCCCGTTACCCCTACGACGATAACGCCGTGATTGAGTGCATAGGTTGCGGCCAGTGCTGCACTCATCGTGACAGGCACACCCGATGCTTTTGCTGCGGCGATGTACGATGAATCAAGTGGTGTTGCGGGCGCCTGTACCACTAAGTCGGTATCGGTAAAGTCTTCTTCGCGGTGTTCGCCCAGGACAAACGTGATGTTGTCGTACTCTTTGAGTTGCTCAAGTGAGTCTGCAAGCTCGTCCTCGGTTTTCAGGTCAGTGACAGTGAGTTGCGCACCGCAGTCAGCTAGAAAGCGCGCGTCACCGAGACCGCGACCGAGGCGACCGAGACCCATAAGGGTGATACGTTTATTGGCAAGTGGTTCGCAGTATGCAGGCATAGCTATGTGAGTGCATTGTATGCGAAGTGGTGGGGTTATGGAAGCATGCAAACGTCTTTCGAGCCCTCTTCCGGCAATACACATAAAAACCCAGAGTCATGCTCTGGGGTCTACGTGTGTTAGTGCCGGAGAGAGGACTCGAACCTCCACGTCTTGCGACATACGCACCTGAAGCGTACGCGTCTACCAATTCCGCCACTCCGGCATATATTCAGAGTATCGTTACCCTGCTGCTAGCCTCTCTAGCAATGCGGCTATATTACGCGTCGTTGCTCTCTTTGGCAAACTTCCGCATGTCCGCATGGATGTCACGCTCGTCAACAATTTCCGTGCGGATGATTTCCTCCAAAACGTCTTCGAGCGTAAGGACACCCGCCATGCCCCCAAACTCATCCTGCACAATGGCGAGGTGCTTATGTGTCTTGATGAATGATTGCAGCGCGTCATCGAGCGGCAAGTCGTCCTGCAAAAAGCGCACGTCACTTGAGGCCACCTCCCCCACTTTCTGGCCGATACACTCACCTCCAATGAGTTGCGAGCTATAGAGCATACCAACAATTGAATCCATCTCGTCGTCGTAGACGGGAAAACGTGAGAGCCCTGAGTCGCGCACCTCCTCAAGTAGCGCGTCGTTGATGACGGCCTCCCGCTCAAATGCGTGCACGACGGTGCGCGGCGTCATGATGTCACGTACCTTTTTGTCGGAAAACGTGAGGGCACCTTTAATGATGCGCTCTTCGTCTTCATCGAGGTCAGATTCGTTCGCGTCTTCGTGCTCTTCAATGAGCTTCATGAGTTCCTGTTTTGAATAGATATTCGGCAATTCGCTGCCGAGTGTTTTGTCGAGCGCGACGGCAATGGGTTTCGTAATTGGATACAGCACAATGAGAAACAGACGCACGAGCCACGTAAGGCGCGCACCGAGCTTGATGGCGTGGCGGTTAAAAATAGCCTGCGGGAGAATCTCACCGAAGATAACAATGAGCGCAGTGGCGACTACAACGGCAATAAGGCCAGTGGTGATTGAACCAAGAAAGACCGACAGTACGGCATTCACCAATACGTTGCCGACGAGCAGCGTGGTGAGGAGCAAGTTGCCGTCTTTGCGAATCGGGTAAATAGCCGCCGCGTCAGTGTCTCCCGCGTCTGCCTTACGCTTCAGTTCCTGAGCATCCCAGCCCATAAGGCCGAGCGTTAAACCAGAAAAAAGCGCTGAAAGCGCCAATAATATAATGACTATAGAGTACTCTTCCATTTCCGATTGCCGCTATTATACTAGAAAAAAGCGTCTTGGGAAGCGCTAAACCGCTATTTTGACGTCAAAATAGCGGTTTAGCGGGGTGTGTAGTAAACGTTGCGGCCGCTCTCCCCGTGCTGGATGGGCTTGCCATCTTTCTCAAGTTCGCTGAGATAACTACGAGCTGTCGAGTCTGAAATGCAAAAAGATCCTCTACATCGTTATTGGTGATGCGGCCATGTTGTTTCGCCTGTTCGAGAATGCGCCCTTTGCGCTTTGCGGTACGCGCATACACAGCTTCGCGGGCTTCGGTGCGATTAAGATCGTTAGGTTCGCCAACATGCATGAAACGGGCACCCGATGCCAATGCCAATAACAAGAGTGAGGAACGCGACAATAATACCGATAAGGGTCATGGGTGCAGTGTAGCAGGAGTGAGTTGGTCGTTTGAAGACACGAGTGTGGAGTGAAAAGAGTCAACGGCCGCTGTGAGGCGGCCGTTGAAGTGTGTGCGCTGGCGGGTGTTACTCTTCAGGAGTGTTCCCCGCCTCTGCGAAGCCGGCGGCGTACTGTTCTTCTGCGTCCGCAAGCTCCTCCTCATCGCGAACGCGCTGCACATAAGCGACGAACATCGGCACGTACCAACTGACGAGGATGAGAGCGACCGCACCGACGGCAGTCCCCCAGTACGGCGCTGTGAACAGCATGTTTGTATCGATGATGGTGTCGACGAGCCACAGCGCCATCCCGAGTAGGGTTGCGAGCGCCAGTGCGGGCTTTGCGCGCACTTTCGCCTTCTCCTCATTATAGTGCATCGTCACTGCTTCGGTGAATGTCATATAGACGAAAGGTGTCAGCACAACCAGTGCCGTCACCCACACGACGATGAGTACATCGCTGGCATCTATTTGGTTTTCCATCACGTACCTCCCTTGGTTTGATGGTTTTTACGCACGTACTTCTTAACTCAGCATGCTGCATGGTGCAGGTGGTGTCAATAGAAAGAGTGGCTTTTGCATGGCGGGTACCAACTTTTTGTTTCGATTAATCGAAACAATTAATTTGGCCGGGGTGTCTCGATTAATCGAGACACCTCATGCGTGTAAAAAGCTGTTGTTAAAAAAGAGCGGGCGCTGTGAGGCGTCCGCTCTTTGTTACGTATTGTTGTGTAGTGCCGTCGTTAGGCGGTAGTGGTCAAAGCCATCTCGCCGTAGGCTTTGGATGCATTGTGTCGATGCCGCCGCGCTGTCCGCGGCGCAAACACACCCGAAACGATAGCGCCGATGCCGCAAAGCACGATGACGATGCCGTAGAACAGCTCTTCCCCATAGGAATGCGCGAAGAGTGTGTCGAAGAACAGCATACCCGCCATGTAGTAGAGCGTCAGCGCGCACATAGCGAAGGCGCCGCCGCCGAAAACGGCATGAGCGAACATGAGGATGACTGGCGGTGTTTCGCCGACCGACCTGAAACTCAGAGCAGCATTCGTCCATGCCGTGAGCAGCCACAGTACGAACCATCCTGCTGCAAACAAAGGTTCATAGGTGTTGAACATCTCGTCCATCTCGTTACCTCTCTTTCCAAAGTTTTTGACTTACACAACTCTGCGCGTGATAGTGCGCTTTTTTACGTAGTGTGTCAAGTGTAGCTCAAAACTGCTTCCCCATGCAAATTACGCGCCAATGCAATGGGTTTCACCTTTCGCGTAAGGACCGCCCTTACGCGAAACAAACAGAAAAACCGCAACGCTTCTCGTTGCGGTTTTTCTGTTTGTAGTGCAGCTGCCAGGACTCGAACCTGGGACCTCAGTCTTATCAGGACAAATGAGTCGGATCGCGAGCGTATGTGTTCCCTATCGTCTTGCGTGCAGCTGCCAGGACTCGAACCTGGGACCTCAGTCTTATCAGGACTGCGCTCTAACCACCTGAGCTACAGCTGCACGCAAGAAAATATAAAAGAACACATACGCTCATGATCGACGAGTGCCGTTCTGATGTGACACATTTTATCAGGACTGCGCTCTAACCTACCTGATACAGCTGCGTGGCGCCCATACTAGCAAAAAGTGACGTGTTTTGGTAGTATCGCGGATGGAAGACGCTGGGATGGTCTGGCGTCATTCAAACCAAAGAGGATACTCGTGGGACGAGGAAATAACAACGGTCCCGACAAGGATGCAGCGCGGCGGCAAAGGCTTATCGACGCGTCACAGAGAAAGGCGCGACCGATTCACACTGCCGTTACCAACTCCGGCGGCCGTAAGGGTCGCACTATTCGCCGACAGCCTGTCGGGGTCGACACTTCCCGTCGTATTGAGTAACCAAGCGTACCTTTTGGTTTTATGGGGGTCGAATCGCTCGTGCGATTCGACCCCTTTTACTTCATCAAAATTACCCTGTAGGATACATGCTGGCATGTCAAAGGAGATGTGCTTGCTCATTCAATTGGAGGACATTATGGGTCATGCTTGCGGTGGTACACGCACCAAACTACGCGAAGGTCCTGATCCTGCTGTTGTCGCGGCGTGCAAATGTGCGCTAAAAACACAGGAAAAGCACTGTCAGCGGTGCGGCGATCCGAGAAAGCCGAACAAAAGATGATTGACCTTACACTCCTCGATTTCAACGCCAGCTCGCATGCGAGCTGGTGTTTTTTTCTGATGTGTGCTCTTTTGTTCCGTTCACATACTCGTCTTTCCGAGTCGTCACGTGTAGAGAGAAAGTACAACACGATTGCTCTTCTGCACTCAGCTGAGATGCAGAAATCGCCGGTCAATTCTGCCTAAAGCAGAACGGGTTCCAATCGGAATGAATCCACGACCACCTTCCGGTAGCCGTACCTTGTTACGACTTAGTCCTTGTCACTGAATTTACCTTAGGCCGCCACGAGGACGGACGTCGGGTACTCCCAGCTTCCCTGACTTGACGGGCGGTGAGTACAAGGCTCGAGAACGTATTCACCGTGGTGTGCTGACCCACGATTACTAGCGATTCCAACTTCAAGTGGTCGAGTTGCAGACCACTATCCGAACTGAGGATACTTTTTTAGGATTTGCTCAGCCTTACGGCGTCGCGCCCCGTTGTAGTACCCATTGTAGCGCGTGTGCAGCCCGAGATGTCAAAGGGACATGCTGACTTGGCGTCATCCTCACCTTCCTCTCCCGTAAGGGAGCAGTCTCGCCTGACACTTGTAACAGGCAACGAGGGTTGCGTTCGTTACCCCACTTAAGGGAACAATTCAAACCACGAACTGACGACAGCCATGCATCACCTGCCCAACACCCTCGAAGGAACCTAGGTTTCCCTAGGCGTGCAGTTGGGTTTCAAACCTCGGTAAGGTTTTTCGCTTATCGACGAATTAAGCCACACGCTCCACCGCTTGTGCGAGCCCCCGTCTATTCCTTTGAGTTTTAAGCTTGCGCTCGTACTACCCAGGCGCCCCGCTTAACGCGTTAGCTTCGCCTCTGAAAGGGTCGATACTTCCAAAAGCCAGCGGGGAGTGTTTAGGGCGTGGACTACTGGGGTATCTAATCCCATTCGCTACCCACGCTTTCGTGTCTCAGCGTCAGAAATGCGCCAGTCTGCTGCCTTCGCCTTCGGTGTTCCCCATGATATCAACGGATTTCACCCCTACACCATGAGTTCCACAGACCTCTCGCACCCTCTAGCTTAGCCGTTTCGCATGCGATTCTAGGGTTAAGCCCCAGGCTTTAACATGCGACTAACTAGGCCGCCTACACACCCTTTACGCCCAGTGAATCCGGGTAACGCTCGAGGCTCACGTATTACCGCTCCTGCTGGCACGTGATTAGGAGCCTCTTATTCATAGAGTAACGTCAATAGCTTCCTCCTCTATAAAAGGTGTTTACGCACCGAAGTGCTTCATCCACCACGCGGCATCGCTCCGTCAGACTTTCGTCCATTGCGGAAGATTCTCGACTGCAGCCTCCCGTAGGAGTTTGGACCGTGTCTAAGTTCCAATGGTGGGGGCCAGGCTCTCACCTCCCCTAAGCGTCTAAGCCTTGGTAGGCCATTACCCTACCAACTAGCTGATACTGCGCAGGCCGCTCCAGAAGCGAAAAATCTTTACCCTTGCGGGACTATCGGGTATTATCTCGGATTTCTCCGAGTTATTCCCGACTTCTGGGTACGTTCCTACGTGTTACTACCCCGTTTGCCGTGGGTCTAAACCCACTCGACTTGCATGCCTTATCCATGCCGCCAGCGTTCACCCTGAGCTAGGATCAAACTCTGATCTAAGACGCACGATGTGCGCCTTTTCATGTGAACGAAACAAAAGAATACACATTCTATTTGTTCGTTTTGGATTCTCTTTCGTAAAAGAATATTTTAAGGGGCAAGTACAAAAATGTACTTGCGTGCATGATATGCCCGCTCCTAAAGTGGGCACGTCATGTGATGATGGTACTATACCGATGCTCTTTCAAGCTCGGTACGTTCATCTGTATTCGGTTGTCAAAAAACAAACTAAAAACCGCCCTTGAGCGGTAGACGGAATTGTACGGGTTTTTTATCCCGAGTCAAGGAAAACCTGCACGTCACGACCGTGCTATTCTTGGCGCATGGACATTGCATTTATTGTCGTCGGTGCACTGGCAGTGGAGCTGCTCACCTTGCAGTTTCGGCTTCTGCATAAGCTGTGTAGTGTTGAGGTAAAAGAGAAGCTCGGCCTCCCCCGCATTCACCACAGCTACTTCGGTGCACTCTTCATTCTCGCCTCATTCACGACGCTCCCTGAACCGCACTGGCTCTGGATCATCGGCTGGTCACTCGTACTCTCCGACATCGCGCATCACTACGTGGTCCTTCCGTTACTGAAACTAACCAAAACTGACATTGCGATGAAATACAGTCGCGCAAGTCGCGCATTTTTTCTGCGCCTGTCGTTTATCGTCACTGCAGCACTAGGGGTGATGATTGCCTTTGCGTCGATGAGCAACACGCTCTGGGGTGTGGTTATTGCGCTTGCCATGATTACCGTGTCGGAACGTTTGCATATCTTGCTGCCCCGTATCGGCTGTCCGCAGACTATTGCGGTGCACTTCGACTCACGGCGTACTGGGTATCGTAGCCCTGTGCGGCGGCGACGGCGTCGGTAGGTAGCTCTGTGTAATTGAAAAATATTCAAGGTGTCTCGATTAATCGAGACACTTCTGGTCAAGTTCATTACCTCAGTGCATTTAAAAGAGCGAGCGATCCCAGTGTATCGGGTGCGTTCGCCCTTTCGTGTTGTCGTGGTTGACTAGAAGCCCACGCAAGCCTGTGCACGAACGTCCTGTCCATGCTCAGCGTCAGAGTGCGCCACGTACGGACCGATTGCTTCCTACTCGCTTCTTTGGCGTAGCGCCAAGCCGGCCGCGCGACGCCGCTTTCGTATATCAGCCACACCTGCAACATGCACAAAATCCATCTATTTAACTGGATGGGTTCAGTATGAAATTAACTCTAGAGTTAACTCTGTACTTTATTTCTTCCACTTTTGGATGGTGACAAGCAGTGGTGTCGCAAGAAAGATTGACGAGTACGTTCCCGCGATGACTCCGGCGATGAGCACCAGTGCAAAGTCTTGTGTCACATCTGAGCCAATGAAAAACAGTGCGAGCAGTACCAACAGTGTGGTGAGTGACGTGTTGATACTGCGCACATACGTCTGATTGAGGGATTTGCCGACGGTAAGTTCAAACTCTTCTTTACGGTTCTTCTCGGCATTGTCGCGCAAGTTCTCACGTACGCGATCAAATACGACGATGGTGTCGTTAACCGAGTAACCGAGAATCGCGAGCAGTGCCATCACAAAGAGAACATTGATTTCGGCGCCGAAGAGATAGCCAAGTATGGCAAAGACACCGACTGGCACGATCACGTCGTGCAGCAGTGCGACGATTGCGATAACGCCATACTTCCACGAACTCACGGGGGCAGACACCTTGCGAAATGCAATAGCAATGAATGCAATGATGGCCAGCACGACGGCGATAAGTGCCACCCACGCTTTTGCGCGCAATTCGTTCCCAATGGTTGGTCCCACTGAGGTGAAGCGCTCAATCGTGCCTGTCTCCCCTGTTGCCGCGGCAAAGACCGCGTCACGCTGCGTCTCAGACAGAGGTGGTACGCGCAAGATAAACTGATCTTCTCCTGCAGCGCGGAGTGAGTAGGCGCCGATGTCGAGTGCATCGAGGCGTTCGGTGATAGCGGCTTTCTCGGGACGTTCCGTGTAGGACACTTCGGCAAGCTCACCGCCCGTAAACTCAATGCCAAATCGCAGCCCAAACACGGCAACCGCAGCAATAGCGCCAGCAACGATAATGCCGCTCAGTATAAAGAAAATTTTTCGGTGCGTTACAACAAACATATTAGCTATTGATTACTTTTGCGACATCGGCTTCTTTATATGAAGTGCCCTTGACCGCCTTTACATTGCGTGGCTCTTCAATTTCTTCAGGAAGGTCTTTGCTCATGTTACTCGCATGTACCTCATTAAAAATTGCTTCCATCTTGTCGGCAAGGCCGTACGCACCAATCGTACCGTACACTGTGTAGAGCACGTCGGCGAGCTCTTTTGCTACATCAGCAATATCCTCTTCTTTCTCCATTGCCTCAACTGCTTCCTCAAGCTCTTCGCGCATGAGGTGGATGCGGATAGCACGCACGTCGTCGTCGACAAATCCCGGAGTTTCTCGCCACAGCGAGAAAAACTTGTCGTGAAAATCCTTCATTTGTGCAAGCTGCTTTTGCATACTTATTTCAAACCTGAACCAAAGAAAAAGCGTGTCCAGCCACGGTGTTCGTAGTCGCCAAGGGCAAGCAAGAATGTGCGACTCACAGTGATAGCGGTGAGCATGCTGACGATGACACCAATGCCAAAGACGAGGGCAAACCCTTCAACAAGTGACGTACCGAACCAGAAGAGGATGACGGCGGTGATAATGCTCGAGAGGTTGCCGTCGCGGATCGCGAGCCATGCGCGGGCGAAGCCATCGCGGACGGCGTTGCGTGTCCACTTGCCTCCCGCCAGTTCTTCTTTGATACGCTCAAAGATGAGCACGTTCGCGTCTACAGCCAAACCAATCGAGAGAATGAAACCCGCAAGTCCTGCTGCGGTGAGCGTCACCGGAATAAGCTTAAAGATGGCAAGCATGAGCACAATGTAGAGTGTCAGTGACACCACCGCGATCGCGCCCAGAACGCGATACCAGAGAATGAGAAAGATCGCGACTGCGGTAAGCCCCCATAGTGCAGCCATAATGCCGTGCTCCAGTGTATCGGCGCCGAGCGAGGCACCAATAGTCTGACTTGAGAGCAGTGTGATTGGCACCGGTAGCGCACCGAAGTTGAGATTGCGCACGAGCTCGCGCGCTTCGTCAGGTTGGAAGCCGCCGGAAATGACTGCGGTGCCACCGTAAATCGGTTCGCGGACCACCGGCGCCGAAATGAGTCGGCCGTCGAGGAAGATGCCAAAGACGTCACCAACGTGTTCGGTGGTAAAGTCTTCAAAGATTTGTGCGCCTTCACTCGTGAAATCAACAACGACGAGCGGCTCGTTCGAGAGACCACCCTGCCCCGCTTGGCCGAACTGCAGTGTTGCGCGCTCAAGATGCGCACCGGTAAGCACCGCCGGTCCAAAACCATCCTGCGCATCAAGTGTGAGCTCGCCGTCTTCGAATTGCTCAGGAGTCACCGTCGATTCATTTGTCTGGAGACGAAACTCCATGACGGGCGTTTCGCCCAGCGTGCGAATCGCTTCTTGCGTATCGGTGACTCCTGGCAACTCGACAATGAGACGTTGTTGCGGGTCACCCGTGATGGCGCCACCCTCTTCCGTCTGGACGATCGGCTCGGCAACACCGAAGAGGTTCACGCGCTGTTCAATCGTATCGCGAAGCGCGGCCATCGACTGTTCGATGTCTGCAGGTGCGAGATTGCTGGTGTCGGCCTCGTAGACAAGGTGTGTGCCGCCGGAGAGATCAAGTCCGTAGCGAAAGTTAAAAGCATCTCCCTGTTCAGTGCTGTAGATAAACCACCCTGTGGCTGCGCCGGCAATCAGTATGGCGAGGGCTATGAGTCTGCTTTTCATGTGTGGGCAGTATACCTATGCACAGGTGCGATGTCTATGGAACGAGTGCGGGCTGTTTCGAGTACTCGAAACAGCCCGCACTCGCATGCGATTAACTTCCTTTGCTGGTGACAAGTGTGCGTATCGTTAACAGAGCAATATACACATCAAGCCACAAGCTGCGCTCTTTAATGTAGTAGAGGTCATGAGCAAGCTTTTCTTTTGTGATATCGACGTCGACACCATGGTGTGCGTGCCGTGCGTGAATTTGCGCCCAGCCTGAGAGTCCGGGCTTTACCACATGGCGTATGTTGTAGTGGCGGATGTGGGCACGATACTCTTGCACCAATGCGGGGAGCTCCGGCCGCGGACCAATAAATGAGAGCCTCCCCGTCACCACGCTCCAGAGCTGTGGTAGCTCGTCGAGGCGTGTTCGGCGCAAGATACGCCCCACGCGCGTGACCGCAAGCTTGCTGTCGAGCACGGCGGTGCCTGAGTCAGTACCCGTCATGCTGCGGAATTTATGAAACGCAAATGGGATACCCCCCTTCCCGATGCGTTGTGTGGTGTAAAAAATGGGCCCTGCACTCTCGAGTTTGATTGCAAGAATAATAAACGGATACAGGGGCAGTGTGAGTATGCCGAGTACGAGCGCGCCAATGATATCGATGAGACGCTTACTTGCACTATAGAGCATATGTTCATTCAGTGAGAGGTAGCGCAGCACCCAGCGCTCATCAATGAGCGTCAGCGGGAGTCGCTGGAATACTTCCTGATAGACATCGCGCACGTCAATAAATTCGGCACTCCGCTCGATGAACGTTAGGTCGTAAATATACTGGAGAAAATCGTCGAGTGCATGATTGCTCATGTCGGCAACAATCGCGTCGATGGTGCCGTTTTCAATTAGGGTACGTAGGGTGTGCTTCGCCTCAGCGGCCGAGGTGAGCTCGGGGTGAATAATCGCACGAAACTCAAGTGGATAGAGCGGATCACGATTC
Source organism: Minisyncoccota bacterium (assembly GCA_965267345.1). Taxonomy (GTDB): domain Bacteria; phylum Patescibacteriota; class Minisyncoccia; order Phycocordibacterales; family UBA2100; genus UBA2100. The sequence continues at coordinate 531,878 of OZ253947.1, forward strand.
ACTTCATCAGCGAGTTCGGTGAGCTCATGGCTGGTGCCGATAAGCACCGCGCCGATTTCGCGCCGCACCAAAATGTGCGGGTAGATCAGCACGCGCCACACGTAGAGCAGTAGCGTTGAAACAACCAAGTAAATGACGAGTACCACTTTTGGTGTAATCTGGAAAAACGGAATGAAGAAAAAAAACAGTACCGCTATGACGATGTTAATCGCCTGCGCGGCAAACAGGACGTTCGGAAGATTTCGACGGAACAAGAGCGTGTACCGGCCGTAGAGCCCCGCAAGAAAATACACGACAAACCATGCGAGGAATAGTACCGAAAATGAGACGAGGTGTACGAGTGCCGTGTTGAGTGCAGGCACTTCAAAATGTCGCACTGCGAGCGTGAGCCAGACCGATGCGTACAGCGCGCTGATGTCCCCGATAAGGAGCGTCAGGTACGCCTTTTTGCTTAACACATTCACACCAAACTAGTACCACACTTATATTCTTGACACAATAGATTTACATTGTCTTGTTGTTTCAGTGTTATTTTGTGGCTCTATTGCAACGTTTTATGAGCGCGTGCTGCCAAGTCCGACGAACTCGCGCTGGGTATCTTCTTTGTGCACCACGCGCGCATAGCGATACATGCTCATGAGCATGCCCAGTGCCGCAAACTCGGTCACCAAGTGCGAACCGCCATAACTCATAAACGGCAGCGTCACACCTGTCACCGGCAACAGGCCGATATTCATACCTACGTGTACCGTAAAGTGACTCAAAAACAGTATGGCTAACCCGAGCGCAAAGAGCGTCTCGAAGTTTGTCGCGCCGATGTGTGCGTGAGCAAGGATGCGCCAGAATAAAATACCAAACAGCGCAAACAAAAGCACAACGCCAATGAATCCCCACTCTTCGGCAAAGGATGCGAAGATGAAGTCGGTTTCGTACTCGGGCAAGAACTGCAGCTTACTCTGGGTGCCGTAGCCAATTCCCTTACCCAAGAGCTGACCAGAGCCGACGGCGATAGTTGATTGATATGCGTTGTATCCTGTCCCCTGCACGTCAGCAAGTGGATGCAAGAAGGTGATAATACGCTGCTTTTGGTACTCTTTCAGCAACGGCTCCTGCGTGTCGAGTGCATGATGGAGCGGGGCGAACCATAAACTCAAGGCGGTAACGGTGCCGAGCACCATCACCAGTGCAAAGTGCTTTTTTGAAATGCCTGAAACGAGTACCATGCCGAGCCACACAAAGAAAATCATAATCGCCGATCCAAAGTCCGGCTGCAGTGCAATAAGTACAAACAGTGCAAATGCGTACGCGCCCGAAACGAGAATGTGTCGTATGTTAGCGATGGCAATATGACGCCGCGTGAAATACTTCGCCAACAGTGCGATGATGACAATTTTTGCGGGGTCTGCCGGCTGCAGTGCAAAAAAACCGAGATCGAAACGACTCTGCGCACCTTTAACGACATCACCAAACACAAACACCGCGATAAGGGCAAGTGCCGTCAGTGCAAAAAGCAGTACGACAATACTCGTACGCCGCAGGAAGCGAAAATCAAGAAGGCTGAATAGGACGAACACGCTGAGGGCCACCGCGAGCCAAATGAGCTGCCGCTCAAAAAAGATGTTTTCGCTGGCATACGAATGCATGGTGACAATACCAGCAAGCGTAATGAGTACCGCACTGCCAACGAGCGGCACATCAAGTGAGTGCCAGTAGTGGCGCAGCGAACGAAAAACCCCAGTGTGCATACGGGCGACTCTAGCGTGGGTTCTCGGGGAGTGCAAGCGGCACAATATCAACGCGCGTCACCGGTGTGCCAAAGGGTGCAGGCCACGTGAATACAATTTGTTGCTCTGCTCCACCGGCAATCGTTTCGACAATCGTTCGTGACGAGCCGACGGCGTTGCCGTCGCTATCGAATACAGTGGCAATAACGACCACATCGTCTTTTGTACGCACGTTAGTGTTCTCAAGGATTGCGTCGACCCGCGGCGCAGTATTGCCTTGGGTAAATCGCTCGCCCTTAATCCGAATCCCTGCCGTCGGATTTTCCATACGTTCCCAGACGAGATCGTCAACGAATGCGAAGAATGTGCGTGCAGGAATACGCTCGCCAGTGTCGATGCGTGTTTCAAAGATTGGGAACACTTTTCCGGGAAACAGCGGCACACTCCCGTACCGCTCAGCAATGAGTATGTTGTCTTTGTCGTAGAGTTTAAATTGGTATGCCGCACTGTACACGCCCGCACTCGTGTTCGGATTTTCAATGTAGGCAACCGCATTATAGAACCCTTCACGTACCAAGAACGAGCGCGCCCAGAGTACCGCGTGCGGCTGCAAGTACTGTTCATCAAGCAGCTGGCACGGCCCACCGCGATCAATGGCCGTTTCATTTTGGTTCTGGATACCATCAAAACAACTTGCGGGTTCGTGCAGTGCAAAGAAGACGAGCGGTGCAATAATAGCGACGAGTACAAAGAGAATGCTCCCTGCGTACATCATTTGCCGACGACGTGCCCATGCTGACCTTGCCATAGTAGTTGACAGTATACCAAAAACACCCGCGATACGCGGGTGTTTTTGGTATCAAATACTCTGTGTTGGCGCCTACCTACTCTCCCCAAAGAATGAGTACCATCGGCGCTAGTGGGCTTGACTGCCGAGTTCGGAATGGGATCGGGTATACCCCCACCGCCAAAGCACCAACACACAGTATTCGAACGCATATGAAGCACTCTATACGAGACCCGATCCTCCTCACAATGAAGATCAGGCCTGGTCGCCGAGGGAGGGTTCGGACCTCCATCAAAGGGCCATGCCCAATGGTCTTACGTTAAACGACTCGCCGTATTCCCATACAGAATACTTCATGTAATCAATAGCACTGAAATCGACATGCAAGGATTGCTTGGTTAAAGCAGTTAGAGAACTCCTTCCAGGAGGATTTCCTTGGCGAATTAGTACACCTCGGCTAAGTGCGTCACCGCACGTACACCTGGTGCCTATCAACCTAGTCATCTCCTAGGGGCCTCAAATGATTCCTTATCTTGAAGTTGGCTTCCCGCTTAGATGCCTTCAGCGGTTATCCATTCCCGACATAGCTACCCTGCGTTGCCACTGGCGTGACAGCAGGTAGACCAGAGGTCAGTTCATCCCGGTCCTCTCGTACTAGGGACAAATCTTCTCAAGAATCGACGCCTGCAGCGGATTACGACCAACCTGTCTCACGACGGTCTGAACCCAGCTCGCGTACCTTTTTAATTGGCGAACAGCCAAACCCTTGGGACCTTCTCCAGCCCCAGGATAAGGTGAGCCGACATCGAGGTGCCGAACACCGCCGGCGATATGGACTCTTAGGCGGTACCAGCCTGTTATCCCCAGGGTAACTTTTATCCGTTGAGCTCCAGCTGCGTCTAAAGCAAACTGTCGGATCACTATGTTCCGCTTTCGCGCCTGCTCGACACGTACGTCTTGCAGTCAAGCTCTCTTCTGCCATTACACTATCGGCACGGTTTCCATCCGCGCCTAGAGAACCTTTAAACTCCTCCGTTACTTTTTAGGAGGATAGCGCCCCACTAAAACTACCTGCCAGATACTGTCTCTGAGAGGTTTTTCCACTCAGGTTAGAAGACGCACATGTAAAGGATGGTATTTCACTGGCGACTCCACAACTCCCAAAAGAATTGCTTCAACGTCTCCCATCTATGCTACGCATTACACACACGCCCCCAATATCAAGCTGTAGTAAAGCTCCTGGGGTCTTTCCGTCCTGCTGCAGGTAAGCGGCATCTTTACCGCTATTGCATTTTCACCGGGCTGTTCCTCGAGACAGTGCTCCAGTCGTTACGCCATTCGTGCACGTCTGAAATTACCAGACAAGGAATTACGCTACCTTAGGACCGTTATAGTTACGGCCGACATTCACCGGGGCTTACATAGCCCAGCACACAAAGTAAACTTCGTGCACCATCCATGCTTAACCTTCCGGCATTGGTCAGGCGTCACCCCCTATACATCCTCTTGCGAGTTCGCAGGGAGCTGTGTTTTTGGTAAACAGTCGCCAGAGCTCTTTCGCTGCGGCCTACTCTTCCGAAGAAAAGCAGGCAGACCTTATCCCTAAGTTACGGTCGCTTTTTTGCCGAGTTCCTTGAGGAACTTTCACCCGTTCGCCTTAGTCTTCTCGACTCTACCACCTGTGTTGGTTTGCGGTACGGTCTCCACACTGTTGAAGCTAAGAGGCTTTTCTTGGAGGGCTCTTCATACAAATCCGTGCACGCGAACGTACACGTTTCGTCGGTTCTCGAGAGTGTATGATACGCGGATTTGCCTACGTATCCTCTCTTAGAACAAACAACACCAATCCAATAAGATGCTTGTACCTGTGTCCCCCGTCACCCCATCGCACAGTGCGCAGGTTACGGAATATTAACCGTATGTCCATCGCCTCCCCCGTTCGGGATCGGCTTAGGCCCGACTAACCCTGAGCTGATCTTCATGGCTCAGGAAACCTCGGTATTTCGGCGTGTGGGAATCTCACCCACAATGCGGTTACTCGTGCCAACATTCTCACTTCCAAATGCTCCACCGTGGGTCACCCCTTCGGCTTCAGCGCGAATGGAACGCTCTCCTACCGCTCATGGACTTCATTGAGGAGGCAAGTTTCCTTGCCTGATGTTGCGTGTGGCTCCCATGACAGGATTTGAACCTGTGACCTCTGGAGTAACGTCCAGCGCTCTATCCAGACTGAGCTACATGGGTCTATCACACAAAAGAACATCCTCAATGAAATCCACAAGCCCGCAGTTTCGGTACGATACTTAACCCCGATCATCTTCGGCGCAAGGTCTCTGAGTGAGTGAGCTGTTACGCTATCTTTAAAGGGTGGCTGCTTCTAAGCCAACCTCCTCACTGTCTGTGAAACCTCACCTCCTCGCTTGTACTGAGTATCGATTTAGGGACCTTAACTGGCGATCTGGGCTGTTTCCCTTTTGAGCACAGGAGCTTCGCCCCCTGACTCTAACTGCCACGTTTTTAACTACTGGTATTCGGAGTTTGATAGGAGTGACGAGCTTTCGCCCTATTCACACCTTCCAGTGCTCTACCCCCAGCAGGAACACGTGACGCCAACCCTAAAGCTGTTTCGGAGAGAACCAGCTATTACCAAGTTCGATTAGCTTTTCACTCCTTACCACAAGTCATCCGAGCGCGTTGTACGACGCAACGGTTCGGGCCTCCAGAGGTCTTTCGACCTCCTTCACCCTGCTCATGGTAAGCTCACCTGATTTCGGGTCTCATGCATACGACTATGGACGCGCTATTCACACTCGCTTTCGCTCTGACTCCACCCGACAAGGGCTTAGCCAGCCATATGCATGAACTCGTTGGCTCATTCTTCAATAGGCACGCCGTCGAGGTGCAAGACCTCTTCGACTCCTTGTAGACACATGGTTTCAGTTCTATTTCACTCCCCTCATCGGGGTTCTTTTCACCTTTCCCTCACGGTACTTGTTCACTATCGATCTGAATGAATATTTAGCCTTACCGGTCAGTTCCGGCAGATTCACTCGAGCTATTCGTGTCTCGAGCTACTCAAGAGTAACAACCAGAGAGGTTGTAGTGTTTTCAAGTACGGGGCTATTACCCTCTGGGGCTCTGCTTCCCAGCAGATTCCTCTAACACACAACTTTGTAACTCTCCCTGCGTAAACGCAGCGTCGTTATCTTACAACCCCCCTCTGTAAACAGAGAGGTTTGGGCTTCTTCCGTTTCGCTCGCCGCTACTCAGGAAATACCATATTGGTTTCTGTTCCTCTAGGTACTAAGATGTTTCAATTCCCTAGGTACACCCCTTACATCAAGTGCAAGGTCATCGAGGGTTACTCGATGGGGTTCCCCCATTCAGACATCTCCGGATCGAAGGTTGTTTGGCACCTCCCCGAAGCTTATCGCAGCCATACCACGTCTTTCATCGCTTCATTCAGTCAAGGCATCCACCATGCGCCCTTAATGGAATCTCCTGTGAGGAGTTCCACTAACCGCTTTAATTTTTATGCATGTGTGTTTCGCACGGAAAGACCGAGGTCGGCTAGACCTCATAATCAAACGAAACACACGTCCTGCATGTCGATTTCAATGCTATTAAATTGTCAAAGATCATTCTGCGTGTTTTCTGTACATCCACGAGCGGCACTAAAAATGACCGCTTGAGCGCGGCCCTTCGAGTGCTTTCAAAAAAAGCCCTCTACGGACGCACGCTTTTCTTGGACAAACTACTCATAAACACGTGGGCGCTATTATATAGAGCCGCGCTCAAAAGTCAACAAAAATGCCTGTTTCTTCCGCATGCAACTGCACCACAAAACACCCCGCTTTTCAGCGGGGTGTTTTGCAACAAGATAAGCACGTCGCTTACTTCTTGTCGTGGCGAATCTCTTCGCGCAGCTTCTCAATGTAGCGCGCTGCTGCTTCCTGCCCACCGAGTCCGAACGCGAGTCCGAAACCGAGTGACAGTGCCACAACGACACCAGCAAAGAGTGTCTGCACAAATGCAGCCCCGACACCCAACTGTGCGAGTGCCACGAGGAATGCAAAGATCCAGATTGACCACTTTGCGACACTTCCGAGGAAGTGTGCGCTGTGCATGTCTGCGGCGCGTGCTGCACCGGCAACCAAGTTCTTCACGAACTCAGCAAGTACTGCTGCAATCAGAAGTACCAAGACCGCAACAATCACCTGTGGGAGGTAGACGAGTACCACCTCGCGCAGGAAGACGCTCACCAAGTCGAGGCCGAGTACCTCAAGTGATGCCATCAAGAATACGACGATGACGAACCACTTTACGAGGCCACCAAGCAGCCCTCCCGCACTCAAGCGGAAGCCGCCGCGGTTGATTGCCTCTTCAAAGCCGGCACTGCGGAGTGCGTTGTCAACTTTCAGCGCATCAATAATCTGCGCGACAACACGGCCAAGAATGGCACCAACGACCCAACCAATGATGAAGATAAGGATCGCCGCAGCGATACTTGGAAGGTAGACGATGAAGTTCGTCCAGACATCTTGGAATGACTGCTGAATAGCAACAGTCCACGATTGAATCAACATAACGATATCTTTTGCCTAGGCGTTATATCAAAACTAGTAAGTTGTACGTACGACCTACCTTAATGATAGCATCGCCGTTTTGTATGTAAGAGGGTGCTGTGGAGAGCGCTAGACGTTGCGGTTAGGCCGTTTTTGCATGTTCACGCCGCGCCAGTCACTCGCAAGTTTGTCCACCAATACTTGGTGCGGATAATCCAAAATATCGCGAATCAAACGGTCGTAGACGCCCAAGCGGTATGTAAAATCGCGCGTACTAAATGAGGCAAATCGTAGCTCGCGCCCAATCTGTGCTTCCAAGTCGCGAATCGACTCTTTCAGCTGTGCGTCCTTTATCGCGTCACCCACGATGAGCAAATCAACGCGGCTGTCAGCGTCTTGAATGAACACCCCCGAGACCAGCACGAGCTTGAGCTTCCCTGCCGTGCCGAGCTTCTTGACGATACTGTCATTATCGGTCGGTGCAATATTGAGCACAAAACTGCGCAATGCAAAAAAGTGCTCAAACCGCGTATCGGCAGCAACACCGGCAACGCGTTTCGTCTTTTCTTTTTTATTTTTCCCACGGCCGGTCGTCACCACCTGCTCACACGTATCTTTTCGCAACAGTCCAACCTTCAAAAAACTATTCACTTCTTTGCGCACCACACGCGAATCTACTTTTGCGTGCTTCGCAATCTCCGCTATCGTGTAGCACGTTTCCGGATTCCCGAGAAACAACCGCAGTATTTTCACACGTGCCGTGCTCCCAAACAGTGTACCGAGTACGTCGTTCATCCTGTAGTGAAAAACAGCAACTGAGTCGCGCTCAGTTTTACTGTCGATAGTTATGGGTACGAATAACGTCGACCGCCACAGTCTCCCGCTTCGTCACAAGTACGCGTGTGCTGTTTTCTACTACGGGATTCATTGCGGCTCATTCTACCACTAACCGCACAGGCAGACAAAAACGCCCCGTCGCAGGGCGTTTTTGTACTCCAGAACAAGCGGCAAACTACTTAAGCTCAATTGAAGCACCTGCTTCCTCAAGCTTCGTCTTCCACTCTTCTGCTTCGTCTTTCTTCACATCGCTCTTCAGGTCAGCCGGTGCGCTCTCAACGAGCTCCTTCGCTTCCTTCAGACCGAGGCCGAGAATTTCCTTCACCGCCTTGATGACACCGATCTTCGAGTCACCAACTGAGGCAAGGTGCACGGTGAATTCGCTCTTCTCTTCAGCAGCGTCACCGCCTGCGGCACCACCAGCAACAGCAACGGCAGCAGCTGATACACCGAACTTCTTCTCAAGTACCTTCACGAGGCCGTGAAGCTCGAGTACGGTCATGTTCTCGATCTTTTCGATGAGATCCTTGTATTCGTCAGGAACCTCAACCTCTTCTGCTTCATCAGCAGCTTCTTCAGTGGTTTCTTCGGCAGCTTCTTCAGTAGCTGCGTCGTCCTTTTTCTCTTCGTCAGTCATATTTTTTAGTTAACAGCTATGAGCTATGAACTCAGAGCGTACGAGTAATTTATGATTGCTTCTTTTCGGCAACGCCGTTCAGGGCAATAACCAAACCTTGAATTGGTGAGTTGATGACGTTGGCAAACATACCACGGAGTGTGTCCACTGGCGGAATGGTTGCAACCTCATTCATCTCAGCTGCGTCCATGAAGCGGCCCTCAAAGACACCGCCGACGATCGAGAGTTTCTCACCGTACTTCTTCACGAACGTGTACACGCCGCGTGCTGGCCCCGTTGGGTCAGTGCTGTCCGCATCAGCGTAGGCAACGGCCATCTCGCCGTCAATTGCCGGCTGCTCGCCGTCAATCTTGGCAGCGTCTGCCGCGCGACGCATCAGCGTCTTACGCGCAACGAAGTACGAGATGCCGTCGTCGCGCAGTGCGCCACGCATCTCAGCCTCTTCGTCAACCGGAAGTCCCGCAAAGTGTACAAAGACCGTCGAAGGCGACGTCGTAAATGCATTTTGAAGACGCTCAACGATCTGCTGTTTCTGCTCTTTTGTTTTTGCCATAGCAAATAAAAAAGCCGTATAAATACGGGCATTGAAACTAAGAGTTCGACCTCGGCATGTCTGACCCCAGCCCTGCAAGCAAGACTGGGTGCACGCTGTCTTAAGCCCGTTCCGCGACACTATACCAGAGTTTATCATCGATGCAACGCAAATATTGACTAAGAGATACACAAGTGTCACTATTTGGTCGCCCAATCGTATCGTGGGGCACAATACGCGATACGCAGATACCACGAGGTACTAGTATGGCTGAATTGTCTGAAGACGAGCGTGCCCTCATTGGGAACGCGCAGCATATCGGTCAAGAAGCAGGGGCAATGGTGGAATGCATCATCACGTCGATCGCATCGCCAGCAGAGCGAGCAAAAGCGATCGACCAGATGTTCGAAAACGATCCCAATACGCGCAAGCGGATATACGCTCTCGCGTGCCAAGAAGGTGTTCCGCTCGCCTGAAACAGCAACCTGCCTCTATTCCTCTCAAACCACGGGCCCAGAACAGGCCCGTGGTTTTCTTTTTACACACGACTGTGCAGTACCAAATTGACACCCACCAGAGCAGGGAGCATCATTAATGCTAGACCCATTCCTACGGGGATAGAATACGTAGGAGTAACGTTTATGGGGACATGGTATGCCATCTGGCGAAAAAACCTTACCGCCTTCAAGAGAGGCTCTGCCAAAAAATTGGCGAGAGCGATGAGCGCATTCGACAGGCACTCGAGTCTTACTTCCGCGACACAGACAACACGTCGCTTGAAAAATACCTTCCCGACGACACCGAACGCGCATTCGCTACCGATTTCGCCGAGGACATGGGAGTCTCTCTCAAGCATCAACGTTAGAAAACGTGGGCGCCTCGGCGCCCACGTTCTTTGTCCCTACGAACCGCTTTTCACAATAACGTCACGCACCTCACCTAAAAAGTCTCTGAGGGTTTTAATAACAAAATCAGATTTTTGTTGCGTTACGGCATCATCAGACCCCCCTTCGTTCGAGAGCCACAACTCCTCATATCTACGCCGTATACCCTGCAACGACTGCTTGAGTTTGAGCTTCGTCTCTGCGTCCCCGTTTTCTTGCATCAAAAACAGCTCAACACGCGGAAGGACGGCACCAATCGTATTACCGCGCAGCGCATTTCGTTCGTAGGCCGCCCGTGTTTCCTTTGGCAATGAGCTGCGCCATGCACGTCGCTCTTCATGTGTCGCAAACGCATTTGGCTTGTCCACGACAAGCGGCAGCTGCAGGTATGCATCAATTGCCTCAGCACACTGCTTAGCTGCGGCAGATGCAGACTCAGGTACCGGAGGAAGATCAAGGTCGGGCACACCGAGAATATAAGCCACCTTCTTCGTTTCCATGAGGTCTGCTTCCTTTTCTTTATTGCTGAATCCCTCCTTCATACAGAAAACACTAATTACTGCATAAACAGCAACGTCGCCGCTGCCTGTTTCAATTCACTAAACGTCACGTCGTAGTAGTTCACGGCAAGAATGAGCACCAAGCTTGTCGAGAGAATGAAAATAAACCCAAAAACAAAGTTAAAGAATGTGGTGTTAAAAAGCGAATTCCTGTTCATACAAACCATTATAGTAGCCACACGCCCCTACCGCCACCCACCAATACAAGGACCGACCTTGTTCATACAAGGTCGGTCCTTGTTGACTTTTGCTGTTATCTCTTGGGGTGGTTTAGTGGAGTTGGTTGGGGGTGGGTGCTTGGAGATGTTGTCGGTTGGGGGTGGGTGGTTAGACTAGAGCTCGAGGATGAGGAATTCGCCTGCTTGGGCATTGTACGCAAAGCGCACACGGAATGGCAGTTGCGACCCTTTAGGGTACACAGCGATCTCGTAGATGCCGTACTCAGGGTCAACGAGCTCAACGTCAGCAACGTCCCCTGTGTAGTACGCCTGTACCACGGGGTGTAGCGCTTCGCGTGCTGCGCGCTGCTCGAAAGCGACGCGGTATGAGGCACGTGCCGATGGCTCAATGTACGTCAGCGCGCGCTCCGTGTCCTTTACACTCATTGCTCGTGCAAAGTAGTAAAGTGCTGATGCGGGTGAATCTGCTACCTGTCGGGGTCCTAAATCTACCTGTGGTACTTGCTGGGTGTTCTGTGCCGTACCGGCACCGGCCGCTGCAGCAGGCTGCGTGTTCGTTGTTTGGCTCTGCGCGGTTTCGGTGCGTGGTGTATCTGCACTCTCGTCGCTCTGTGGCGTTGTGGTCGCCGATTCGTCACCTGTAGTTTCTCTCTGCTCTTCTTCTACCATGCCTGTGTCAGCAGGAAGCGCAACCTTCTTATTTGCAGTATAAGCGTACAGCCCGATACCGACAGCGAGTAGAATGATCACCGCCGTGAGTGCGTACAGTGCGTCTTTGTTTTTTAATTTTTCCATATAGGCACTATGGTACCTTCTTCTGTGCGCTGCGCCAAGTACGCAAAAACCCGCACGGATATGTGCGGGTTTTTGCTTTTCTTTTTTTCGGGCAAGCATAGGAAAACCCCCTCAGTTGAGGGGGTTTTCCGTTACTCAGCTAACCAAAGTTAGAAGAGTGAGACTTACTACTACGATGGGTTGACGTGGGTTGGTCCGAAGATGTCACCCTTGAATACGTCGTCACCCTCTGAGTAGTACGAGCTGTCACCTTCAATTTGGTACTTGAGGTTACCAGCTGCGTCGTCTGAGAGCCATGCCTGAAGCGTGTTACCGTCGGTTGCAAGACCTGCGGTGTTTACACGAATCTGGATCTCCTTCGAGCTTCCTGCAGGAATGGTCAGTTCGTTGTCTGCAAAGACAATGTCTGCTGACGTGCTTCCTGTAGTTGAGCCCATGTCGACAGTGTCGAGAGTCAAACCAGTACTGGTCTCGATAGCCTTAACAGCGTTGGTTGCTGAAGTAAGGGTACCTGCAATCTCGAAGTTTACCTGCAGTGAGCTTGTTGCGTTGAAGGTAATGTCTTCGTCACCTGAGTTGGTGATCACAATCTTCGCTGCAAGGTAGTTTGAGCTTGGACCAAGCACGGTGCTGACGCCACTGTTGTTGAATGCGAAGCTTGGGATAGCCTCGTAAATGGTGTGGGTTGCAGCGTCAACTGAGGTGTCAGTTGAGTCGACTGCTGAACCTGAACCGTTACCGGTTGTTTCAACGTCGCCTGCTGCTGCAATCGTTACCTTAACAGTGTCACCGTTCTGAACGCCGTTGGTTACAACGTCGTTCATGACACCCTTAACGGTTACCTTCACGTTGCCGTTTGCCGGAACGGTGAGTGAACCGTCAGTGAGGAATACCTCTGCGGTACCGCTCGTTGGGAATGCTTCACCCAACTTGGTTGAGCCGTTGTACAGAACGTACTTCGATACTGGCTCGGTACCGTTAGTGGTTGTACCGTCGTCCGTAATCTTGATGCTGTCAACGTCGAGTGATTCAACGTTGTTTGCTGCAAGACGGAATACACCGAGTGTCTGCTCGCTTGACGCGTTGTCAAGAACGAGTGATGCCTTTGGTGATGAGTTGTCAACGGTTACCGTCAATGTACCACCGCTTGATACGGTCATGGTCTGACCTGCTCCTGATGGTGTTACACCAGTGATGGTACTACCAGAGGTCAGGCCTACAGCCGTAACTGCATTCACAGCCTGGTCAAGGCTGATGGTGTGGGTATCACCAGTGGTTGCGCCTGACGCAAGGTCAGCAACAATCGCAATTTCAACTGCGCTGTTTTTCGCAATGGTGATGTGAGTGTCAAGCGTAATGCTCAACGTTTTGTCTGGGTTTCCACCGTCGGTGAGTTGCTCAGCGTCAGCAACGCGCGTTTCGAACTTGTCGCCACGTACTGAGTCGTTGCTTGAGCCACCTGAAAGGTTTGCCCAAATTTCAACGTTGTCAATCGTACCTGCATCGTCACCTGCGTCACCGAGAGTGTCCTCAATCACGAGTGCGGTTACACGTACGTCCTCACCTGAGTTTGCTGCGTTCAATGACGCTGTCGCAAAGACAAAGTCGTTCTGACCAGCCACGATTGAACGTGCTGCAGGTGTGGTGAGCGTGGTTGCAGTAAAGGTTGCTGTCTTCACCGTCATGGTGTTTGCAGTAGCCGTTGAACCTGGAAGGGTCACGGTGTCACCAGTGCTGTCACCGGTAGCGTCAGACCAGTCCGAGTTCGGGTTGGTACTGAGTGCAAGCGTGTCGTTTGCTGCCCAGTCTGAGTCAAGCTGACCACGTACGTATACGGTGGTTACACCTGTTGGGAATGACACGTTGCTGAATGTCAGCGCGTCGGTTGTCGTCGTGCTGCTGCCGAGACTCGATGATGAGTCAACAGGACCTGCAAGCACTGCACCGTTCTGGTCAACCAGCGTTACGTTGGTCAACGAACGAGTCGTGACACCAGCGTCAACGGTTACGTCGAAATTCAGGGTCTGAACGGTTACGCCCTCACCCTTAATGTCAACGTTGAATGCACCGAGGAGCTCGTCAGACTTCTGCTTTGCAATGTTTGCTGCAGGAGCTGCGTTACTCTTCGATACTGAGCTGAATGAACCAGCTGAAATGGTAACGACTGATGCGTCGTATACCGGTGTGCTTGAAGTGAAGCCAGTACCAGCTGTTGGCGTCAAGCCGTAGCCGTAGGTTTCACCCGTTGCGTAGATGTCGGTGAATCGGTACACGTCGAAGGCAACGGTACGGCTGGTGCCGCTGATGATGTCGCCCTTAACTACCAACTCTTTCGAACGTCCTTCCTCGATTACGAGGCCTGAACCGAAGTTTACGGTGTAGTAGTCACCGCTTACGGTTGGTGTGTAGGTTGTACCGTCAACGATTACCTTCACGTCAGCAAGGTCACTTGCTGATGCTGAACCGCTCTGCTCGAAGCGAACTGAGTGAAGACGTACGTCCTCCTCTGAACCTGCGGTGAGCTTAATTGCGGTAAAGGTGTAGTCGTTGGTTCCGATTTCCTTCGTCTGTGCTGCGTTTGGATCTTCTACACCACGTGCTGCAGTAACGCTACCAATCGACAGTGTCGCGTTGATAGTGTGGGATGCTCCTGAAATTGGGAGTGATCCTGCAACTGAAGCTGAGGTGTTGATGCCAACAACAGAGAATGATGCAACTTCACCAGCGTAGTTGGTGAGGGTGCTCTCCATGTTTGCTGCAACGGTGAAGGTGTGGGTCTCACCTGGCTGAAGCGTTACCGCCTCGCCGATGGTTGCACGGTGGTTTGAACCAAGTACGCGTGCGTTACCAAGCTGAAGACCGTTCTGGTTCAACAGTACGATGCCGTCGAAGGCATTGTCCTGTGCAAGACCGGTTCGCTCAACCGTTACTGAGTTGATCGTCTGAACTGAACCTGAGTTGTTGGTCAATGTGAACTTGGTGAATGGTACGCGTGCCGCACCAGCTGGTGCGAGTGCGTTACCCGGCTGTGCAGCCGCTGAAACCGTTACACCTGTGCCGGTTGGCGTGGTGCCGGTACCAGTTCCTGTTCCGGTGCCTGCGCCACCACCGAGGGTGTTAGCGTATGCACGTGTACTTGGACCCCAGTAACCAGTTCCCTGTGAGAGACCAACTGGTGCAAGAATCTGTGCTGCGTTTGCGTTCTGGAACGCAATCACTGCGGCACGAGTTCGTGAACCGAAGTATGATGTCTCGTTACCCGGTGAACCTGCTCCTGAAGTAGCAACAGTGAATCCCTGTGCGTTCAGAAACTTCTGGATTTCCATAACCTCACCTCCCTGGTCACCAAGCTCGTGGTTGAGAGTGAAGTTGTAGCTTGCTGAAGTTGAGCCTCCACCCTGAAGGTTTGAGAGCTGCGACTGCAAGCCTGCGATTGTTGAGAGCAGTGAGTTGATCTGTGCGGTGAGTTCTTCAACTGTCTGTGCCTGTGCCGGTGTGACAAAAGCAAAACTGAAGACCATCGCAACACCAACAGCTGCTGCTGCAACTTTGTGTGTTGATAATGCAATACTCATAATTTTGTTTATTACTGTATCTCACCTCTTAACTGAAGTGGGATACACCTTATAGACCTTGTAACTACGAAGTCCGAGCTGTCCTCGGGATAATCCCCGAGACATTCGTATGCCCGGAGACCCATAGCCGCGATGCCAAGTCTGTTCGACCAAACTCAACGCCGCGTTTTGTGTGGTGCCAGTACTGAAAGTGAGTGCGAAAAATTACTACTAATAAAATGTGTAATGGATCGCGCCTCGCTTCGTTCCCGACCGAACCTATTAATCGCTATCTTGCCGGTACCTTTATTTCGACTCGGTACCAGTGCAAGGCAGCTGACAAATGTTTTGTCTGTGTGTCTGCGTTTCTTTCGATGGAGTGCGTTGAATACACACTCGCGGGACAGTGCTTCCGTTTCGGTATCTGTTCTGTAGCGTATAGACGACCAACGTCGCCAACGCTTACGCGCATGCCACGCACCTTTTGTGCGAAGCCATGCGTACACAACCGTCTGTGTTATTCAGTTGTCAATGAACATCTGAAGTAGTGGCATACACGCACACTACTTACCCAACATTATAGCGTCATGACCCCTTTGGGCAACGAACAAAGCGCCATAATGTGGATAGCGCACTACAACGCAAAGGCGGCTCGCAGAGCGAGCACGCACAGTGGTTATAGTTAGGCTGCAGCATAGCGAAAAAAGGCTCTAAGAGCAAGGGTTGGTGGGACCGTGCAAGCAATTCCCCACTACGATGTGTCAGGCACATTTCGGTTGCACCGCATCGCGCACATCGTGGTAGCTGTGTGCGACACCACTACGCCCTCGTGCGGCGACCGTGGTAGTACCACCCGACTCACCGCCTCCTTGCGCTACAGTGCCAGTGCGTACGTTGTCCACCGCTTCTCACCCTCCTTCGTCACCACACCGTCGGCCACGAGTGCGGCCAATTCACGTTGAATTGTCTTCTCGCTCACGCCCGTCACCTCGCGCGCAATGTCCTTTACGTGCACCTGCTTCTTTTTAGAAATAACATCGAGGATGCGCATGCGACGGTTATCGCTACGGCGACGTGTGCGCACCGATGTATTGGTTCCTTTTTTTACCGAGTCAGAATCAGTTTTTGTGTCCTTTATATTTTTTGTGTCCTTTTTAGTGTCCGTTACAGACGTGTCCTTTACATTGTTATTTTGTCCTTTAGAAATATGTCCGTGGGTATCAGTGAGTGGCGCTGCAAAATAGTCGCGCGGCAACTCAACCGGATCAGTGTGTACGCCGTCACTGGCACCGACGAGGAAGTGCGCAAAGTCTGCGTACGCATACTTCACCACATCGGCATTCATATCAGACACCCAGCCCGCTGCATGGAGCACGTCAATGAGCGACATAATCAAACGCGTAGCTGCGACGACATCGTACACTGCGGCACCGGCTGCAAAGCGCACGCCCTTGCGCAAGCGGAGGGTGTGCGTCAGCAGTTCCTGCACTGCCGTGCGCACCGCAGCGCGCGCCGGCTCATCAGCTGCAACGCCGTTGGTAATTAAATGCGTGGCAATGGCCAGACGTTCCGCTTTTCGATACGCAATGTCGGCAGTGCGATTCGCGCCGAATGGTGCTGCACTCTGGTTTGCATCACTACTGCGCTGACGATATACGTCCAATTGATTTTCAGTGTTAAAGCTGTTCTTTTTCATGTTATGTCCGTTATATAACGGACATATGTTTACATATTTTGTCCGTTACAAAACATGTCCGTTATGCTGTCCGTTACACTTCTTTCCATAATACGAATTTGTCCTTTAAAAGCAAGAGATTCGCTTTTTCCGCTTTTTGTGTTTTCTGCCACCGCTACAGTAAATAGGTAGCCGCTGCACGCACTGTGCATGTGGTATCATTGCACTATATTTCCCTAAACGTGAAGCGACAATGACTCGAAAGACGACCGCCAAAAAACGCACCGCGCGTAAAACAACACGAGCAACCAAACGGACCACCCGCACACCAAAGAAAACTGAAACCTCCGAGGAACAGGAATCGTTTTTTGAAGGTGGGCTGCAGTCGGAAACCATGCGTGGCGTCTGGGGCATCCTTGCTATCGCCGCTGCTATCTTTTTCACCCTCGCCGGCTTTGAGCTCGCAGGAAAATTCGGGCACAGCGTGCACGTCTGGCTGAATGCACTGTTCGGTGTCGGCTACGCACTCATTCCCCTCTTCTTTCTGCTGTTGGCCGTTATGCTCTTCCGCTCATTTAACAACCACGAACTGGGCGCTGTGCGTATTGCAAGCGCGTTTGTGTTTGTGCTCGCCGGTCTTGGCCTCATCGGCACACTTGCCGACGCACGTGGCGGCCTACTCGGGCAGCTCGTCTCGGCACCGCTCGTGTACTTCGTCGACCGGCTGGCAACTATCGTCATCCTCATTGCCATTGCTGCCGTGTCACTGGTCATTGCATTCGATGCACATCCACTGAGCTTCTTCTCACGTGTCCGTGACCGCCTGAACGACGATGAAGAGGACGAGGACCTGCTGGAAGAAGATGAAGCAGCACGCGTCGATCAATCGCAACCTGAAGACGACGAGCCTGAAGCGGAGCCGGCACCCGCCCCTGAACCGGAAGAAAAGAAAGAGAAAAAGGGTGGCATCTTTACCTTTGGCGGCGACACTGAGAAAAGCGAGGGCGACGGCATGTTCGCCTTCCCGACCGTTGCCGTTGCCGGAGCGTACACCCCACCACCAATCTCACTCCTGCAGAAAGACAAAGGGCGCCCGTCAGTTGGTGACGTCAAAGCAAGTGCCAACACCATCAAGCGCACGCTCCACAACTTTGGTATCGACGTTGAAATGGACGAAGTCGCCATCGGCCCAACGGTCACCCAGTATGCAATGAAGCCGGCAGAAGGCGTTCGCTTGGCAAAAATTGTCTCTCTGCAGAGCAACCTCGAGCTCGCGCTGGCGGCGACACCAATTCGCATCGAAGCACCGATTCCCGGTAAATCGCTCGTGGGTATCGAAGTGCCGAACAACACCAAATCAATGCTGGGGCTGGGATCGCTCTTTGGTAGCAAGGAGTTCCAGAGTTCCGACAAGCCGCTGCTGATTGCCCTCGGGCGTGACATTGCCGGCAACCCGCACTTTGCTAACATTTCAAAAATGCCCCACTTGTTGATCGCCGGTGCGACGGGTGCCGGAAAATCGGTCACCGTGCACGACCTCATTGTGTCACTCCTCTACCGTCGCAGCCCGCAGGAGCTCCGCTTTATCATGGTTGATCCAAAGCGTGTTGAGCTCACCCTCTACAACAGCATTCCGCACCTGCTCACGCCGGTGATTACCGATCCGAAAAAGGCAATTCTGGCGCTGAAGTGGCTCGCGAAAGAGATGGACCGACGCTACGATATCCTCGAAGCCGAGAAAGTGCGCGACATCGGCTCATACCACAAGAATGTGTACGAACCCGCACTGGCAAAACACAAGAAAAGCGGCGATGAAGACGCGAGCGATGTCCCTGAGCCAATGCCGTACATTGTCGCCATTATCGACGAGCTCTCCGACCTTATGCAGGCGTACCCACGCGAGCTCGAAGCTGCAATTGTGCGTCTCGCGCAGATGAGTCGTGCGGTTGGTATCCACCTCATTCTCAGCACGCAGCGTCCGAGTGTGCAGGTTATTACGGGGCTCATTAAGGCAAACATCCCCGCACGCATTGCGCTGCAGGTCTCCTCACAAATCGACTCGCGTACCATTCTCGATATGGGTGGCGCCGAGAAACTGCTGGGTGCAGGTGACATGCTCTACCTCTCCGGTGAGATGAGTAAGCCACGCCGTATTCAGGCACCGTACATCTCTGAGGAAGAGCTCAAAGCAGTGGTCAAGCACCTCGCCGACACCCACGCCGAAGAGCTGACCGACGAAATCGACCTCTCAGACGTTCAGCACGACACGAGCATCTTCTCTGCCTCAATGGGCGGTGGCGGTGACGACGATGATGACGAGCTCTACGAAGAAGCCAAGCAAGTCATCATCGAAGCCGGCAAAGGCTCAACATCATTCCTACAACGCAAGCTCCGCATCGGCTACGCCCGCGCAGCGCGCCTCATGGACATCCTCGAAGAACGCGGCGTCGTCGGACCGGCCGACGGCTCAAAGCCGCGCGAAGTCATCATGGAGCCGGATGTCGACGATGCTGACACTGACGACTATGACACCTCGGAGGAAGATGGTAGTGACGACGAACCCGACGACGACGCGGTACGCTACGACGATGATGAAGACGAGGAGGACGAGCGCCGCTAGTATACGCCGCCTATGCTCCCCCACCACACCAAATTCACGAAATACTTCTTCGCACTGTTTGTGCTCGTCGTTCTCGTCTATGCATACTTTAAAGCGCAGAGCTTCCTCTTCGGGCCGAGTGTCATCATTGACGCAACCGACAATACCATCACCGTGCAGGATGAGCTCATTGATATCTCGGGCGCGACCGAAAACGTCGTTGACATCACTCTTAGCGGCCGGCCGATCATTATCGACGACACCGGTGCCTTTACCGAGCGTGTATTACTGGCACCCGGCATGAACACCTTTGTATTTGAGGCACGCGACCGCTTCGATCGCCACACCCGCGAAACGCTCTATATCCTCTACGAGACAGACGGCACATCGCCGACGGCCGTTCCTGAAGTGCCACACACCGCGCCCATCACTGCCACGAGTACCCCCGAGCAGTAGCGCGTTGTACCTCACGCATATTCCGTTACAATGAGGAGATAATCAGCAATATATGGCAGCAAAAAAATCCGCAGCGAAGAAAAGTGCACCAAAAAAGTCAGCTCCCGCAAAACCAACAAAGCCGGAGAAAGACACGAGCAAGATTGAAGCCGCTGTCTCGGCGATAAAGACAAAGTTCGGCGACGAGGCAATCATGATGCTCGGCGATACCGGCAAAGTGAATGTCGACGCCATCCCTACCGGCTCCATTGGTGTGGACTGGGCACTGGGTATTGGCGGATTCCCGCGCGGCCGCGTTATCGAAATTTACGGACCGGAATCATCCGGTAAGACCACACTCTCGCTGCACGCCATTGCCGAATCACAGAAAAAAGGCGGTGTGTGTGCCTTCATCGACGCCGAGCATGCCCTCGACCCTGAGTACGCGCGCAAGATTGGCGTCAAAATTAACGACCTGCTCATTTCCCAACCGGACACGGGTGAACAGGCACTTGAAATTGTTGAGAGCCTCGTGCGCAGCGGCAACATCGACCTCATCGTCGTCGACTCAGTTGCTGCCCTCACCCCGAAAGACGAGATCGAGGGCGAAATGGGTGCCCACCACGTCGGCAAGCAGGCACGCTTGATGAGTCAGGCGCTACGCAAACTCACGGCAATCACGGCAAAAACCAAAACGACCGTTATCTTCATCAACCAAGTGCGCATGAAAATCGGCGTTATGTTTGGCAACCCTGAAACCACACCCGGTGGTAAGGCGCTCAAATTCTACTCATCCGTGCGCCTCGATATTCGTCGCATTGCCCAAATCAAAAAAGGCACTGAAGTAATGGGTGGCCGTCACCGCGTCAAAGTGGCAAAAAACAAAATTGCTGCGCCATTCCGCACGGCAGAATTCGACCTACTCTACAACGAAGGTATTTCACGCGAAGGCGAACTCCTCGCCCTTGGTGAGAAAATGGAGGTTATCGAAAAAGCGGGTGCCTCATACCGGTTTGATGATGTGGCACTGGGCCGCGGGTACGATGCCGCGCGCACTTTTCTGCGCGAAAACAGCAAAATTGCAACTGCCGTCCTCAAAGAGATCCGCACGAAACTGAAAGAGGAATCATAGATCAAGCCAACGCTGCGCGTGCCTTTTATGGTCTGAGATCTCGCCAAGTAGACGTGCATACTGGACCCGAACGTCTTCAAGCATGTCTGCAAGCTCTCCATACAATACACGATCGCGTATATCCTGTGATGCTCTTTTTCTGCGGACCTCGGACGCAACCGACTCAAGTTCAATCATGAGCCCCATGAGCTGCTTGTCAATACGCGCAAACAGCTGCGAAACATCTTGCTTAAATTGACGCAATGAGTCGTCACGCTTGGCAGTCTCGCCTGCATCAAAGCCATCGGTTGACTGCTTCAGTTTCTCAAAAAATGAAGCAAACTCTTTATAGTGGCTCTCGACTTCAGCGACACGCAGTGCAATCTGCTCATACGTCGACTCGCGCTGTATGTTCCCTTCAAATTTCATACTACTCTTGCGCACGACGCTCCCCTGCTGCTGGATCGTCTTTACCGTCTAGTAATTGGCGTACTTCCTTTTGCTGTTTCTTGAGTTGCTCCCTTTTCTCGATGATGTCCTTGTATAGTCCTTCGTGCGAGGCGTCGAATTGCACGTTTGCAACATGCTCGAGCAGTTCACTTGCATAGTGTCCGTATTCGTCCGTACGCGCATCCCATGCCGCCAGCTGAGCCGCCAGCTCATCGGTGAGCGGCTGGTCACTGAGCGCTCCGAACCTTGTGCGTTCATTCACATATGATTCAAGGCCAGCTGATACACTTACGAGAATTTCAGTAATAAGGCGGTTTAGTTCAGCATTCACGTCCTGGTAGACTTCCTCGATTGGAGTTGTGACGCGCTTGAGCTTTTCTCTAAGCTCTCTGCTTTCATAGGGCTCCAGAGCTGCCTCAGCATGATCAAGCGGTTTAAGAAACCTATTGAGCTGCTTCAGCTTTCCTGCATACGTATCAAGTGCTTCGAGTGCAGACGTCACATCACCGTGTTCATCAATACCTGATGGCGTGATACTGAAATTTTTCTTTGAGAAAAAGTGTGCCTGCTCGATCGCTGTCGTGACCTGCGCCGCCACCGACTCAGGTGGTTTCATTCGCACATTATCATTCGCGAGGTGTTTTGGTTCTATGCCTTCCATACGTGCATAGTACCATCTCGCGCGACACTACTGCAGTGTCTCCCCTGATGCCAGCGTAGCATCCTCTTCTCCTAGCACCTCTTTAATGGACTGAATGTCTACCTGAAGATCCTCCTGTATTTCTGAAAGCTCTCTTGCGAGTTCTCTTTCTTCTTTTCCCTTTGCTTTCAATGCGCGTATGTATACTGCCCGAAGATCATCCTCAAGCGACTGAAATATGTTTAGTGCACGACGCAATTCAAAAAACTGCTCACCATCCATCTGTGTCACATCGTCCACGTGCGGAAGTATTTCGCGACCAACACCTTGCTCAAAACGACGAGTATGTTCTTCGAGATCTTTCAAGACATCCTCAGCTTGGTCAAAGATGTCCTTTTCGTTGTGTGGGATACCTTCATTCATAGCCTCTGTTGTATATATACTTTTATGATACAATCCTGCCGCCATGTTGTCATATTCAGAGTTGAACACCAAACACGTCATCGTACTCGACGGCGAGCCGTACGAAGTGCTGTCAACCACGGGTGTCGTGAAAAAGCAGCGCCAAAAGCCGCACAACACGGCAAAATTGCGCAGTCTTCGCTCGGGCTCAGTCACCGAAAAGACGTTCACCCAATCGGATAAGATCCAAGAAGCTGACCTCGCGGCTCGCGACATCCGTTTCGTCTACGCAAATCGTGGCACTATTGTGTTTGCCGACCCCGCCAACCCTGCAGACCGCTTTGAGCTCAACGCCGACATTGTCGGTAATGCACTGGACTACGTTCGCGAAGGCGACACCGTTACCGCACGTGAATTCGACGGCGATATCATCGGCCTCTCAATCCCGATTAAGGTAGACTTGGCAGTGGTTGAAGCGCCGCCAAACATCCGCGGCAACACCTCAGCAGGCGGCACCAAAACCGTTGTACTGGAGACGGGCATTTCCGTGGTGACGCCCCTTTTCATCGAAGCCGGCGACACCATCCGCGTCAACACCGAAACGGGTGAATACGTTGAGCGCGTGTAGCGAAGCTACGAGCCGTGAGCTTCACCAAAAACCGCTATTTTGACGTCAAAATAGCGGTTTATGTCGTGTAGAGGAAAGTTGCTCGTTACCGATCGATGTATGGAAGGAGTCCCATTTCGCGGGCGCGCTTAACGGCGCGTGTCAGGTCGCGCTGGTGCTTTGCATTCAATCCCGTACGGGTGCGCGCCAAAATGCGTCCGTGCGGATTCAAAAAACGCTTCAAGACCTCAACGTCCTTGTAGTCAATGTGTTTAATGCCGTGTTGTGAAAAATAATCTGCCATTTCGTTTTCGTTATGTCGCCACGTTATAGCATAAAGTCGGTCGAACAACAACAGTTTACGCCGTCTGCTGCCCTGCCCCAACGTGGGCTACATCGCGCTCCATTTCGGCGATCACGTCGTCAAACATGGGAAGTCGTGCTGCTTGCGTGGCATCGAGCGAGCCCTTGAGGGCTGTACTCGCTGCGCGTAAGTTGTGCAGACGCGTTTTGCATGCATTCAGGTCATCCGCGAGCTGCTGGCGCGCCTGTGGGACGTTAGGAATCGGCCCCTGTAACATCGGCATGAGCTGCTGCATCGCCTCAAGGGTCTGTGCCACTTGCTCGCGAAACTCCTCAACGGTTGCGCACGATACCTGCTTGCTGAGTTGCTGCGTCGGATTCATGCACTACTAAAAGGGAATGTCGTCGGGGTCGATATTCTCTTCAGGGTACTCAATGCCGCCACTGTTGCTTGATGACGGCTCGGCCGACTCGTCGCCTTGTGCCTGCCGTGGCGCACCGCCGCCGTCACCGCCACGCGGTCCAAATTGCACGCGGTCAGCCACGATTTCGGTGCGATACTTTTTCTGTCCATCTTGTTCCCAGCTGCGTGTCTGCATACGCCCTTCAACAAATGCCGAGCTACCTTTATTGAGGTACTGCGACACTGTTTCAGCCTGACGCCCGAACACAACGATGTTGTGAAAGTCGGTTTGCTCCTGCTTGTTGCCGTCTTTGTCTTTGTACACGCGGTTTGTTGCCAGACCAAACGACGCTACCTGTACGCCGCTCGGAAGTGCCCGCAACTCGGGATCACGCGTGAGATTACCGTAGACGAATGCTTTGTTGATATACATATTCCTATCCTAGTGCTAGTGTGCCCATTGTACCACGAAACAAGCGCCCGTTATGGGCGCCTTGCTGTTACTTCTTTTCCTCGTCTTTTTCTTCGGTGGAGGTGTCTGTGGCATCCTCGTCAGTTGTCTCGTCCGTTTTCTCCGGCGCTGCGCCCTCGGTTTTTGGGTAGTCGCTCCCGACAAGCTCGCCAATTGAGCGCTCAATTGCCTCCTCGGATACTTCACCACCTTCTTCCTGTATTGCACGCTTCTGGATGGTGCCTGTCGTCTCTACTTCGCGCAAGATACCACCTGATGCCATCTGAGCGTCTGCGCGGGTGTCTTCACGTGTCGTTTTGAAGATGACGCTGCGCAAGAGTGCGCCATGTCCTTCAATCTCCTCCTTGAGCGTGTCCATTTCAGACGCGGGGAGCTCAAACTTAATCCAGCCGAAGTACGCTTTTGTGTATGCAGTACGCTTCCCCTCGTAGCTTGTGTACATGGTGTACGCCAAGTCGGTCATCTCGGGCGTGCTCTCGGCGATAAATGAACCGCCGTGCTTTTCGATAGCACTGCGCAATTCCCCAACTTTCGCGTCAACGTCGTCAGCAGCAACCGTTGGCAAGACGTGGTAGCCCAGCTCGTACACGGTTGCGGTTGTTGTGTTTTCTTCAGTCATTGCGCGCAAGCGTATCACAGCCACTACGTGGTATCAAGCATTTCGTAGGCCGAAGTGCGCAATCGTATTATCCCGCAACTGAGCCGCAACGTGTGTCTCGTCTTCCCCGCGAATTGCGGCAATTGCGTTGACTGTATCAACAACAAAGGCGGGCTCGTTTCGTTTCCCGCGATGCGGTACGGGCGCGGCATACGGCGCGTCGGTTTCGGCGAGCATCATGTTCAGCGGCACTCTGCGCACTGCCTCGTGCGTTTCCTCGGCAAACGTCACGACACCCGGAAATGATATTTTGAAGCCCAGATCCAGATAGTCCTGTGCAATAGCTGCAGTGCCCGTAAAGAAGTGCACGTTCCCACGGACCCGATCACCGTGGACACGCTTCTGCTCGGCGAGTATATCGAGCATTTCCTCGTGGGCATCCATGGTGCCTTTGCTCGGGCGCACGTGCAGCATCAGCGGCAAATTATGCGCCACGGCAAAATTAATTTGGTGCTCGAGAATGACATTTTGTCGGGCGATGTGCTCTGCCAGCGAGGTGTGGAAGTAGTCGAGACCACACTCCCCCACAGCAACGACATGCTCGTTGAGGATCATCTCAAATTGCTCGGGGATAAAGAGTTCGTGTGTGTCCGTCGGGTGCACGCCGATGACGGCGCCGAGCACACTGTCGTAGTGCTGCGCGTAGGCAATCGCCTGTACGCTGGTCTCAAATGAGACACCAACCGCGAGTGTCGCCACGCCAGCCTCGTGCATGCGTGCAAAGACCTCATCGCGATCCTCATCGTACTGCTCACCGTAGAGATGTGAGTGTGTGTCTATGTAGTTGATCATAATCGCGGAAAGAGATTATCGGGTTTGGTGTTCGTGCGCACTGCCTGCTGCACTGCGGCGCTGGCCTCAGGCATAAACGGACTCAGCAAGCGGCCAATAGTGTATAACTCTAGCGTCAACTCTTGAATTATCTTTTGCGCTGCTTCGACGTCTGTTTTAATCAACTTAAATGGCTCTGTCTCGGTAATTTTCTCGTCCAGTGCGGCACTGCGCTGCCACACAACGTCGAGCGCATCGTTAAATGCATACCCCTCGAGTGCCGCTGTGTAGTCGGCGGGTGCATCCTCGTGTGCCGGCGTCACTGCCTCGTCAAGGTGTGTCTCTGCGAGTTTCATAATGCGCGCCGTGAGATTACCGATGCCATTCACCAGATCTGCGGTATACCACTCATCAAGCCGCTCCCACGTAATGTCAGTGTCATCAATGGGGTGTACGTGGGCAAGCAGCAGGTAGCGCGTCGCGTCTGTGCCGTACCGCTCAACCAACTCAAACGGACTGATGACATTGCCGATCGATTTGCTCATTTTTTTGCCGCCACTGGTGATGAATCCGTGGTAAAAAACGGTGTCGGTGGTCGGTAACCCTGCCGACAAAAGCATTGCCTGCCAGATAATCGACTGAAAGCGAACCTGGTCTTTACCCGCCACTTGCAGCGTCGCGCCGTCTGCCCAAAAGCGTTGGAAGTAACCGTCAGCGTCGTCCGGCCAGCCGAGTGTCGAAATGTAGTTTGTCAATGCATCGAACCAGACATACATCACCTGCGTGTCGTCATCCGGAACCGGTACGCCCCAGCTCATGCGCGCGGCACTGCGCGAAATGCTGATGTCTTCATCAAGCTCATCGAGAAAACGCAGCGCCTCCTCACGACGCCACTCGGGCACAATGCGCCCGTGCGTCGCCAGCTGTTCGCGCAGTTGTTCCGTGTACGCCGTGAGGCGAAAGAAGTAGTTTGTTTCTGAAATCTCCTGCGGTGTCTGATCTGGGTGGTTCGGACAGTTCCCGTCTTCGTCAAGATCACTCTCTTTAAGAAACAGCTCGCAGCCAACGCAGTAGAGACCTGTGTACTCCTTTTGGTAGATAGCGCCGGCGGCATCGCAGCGGCGCCACAGCTCTTGCGCCGCCTGCATGTGCGCTTCCTCGGTGGTGCGAATGAAGCGGTCGTACGAGAGGCTGAACGTGTCTTTGAGGTGCATGAAGCGCTGCGCGTAGTGGTCAACGTACTCCTGCACCGGCTGCTGTGCCTCCGCAGCTTTTTGTGCAATTTTCTGCCCGTGCTCATCAGTGCCGGTATTGAAAAACACCTCACGCCCTTGGGCACGCCAAAACCGCGCGAGTGCATCGGCCTGCACAAACTCAAGCGCGTGACCGAGGTGCGGGTTGTCGTTTACGTACGGGAGTGTGGTGGTTATGTAGTGTGCGCGCTTATCCATGTGCTTCAGCTGGGGGTACCTGTCGCGTCTTTTCAAGATCAGCAAACACTTCTTGGAAAACGGCTGCAACCGGTACCGCGAGCAGAATACCGAGGATACCTGCAAGTTTCGCGCCGATCAAGAGTGCGAGAATAACCAAAATAGGTGGCACGCCGACAACCTTCGTCACCACCAGCGGGTAGATGAGGTGATTTTCAAATTGGTGAATAATGAGGAAAAAGGCGGCAACCAAGAGCGCAACGGTGATACCGCCGTGGGCAAATGCGACACCAACCGCCGGCACTGCGGCCAGCATCGGCCCAAATACTGGAATGAGCTCCATCACTGCCGCAATCACGGCGAGCACCAGCGCGTACGGCACTCCCAGAACAGAAAGTCCCAGATACACGAGTACACCGATAATCACGGCGAGCAAGAACTGCCCCTGCATCCATAAGCCGATCTTACGCTGCGAGCGGCGCCACAATCCGATCACGTACGACTCGTGGCGCACCGGTGTCACCACGCGCAAGAACTCTTCAATGCCGCGCTCATTGATGGCAAAGTAGAATGAAAAGACGACAATCAGGAAAAAGCTAAAGATGCCACCGAAAATAAGGCTCATGGTCGCCAAGAAGTTGCCCGACACACTGCTGCCGACCGCATTCAGGTCGCGTGCGGTGTCGCCGAGTGAGAGTTCGCTAATGAGCGAGCGGGTGTTCAGAATCGCATCAGACGTGAGCGCATCGGTCGCGCCAAGCACATCAAGATAGTTCGGGAGCGCCGAGAGCAGCAGTGCCGTTTCGCGCAGCACCGGCGGTAAGAGGAAGAAAATGACGCTGGAGAATACTCCGAAAAACAGCAGGTACACCACTAAAATAGCGAGAATACGCGGTATTTTATACTTAGTGAGTCCTTTCGCCGCCGGCTCAATTGCGCTGGCAATCACAATCGACGTCAGAACAATGAGTGCCAGCTCCCGTAGGGTCCATAGCAACGCAACAATACCGAGCACCACCACAATACGTACGATCGTGCCCGTCGTAATCTGAATACTCACGTTGCTCATAGTGCTGATGATAGCACACCCGTACCCTAGAGTTGTAGCGCAGCAGACAGCTCAGCGATTGCCACGCGTCGCTGCTCCCCCGTATCGCGATCACGTACGGTTACCGCCTCGTCTTCGAGCGTGTCGAAGTCAATCGTCACACAGTACGGCGTGCCAATTTCGTCCTGCCGGCGGTACCGTTTACCCACGTTGCCGTTGTCGTCAAATAGCACAGCGCCATATTCTTTCTTGAGTGTTGCGTAGACCTCGCGCGCTTTTTCTACCAATTCCGGTTTGTTTTTCAGCAGTGGAAATACCGCCACCTTCACGGGTGCAAGCTCGGGCGTGAATTTCAAAAATACTCTCGTCTCCCCGCCCATTTCGTCTTCAGTGTAGCTTTCTGCAAGTACGGCCATGATTGCCCGCTCGATACCAAACGACGGCTCCAGTACGTGCGGCACCAGTTTTTCTCCGTCAGCGGTCGTGTAGGCAAGTTTTTCACCACTGGCAGCGATGTGACTCTGGAGATCGTGGTCGGTACGGTACGCAAAGCCAAGGAGCTCATCAAAGCCTTTGTTCGGGTAGTCGTACTCAAAGTCAATGGTACGCTTTGAGTAATGCGCAAGATCGTCCGCGGGTACCTCGTACTCGCGCACGCTGTCTGTCGAAAGACCGATACGCTCGAGCCACCCCCAGATGTACGTGCGCCACTGCTCAAATTGCGCTTTCCACTCCTCAGGGCGCACAAAGTACTCAATCTCCATTTGTTCAAACTCACGTGAGCGAAATACAAAATCACGTGGCGCAATTTCGTTACGAAACGCCTTGCCGATTTGCGCGATACCAAATGGCAATTTCGGACGCATCGTGTCCACCACATTTTTGAAGTTTACAAAGATACCCTGTGCGGTTTCGGGGCGCAGATAGCTCTTTGCACTCCCCTGCGCACCGACCTTCGTTTCAAACATTAGATTGAAATCACGCTGCTCGCCAAGCGCGCCGCCACACTCAGGACAGACGGTTGCATCGTCAAGATGATCAGCACGGAACCGCTTTTTACACGATCCACATTCTACGAGCGGGTCGCTAAACCCAGCACCCGTGTGGCCGCTCGCCTCCCATACTTTTTCGTTCATTAAAATAGCAGCGTCGAGTCCGTACATGTCGTCACGACTATCGACAAAGTAGCGCCACCACGATTGTTTAATGTTGTTCTTCAGTGCGACGCCCAGTGGCCCATAGTCCCACGTGCCGGCAAGTCCGCCGTATATTTCAGAGCCCTGAAAGATGAATCCGCGACGCTTTGCCAACGAGATAATCTTGTCCATTGTCTTCTCTGTCGCCATGTCGGGTACTATACACGCTAGCGCACTACGGTGCCATAGACGCCCGCAAAGTCTTCTTCATTCAATCGCGTGTCTACCGACGGGAATGACTCCTGCAACTGTGTTTCGGTAAAGTCATCGATACCGCGGAACGTCTGATTGAGCAGCAGCTCGGGTGCCTGCCCCACTTGGCTGGCACTCGGCACCAAACCAAGTGCAAAAATCACTCGCCGTGGTGCACGATCGCCGACACCCGTGTCATTGAGCAAGTTTCCGACGTACCACGTAATGGTGCCGTCACGTTCATTAAAGGTGACGCGCTCGGCTGATGGCGACACAGTGCCCAGCCACCGCACGTATGGCGGCAGTGTTGCGGTCACCCGTCCGTCACGTACGCGGTTCGTTGAGTTACTCAATTCCCACAAAATGCCGTACGTCGTCTCATGCTGCACCTTCGGCGGCAGTGGTCCAACGCTGCCGAGTGGGTTGTCGAAGTAGAGCGCCTCAGCCGACGCGGTCACGACCGTCTCCATCTTCAACTCTTCGGTTACTGTCGACTGAATTAATTCGGGAACATTTCCCTCCGAGAGCCTGTTTCCTGAGGCGTGCAGCTCAAACGTAATTGTCGGGTTTTCGATCGCGAGCAGCTCGTCGGTGATATACGGCGTGATGGTAAATGACACGCGGCCACTTTCACCGGCAGGAATGTACTCAAGGTCACCGTTTGTCGTTGCCTTATCCCACAACACGATGGAGTCAATTGAGCGGTAGAAGCCGCGACCGGCGGCAACGGTGTACGGATTCAGTCCTTCTCCGCCGAGCGTTGCCGCAATGACCACATTCGAGAGCGGCACGTCGAGATTGTTGCGCCACGTCAAATCAACCGTCACCGACTCGCCAGGGCGGGCCGTAAACTCATCAGCAATCACGTCGCTCTCGCCAAAGGCAAGCTCCATATCGAGAAACGGCCGTCGGATGCTCACCTCCTGTTCAATGCTCGTGAGGCTAATTTCCGCCTGCCGCTGATCGAGCGGATCAACACGTGTCGTGACAAACCGGAAGGTGCGCTCGTCGTCTGTCTGTCCCTCAAGGCTTCCCGCGATGTACACTTCGCGCGTTTCACCCGGCGCCAGATCACCCAGCACAATAGAGCCGTCATCGCGCGCCTCGGGCTCAGTCGTGTCAACGGTAAATCCGAATGGATACGACGGATGCACTACAACATTCGAAAGCGTCGTGTCGGTCTGTGATGTTACAAACGCGGTGATGGTGTACCGCTGCCCTGAGATCGCTTCCTCGGACGCTTCAACTGAAACGTCGAGTGCGTCTGAGGAAAGCAGCACTGAGTACTGTTCTTCATCAAAAAAGAGGGCGCTTGAATTTTCGAGTCGATACTCAAGCGCGATCGTCACGTCGTAGCGCTCGCCCGATTGCCCGAGGAGCACCGCACTCACCGTGCCGCTTCGCGAGCCGCCCGCTTCAATACTGCCGAGTGACACGCGCTGCTCAACTTGCTGCGTCTGCGCGTCACGCTTAAAGCCGTCTTGCATCAGTGCATGTTCGGGGTACGTGATAATTAAATCGGCGTACTCCAGTGTTGTGCCATTGTTGTTGCGCACTTCAATCTGAAGCTCGAGCGGTGTTCCTCCTTCGATCGTACGCGGCCCATACACTGAAATATCAATATTGCGCGCCGACACGACATTCGATCCGGAAAGAATGAACCACACGGCCACACTTCCGGCGATGACGAACACGGCCACCGCAAGTGCAAAGAAAATCGTCGACCACGAGTATTGTGACAGTATGGTGCCGCCACGTTGTGTCGGCTCTTCGCGCACCGGCGTGGTGTCTGCCACGTCCTCCTGCTCCCAGTCCGTCGGCAGGTCACTCTCCTGATCCCGCAGCGACCGTCGTGGCCGCTGTCGCGGTTGGTTGCTACGCGAATACATGCTGTAGCGCAACTTTTCGATGCGCCCGTCGTCGCGTGCATCGCCATCCTGTGGTGTACGGTCGCGAGAATCTGCCATATATGCAAAGTATAGCAGACGGAGCATCGGCTAAAGACCGCGTACGTTGATTAACTACAGTTGGCTGTCAGCAATGGCCTCATTCACGCTCCGCAGCAGTGCCGCACGATGCTCGTGCACTGCTGCGGCGGTGTCAGGCGTAAACGGTGCGTCAGAGACAAGCGTGGCAGTTGCAGTCGATGCGGCAAGGTAGCCAAGTTCGTCAAGAATGCGTGCCACCGCGAGTAATTCGAATTCGGGTACGTGCGCAGGTGATGCGTGTAGTGCCTCCCGCACCTGCAGCAGTGTGTCGTGAATGCGCGGACAGTGTTCGTCCGGCGGTGTTAGACGACGCACGAGCGCGGCGAGTCTGCCGTAGGCGCGCTGCGCCTCGCCACTCAGTGGCGTATATGCGCGCTGCAGCTCCGCGCCAATGAGCTTCCACCCCGCCTTCCCGCGCACCACCGAGGCGCGAATGAGCGCCAGATCCTGCAGTGCATAGCGTAGTTTCGATCCTTCCTCACGCACGCTCCGCGCTGATGCAGCGATAAGGCCAATCTCATCGGTCAGCAACCAAAAGAGTTTGTCAGCATCGCGTCCCTCAACCGAGCTGAGGACAATTGCGTCAGTAGTGTGTGTCGTATGCGCCATTACGCATCAATGGTAACCGAAAACTGCTCGGCCGGTGTGTACTCAATACCAAGCGTTGTCTGTGCAAAGATGTCACTCTGGTAGGTTTCAAGCAGTGTCTTTGTCTGCGCATCTCCTGCAACGGTTGCCAGTGCTTTCTGTCCTGCCTCGAGCCCTGCCTTCTTGCGGGCATCTTGCAGCGCACGGATGAGCTCGCGCAGTGCACCCTCTTCGCGCAGTTCGTCGGTGAGTTCGGTGTCGAGTGCTACCGGCTCAACCAGCGATTCGTCATGCACAAACTGCTTCACGTTGACCTCCTCACACACGAGCGCAGCGTACTCGTCCGGCAGCGCCGTACGCGATGCCAACTGTGCCAGCGGTTGGCGCACCTTAATGCCCGACTGGACACGCGCCTCCAGTGCATCAGATACGATACGGCGCGCTGTTTCCATGGTCTCGATCACAACCGCATCGGCAGCAACAACGTCACTCCAGTTAGCCAAGTGCACGCTCTCAGGGTCGTCGGCGTCTTTGAGTTCCTGCCACAGCCACTCGGCAATGAACGGCGTAAACGGTGCACACACCTTTGCGTACTCACGGAGCACCCAGCGTGTCGTCGCCAATGCCTGTGCCGCATCTTCCGTATCGTCACTCTTGAAGCGATCACGCGAACGGCGTACGTACCACGTCGAGAGGTCGTCGACAAAATCAATGAGCGGCCGCGTTGCCCGATCAAGTTCGTAGCGCTCCATGCTCGCCGTCACACTCGTGTGCAGCTCGCGCAGCCGCGCGATGATCCAACGATCAAGCACATGCGCACTGTCAGGATGTGCCGTGTGTGCAACGCTGGCGGCACTCTGCGCGTACAGTGTGTAGACGTTCGTCGCGCGCCCCATGACTTTGCTACTGAGCTGCGCAACACCGTCTTCACTAAAGTTGAGGTTCTCAGCGCGCACTATTGGTGTCGAGAGCAGATACAGCCGCACTGCGTCAGCGCCGTAGTGATCAAAGAGCTCCCGTGGGTCAGGATAGTTCTGCAGACTCTTGCTCATCTTTTTACCGTCTTCGGCAAGCACAACCCCGCTGGTAATCACATTCTTGAACGCGTTGCGCCCGAACAGCGCAGTACTGAGCACATGTTGGTAGTAGAACCACTTACTCACCTGATCTTGCCCTTCGGCAATAAAGTCAGCAGGAATGCGCTTGGCGACTTCATCTTTGTTTTCAAATGGGTAGTGATACGACGCATACGGTACCGATCCTGAGTTAAACCACGTATCGAGTACGTCAGGTACGCGGTGCGCGGCTCCGCCACACGCACACGGCACGGTGATCTCGTCGAGGACATCTTTGTGAAGATCATTCACACGTACACCACTCGCCTCCTGCAGTTCGGCAATCGAGCCAAAGACCTGATCCTGTTCACATTCCTCACAGCGCCATACGGGAATCGTATTCGCCCAGAAGCGCTGCCGAGAAATAGACCAGTCGCGTGCACCCTCAAGCCACCTACCCCAGCGACCGTCTTTAAGGTGTTCCGGCGACCAGTTGATGGACTGCGCCTGTGCGAGCAACTCCTGTTTTATTTTTTGCACCGCGACAAACCACGAGCTGGTGGCGTAGTTGATGAGCGGCGTGTCACAGCGCCAACAGAGCGGATAGCTGTGCTCAATTTTTTTCTTGTCGAATAGCATCCCGTTGTGCGCAAGGTACTTCACCACCTCAATGTCAGCTGCCATCGGGTCGTCTTTGGTCTTCACGCGCATACCTGCAAAATCAGTCACTGCAGGTGCGAATCGGCCGTCCATACCCACGTGCTGAATGAACGGCAACTGCTCCTGTTTACCGAGTTCCAAGTCGTCCTGCCCGTACGCAGGAGCAATGTGCACAATGCCCGTCCCCTCGTCAGTCGTCACAAAGTCCGCCGCGTACACCCTCCAGCCACGCGCATGATGCTCAAGCTCGGTTTGCGTCGCGTAGTAGTCGAACAGTGGTGTATACGCCTTTCCAACCAATGCTGAGCCTTTTAGTTCTTCTTCAATGGTATAGTCGCGGTCACCGAGCACCTCCTTGCATTGCGCTTTCGCGAGAATGTAGGACCCTTCCTGTTCGCCCTGTAGCGTAATGCGTACGTAGACAATATCCGCCCCCACTGCCAGTGCCGCATTGCCGGGAAGCGTCCACGGCGTGGTCGTCCACGCAACAAAGAATGTGCCGGGTTCGTCAACAAGTTCGAATTGTGCATACGCCGACAAGTCTTTCACGTCAGTGTACCCCTCGGTCACTTCAGCCTGCGCCAGTGTTGTCTCACAGCGCGGACAAATGTGCATTGATCGGTAGTCCTCGTACACTAAACCTTTTTCGTAGAGCGACTTAAACGCCCACCACTCACTCTCCATGTAGTCGGTGTCCATGGTGACGTACGGGTGCTCGAGATCCGCCCAGCGTCCAAACCGCGGGATGAACTCTTTCCACGCATCAACGTAGGTAAAAATCTTCTCACGACAGAGGTCGTTAAACTTCTTCACGCCGAGCTCAATGATGTCTTTTTTACTCTTAGTCCCGAGCTCTTTTTCGACAATATTCTCTATCGGTAGTCCGTGGCAATCCCACCCCCACTGGCGCTTAACGCGATAGCCGCGCATCGTCCAGTACCGCGGTACGGCATCTTTGAGTGCACTTTGCACGAGGTGTCCATGGTGCGGTGTACCCGTCGCAAACGGCGGACCGTCATAAAAAATGTACTCCCCATTGGGTGCCTCTTTTGCAACGGATTTTTCAAAGGTGTTATGCTCATTCCAAAACGCCAGTACGGCTTCCTCGTGTCGGACAACTTCACTCTTTTTTTCTTGCTGTTGAGCCATAGGCTGTATCCTAGCAGAATACAGCGCCGCGCGACAACGTGCTAGAGTAGTGCTGTGCCTCAACACGTACTCACCCACTTTCGCGCCGTCGACCCGGTCTTGCACGAAGCAATCGTCTCGTTCAACGGCACGCTGCGCGCCGGTCCCGAGACAACACGGGATTTATTCGGGAGTATGTGCCGCACCATTGTCGGCCAGCAACTCTCGGGCAAGGCGGCGCGCGCTATCTGGGAGAAGTTTCGCGCACGCTTCCCGCGCAAAACGCCGACTGCCACACACATCCTTTCCCTCTCTGACGAGGCGCTGCGCGAAAGTGGCATTTCCTACGCAAAAATTCGTGCTCTCAAAGACTTGAGTGAGCGCGTTAGCACACGGTCGCTGACGCTGTCGACGCTGCGCACCATGTCTGAAATCGAGGCGCGCACGGCGCTACAGGAAGTCCGCGGCATTGGCCCATGGAGCGCTGAGATGTTTCTTATGTTTGCACTCGGCCACGAAGATATTTTCTCTACGGGAGACCTTGGCTTGCGCAAAAGTATACAAAAAGTGTACGGCTACGAAACACTGCCGACGCCCGAGGTCATTGAAGAACACGCTGCGCGCTGGGCACCCTACCGCACTTATGCCGCCTGCGCCCTCTGGAGCATTTTGGATAATCAATAAAAAACTGTCGCCCGCTTTCGCGGGCGACTAAGAGGAAGGAATACGCCTTTATTTCGCATACGACAGATGTACGCCATACGGCAAATCGAGCCGGAGCACTAGCTGCCGAATTGCGGTATCGCAATCAAGCTCCTGTGCCTCTCTCGCCGTCAAGACGCAAAGTTGTGCGTTGTCGGCAGCTCGAAGACAGGCATACGGATGTTCCGATGCGAGCAGACGCTCTACCTGCCGTACAAAGTGCCGCTTGCGAAAGTCAGCGTCCTTCCACGGACTTGGTTGTTTTTCTGTATCGTGTTTTCCAAGCGCAGCGTTTGCTTGTAGTGACATGTTCCTCTCCACGATCCATAGTGACAAATACCAAATCTAAGACCAGTGTACCATTTGAGTATATTCTATCCCCACGCTACTCACAGGTTGTACACACGATATGCCCAGTGCGTGCATGTTTCGATTAATCGAAACATGCTGACAAAAGTACGAAAGGCTTACATTTTCTCAGGTGCCTCGATGCCGAGCATCCATAACCCGCGTTTTAAGGTGACGGCAACTGCGTGCGTGATCGCAAGCTTGTACCCTTGCGCGTCACTGCCGTCCACGATCTGTTCGTGTGCATACCAGCTATTGAATGCGCTCGCGAGGTCGTTGAGGTAATTTGCCACGTAGTGCGGCTCGTACTCCTCTACTGATCGGGCAACGACCTCAGGAAAACGGTACAGTAGCCGCTCAACGTCGGTGACGTCTAGGTCATCGCGCGACACTGGCGCTGCAGGGTCGTAGCCACCCTTAGCAAGCACCGAGCACGCACGGGCATGCGTGTACTGCAGGTACGGCCCCGTGTCCCCTTCAAGAGCAATGGCATGTACGGGATCAAAGAGGATATCTTTGCCGGTGGTGTTCTTGAGAATTGCATACTTTATTGCGCCAACTGCAACCTGTTGCGCTGTGGCATCATCTGCTTCTGCCATGCGCGCCTTCACCCGCTCAGTCGTATCTTCCACCAGCGACAGTGCTGGAATAACGTCGCCGGTACGCGATGACATCTTTCCTTCGGTAAGCTTAAGCATGCCGTTTGTCACAAGGCGGATGCCTCCCTGCACGTCAGGTAGTATGAGCTCGATTGCTTTCGTCACCACGTCAAAGTAGCTCTTTTGTTCCGTACCCGTTACGGTGATGGCTACATCGAATGGCCACCATGCTTTTTTTGCAAGCGCAAGACCAATGTCTTTACTCTCGTAGGTTGGCAACCCTTCGGCATTGATAAACACGCGGGTGTGGAGCCCGTACTTTTCGCCGGGGAAAATAACGGCACCGTCACTCTGTTCAAAAATGTCGCCAATGTGCTTCTCAACTTCTGATTTGCCGAGTGGCCCCGTCTCACTCTCGAAGAAGTAGTGATCAAAATCGCTACCGAGAATACGATACGCTGCTTCAAAATACTCGAGCGACGCTGCTTTGCCGGCATCGTAGAGCGCATTCACTGTCTCGTCACCACGTTCGTAAATTGTCTTGTTAAGCGCTTTCATTTCATCAGCCGCGGCGGCATCATCTTCAAACGCGCGAGCGCCGCGTGCGTATGCCTTCCCGAGCATATCTGCAGTGATTGCTTCATCCGGTGTGACGCCACCGTGTTGCAGCCCCCAGAGTGCCTTGGCGACATGCAGACCAACATCCCCCTGAAAGGTCACGCGACGTACTTCAGCACCAGCGACCTCGTGTAATCGAGCAAGTGATTCACCAAGCGCATTGGGTACGAGGTGCCCGATATGCAACTCCTTGAATGGATTCGGATCTGTATATTCAACAATAGTGCGCTCCCCGCTCTTCACGTCATTACTCCCCCACTCGTCCTGTTGCGCTGCTGCCGCTGTAGTGTGTTCAGTAAAAAAGTCTTTGGAGAGAAAGAAGTTGATGAAACCCGGTCCGGCAATAGCTACCTTTTCGACTGCGTCTGATGCAGGGAGCGCCGCCACGATTGCTTCAGCAAGATCGTGCGGATTCTTCCCCGCCGCTTTTGCAAGTGCAAGCGCGACATTGCATGAATAGTCGCCGTGCGACAGGTCTGCGGGATGCTCCAGCACCACCGCTGTTGCTTCCAAACCGCACTCTTGTAGTGCATCGCGGACAAGTTGTGCAATCGTCTCCTGCACCATACTACCGGTAGTCTCCTTCACTTTTTATCGTGTCGCGCTCTTGGCGATCTTTCAATTTTGTGAGGTTCGCCGTCGCTACATCATCGAAATCAATGTCGAGTGCACGCGCGCTTTGTGATAGATACCAGAGCACGTCACCCATCTCCCGCTTTATGTCCTCTTTGGCACCATCAGAAATGGCTCCGCCGTCGTTACGAAATGCTTTCTTTATCTTTTCGACAAGCTCACCCGTTTCCCCCGCAAGCCCGAGCGTCACGTAAATAATTGCCGGCAACCCCGTACGTTCAAATTGCGCGGTTTCTGATGCTTTGTCTTGGTATTCATTAAAATTCATAGGTATACCTTATGTTACGGTGCGCTGTATCGCATCCCATGTCTCTTTACATACCGTGTCGAGCGGTTGCTCTGCATCAATAACAATACCATTTTCCACCTTGGTCATGATAAATTCCTTGAAGCCCTTGTTGACCTTTTGGTGAAAATCAATTTTTCGCTTATCAAAGTGGTTAAGCGCCTCGCTCCGCTGCTTCGCTCGCGCAATACCAGTTTCGGGCGACACATCAAGCAAAATGTATGCATCAGGAACGCACTCGCCGAGGAAGTGCGCCCGCACTTTCCAGAAAAGATCAAGCAGTTGCATGTTTCCCTGCGCGATAATCTGATACGCATACGTTGATGAATCGAAACGATCGCAAATGACCACCTTCCCGTCATCAAGTGCGGGCATAATGGTCTGCTTGACGAGATCTCGTCGCGCCGCCCAAAAGAGTGCAAATTGGGTCTCCGCATCTGATGTTTTTGCCTCATCTGAGAGCACGAGCTCACGGATTTTTTCCGCATATGCTGATCCGCCGGGTTCGCGCGTGCCTACCGCACCCCACCCGAACTGCGCAACCATTTCCTTTGCAACGGTCGTCGTGCCTGATCCTTCGCCACCGTCGATAACAATGAATGTTCCTTTTCGTTTCATATATCTATTGCGTGAACTGCTTTGCCAACTTCGGCCCGGACTGGCTCCTGTAATTTGATCCCGCTAAATCATATACGGTGTCAGGCTTGTTCTGCATCCGCTCAAATGCAATCTTGCCGATCGGTTGCCGTGGACCGATGATAATGTCCTCGTGCGGGCGTACCTCAAGCGTCAGTGGCCGCCCTTTTTCCTCTCCGTGTTCGCCCCAGCCCCAACCCGGATCAATGAAGCCGGCGTAGTGTGCGCGGAACTCGCCCGAGCGCTCATCCATAGGGACCATTTCACACGCAAGTGTTGGTGGGACGCGAATAAGTTCACGCGTCGAGAGAATGTAGAAGTGGTCGCGACGTAAGTACACGTATCCGCCATCAGGTACGACGGGTTGGAAAAACTTCGCTGCATCATACCCGCCGACAACAGCAGGATTGATCGGTGTATTTACATTTGTCGCCACCCAACCCATTGGCTCGCTGTACGTATCAAGCGTCAAAATGATTGATCCGTCGTGATCAGAAAAGGGCATGTCTTCATAGAGAATCTGATCGCCCGTATCGCGCCACAAGAGCCCTTCGACATCAAACGCGTCCTCGAGCGCCGCCTCATCCAATCGTGGGTGCCCCCGAAACAAACGGAGTTGCGCAAATGGTGTCCCCGCTTCAACAGCAAGCGGAAACGAACGCGGTACAATCATGATCCACAGCTCCCCATCAAACCCCTCCTCAACCGTATCAAAACGCGGTGTTCCATCTGCCATAACCCGCACATGTACATCAAGTCGCCCTGTTGTTGACTTTGGGTTCATGAGTCCGTACACCCCATCTGGCAATGCGAGCGACTCATTGAGTCGTGCGATGTACACTGTGTTGCGCTCAAAGGTCGCATCCAAACTACAACGAACGCCCTTGAAGCGCTCGATCAGCGAACGGACTGATTCGCGTACCAGTGGCTGTACCACCCCCGGTAAACGATAGACTTCGTCAGAAATTGAAAGGTCAAGCGATGCAGGTTGCACGTTTTTTTCGTGCGCCGAACGGATATGTCCCTGCGCAATGTACGTGCGGATGGTCTGACACGGAAGTGCTCCCTCATGTGTATCGTGCGTGCCTGCTGCCATACCACTACACAATCATCGGCGCTTTAATGGTCTCTTGCGGTGCATAATTTTCAAGCTTCAGATCGTCCATCGTAAAGTCATCAATTGTCTGTACATCGGGATTAATCCAAAGCGTCGGCAGGGCATCGGGCGTTCGCTTCAACTGCTCTTTCACTGCATCGAAGTGAGCGTGGTAAATGTGTGCATCGTTAAAGGTAAATACGGCCTCGTGCGGCGTAAGATCGGTCACCTGCGCCACCATGGAGAGCAACATAGCGTAGCTGGCAATGTTAAACGGCACGCCAAGGAACATGTCGCAGCTGCGCTGATTCATATGCAAAGAAATGGAGCCGTCGGCCACATAAAACTGGAAATCACGATGACAGGGCGGGAGCGCCATTTTATGCAGCTCGCCCGGATTCCACGCCGACACAATCAGGCGTCGGTCATACGGGTCTGTTTTAATACGCGCAATCACATCGGCGAGCTGATCAAACGTCTCCCCGTCAGCATTTTGCCATGAGCGCCACTGCACACCGTAGACACGCCCTAAGTCACCGTCAAATGCCGCTTTTCGTTTCCAGTACTCTGCTTCAGCATTTGCCGTCCAGATGGTTTTCTTTTCAGGATCACGCGTACCATGCAGTATTTCGGCAAGACGTCGCTCATCTCCCGACCCTTCAATAAACCAGAGGAGTTCTGAGAGTACCGATTTAAATGCGAGTTTTTTTGTAGTGACTGCAGGAAAGCCATCGCGCAAGTCGAAGCGCATCTGCAGAGCAAAACGTGACCGTGTCCACCCATTTCTTCCTTCACGGTCGACACCGTTTTCCATAATGTCGTGCAGTCCGTCCAGATACTGTCGCATGCCCTAAAGTATACCATCCGACACCCTCAAAGAGCGGTTGCACACCATGCTATAGTGTTGTCGTATGACCACCACGATTATCGCCATTGCTGCTATTTCGCGCGAGAGACGCGCGCTCGGAAAAGACAACGATTTGCTCTGGCACCTCCCAGGTGATTTACCGCGCTTTAAGGCGCTCACGGACGGGCACCCCATTATCATGGGTGCGAACACCTACGCGTCGCTCCCGAAAAAGCCGCTCCCCAATCGCACGAATATCGTACTGACGCGCAATGCCAACTACACCGCTGAAGGTGCACTGGTGATGCACAGCCCCGAAGAGGCCCTCGCGGCGGCTCGCGCTGCCGATGGAAGCGAGAAGGTGTACGTCATTGGCGGTGCGCAGGTCTATGCGGCACTGCTTCCCTACACTGATGTGCTCGACCTCACCATTGTTGACGACGAACCTGACGCAGACGTGTTTTTTCCCGACTATAGCGAGTTTAGTAAGGTGCACTCAGAAGAGGCGTATGAGCACGAAGGGCTGCGCTATACCTATACGCAGTTAAGCCGTCCTACGACATAAATCGCTCAAATGACGTCAAATGAGCGCTTTAGCTACTAAAAGTGTTTGTCAGGAATGGGGTGTTTGCGCGCCAGCATGCGCACCTCTTCGCGGGCCCACTCTTTAAATGTTGCGTCATCGTGCTTGCGCAGAGTTT
Organism: Minisyncoccota bacterium; assembly: GCA_965267345.1. Lineage (GTDB taxonomy): Bacteria > Patescibacteriota > Minisyncoccia > Phycocordibacterales > UBA2100 > UBA2100. The sequence goes on from OZ253947.1 coordinate 573,209, forward strand.
CAATCATCAGCTCGGCAACACGCGCACACTCTTTTTCGGTAAAGCCGCGTGTGGTGATCGCGGGCGTACCAAAGCGGATACCCGAAGGCTTCATTGGTGGGTTCGGGTCATCGGCAATCACATTTTTATTCAGGGTGATACCCACCGTATCGAGCACCGCTTCCGCCTCAGCGCCATTGGGACCAAGTGAGGTCACGTCGGCGAGGATAAGATGGTTACTCGTACCGCCACCAATCATACGGATATCTTCTTTAGCGAATACCTCGGCCATCGCCGCAGCGTTGCGAATCACTTGTGCGGCATAGTCTTTGAAACTCGGATGGAGTGCCTCGCCAAACGCAACTGCTTTTGCTGCAACATGGTGCATGAGCGGCCCACCCTGTAACCCAGGAAAGACTGCCTTGTCTATCTGTTTTGCTCTCTCCGCATCGTCACGCACCAAAATGAGCCCACCACGCGGGCCGCGGAGCGTTTTGTGTGTTGTGGTCGTCATCACGTCAAAGCCGTGTGCAAACGGATTTTCGTGGACACCACCGGCAATGAGCCCTGCAATGTGCGCCGCATCCATGACGGCGAGTGCACCAACCTCATGAGCAATATCAGCAATCGTTTTATAGTCGAGTTCGCGACTGTACGCCGAAAAACCTGCGAGTACAATTTTCGGCTTCTCGTTTTGGGCTGTTTCGCGCAATTGGTCGTAGTCGATCTCCCCTGTGTCGACGTCCTTCATCTTGTAGCGAACAAAGTTAAACACCTTCGTGATTGCAGTCACGGGATGGCCATGCGTCAGGTGGCCGCCATGTGAGAGATCCATACCTAGCACGGTGTCTCCCGGCTCGAGGAGCGCAAAGTACATCGCAAGGTTTGCGGGTGCACCGGCATGCGGCTGCACGTTTGCGTACTGACACCCAAACAGCTCTTTTGCACGATCGCGGGCAATAGTTTCTACTGCATCAGTATGCTCTTGCCCGCCGTAGTAGCGCTTGTGTGGGTACCCTTCTGAGTACTTATTGGTAAAGATTGAGCCATTTGCTTCGCGCACCGCCTTGGACACGTAGTTTTCTGACGGAATGAGCTCAAGGCCGTCTTCTTCTCGCTCCTCTTCCGCGCGAATAGCCGCGTACACATCGCCATCCTGTGCTTCGAGAAACGGTAGCTCTTGTGGTGTCGCCATATGTGCCTGCAGTATAGCACTCTCTCCAGACACGAAAAAACACCGCTCGGTGGCGGTGTTTTTTCAAGCGATCTGGTCGCGGTGTCGCTAGTCAGTAACCTCAATACCCATCGATCGCGCAGTGCCGGCAATAATTTTTGCCGCCTGCTTCACATCGTGTGCGTTTAAGTCGTCCATTTTTTGCTCGGCAACCTCTTCGAGGTCTTTTTGTGTCACCTTGCCCACCTTCTTCGACACGTTAGTTCCTGAGCCCTTCTGCTGTCCAATCTTTTTCAGCAGCAAACGAGATGCAGGTGGTTTCTTGAGTACGAAATCAAAGCTGCGGTCGTCGTACACGTTGATGATCACCGGCAGAATGTCGCCGCCCATGTCTTTCGTCGCCTCGTTAAACTGGTTCACGAAGTCGCTGATGTTGATGCCGACCTGCCCCAATGCAGGGCCAAGCGGCGGTGCAGGCGTCGCCTTTCCGGCGGGCACTTGCAGTTTGAGTTTTCGTTCAATCTTTTTTGCCATATTTGAGCGCTAATACTACCTAAATTCGCTTTACTTGCAAGAAATCAAGCTCGACGGGTGTCTCGCGGCCGAACATCGGCACCATGACTTTCACCTTGCCGCGCTCTTCGTCCACTTCCCCAACCTTTCCTTCAAGGTCTTTAAATGGTCCGTCGGCAATCACCACTGGGTCATCAACAGAGAGTTCAATTGCGTGCTTTGCCGTGTCTGACTCCATGCGCTTAAAGAGCGTGTCGACTTCTTCCTGTGCCAGTGGCACCGGCTGTGTTCCTGATCCGACAAAGCCCGTCACGCGCGGCGTGTTACGTACGACGTACCACGACTCGTCGTTCACGATCATATCAACGAGTACGTAGCCGGGATACACCTTCTCGCGCTCCTCAGTACGCTTCCCCGCTTTCACCTTAATCTTCTTCTCAGTCGGTACGATAACCTGAAAAATCTGGTCTTTCATGCCCATTGAGTCAATACGCTGGCGCAGGTTACGCGCAACCGCTTCTTCGTATCCTGAGTACGTGTGGATGACGTACCATCGTCGCTCATTTGTTTCGAGTTGTTTTCCCATACTAGATAACGGTGTCGAGTACACTGGTAAAGACGTAGTCGAATGCGCCGAGATACAATGCTGTCACGATTGACACTGCAATAACAAGCGCGGTAAAAATCGCGGTCTGCTTCTGTGTCGGCCATGCCACGTGGGTCATTTCGCCACGTACATCCTTCACGTATTGAATAAATCGATTTGCCATAGAGTCACTAATTACGCCAAATGTAAAACGCCCTCGCGGGCGTGTTATGGAGCATAGTACCGCGATTTTAGCCAAAGTCAAGAACGCCAAACGCCGCTCTGGCGAGCGGCGTTTTTCGTGCGTAGCTATGCTACCGATGGCTAGCGAATTTCGTACACAATCGTTACGTTGGAACTCACTTCATTTTCTCCGGTTGGCACGCTTGGTGCAACTGAGCCACCAACGGCTGCGTCTTCAAGAGCCATGTTGCGTGCCGCGTATGGCGTTGCGCGCCCCGACTCTTCATAGAAGTTCACGACACGTACGAGGTCAACGCCAAGGTCGTTCGCAAGTACGCGTGCTTTTTCTTTCGCGTCATTAATGGCGCTGCGGCGTGCTTCCTGACGGAGTGCGTCATCGTCATCAATTTCAAATGACAATCCGCTGATGTTTGATACACCGCGTGAGCCAACACCTGAGAGCAGGCTCCCTGCCATTTCAGTGTCACGCACTTTCACGCGCACCGTTTGTGACACTTCGTAGCCAACGAGTGTACGCTCACCGCGCGGACATGGTGCGGTAATACACTGAATCTCAGGGTATTCGTAGCGCGGATACACATTGTATCCGGTCGTTTTAATGTCCTTTTCTGCCACACCTTGTTCGTCAAGGTAGGCAATGATGTCGTTGACCGCTGTTGCAGCGGCATCCTGCGCTGTTGCCACGTCGTCAGCTTCTTCAGTGACGGTTGCGGTAAACACGGCAACATCAGGTACGGCAAGCGCTTCCCCCTGCCCCGACACCGTGATGGTGTTCGAGTTACTTGCCCCGATGTATTGATACTCTTTGAATCCATTGAGTATCTGTGTGAATAAAAACAACGAAAGGAAAACAAGGGCGAGCGCTCCTGCCTGTACGAGGTAGCGCTTGTGCTTGTCTTCGACGCCGTTGGTAAATCCCATATCCATAGACATAACTAGCGTTATAATAAAACTCCTAAAAGTATAGCATTGATGACGCGTCAGTGGTCGGGCACTTACACACTACTGATCGTCGGCAAGTGTCTCTGCCAATACGCGACGCATATCCGCGAGCGTCATGGGGCCGCGGGCGTGAAAAACAATGTCGCCGGTGCGGTCGACAACGACCGTCTCGGGCATGGCCACACCTTGAATTGCCGCATAGAAGGCGTCGTTGTCGTCGAACAGAATGCGGACCGCTCCCTCGTCAATAGCGTGCTGCTCGAGGTAGGCACGTGCCGCACCGCGGCTTTCTTTGCGGTTGATCGCAAGCACCACGACACTGTCGCCGAATTCCTCCTGTATGTGTACGAAGTCTGGAAGTTCCCGCGTGCAGTAGGGGCACCACGACGCCCACGCATTAATAATGGCCACTTGCCCGCGCACTTCCTCGCGCAGCGACACTGCCTGTCCGTCAAAGGTGGTAAGCGTCACGTCGGGAAGCGGTCGGACCTCGCTCGCAGCACGCGGCGTCCACACGGCCACCACCGCGGCGGTAATGAATACGAGCGCAATCGCGCACGCAAGCGGTATGTAGGTACGCGTGTTCATGTCCTACCAGTATACGCAAAAACGCGCGATGTTTCGCGCGTTTTTTGCTCAGAGATTCGGCTGTTACAGACCGATTTGGAAACCGACTGCGGCAAGGTACGCGCCAAGAATGAGCGCAAGGATACCCACGAAGACGGTGAGGTTGCGCTGACGCGCAAACAGCTTCGCCCACTTGATAAGCACACCCGGAATGAAGAAAATCAAAATTCCCTCAATGAGCATGAGCCACCCGATGAGCGTCGGTACCACACGCCATGTCGCCTCCCAGACGTTGTGACTCAGGACAACGAGCAGGCCAAGAATGATGGCCATTGCGCCCGTTACAAACATGAGCGAGCGGTTCTTGCTCATGTCGTTCACGATTGAGACAACAAATTTGCGTCGCGCGAGCACCACGATACCTTCGAGGATCAGGTACAGTCCCATGACTTGGGCAAGCAAAAATGAAAGTTCCATACGAATATGAAAATTAGCTGCTGATAATATAGCTAAAGTGTAGCATGGTGAACACTCTGCTACGCAACAGTGTGTGCGTAATTGGGGCGAACGATGGGACTCGAACCCACGACAACCGGAACCACAATCCGGGGCTCTACCAACTGAGCTACGTCCGCCACTAGGCTCGTATATATACCAAATTTTGGCCGCTGACGCGAGCTACACAATGTAGTCAGGCGGCAACTCATCAGTGCCGGTGCGATGATTTACCAGCCGCACCAGTGCATACAGTAATGAAGAGAGTCGGTTTGCATACGCCAGCGTCCACTCAGATAACTCTCGGTCATCTGCAGTAAGCGCTACCAGTCGACGCTCGGCGCGACGCGACACCGCCCGTGCCACATCGAGCCGAGCCGAGAGCTCTGTGCCGCCGGGAACAAAAAAGCTATGAATTTCCGGAAGTTCGCCTTCAATCAGTGCAATGCGTTGCTCAATACCACGCACATGTTCTTCGGGAATGCGCTTATCGGCACCCGCGAGCTCCGCCTGAATCGTAAAGAGGTGGTGCTGCACATCAAGCAGCATGTTGGCAACGGTGCGCTCGCCGATGAGCCAGTCAACAGAACATGCTGCGCGACACCACCCCACCACGGCATTGAGTTCATCAAGTGTACCGAGTGCCTCGAATATCGCCGAGTCCTTCCCTACGCGCTTTCCTGACGGTGAGTCGAACAACTTCGTCGTGCCCTTATCTCCTTTTCCTGTGTACAGTGCCATGGAGGCAGTATAGCTATTTTGTGTATGAAAAGAAAATCGCCCGACATGTGCGATACGCATCTTCCGCGCTCGCCGTACGTCTAACTGTACTACGAAAACAAAATCAGGCAGTACGTTCATACTGCCTTCATTTGTTTTTGTGCCCAGGGCGGGACTCGAACCCGCATGCTCGAAGAGCCACGGCCCTCAACCGTGTGTGTATACCAATTCCACCACCTGGGCATGCAAAAGAGCGATGCTCGCTATTCTAACCGCTTTTGTCACTTTCGCAAACAAAAAACCCGCACACAGTGCGGGTTTTTATTATTCCTCTTTTGTAGCGTTGAGTTCTTTCTGCCAATTTTCGAGCTCGTCCCACTTCCCGTCGCGTGCCATCTCTGCCTGCTCAGGCCATGTCGTCGGATCGTGCTGGGTCAGCTCTGCTGCTTCAAGTGCGCTACGGAGTGCGTCCACGTGCGCATCGGCAAGTGCCGCAAAAGTACCGAGATCTTTTTCTGCAAGTGCTTTGGCTGCATCTGCATCAATACCCGCAATTTTGGTGAGGTCGTCGTCGGCTGCGGTCGTCTCCTCCTCCTGCGTTGCCGACGCTTCGTCTGCTGGTGCGGTATCTGTATCAGTATCACTCGCCGCTTCAGCTGCTGCCTCCTCTGCATCTTGCGCCTTTTGTGCCTGCTCCTGACGCTGTGCCTCTTCTTCCTCAGCGCGTTTGCGCTCTTCCTCAAGCTCCGCAGAACCTTTGGTGGCAACGCTCATAAGCTTCGTGTTGCGCAAGACACGCTTCAGGTCGCGGGCGACCTTATCGCGCACAAAGTACAGTTTCGCGCGACGCACCTTCGAACGCTTCACAATCTCGATTTTATCAATTGATGGAGAGTACAGTGGGAAAATTTTCTCAACGCCAACACCGCTGGCAACTTTACGCACCGTAAAGGTACCGCCGGCCTCTGCGCCGTGCTTCACCGCCAACACCAAACCTTCAAACGCTTGCAGGCGTGTCTTGCCCTTTTCTTCAATTTTCTGCCAGACACGAACGGTATCACCTGCCGTGATACCAAGATTGGCACGCTCGGCCATGTCAACGGGGCTGGTCATTACACTGCTGTTCATAACGTGCGCAACTGTATCACAGCTCCCCGTCAGAGGCAACGGCTGGCGCCGTTTTGAGCCGTTTGCGTGCATCAGAGAAGTCACACGGCAGTGGCGCTTCAATTACAATGCGCTCTCCTGTGGCCGGCGAGACAACGGCAATGGCACGCGCGTGCAGCGCAGGGCGCTCAAAACCCAGAATGCAGGGTCGTTTCGGTGCATACAGCGCATCACACACCAGCGGATGGTGTATCGCCTTGCAATGTACGCGGAGTTGGTGCGTGCGACCGGTTTTTGGGCTCAATTCCATATGTGTCACTGCCTGCCCGCTTTCAGTGTCTTCGTAGCGCGCGAGGACACGCCAGTGCGTTATGGCAGCGCGCAGAAAGCCGCGTTTTCCAAACTGCGCCGTCCATCGTCGCGGCTTCGTTTTTGTACGCCCAATTTCCGCGTCGATAATGCCGGTGTCGGCTTTCGGGTGGTCGTATACGAGTGCATCGTAGGTCTTTTCGACAGTACGTGCCTGAAATTGGGCCTTGAGTGCTTCAAACGCGGCTTGGGTTTTTGCAAGAATGAGTACGCCACTGGTGGTGCGGTCGAGCCGATGCACAATGCCTGACCGCGCAACAACAACCCCCTGTGGTGACGTCCACGGCTCGCCGACATCACGCGCCTGCGGGTAGCGTGCAACAAACCAGTCAGCTACCGATGGCTCCGGTGTCCGTCCGTCGTAGTGCACAATGAGCCCCGCCGGCTTGTTAATCGCCACGAGCGCGTCATCTTCATAGAGCACAACTGGCTCATTTTCCGTACCGTCGTTCGCGCTGTTCATATTCGTTGAGAATACGGTGTAAATCCTCTTGCGTAAAGGCAGGCCAGTACACCTCGGGAAAAAAGAGTTCGGCATAGGCACTGTGCCAGAGCAAAAAGCCCGAGAGACGATGTTCGCCACCAGTGCGAATAATAATGTCAGGGTCGGGAAGGTTTGCACTCCACAGATGCGCCCGTAGCGTTGCTGCAGTTACATCCTCCCCTGCTGCCTGTGCCGCCTGCGCTGCGGCAACGATTTCGCGCTGGCCGCCGTATGATGCGCAGATCCAGAGGTGAAAATCATCGTACTCGCTGCTCTCCTTCTCGATGCGACGCATTGCATCGCTGATGTCATCGGGAAATTGCTGCAGATCACCGATAAAGTGGAGCCGCACCCCTTCTTGTGCAAGACGCTCGAGTGCATCTTTGAGCGCATGGCGAAACAGCCCGAGAAGTGCGTGTACTTCCTCATTGCTCCGCTGCCAGTTTTCAGTTGAAAGCGCAAAGACCGCCAAGTGCTTCACTCCGGCCTCACGCACCCACTGTGCGGTATGCTCGAGCGTGTCCAGACCATGCTGATGTCCGCGGACTGCTGCCAGTCCTTGCTCGCGCGCCCACCGGCGGTTGCCGTCCATAATAATGCCGATGCAGTGTGGCGTTTTTCCACTCATACCCAGACACTATATCAGAAACAGAGCGTACGCTGACAAAGGAAAACCCCCAAGCTCAAACGCTTGGGGGCTTAGTCGCTCCATGTGGGCGCTGAGGGACTCGAACCCCCGGCCTACTCGGTGTAAACGAGTTGCTCTAGCCAACTGAGCTAAGCGCCCGATGCACAAGAGTATATAGCTTTGCACTCAAAATACAATACTCCATTAGAAAAATCCGAACAATTTTCCGATGAAGATGACGTACACAAGCAGGTAGAGTGCGCCTTCGTATGAGTGAATCCGGCGCGACATGCTCGAGATAATAAACAGAAAACTCGCAGCAACCATAAACGGCATACCGATAAGCAACGTTGCCGCATCAACCGTAAGTGTCACAAACAATCCGGGTAGGCCGATTACCAGCAAAATATTAAATACGTTCGAGCCAAAAATGTTTCCGAGTGCCACTTCATGCTTTCCTTGGGTTGCCGCCTTGAGCGACACGGCGAGTTCAGGAAGCGACGTACCAACGGCCACGGCCACCAGCGAGAGTGATCCGATGCCAATATCCAGCAATCCGGCTATCGTCACTACTGACTGCACCAAGTAGCGACCACCGATAACCAAGCCAACAAGCCCAACAATGAGTAGTATGATGTCTTTGAGTGAGAGCGCCTGGCGCTTCTGCGCCCACGTTTCCTCATCATTAAAGCCACGGATCTCAAGAGCAGATCGCTTACGCAAAAATGAAAAGAGCTGCCGAACATCATCTTGGTCGCCATTGCCGTCGCTATGCCCGTTGCGCATAGAGTAGACGAGGAACACGAAAAAAGCGGCAATGAGTAGCAATGCTTCGGTCGGTGTAACCACGCCGTCAATCGCCACGATAACACCAAACACGGTCGCGATGGTGAGCAGTGGTATATCTAAATCGATGAGATTTTTGCTCACCGCAAGTCGCCCGCCGACCGCAGCCGAAAGACCGATAATGAGCAGAATGTTGGCAATGTTTGAACCAAATGCATTAGCCACAACGAGCTCATCGGCGCCTTGCATAATTGCCGCAAAGGCTGAGACGAGCTCCGGTAGCGATGTGCCAATACCAACGATGACAACTCCGATCACGAACGACGATAGTCCGACGGCAAATCCAATTTTTTCAGCACCATCGAGAAACCAGTCGGCTCCTTTGACAACGAGTGCAATCGAAGCGGCAAAAATAACTGCCCAGATAAGTAGTTCCATGATGTGGCGTATGATACCACACGACACGAACACGAAACCGCTATTTTGACGTCAAAATAGCGGTTTCGCACCTTGCACGAGGACCGCCCTCGTGCAAACAGAACGACTACGCACCCCATATACAATTGCATACAAGGTCGGTCCTTGTATGCGAGGGCGGGAGCAAGAAACGCAAAACACTAGGGGCATGCCCTAGTGTTAGCGTTTCGTAGTGCCCCCGGTAGGATTCGAACCCACATCGACGGGATAGAAGCCCGCTGCTCTATCCATTGAGCTACAGGGGCACGGAAGGATACTCCTTCGCAAGCTAACTCTAGCGGCACTATCTCCCAGGGTCAATAACTGCCGGTACGCGTTGCTGGTATGCTTCAAACGTTGCTGTTTTTGCCTCGTAGGTCTCAAGTACACGCTCGAGCTCCCCGCGCTGAATGGTCGTTGCCTCAACGCGATGTGTCGCACCGTACACACTTTCCGTATCAGCACCAATAAATGCCCACCATGCCAGCCCAACATTGATAAGCACGATAACGAGCCCGAGTAGCAGTAACGCATACCAGTGGATTGCATGTCGCGGCGTACGCTCCAATACCTGCACCATGTGCACGGCCCACGCGTACCGTGTTACGTATCCATATACTTTTTCTTGAAGAAGATTCATCATACGCATCTACACTACTCCCCACCTTGCGGTGCCTCAGCACGCACAGCCACTAATTCAAAAACGCCCGTCCACGTGTCACGCTGCGACTGCTGGGTGAGCTGTACGTTCACAACGTCAAGTGCCGACGGGAACGCCTCGAGTAGGGCCAGCACCTGCATGACACTCGCGAATGACCCTTCGGCATTCAGTAGCAACTCCAAATCAACAATGCGATCGTCGTCATCTCGCGAATCACCTACCTGCACTGACGAAACAATCGTTTGTGCATTCGCGTACGTGCCGAGCGATTCGATCTCTTCGAGAAACGTCACGAGCTCTGTGTCGTTTACAAAGTACGTGTTGAGTCGCGCACGCTCATCGCGCGTATCGCGCACCACACGACGCACCGTTTGCGTGTGTGCGTTGCGCGTGGCGAGCAGTTGCGCGTCTCCGGCAACCTGCGCCGCTTGCGTGATTGTTTCGCGCTCTTGCACAAAGAGCCACGCATACCCACCGGCACTCGCACACATCACCAGAGTGCTAAGGGCGGCAAAAATACGCAGGCGTGTATGTGACGGAAGGTGTGGCATATTACTGTTCATCGGTACGAACTACGACAACTGAAAATGTGGTTTCCTGAGCACTCACCAAGTCCGACACCGGCAGCGTGACGCGCGCAAATACAGGATTTTTACGCAACGTGCTCACAAATGCACTGAGGGTCTCACGGTTGCGCGCCTCCCCTGAAATGCGAAGTTGCCGTGCACCATCGTCAACACCATAGGCAATACTTGAGATGATGATATCGGCTGCGTGCAGCTCCCAATCCTCTAGCACATCGTACACAAAGGGTGTTACAACCTCGGGAGCCATCGCATCAAGAGTACTCAGTTGCGTTTGTACAAACCGCGCCTGTACCACGGCACTGTCTTGTCGCGTTACTTCACGGGTATCCTCCTGCAGGTCGTAGTACTGCTGTGTTTCAAGCAACATCGTGCGTGACGAAAAATACGCAGGAACGAGTGAGGCGCTGCCGATAACAAACGCGACCGCAATAATGAGTGCGCCGACGATCACCACCCGCAGGGCGTAGTCATGTGCGAGTGCGCGTCGATACTCTGGAGGAAGAACGTTCGCCATACACTACAAAACATCACGAAGAAGCAGCCCCGCTGCAGTGGCGTACTGCCACGAGATCGTTCGTGTTACTTCGGGGATGTGTGCGTCGACGTCGAACATGTTGTTCCACACATTGCCAACCCGCACGGGCACCTGCAGCGCTCCCGATACGTGCTCGGGCAGCCCCTTAAGCCCGACGGCACCACCACAGAGAAAAATACGTTCAATGGGCGCCGCCTTATTCCCCGCTTCATCACGTCGCGTGTCCCAGTACCGGTAGTGGCGACGTATCTCACTCACCAACTGTCGCGTGAGGTCAACGAGCGTTGAACACAGCTTCTGCTCGCTACAATCAGTAATCCCCTCGCGACGCTTAATTGCATCAGCCTCTTCCTCAGACACTGAGTAGTACTGCATGATGGCTTCGGTGAGGGCATTACCACCAACTTTGACCGTTGTACTGAACAGCGGCGTCTGACCCGAAGCAATGGTAATGCCGGTGCGGGTGCGCCCAAAGTCAATGACCATCGATACCCCTTTTGTTCCGGCGGGAATAATCGAGCGCGCCACTGACTGCGCTTCGAGCTCAACATGCTTTACGGTAAAGCCACTTTCGGCAAAAGCCGCGCGGTATCCTTCGACAACATCTTTCGGAAATACAGTCACACTAATCTCAGTCACCTCACCGCGACGCTGCACAATATCGTAATTAAATGCGGCGTTGTTCGCGGGAATCGGCACGTGCTCGCTGAGTGAAAATTCAACCACTTGCAGAATGTCCTCGTCACGGTGTGCTGTTGGCACCTCAAGCGTGTAGAGGTACACCAACTCTTCAGGGAGTGAGATGTTTGCAAACACGCGATCATTTTCGCTATGCACTTCGCGTAGTGCCTGCGCAAGGCGCAGTTGATCCTCCACAACACCGTCGGCGATGATCCCGCGCTGCAAACGCACTGAATCAAACACTCGCGGCACGAGTCCTGCCGGTGTGTACTCGGCGTCAAGGTATTTTATTGAAGTATCGGACACATCGATACCTGCTGCCGGCATCGAGAGAAATGCTGGTGGCGGAAAGAGCGCTGCAATGCTGTGCGTGTGCAGTCCTTGCATGCCCTCAGTATACCGTACGTCAGCACGAGGCGAACGCATGCCTGTGCACGCACACCCCTACCACATAAATAGGTAGATGCCGTACGCAATGAGCAACACGCTTCCCACGACAGTGCTCCAAAACCAAATGCGATTCATGATCGCGCCGGCGTGCTCGCCGAACAGCTTTACAATGTAGCCAATGAGAAAGTAGCGCCCTCCGCGGCCGAGTATGGTGGCAAGCAAAAATATGAGGAAATTCGCCTGCGAAAAACCGGCAGCCAGCACACCGGCCTTGAAGGGAATCGGTGTAAAAGCAATGGTGAAAATAAATATAAAGAGTCCTTCGTTAATAAACTCACGCGCCTGTGCCATTTCTTCCGACAGTCCGTACAGTGCAACGAGTTCAACACCCACTGTGTCAAACAACACTGCACCGACCACGTAGCCAAAAATGGCACCCATTACCGACGTCACCGTCGTGAGTGCGGCAAAATACACCCATCGGTGGCTTCGCACAAACGTCAGTGCAGCCAGCAGCGGGTCGGGTGGGATAAAGAAGACGCAGCTCTCGGTAAAGGAAAACACCGCAAGCCATAATCGTGCCTGCGGCCCATCGGCGCGCGCGGCAAGCCAGTCACGTGCTTTCCAAAAACGCTCCATACTACTTGCCCGTGGTACCGGCCGGCACCACCACATCCGGATGCAGCAGGGCAAATGCGTCACCATCCCCCACCGCCAAGAGCATGCCGTTGCTTTCAACACCGCAAATGGTCCGCGGTGCTAGGTTGGTAATGTACGGAAGCTGCTTCCCAACGAGGCTCGCAGCATCACGCAGTTGTGCAATGCCGGACACGATCGTCCGTGGCGCTGCTTCCCCAAAATCTACCGTGCACTTGAGCAGTTTGTCCGTGTCGGGAATCGGTTCAGCAGCAAGAATGGTACCGATGCGAATGTCGAGCTTTTGCACCTCATCAATAGAAATGGTGTCTTTCATATACGAGGCATTCTATGTGCTGGCGTGCAGCTTGTCGAGAAAACTCTGTAAAATAAGAGCTGCCGCTGCGGCATCGGCGTGCGCATCAGCGCTCGAACGCCGCGCCTGTGCCGTCGTGTAAAATTCAGGTTCGAGATGTACTGACATGCCGCGCGCTTCAAGTGCCGTAGCGCACTGATGGACTCCTTCCATGACTGCGTTCTCTTCGCCCCGGCCGGATACTGAGTGTCCGATGACGATCGCCCCCACCTGTTCGTCAACTGCAAGCTGGTAGAGCTCGTCGCAGAGTGCCGCAGAGTGTGGAACTACTGCGTGTGGAAAGGCCAGCACCCCGCCTTCATCCGACAGTGCGAGGCCGACTTTTTTTGTACCGTAATCAACGCCGAGGTAGCGCATTACACCTGCTCTCCGTCACCATCGTCGATGGTCACGTCCTGCGCGTCGCTGCGCTTGGCAATAGCAAAAATATAGATAATCTCGAGAATCGCAACCGTGTTGAGTATCAAGATGGCAATAAACCACCACTTCTCGTGACGACGTGCGGCGAGCCATAGCGCCCACCCTTTCCACGGGAGCGTCCACAGTGTGAGTAATAGTGCGTAGAGGCCGTACTGCTGGGCCATTGCTTCAGTGAGTATCATATACATCTATAGTGAGCGATGAGCTCGTGTTTGTAAAGCACACCGCCCGAACGCACGAGTGCGTTCGGGCGGTGTGCCCATGCGGAGGGAACAGGACTCGAACCTGCAAGGGCGTGAACCCGGCGGTTTTCAAGACCGCTGCCTTACCATTCGGCGCATCCCTCCACGCGCAATACTACCAAAAACCGGCGACAATGCTACTCTTCTTCGTCATCGTCCTCGAGTTCCTCATCACCAAAACGACGACGGATGAATCCCCAACACACGTGAATCGCACTGGCACCGAGTACCGCAATATGACCGTAAAAAAGAATACCGTGTTCAAGGATAGTGCCCGTCACCGCAGCACCCGCAGCGGCAATTTGATGCGAGCGCCGCTCACCTTCTTCTTGTGCCGTCGGTTCAAACCCCTCGCTGGATGCTCGCTGTGCTTCAATGTCAGCAAGTGCCGCGCGCTGTTCTTGTTCATAGGTGCGCACGACTTGTGCACTTCGTTTTCGCGCATCCTCAACAGAGCCAATCACACCCCCGAGCCCTCCTTCTGATACGTCATCAGTTGCCGGTTCCGTACCCTCGTCAGCGTCGCGCTGTGCCGTCAGTCGTGCAAGGAGCTCTTGCCCGCGCTCGCTTAATGACGGTGCTGGCTCTTGTGGTGCCGGCGTCAGCGGTTCCGCGTCATCGACATCGGCAATACCGTCATTGTCATCATCACTGTCGGCATCGTTCGCGACCCCATCGCCGTCTGCATCGGGATGTACCGTCAGTTGCTCGGTTGCAAGGACTGTATTTGTAACAGCGGTGTTGTTCGTTGGCGTAAAGGTCATGCCTACACGATACGTGCCGACGGGAAATTGATGGGCAACCGCAATACGAGTGATGTTGTGTGCCGAGACACGCACCTCAACCGCGCGCGTGGCAATACCGTCTACCGTCAACGTGGCAATACCGGTGAGCGGCTCACTCGCTTCGTTCCGCATAACCGCATACACCGTCACGGGCGTCGCGTCAGTTACCGCCGTCTGCGAAAACCAAATCCCGTCAACCAGACCGGCCGTGTCAGCGCTCGCCACGAGCGGAGCAAGCGCTACGACACACAAACTCATTGCAACGAGCTTACGGAGCATACGTATACTCTACAATAGCTGCTGCTAATTTTTTACTATCGTGTCGAATAAACGCCGGTGGTGCCGCGTGCGCTGCCGAGGGTGCATCGGTATCCGCAGCAGAGAGCAGATCACGTCCCACACACTCGTAGGCTCCTGTCTGCACCTCAGGCGCCACAAAGGCGCCCGCTCCCTCTTGTGCTTCATACCGTGCTCGGACTCGAGCATCGGGTTCTGTCGTGTTGTACACGAGTGCATCAATAGATCGATCGGGTATGTGTGCAGCAATAGCACGGACGTAGTCATCCGCGGAGAAACCGTCGGTGAGTCCCTTTTTATTGGTAAGGTTTGCCACAACAACAATGCGTGCCGATGTGTCCCGCAGTGCCTGCGCCATCCCGCCCACTAACAGATTCGGAATAATGCTCCCGTACAAATCACCAGGACCGATTACCACGACATGGGCACGGGTAAGTGCCGCGAGCGCCGCTGGGTTTGCGGTCACCGGTCGGTCGGGTGCAACAGCGCGCACACCAACAGACCGCACCTGCTCGTTGTCGTCAAGGTGGTTCTCGCCGTGCAGTACTGTTCCGTTACGCAGCGTCACCACCAGCTGCATATCCCCTTCCGTTACGGGGATCACGCGGCCGTACACATTCAAAATCTTTCCTGCAACGGCAACGGCGCGAGAAAAACTACCTGTTGTTTTCTCAAGCGCAGACAAAAACAAGTTACCCATGTTATGGCCTGCCAAACCTCCTTCAGAAAACCGATAGCTAAAAAGTTCGCGCACTTCAGTGGTCGAACGGGCCAATGCTGCAAGACACTGCCGTACGTCGCCGGGTGGCAATACACCCAACTCGTCACGCAGTACCCCCGTTGAGCCGCCGCTGTCAGACATCGCAACGATAGCTGAGATAGTCACCGGGTGCTCCTTAAGCCCCGACAGCAGCACAAAACTCCCCGTGCCGCCGCCGATGGTAACGACATGCGGGCGCGTCCGACGCCGCGTGCGTGTTTTGTGTGTGTCTGTCATAGACGGCTATTCATGCCCCTCCATTGAATCGCGAATCGCTTGTGGATACAATACGTCTATGAATACAGCGCGCCGGTATCGCGGCTTCACAATCATTGAACTCCTTGTCGTCATGGCCATTATTGCCATTTTGGCATCAGGTATGCTCGCCCTATTTACCTCAACACAAGAAAAGTCGCGTGATACACGGCGCATGGAAGATGTACGCGAGCTCCAGAAAGCACTGAGTCTCTACTACATCGACAACAACCAGTACCCTGCTGCAGCAAGCACCATTGATCTCACGGGGTCAGACAGTGTCTCAACCACGTTGGTAAACGCCGGTACAATCCCCGCAATTCCGCGCGACCCAGTGACGCCAACGTATGAATATACCTACCAGAGCGCAAGTCCGGGCACGTACACCATTACCTTCTGTCTGGAGACCGACCGCATTCCAAATTACGCTGAAGGGTGTTCAAACACCGTTACCCCTTAACGGATCGACGTATGCCCCGCACCATTCGCTGGGAAGCGCACGAACACGAACATGCTGACAAAAGCGCAGACTGGTTCTGGGCGCTCGGCATTATTGTGCTGTCAGGTGCCATCACCGCACTGCTGTTTGGCAATATTCTCTTTGCGATTCTGATTGTTATTGGCGGTGCCACCATGGGGCTGCTCGGCTCAACTCCCGCACGCGTGCGCCGCTTTGCGCTCACCCCACGCGGCATCATGATTGACGACTCGCTCTACCCCTACCAAATGCTCGCCGCATTCTGGGTGCAGCACCCCACTGCGGATACTCCCGCGATGCTCATCGTTGATGCAAATCAATTTTTAAGCCCCCACATGATTATTCCACTGGACGATAACGATCCTGATCTCGTACGTGAATACTTGCTCGATTTTCTCCCTGAAGAAGAGCTACACGAGCCATTTGCTCAGCGTCTTGCTGAGATGTTTGGATTGTAGCAACGAACGAGGTGCGGCCTTTGTTTTGTTTTACGTTCAGGTGTCAGGTTACTAAACTCACTACGTTCGTTAAGTACCTCCTGCCCGGGCTCGTCTTCCTCGCTCCATGTACGTCGCTCGGATATGACTCCTCCTCACAAAACTACAAAACGAGGCGCAGGCCTCGTTTTGTTTTACGTTTTGTGCTCTCGCCAGGATTCGAACCTGGATCGCAAGCTCCGCAAGCTTGTATTCTATCCATTGAACTACGAGAGCGCCTCGCGCACCGGCGCGACTCGCCTACTGTAGCAGACCCCGCGACGTCTGCCAACTACAATACAGCCAGTGGCGTACCACTGGCGTGTGCATCAAAAGGAGTGCGTATTACGCAACGCGTGCAATTGCTTGCGCGAGGCGTGATTTCTTGCGCGAGGCGGTGTTCGGCTTGATGATGCCGCGCTTCACCGCTTTGTCGATCGCCTTGTACGCTTCAGGAAGTGCTGCCGATGCACCTTTCGCATCTTTCTGTGCCACGTGTGTCTCAACTGCTTTGACTGATTCCTTCATGGCACGTAAGCGACGCACGTTAAAAATGCGTCGACGCTCCGCCTGCTTTACTGATTTCTTTCCTGATTTCGTTGTTGCCATAACGGGAGGCATACTACTGCATTTTTCCGCTCAGCGCAACGGTATTCCGCTGCTCGGACACCTTCGTGGTATTATGCGCACATGATCGGACACCTGCGTGGCACAGCGCTTATGAAAGACCCCGAATATCTCGTCGTCGACGTTGGCGGTGTCGGGTACCGCGTGCACGTCCTCCCTGACGTACTTGCCAACACACCCGAGCGCGGCGAGGTGCAGCTTTGGACACACATGGTCGTGCGCGAAAATGCCCACGAGCTCTATGGCTTTTCGCAGCACGAAGAATTGCGTTTTTTTGAGCTTCTCATTGGCGTGTCCGGCGTCGGCCCGAAATCTGCGCTATCGATTCTCTCACTCGCCGATGTAGCAACACTCACGAGCGCCATTGCGTCGGGTGACACGTCCTACCTCACGAAGGTTTCGGGTATCGGCGCCAAGAGTGCAAAAAAGATTGTGCTTGAGCTCAGCGACAAATTCGGTGGCGGGGCGCACGACCCGAGTTTGCAGGCGGATACCGACACCATCGATGCGCTCGTGGCAATGGGCTACTCACAGGCAGAGGCACGCGACGCACTCAAGCACGTCTCGCGTGAGATCACCGGCTCAAGCGCACGCTTGAAAGAAGCGCTCAAACAACTTGCCGCATAGACGTATGAAAGAACTCATCAAACGCCTCATTCCCCCATCGGTGCTTGCAGCGCTCTTGCCGCGCTACCATCGCGCACTGGCATCACTCGGCGCGATACTCTACGGGCATCCGTCACGACGCCTCAAAGTGGTTGCGGTCACCGGCACCAAAGGTAAATCAACCGTCACTGAGCTCGTAACAGCCATTCTTGAAGAACACGGCTACACCGTCGCCCTCGCCAGCACCATTCATTTTAAAATTGCAGGCCACACACAACCAAACAAGCTCAAGATGACCATGCCGGGGCGGTTTTTCTTACAGCGCTTTCTGCGCCGTGCCGTACTCGCCGGATGTGAGTGGGCGGTGATTGAAATGACCTCAGAAGGCGCGCGCCAGTTCCGCCATCTCGGCATCGACATGGACGCACTGATATTCACCAACATTAGCCCTGAGCATATTGAGTCACACGGATCATTCGAGAACTACCTCGCCGCAAAACTCTCAATCGGCTGCGCGCTGGAGCAGTCCTGCAAGCGCCCACGCAGCATCATCGCAAATGCCGATGATGACCATGGCGCCGACTTTCTCGCGCTTCACGTTGATCACGCACTCCCCTTCTCGCGCGACGATGCACAGCCATACCACACGAGCGAAACCGGTACCGAGATCACCTTTCAGGGCACCACAATGACGTCGGTCAGTGCGGGAGAATTCACCATCGACAACATGCTCGCCGCGGCAACATTTGCCTACCACGTTGGTATTGCACCTGAGACAATGCGCCGTGCATTTGAACGCACGCGCGTCATTCCGGGTCGGGTTGAACACATTGACGAAGGACAGGACTTTGACGTCGTCGTGGACTACGCACACACGGCCGACTCGCTCGAAAAACTCTACCGCGCCTTTCCCAACCGAACAAAGCTCTGTGTGTTGGGTAACACCGGCGGCGGTCGTGATACGTGGAAGCGTCCTGAGATGGGTGCCATCGCCGAAAAGTACTGTGAGCGCGTCATTCTCACTGACGAAGATCCGTATGACGAAGATCCGGAAAAAATTGTACGCGATATGGTGGCGGGCATGCAGCGCGAACCGACCATTGTCATGGATCGACGACGTGCCATCCGCTACGCACTTACTCTCGCGAATGAAGACAAAGGTGATCTCGTGTTGATTAGTGGTAAAGGAACTGACCCCTACATCATGCGCGCTCGCGGCACGCGCGAGCCATGGAGCGATGCGCGTGTCGCACGCGAGGAACTGCAGCGACTTCTTGGTAAATCCGATAGTGCCGTTTAGTATGTAGGTATTCGTATGTTCCGCGCCATTTTAACTGCAGCAGGTATCCTCATTCTCCTCGTCGGTGGATGGTACCTCGTGCAAGTATTTCGCACGGCAACGGTAACCACGAATGCACCTACGCAGTCGTCGTTTTTTGGCTCAGGCTCGCTCGCTGACTTTGGTGCACAGCTCACTGACGGACTCGGCATCTACCGCGCCACAACTGAGCCACCAATTGTGACCACCGATGAACTTGGTGAAATTTCCCCGTCGTCCGGTTTAGTTGAAATTGTCAAAAACAGCACACCACCATCACGGAGCGACGTGGCACGCGAGTACGTGCTGCTGCGCGCTCGAGCAGATAACGCACAACCGGTTAATATCACCAACTGGTCGCTTCAGAGTATGATCAGTGACAGCTGGTTCTCTATTCCCCAAGGTGTTCGTGTCTACCGTGCGGGTGAGGTAAATGAACTCCACGACATTTACCTGCGTCCGGGCGAAACGGCTATTGTGGCAACAAAATCGGCACCGGTGGGTGTGGCATTTCGCGCAAATCGCTGTTCAGGTTTTTTGGGAAGCGTCCAAGAATTCGAGCCGAAACTCACGAGCACCTGTATTGCGCCACGCGAACTACTCCCCCCAACCGTTGCAAACATCACCACGTATGGCGAAGCGTGCGTGGACTTTGCGCAAACGTTTGACAGCTGTACGTATCTCACCAGTGCAACACCCGGCTTCGACACTCTCTCACCCGCATGCCGTGAGTACCTCCAGCCACGTCTGACGTACAATTTCTGTCTCGATACCCACGCAGCCGACGAGAACTTCTTCGCCGACAGTCACTGGCGTGTCTTCCTCGGACGCCCAGACGTCATTTGGCGAGAACACTACGAAGTAATCCGCCTCCTCGACGCACAAGGACGTACCGTTGATGCGTTCCCCTACTAGCGTAGTGCAAACAGCATAATACCTGCTGCAACACTCACGTTGAGTGATTCTTTTGTGCCGTATTGTGGAATTTCCGTGATAGCGTCCACCTGCTGCAGGATATCTTCAGGGATGCCGCTCACTTCATTTCCAAGCACGAGCGCGATGCACTCGTGCGCTGCCGCCGCAATGGTGCGATACGGGAGTGCACTCTGATGCTGTTCGAGTGCGACCGTGTAGTATCCGTCTACACGGAGCTCCGTAATGAGCGGTACCGTTTCGGGTACCACCTCCCACGCGACCTGCTGTTCAGCACCAAGTGCTGTTTTAGCAATGTCTTTCTGGGCCCGCCCAAAACGATCAATCGGTGAGGGCGTATAGCCGCTCAGGTATACGTTCTGCACCCCTGCAGCGTCGGCGGTGCGAAAAATAGCCCCGACATTGTGCGTGCTGCGGATATTGTCGAGTATGAGCACAATCTCTGTCATGTGTGGCAATCCTAGCATTTGTCACTCAGATAACGCTACTCACGCGTGCATCTCATCAGGCACGCACCTGTTTCGATTAATCGAAACAGAAACAGTGCCATGCAAAAAACGCAGCTAACTGGCATCATCACAGGTGTTTCGATTAATCGAAACACTTCTTAGAATATGCGGAGTATGTGTAGTAAGTGGCACCCCTAGGTGCGCAGGCTGTCCAAACTCGCCGACCAAAAAGTATTTACGTAAATAGTTACGTAAATACTTTAGATGCCCTAACTCCGTTTTCTTTACGTTGTCCGCCCGGCAGGACTCGAACCTGCGACCGTCGGCTTAAAAGGCCGCTGCTCTACCAACTGAGCTACGGGCGGATTCTGGGAATATAGCACAAAGGTCGGCACTTTTAAATGCGCTACTCGTCAGTGAAATCAACCCGCACGTCGCGCGTCACCGTCTCGTCAAACACCGTCTGACACTCAAGTGTGTAAATTGCCGCACGAATCTGATTGTCAGGTAATACCGTTCTGCTGCTACTAAATGGCTCGGTCACGACGACGCCTTGCGTCTGCGCGTAGTCAAATCCGCGCGGTCCGCGTACCCGACAACTGTCCATAAACAGACTCCCCCATGCAATGCGCACGCGCTCACCGCGTGATGCTTCAGTCGGGTGCGCGGTGATGTCGTACTGCGGCTCACCAACCATCACCGTGCAGGTATTTGTACCGATCACCTTTCCTTCATCGGTACACGAAATTTTATACTCAGTATTGTGCTCGGGCGTAACCGTGAGCGTATCCGCCAAACTGCCACCGGTATCAATATTCACGCCGCTACTGCTGTCTGCCGAGGCAATACATGCCCAGTCAATCTCTGTTTCTTCGTCCGGGCGGACAATCGACGGCTCGCAGCTCAGCCGCGGTGGATGTGCACCCGTTGGCCCTGAACCACCTTCGCCGACAAAAACGAGTGCCGAACAGGTTGTGTCGTTATCATTCGCGCCTTGGGCTGTCAGAATGTACTCTGTCGTCTGATCAATCGTCACTTGCTGCTCACCGTTACCCGGCAAGTTGTCACCAATACCGGAAATCGACACTGATTCGGCATTAAGGGTACGCCAGCGTACGATAATAGTGTCGCCAACCACCGCATCGCGCACATTGGTGCTCAGTGCACACTGCGGCCGTCCTGAAGCCGGCGATGTGTCTTGGCGACACACAATGCGGCCGTTCTCTGTTGTTTGCGTGTAGCCGTCGCGACACTGACGATCACGTTCGTCGCTCTCGTCACCTCCGCCGGAGAAGACGAGTCGCCCTGAAATCGCACCGACAATTTGTCCGAGCGCCTGTCCGAATCGACTTGAGCCAAGTCCGTCAAAAATACCTGACACACCCCTGCCGACTTTACACATAAAGCCGCCGACGCCGTCACCACATTGCGCCTGTCCTGCCCGTCCCTGCGGGATTTTGGGAACACACTTATATTCCTGTCCAATTTGCGGCAGTGTCGTCGGGGCGCCATTCACCATTTGCTGTGAGAGCGTTGCTGTCGGATAGCAGGTCACCGCGCCGCGCCACGCACACACTCCTGCATCAGCGGCAGTGGCAGTGGCTTGTGCATTCCGCCCGTCACGCACCGCCACAAGGTTTTCGTATATCTGCTGGCACCGTGCAGGAATGGTCACCCGTCGCTGCCCCTGCTGGTTTGATTCAATCGCAACACGACCGTCTTCATCAAACGTAAACGCCCTTCGATCAACACAAATGAGCTGCTTGAGTTCTGCCTCGCCAAGCTTGAGGGTATTTAAATCGAGAATGCGCTGTTGTGCATCTTCACGCACTGTTTCAACACGCACGTCCGATTGGCCAATACACTGTGCGAGTTGGTCAAGGGCTTTTTTAATCGGGTCGTTTGCCGTACCGTAGCAGTCAACCGGTGTCGGCACTCCGTCGGCGAGCCCGACATACGTTGTCGTACAGCGATTACGACACGCTTCCCCTGCCCCATTGAGACAGTTCTGTGTCGTGGTGCGCGACTGAACAATTCGTTGTGCAACAAAGTTCGTTGCCTGCGATGAGAGCTGTACTTCCTCACCGTCGAGGGTCCCGACACAACGTGTCGGACTTTCGCACGACAACACCAGTGGTGTACCTGAAGCAGTGCCGACGCAGCGCGTTTCGACGCACGACAAATCCTGCACGCGATCACCATTGGCATAGAGTGTCCTGTCCGCACCCACAGTTACCGTAGCGGCATCTGTCGTTTGTGTATTTTGCTGCGCGTGCGCCACGCCCACACCCGTCATCAGGAGCACGAGTGCCATGCCGGCAACGAGACCAACGTGTATGAAGTGCGATTGGTGGCGAAGTGTACGTATCAGGTAGTGCATACGAGCTGTCCTAATGGTAGCGGTATCCGCGTATAAAAAATAGCGAGGTTATGCACATTTATATCCCACTGCCCCGCGCCCGCTGCACCGCACCACTGCCAAGCACCCATGCGGTGCGGGGAAAGCTGCCGAGTGTGGTTGGTAATAGGCCGTTGATGATGCCGATGTAGGTGCCGCCGACAATGCTGGTGCCGGCTGCACGTGCGGTTTGTGCAACCACGGGTGTAGGTGTGCGTGGTGTGGTGGTACGTGGTACGCCGCTGGTGAACTCCACGTTGCCGGTACCGCTTTGCTGCGTGTCGGTTGGCGTGTGGGTGTCGTAGGTCACTTGAGTACTCGCACCACGTCGCACGGCCGAAAGTACACGACTCAATGGCGATACTTCCTCAGGTGCGCGGGCATATCCAGCAGTGTCAGGTGTAGTGCGCGGAGGGGCGTTCCCATTTTGCTGCTGCGGCGAGCCAATGCGCTCCTGCTCTGTTGTCACACCAAACTGCTGACCAGTATTTTGTTGCGCACCACTGTCACTGCTCCGCACCTGGGAAGGTGCGGGGCTGGAAAGGAGTGTGTCACTTGCACCGACACTGTCCCTGTCAGATACCGAAGTGCGCTCGCCTGTGGTAAACGGCTGCAGCGACAAAAATTGCTGCTCCTTTTGTGGTGCAGTAGTGTCATCAAACACTGAAGTAAACGTTGCACTCCCTCGCCCTAACGCAGGTGACGACTGTTGCATTTGTGTCGCGGGATTAGAAAATATCGTTTGCCACAGTGACGAGGATACACTTTGTCCGAGTGCGCTCTCAAATCGTGGCGTCGTTGCGTAGTTTATACTCCCACCAACTGCCGTCCCCACCCCACTCCCGAATGCCTGTTGCCATTCCTCCGTCTGATTCGGAATCGTTCCTTCGGGACGTGGTTTCGGGATTGGAATATCGTGGTTCGTTGCCGGCGCACCGTATTCGTACTGCTCACTGTAGTCACCGACAATGCCCTGACTGCATTTATCGGTGCCCACGAAATCATAGAGTAGTTGCCGTGCTTGTGGGTCGCTAATTTTTACAATGTCATTATACCCATACCCATCCGACCACGCGCTCTGCCGTGACCGTACATCAATATGAATAGCCCCGCTCGTGTACAGCCCGATACCGCCGTTGCAGTGATTTACGCGACGAAGCCCACAAATAGCATACGTGATGAACTCTTTCTCTTTTCCACGAGGCACCCGCACGTCGAGCGCCCGTCCATGGAGGTGCTGACTATTCGATGCACCTCTGTTTAGTGGGCAACTCGCAGACACCGTATCTTCCGTGCAGCGTTTCCCGCTGGTAAAGGCACAGTTGCCGCCAATGGCCGCACAGGCGTTCAGCACCACGTCGGTCACCTTTTCATTCGCACCCAGTTTTTGTTGCCCGAACGATTCCCAGTTGTTATCAATGACCGCGCACCCTGCATCCTGAATCGCCGCAGGAGCACGAGGAATCTGCGCGTGCACGTCAACCGCCATTCCAAAGGCAAGAAAAACAATTACTGCTACGCTAGCAAGAACTCGCATATGTATATCATACCTTTCTTTATGTTCCCTGCGAGCGCGCCCTGTTGCTAGCGTACCGATATATCCCGTGCCGCTGCAACGCTACCGAGTGGGCTGGTAGTAGGTAACCGTGGGGGTATGTTTCTTGGCGCGCCGCATCTGACACGATCGGCATTGCAAACTGACGCTGCTGGTTCAGCGCTCGCGCGAGCACATTCCCGAAGGCGATAGCAAAAATGGCGCCGCTCAGCACCACTATTCTAAAGACTGCTGTATGTACCAGCGTGCGTTCACGAGCCATTTGAGCCGAAGAGCTGCCCGAGAAAGAGGACGAAGCGCTCCCACCAACTGAGAGCCCCGCCTTCGGCGGTGCGCTCTCCTGTCGCCAATGGATTCACCTGTCCGCCTGATTGCGCAACACCCGAGCTGCGGTAGTCACTCAAGTCATCTGTGGCGCGCTGTTCGTTGAGTGCTGCTTCGCGGCGTTGTGCATCTGCAGCGTTTTGTTCCAACTCGGCGAGTGAGAGACGGCTGTCGGCTTCAATCTGCCCCGATGACGAAAGCCCCTCGCCATTGCTTGAACTGCTCCTACCAGATACCAAGTCGCGCAGATATTCGTACGTTGTTGATACTGAATCGGCAGGCTGACGGCGTGTCGTCTGCTGCGGTTGTGGATTCACTGAATCACCGGAGGTATTGCTGCCCCCTGAGAGCGGACCGTTGCCTGAGTCGGACGAGTCACTGCCGAGACTAAAACCGGGTTCGTACTCGTCTTCCACATCCCATGCCAATTGTGAGCTGTCGTTAAAGTTGTCGAAGCTGTCGTACTGCAGATTTGGTGTGTATGCACCGCCGGCATTGGGATAGTACGCACCTGACCCATAGTCACCTGAGCCGGAGCCACCACCGCCAAGCAAACTACCAAGCAACTGATTGGCGCCTCCAAGAATGACTCCTTGCAGCAACCCTTCGCCAAGGCCGCTCAAAAAACCCGGTGCTTCTGGATACGCATACGGTCCCGTACAGCACCCTGCAGCACACAGACCTTCAACTACACCACCAGGAACGGGCACAAAGCATACGTAGCCGTCTCTTCCGCCATTGGAAGGTGGCCCTGCTGGTTTACACGCTTGATGCACTCCGGCCGATAGTGTAACTACAGATGAGCCGCTTACCACGCCAGATGCTTCACACGCCCCCGCCGCCTGCGCTGCCATCGCCTGCCCTGACGTTCGCTCGAATGCGTAGTTAAGGGCGCGTGGTACATCACCAAAGAGAAATGTCAGTACAATCAGCGCACCAACGAGTACTACTAGGGCAACAAGGTCTTTTGCGTAGCTACCATTCATGTCGTATCTGTATTATAGACTAGTGCGTTCGTGTCACGCACTCTTATGCACATTATATCTGCACCGTCACTTCGTCTTCGATCACCGCTCCCGTCACCGTCTCACACGAAAGCGTAAACGTGGTGGTTTGCGTGAGTGGCGGCGATACGACTTCACCGGAAATGCCCGTACGGCGGTACGTCGGATGGCGATCTGAGGTCAGGGCGCAATTCGTTGCCTGCGCGCTCGTCCATGCAAGATCAACCGTCTCGCCACTGCCGACACTACTGGCGCTGCTACTGAGTTCAGCAGCAACCGTTGGCAGCTCCACAGTACACGAGGCAGCCGTGTCATCGACACCGTCGACATCATTCAAGCAGGTCACCGTGTAGGTTGTCTCCTCAGTCGGATACACACGCGTTGCGCCAAATGTCGCACCATCCGTATCAATACCCTCCCCTTCTGTCGTTGCGGCGGCATCGCGGCATGCCCACATAATAATCACCGGCTCATTAGCACCAACTGCATCGGGAACACACAACAGTGCCGGCGTGCGATTCGTCAGCGGCGTATTTTGCGCCGTCACATTCGGCGAGCCAAAGTTCAAGAGCGATGAGACGCTCGAGTTTTGCTGCAATACCGTGCTGGTGGTCTGCTGCGTCTGGAGTGACGCATAGTTTGTATCGGCTGCCGTGTCAGCAGTGTCGTCATCGGCACCAATGCCTAAAAAGGATGATACGGGATTCCACACCGCCGCGAGATGACTCTCTGCCGCGCCGGTTGCCACCGCCGTGTCAACGCGATCGTATACGGCAACAACAAGAACGAGTGCCAGCAGCAGTGAGAGTGCTTTGAGGTGTGTGGTGAGCGTATCCATTGTACAAGCAACTACGTATCCTCATGATACGAGAGCCCGCACGCTTCGCAAGACAAGTCTGTGCACACTACTGCGCCAGAATGTGGCGCTCGAGTGCAATCTCAAGCGGTACACTGCGACGCCGACTCTCGGCAGGCAGCAGTGCAAACGCTGCGGCCGTTGCGCGCAGTGCCGTGGGTGAGGAAAACCGCTGTGCGTAGCGCGTTGCTTTTTGAAACGGATACGGCTTCATGCCTGCATCAGCTGCAGTCTGTACCTGCGTTGCCAGTGCCATTGATTTGTACATCCAGAGCAAAATGCCGTGAATTTCTTCATCTGAGACATTGGCGTACTTTGCTTCACGAAACAGTGTCCAGAGTTTTTTCGTATCCCCCGCCCCGAGTGCGTCGGTCAGTGCAAAAGTGTTAAATGCGCGCGACTCTTTCTCGGTTGTCGATCGGGCAAACTCCTGCATGCGCGTTGCATATTTTTCCAGTTTTTTCTTTGCGGGTGCTTTGAGCGCACCCTCGAGAACAAAGAATGGGTGCGGCGCCCCTGCAATTGCCTCAAGTGCCTCGTAGACGCGTGCCTCGCCTGCTGCCGTGCTCAACAGGTGGTCGAGGACAACCACGTACTCGCTTTTAAACAGTCCTTGGCTGCCGGTGAGCTCTTCAAAGCTCACGTCCTCGAGCATGTCGTCAGTAATGCGAAAGTAGACGGCATCAGGGTTTTCGGCAAGCATCTTTGCAACTGTTGCGTGTACCTTTTTACGCGATGCGTCCGTGTCAGATCCGTAGTAGCAATACAGCATGTGTATACAATAGCAAATACACTCAATCGCTCAAATGGCGTCATTTGAGCGATTTAGGCAGTGGTGACCTTCTCCATTTCACCCCAGTTTTTGCCGCGCGATACATCAACATCAAGCGGTACGCCTTTGCGCTGCTCGTCTGGCAATACCTCCTGCATGTACGAGCGGAGTGTCGGCGTGAGCGCAGCGACATGATCAGTGTGCACTTCGTAAATGAGCTCGTCGTGTACCTGCAGCACGAGCCGTGCGTGGTCGCGCAGTCCTGCTGCTGCAATGTGTTCGTCAATGCGAATCATGGCGAGTTTAATGATGTCGGCCGACGTACCCTGAATGGGAGCGTTAATTGCCATGCGCTCTGCTGCGGCGCGAATGTGCGGCAAGTGTGACGTAATGCCGTCAAAGTAGCGGCGGCGCCCGAAAAGCGTCTGCGTGTAGCCTAGGCGCGACGCGTCGGCTTTCGTGTGGTCGATCCACTGTGCGAGCCCCGTGTACGTGGCAAAGTATGCGTCATAAAACGCGCGAGCCTCTTTTTGTGTTGTATCGGCACCAAGGTTTCCCCGCAACGCATTCACGCCCATGCCGTAGAGAATACCGAAGTTAATCACTTTGGCTTTGCGGCGCATTTCTTTATCGACGGCATCAACTGAGACACCGAAGACATCAGCGGCAACTGCTGTGTGAATGTCGTGCCCCTGCTCAAATGCATGCATGAGTTTGGCATCTTCTGAGAGAATCGCGGCAATGCGCAACTCAATTTGCGAGTAGTCGAGTGCGACGAGCTCATGCCGCTTCTCAGCAACGAACGCATTGCGGATGCGCCGCCCGTAGGCCGACTTAATTGGGATGTTTTGCAAGTTGGGATGCTGCGACGCCATACGCCCCGTCGTCGTGCCTGCCTGCAGGAATTCGGCATGCAGCCGTCCGTCGTCCCCCACAGCCGCCGGTAGCGCATCAACGTACGTCGATACCAATTTTTGCAGCTCACGATACGCGAGGATGTGTTCAATAATCGGATGTTCACCGCGAAGTTTCTCGAGCTCCGACTCGCGTGTACTGCGCTGCCCCGTGGCGGTTTTCTTTTGATTTTTCGGCTTCAGCTCCAATGTATCAAAGAGCACTTCAGCAAGCTGTTTTGGTGAGTTGATATTAAATGTCGTACCCGCTGAAGCAAACACCTGCGTTTCGATGCGCTCCAGTTCGGTGTGGTACTCCTTTGAGAGTTTCGTGAGGTACGCGGTATCAAGTCCAACACCCGTCTCGTTCATACGCGCAACAACCGGAATCAGCGGCTCCTCAATCTCGGTGAAGACACGCTCGAGGTTGCGCTCTTTGAGTGTCGTGAA
Organism: Minisyncoccota bacterium; assembly: GCA_965267345.1. GTDB lineage: Bacteria > Patescibacteriota > Minisyncoccia > Phycocordibacterales > UBA2100 > UBA2100. The sequence goes on from OZ253947.1 coordinate 601,983, forward strand.
CACCGCCGCACGCGCGTCGGCAAATCGTTTCGTGCCCGCAAACTGTAAAATATCGTCTTTGGTTGGCGAGGTGATGTCCGATCGAATGAGCCACAGCGCAATGGCGGTGCGTCGCACTTCCTCGTCACTCACGTCCTCTTCCTCTTCGTGCTGCTCGCTCACTGCGTCCGTTTCAATGTTGAGCAGGCGCTTCAGTCGGTCGTGCAGCGTGCGAAACTCGAGATCGGCAAAGAGTGTCAGCACTGCATCAGGATCAATCGTCTCACGCCACACTGATTCGGGGATGGCGTAGTCGACAGGCGCGTCACGTCGCACGGTTGCGAGCATTTTTGAGAAAAAGGCCTCATCTTTCCCCTCTTGCAGCAAGCCAATGATACGTTTCTTGATCCCCTTCTCCTCAAATACTGCCGCGCCCTCAGATGCCTCAAGTGCCGCGTACATATCGTCCATGCCACCGAATTGGGTGATGAGCTCTGTGGCACTCTTTTCGCCAATACCGCGAATGCCGGGTATGTTGTCTGACGGATCGCCGCACAGCCCCTTGTAGTCAGGCAGCAGCTCAGGCCCGAATCCAAATCGCGCCCGTACAGCGTCCTCGTCATAGAGCACGGTGTCCTGAATGCCTTTACGCAGCGTGTACACGAGCACGCGATCGTCATCTACCAACTGCAGTGTGTCCATGTCGCCTGAGGCAATAATGATGCGGAGCTGCTTCGTGTCTTTCAGCTGCTCCACAATCGTTGCCAGTACGTCGTCGGCTTCGAACCCGCGCGCATCGTACAGCGGCACACCAAATGCTTCGAAAACTGTGCGGCTCTTCTCAAGCTGGGTAACCAATTCGGGCTCGGATTTCTTTCGGCCGTCTTTATATTCGGCAAATACTTCGTGACGGTGCGTCGGCTCGGGCAGGTCGTAGCAGGCGGCAATGTAGTCAGGGTTGAGCTCCTGAATAATTTTCATGAGCATCGTCGAGAGTCCAAAAAGCGCGCCGGTGGGTTCGCCCTTGCTCGAGGAGAAGTCAGGCAGTGCGTGGTAGGCACGATGAATGATGGCGTGTGCATCAATGAGCACGAGTGTCCGTGGATCGTCCTTTTTCTTAGCCATCATGGGAATATGCAATGCTACGTGTGTCGTCTCCACTATAGCCAAAATACACGTGCTGCGCATCCTCGGGGATCAATCCGGCAACATGTTCAGGCCACTCAATAACAATGAGCGTTTGTGGGTCGGCACATAGCGCCTCCCAGCCGAGTACCGCCAACTCGCGGTCGGTTTCGAGACGATACGCATCAATGTGTATGAGATGAGCAAACGGCTGGTCAGTGAGCGTGTAGGCTTTCTGGATAATAAAGGTCGGGCTAATGACCGCCTCACGCACGCCAAGTGTCCGTGCCAGTGCCTGCACAAACGTGGTCTTCCCCGCCCCTAAGTCGCCGTGCAGTGCCACAACGGTCGCGTCGTCTCTGTGTGGCGTGAGCGAGCGAGCAAAACGCGCTGCTTCCTGTTGGAATGTCTCAAGTGTATATTTCTGCGCCATTAGCAGCTATTGTACACGTCTTCATCTGTATGCACATGAGCGTGATAGAATGGTGCCAATGGTTCAGTTTGATGACACCAAGCAGAACGAACGCCTCTCCGAACTGTACGAACAAGAAGAGGAAACGCTGGCACGCACCCTCTCGCAGAAGTACGGCGTTGAGTATGTGGACCTCACGCGCGTCTCGATCGACACTGATGCGCTGCGCCTCGTTACTGAAGAGCAGGCCCGAAAAGTTGAAATCGCACCGTTTCGCAAAATCGGCAAAAAGGTCTTTGTCGCTATGCGCGCGCCCAATCGCACCGACTCGCTCCAAGCCATTCAGGAAATTGAGCGCCTCGGCTACCAAACGCGTCTGTTTATGGTCTCAAGTGCCTCGTTGACGCATGCATGGGAACACTACGCCGATATTTCACGCGCCACGGCCGCCGAAAGCGGCGTGCTGAACATCTCAACTGATGAAATTGCACGCATTCGCACTGAACTCAAACGCGTCGAAGACGTACAGGAAAACGTCGACGCCACCATCAACAGCAAAAAAACGCACCGTGTGTCGCGCGTCCTTGAGGTACTCATCGGCGGCGGTTTGGCACTGTCAGCATCCGACATCCACATTGAGCCGGAAGAAGAAGCGGTACGGGTGCGCTTTCGCCTCGACGGTGTGCTGACCGACCTGCTCACCTTCGATCACGCTACAGCAAAGCTCCTGCTCTCACGCATTAAGCTGCTCTCCGGCCTGAAGTTGAATGTTAAAAATGCCGCCCAAGACGGCCGCTTTAGTGTTGATGTTGGCGACAGTGAGATTGAAATTCGTACCTCCATCATTCCTGGAAACTACGGCGAAACTATCGTGCTTCGTCTGCTCGACCCATCAACCATCGGCCTGCCGCTCGAGGAGCTGGGTATGGACCCATTCCTGATGGAGCTCTTTCAAGCAGAGATCAAAAAGCCAAACGGCATGATTCTCAACACCGGTCCGACGGGTTCGGGTAAAACCACGACGCTCTACGCATTCCTACGGGCGGTGAACAAACCGGGTATCAAAATCATCACACTGGAAAACCCTGTCGAGTACCACCTCTCGGGCGTTGTGCAGACACAAGTTGAAAAAGACTACACTTTCGCCTCGGGGCTGCGCAGTATTTTGCGCCAAGATCCCGACATCATTATGGTGGGTGAGATCCGCGATCCGGAAGTGGCTTCCACAGCCGTGCACGCCGCCCTGACAGGACACCTCGTCTTCTCAACGCTGCACACCAACAACGCTGCGGGCACCTTCCCACGCCTCATCGACATTCAGGTGCAGCCGGAAATCATCGGATCAGCCCTCAATATGGCTATGGCACAGCGGCTCGTGCGCAAACTCTGTCAGGAGTGCAAGAAAAAGGTGCCGCTTGATGCAGCTGCCCGTACCCACGTCCAGCGGCTGCTCACTGATATCCCCCGCCCTGAGGACTTGCCGAAAAACAAAGATAGCATGTGGGTCCCCGTCGGCTGCGACGCCTGCGGTGGCTCAGGATTCAAGGGGCGCTTGGCAGTCTTTGAAGCTATTTTAATGGACGAAAACGTCGAAAAGGCAGTCCGCAACCGACCGAGTGAACTCGACATCTGGCGCGCCGCCCGCCCGCAGGGCATTCGTCGCCTCGCTGAAGACGGTATCGACAAAGTGCTCCGCGGTATCACCTCTCTTGATGAATTAGCACGTGTTGTCGACATTGAAGACGAAGACATGCTCCGTATGAAAGGTGTGGATAACGTGTAGCGCGACGGTGTGAGCTTCGTATACTAGCAGTAGTGTCACGGTAGAACCACGGATCGGCCGTGGCCGCTCCTTGCATAAGGAGCTTAGTGTGTGAGAGAAAACGCGGCTGTTGGAGCCGCGTTTTCTCGTGCGTGGTCCCTGCGCACCACGCTCCCCACCCTGTCAAGTTTCAAAACGCGTCGTGCATGCTATGGTGGAGATGGCTACCGGTGTAGCAAAAACACCGAGAGCTGGTCTTCGGTGTTCTTTGTATTCGGGAATACTATTCTCTAAACGACACCCCTCACTTCAAACGCCAGTATGGCGCTTGAAGCCAGCACAGATACTGTGCATTGGCGTTTCAAGTGAGGGGCCAAGAACGCATCTGAGGATAGGCGCAGCGTAAACCACGTCGTCCTCGAAGCGACTTGTGTTGGTGTGGACCTCAATCGTTTAGAGAATACTGTTCCCGAAATCGAATATGTAAAATAACCTCAGTCGCAGAACACTACCACACATGCTTTTGTATGTCAATAGATTCAAAGCCTCAACAAAGCGACGATGAGAACGTATCGTTTCTCGATAAAACACTCCGTCCCAGCAAGTGGGACGAGTATATTGGTCAATCGCGCGTGAAAGAGAACCTGTTCATCCTCCTCTCAGCAGCTCGCGAGCGCGAACAACCACCGGAACACATCCTCTTTTACGGCCCGCCGGGACTCGGCAAGACAACACTCGCCCACCTCATCGCCCACGAGTCGGGCAGTCAGATTCGCATCACGTCAGGACCGGCCATTGAGCGTGTGGGAGACCTTGCCTCAATTCTCACGAACCTCGGCGAACGCGACATTCTCTTCATCGACGAGATCCACCGCTTAAACAAAAACATCGAAGAGGTCCTCTACCCTGCTATGGAGTCGGGCGTCCTCGACATAATTATCGGCAAAGGACCATCGGCGCGCACCATTCAGCTCGAGCTCCCGCCGTTTACCCTCATTGCCGCCACTACGCAGGTGTCGGGCATCTCGAGCCCGCTGCGGAGTCGTTTCTCGGGCGGCACCTTCCGCCTCGACTACTACACCGATGATGAGATTCGCGACATTCTCCGCCGCTCCGCCGCCATTTTAGGCGTCACGATAGAAGACGAGGCGCTCGAGGAAGTGGCAAAGCGCAGCCGCTTCACGCCGCGTACCGCAAACTTCCTGCTGAAACGCTGCCGCGACTTCGCCCAAGTGCATAAAGGCAAACTCGACAAAGCAACCGTCAACAAAGCACTCGAGCTGCTCGATATTGACGAGCTCGGGCTCAATCATAGCGATCGCGAGATCCTGCGTACCATTATCGAAAAATTCAACGGCGGCCCTGTCGGACTCAAGACACTCGCCGCAGCGGTTTCAGAAGAACAGAGCACGATCGAAGACGTACACGAGCCGTACCTCATGCAACTCGGCCTGCTCGAGCGCACACCACGCGGTCGCGTGGCGACGCCACGCGCCTACGATCACCTTGGTCTGAGAGTTTAGTTTGCGTCCTCGCCCTCCTCTTCATCGAGAACGTTTCGTGAAGTAAAGAAGTCGGCAAAGGCGCCAACTGCCTTGCGGGTCGTTTCTGTCACTGAGTCGATAAACCACGAGACAAAGTTCACGCCGTCAGTGCCTTCGTAGCGTGGTGTCTCTTCCGCGTCGCGAGCAGCAAGTGCGCCGAGTGTTGAGGTAGCACGCGTTGCCGGTGCCGGACTGGGGCGCACCCATCCGTCATAGACAGCAATGAAGTGTTCGATGGCTGTTTCGGGCAGCACGCGCTTGTCGAGCTCGGCAACAAAGGTGTCGCGCTCCACTTCTTTTGCCCGCTCCTCGCGACGTTCCTGACATGAAGCACTCGTCTCATTGACCCGACAGAAGACGGCATTTTTTGCGCGCTTCCCTTCTTCTTCAGCAACGCGCAGTGCGCGAATCGCCTCGTCTTCTACAATGAGATCCTGCAGACGGCCGAACGACTCGTTCTCGGTGTCGACACTCGTGCTTGGACCGCCAACGCGTGAGAGCGTGTAGGCAAACTGTTCTACGCGCGCGGCATTCTGTGGTACATCCATCGCCGCATCACTGGCAATCTCCTGAATTGAGCGATAGGTGCTGTTGGGTAGTGCCCCAACAGTGATGTCGCGCTGTGCTCGTGGCGCATCATTGTAGACAACGACTGGCTGTGTGTAGGTTTGTCCTTGTGGTGTCTGACGATAGTTTGCATCAGCTGCATCACTGCCGTATAACCCGTCATTTACGCGCTGCGTTGCAATTGAGCGCACAAAGTTTCGCAATGGATCACCAACAAACTCCTGCACCAGACTACGTGCATTTCCTACTTGTTGGTTTGTCCTTAGACTTTCAAAAGCCGAATTCTGCTGCACTGAACTTCCTTGTGTTTGCAACGCAATCGCTCCTCCTTGCACTGGATTTACTGTAACACCAGATGAAACAGGAGTGACCGGAAATCCTGAGTTTGAGTTTCGTACCAGACTTGGATTTACTGCAACAGATGTTCCGGTTACACCATGCACTTCGGTGGTTGGAACGGAGTTGGTCGATGGAGCAGCTGAAGTATTCGAGCTGGTCACCTGAGTTGGAACGGAGTTGGTCGATGGAGGGTTTGCACTAGTAGTTTGTGTAACTTGAGTTTCGAAAGCTGCACTCCCTCCAGTTACCGACCCTCCTCCTGAGCCACCTTGTGGAGCAGGTGTATTTAGAGCGATACCCCCAGTGCCAACGCTACCTGTAGGGCACGGAAGGTCCCCACCAGTAGCTAAAATGGCCGAGGCAACGACGTAATATTTAAGGCGCCCCCAGAAGGTGTCGCTATCGATTCCAAATTTATCCTCAAGAAAGACGCAAGGCTCGAGTATGCGAGTACCATCATCCTCAAACAGTGGGTCATTTTTATATCGAATATCCTCCCTATTGTTGCCACATATATACGCCGTTTTGCCATCATTTGTTTGCCATTGAATTTTATCTTCTGCCCCACAACCTTCATTCAAATCACTTATTGAACACTCGTACACGCACTGGTCAACACTGACTGTTTGCACGCATGCATATTCATAGTTTGGATACCTCTCGCGAAATGGTCGGCACGCAGCCTCGCACTTAGCCTCACTGTCTTTTGCAGAACAGGTCTCGCTTACCTCAAACGGAAGAGCAGGGCTATAGTTAAGCTCTCCTTGACTACTACCTCCTAAATTCCGAAGACGATCGGAAGCGCTCGACGCTTGAGCAACTTGTGCCTCCGTCGCCCTTTCATGCAAGGCGACCGAAGAATTTGAAGTGAGGAAGATCCCCCCTATAATCAGGGTAATAACGCCCAGAAGCACAGAAACCGAATAGATTTTGTCCATACAGTCTATGGTACCGCACCTGCCAGTAGTTAGTTTAGTAGCCTGCCGCGCATTGGGGATATGCATTGACACATTCTGAGTTTAATGTAATATTACGACAATACATTAAAATACACTTGTCAATACCCAAGGGTGCCGAGACATGTGTCCCCAACATTGTTTTCTGGTGGCTACATGTCTCCGCACCCCAAAGCCACACTGGTGATGGGCGGCGGAGAAAGCTCACGGAGGCTTGCATGAAGATTGCAAATATCCTAGCGGTCGCGGTGGTAATGACAGCCTTCGCGATCCCTGCGACGCAAGCAGGAGAAGTCCAAGAGTCTCTCGAGGACGACTTCGGTGAGTACGGGTGGTGGAAGTACAATCTCTGCCCCTCGGCCTCCGAAGAGATGCGCGTGGTGTACGTGGTCACTAATACTGGGACAAAAGATCCCTCTGGGATGCCCGAGTACAAAGTGACCCGCCTCATCCCCGAATGCAGTCCTACTGGGCAGAATCAGGTTTCTTCGATTGCGCAGTAACGCAGAGACGGGAGGACTGGATTTCGATCCGGCCCTCCCGTCTTTTTTATATTACTAAAAAAGAAACTGGCGCGGTAAGATGGTTGAGATTGACTTCTTGAGTGTATATAGTTCATTATGAGCATAAAAAAACAAAATAGTGCACGCGTCAATGGTTGATGCGCGGATGTGTGAATACCTACGTGTCTACTCACCCTCGCATTAACGCAAACCAGCGCCGCCGCGAGGGGCGGCCAAATGGAGGCCTCACAATGAAGGGGTTCATCCTTGTTCTTCTGTGCATCGCGGCGGCCTTCGCGTCGCCCCTATCCACTCCGGCACATGCTGAGGAGAAGGAAGCGGCGGTGTTTTCGTACACCATTGAGGTCATCGGAGAAAGGATCGTCCTCGTCGTCGCTAAGACTGGCGAAGTGGCGGCATCCTGTCCGATTACCCAGAAGCTGGTTCCCTACAACCTCACCTGTAGCAAACTTGGAAAGGGCAACGAATGCAAAGACCCGTCCTTCAGGGTGGGCTGTGCTCCGAAAGAGCTGCACGTGCCGCAGAGGTAACAACAGCCGGCGGCGCGAAGGAAATCTGGTTTCCTTCGCGCCGTTCTATTTTATTTTTGTATCCCCGCTTCTACCTTTTACGCGCCACAATAATCAGACGAGGCGATTCTGGAGCGTACGCTTCTCCTTCAAAGTTTCCGAATACCTTTTCCACCGAACAGCCATACCGATCTAGCATGTCGTGCAGCTCTGGGAAAAAGTAGTGTCTCCAGGAACCCGTTTTTTCTCTTGGTTGTCCGCTTTTTACGTATCGATACGTAAGTGTATGCTGCATAGTGACTGGATCAAGCATTTGTTCAGCCTCAAACGAATCGTAGACATCCACCTGCCGCCACTGTGTGTTTGAAAACGCCACCACATCGCGCACGGGATTACGCACATCGATAACAACTTTTCCGCCCTCACGAACGCTGGTGCATATATTTGCCACGACACGTTCGTTTTCTGCGTTCGTTCGAAAATATCCGAGTGACGAAAACAGATTAAGCGCTGCATCAAACGCACCCTCTTTTGCATACTCGCGCATGTCCGCCGTTTCGTACGAAAGGCGTTTTTGCACGTCACTGGGTAGAAGCTCTTTGGAATGATTCGCTCTTTGCAGCATACTCTCAGACGCATCAATTCCGTGCACCATATACCCAGCCTTGGCAAGGAGCTCGTCGTGACGCCCATACCCACACGGCATATCTAAAATATGCTGCGTTGTAGCATCAAACACGTGATCTATTAAAAAAGAAACTTGTTTCTGGGTGCGTTCGGCAGTTAAATTCCCCTCATAGAGAGAAAAATAATCTTCATCAAAATACTCTTCAGTCCAGTGCATACATCTACATAATGGAGCATATCATGCTGTGGGTTATGACTCACCTTTTCGTTCTTGCCCCTCAGTGTTTATAGTGTTGACACAGTCAACGGTGAGCGTATCGTGATACTACCTACCCCACTGGTGGGATGGGAGACGTACAACAGAGGAGGTTTGCATGAAAACTGCAAGCATTCTAATGGTCACTGTTGTCGCCTTATGTACCTCGCTCTTTGAAACGTCCGCAGCGTACTCGCAGACTACCGAAAGGCTCGAGGATCTGAATACAATGCCTCGGTATGTGCAGGAGGCGTTCGCCTTCCTGCGCAAAAACGACCACGAGTCGAACGAGTGTCGCAGTTTCGAGTTGCACACATGGCCCCGCAACGTGCAAAACACACCTCATGGCGCCATGTACGACCGCGCTTTTCGGCTCTATGCGACGTACGACGGGGTGCAGAAAGATGTGCCCAACATACCGAACCCCCTTCGCTTCGCTGCAGCAAGGGCACACCGCCAAGCAGTCGAGGAGGGTCTCTGTTCTCGGTATCGGCTCGTGCGCATGTATGTTTCAGGGTCGAGCTTCACACTCTCGTGCGATGAAACTCCCCCTGAAGTGATCCAAAGCTTCAACACGTGGGAACCGCGGGATGACGAAGACGAGGCCGCCGAAACGCCCATGTGGACGGATCGGCTTCCTACACAGTGACCAGCAACGGCGTGGAGAGATACATTCTCTCCACGCTGTTCTAGTGTTTAATGAATGTCTATTTCTTCGCTTGCGCGGCAGCGCAGAGACGGGAGGGCCGGATCGAAATCCAGTCCTCCCGTCTCCTACTGATTCACAAATACAACCTGCCGCACTTCGTTCACCGCCTTTGCAACCTTCGCTTCACATCGTACTTTCTCATCAAAAAGAACTTCCCATCCTTCATATAAAGCATCAAGGTTCGAATCGTCGTCATAGAACCCACCTTCGTCAACTTTAGTTTTGTAGAAGTCGCTTTGTGTGGTGAATATCCGATGAATATGAAAGCCTCCCTCGTCCGTCATGCGCTTTGCTTTTGCAACAAGCTCCTTGAATACGCTCTTCTCAAAATGATGCGCCACGAGTGGAAAGAATATGAGTGTATAGCTGTGAGAAAATACAAACGATCGTATATCCTGATAATGGGTAGTGATATTTTCCCCCTCGTCGTCAATAGCGCCAAAAGCAGCGGTGGAGAAATCAACCGCATCAACAACATAACCTGCATCGCGCAAAAATAAACTGGTGATCCCCTCCCCTGCACCAATATCGAGTGCGCGTCCACGAGGTAATTCGTACTGTTCAACAATGTCTCTAAGAAAATCGCGGCTTCCTGCTCTAAAAACATTTGGATTCTTGCTGTAGAGAGAATCATAAAAATTTTTTAAGTTCATTTTTTTCATAAATGAATTTCGTTGACCACGATATAAGTGTGCATTACCATGCACAGTACGGTCAAGTTGTGGCCGCAACGCGCAATTTGGAGGAAATTCTATGAGCGCAAGCAGTTTGGCATCATTGCCAAATATCGACCTCGGCCGTGTTATGCCGCGGGTCGCGAAGGAAAATCCGGACTGGAACACCGAGCGCCTTCGTGTCGCGGAATGTGAGTATCTGCGTTTCCTGCAGCTCTGCAAAACGTTCCCCGAGCGGAAGATCTCGGCACCTCCGGATGTCGACGAAGTGTGGCATGCGCACATGCTCGACAGCGTGCATTACATGCGCGACTGCAACAACTACTTCGGCTTCTATCTCCATCACGACCCCTGCATCGGCGAGACCGATCTGGAAAACGCACGTGAGACGCTCGTGCTTTACGAAAACACCTATGGCACTACGGTGCCAGCGGCATGGGCTGGTCTCATGACGTGTGCAAATCCGGGACAGGGATGCGGGAGTATCCCTGTCCAGTAAAAAAGAGCCGCGACTCAGACTTACCCCGCCACCAGACGTGGCGGGGTTTTTCTTATTGCACCAGCAGCGTACGCACCACAAACACTTCGTGCAGCGCTGCCTCGAGCTGGCCTTGAGCCCAGAGTATATTCCCCTGTGCACGTGCCTGTTGCACCGCGGCAAAACGGCCTTCGAGTGAATCGATACGCGCTTGAGTCTCCGCCGACACTGTCGATGCAGCTGCTACGTCCGCATACATACGCGCTCGCTCCTCTTCAAATAGTTTCAAAAGCTCCTGTACCACCGCCTCGGTTTCAGGATCACTGCCGTATGACTCCACGGCCATGGATGTCGCCTGCTGTGTTGGTAGCGTCTCAGGCGCACGTAGTGCCATCATTTCAGGCTCGCCGCCTTCACGCATATCTGCTGCGTCTGTATCGGTGTCATCGCGCGGTGCGCTCATGAGTGCCATGGTCTGCACCTCCCCTTCTCCTGCTGACTCCTCTTTTGCAACCACTGAGCCGCCGACACCGGTGCCATGGCCATCACCGGCAGCAGGTGCCATCATCGCCATGGTTGCTGCCTCGGGCGCTGCAGGTGCATCGAGTGTATCAGCAGCGTAGGCAACGGTTGGTGTCGCTGCGTCGCGCGTTCGTGCCGCAAAGGCAATGCGCAGCGCAGCTGCTTTTGCCGGCGCTGCTGTCTCAATTGCCGCAACGCGCTGTTGGAAGTAGTCACCCGCCTCTGCAATTGTGTTCAGAGCAATAACTTCGCGTTCACCCGTGAACGCCTCGCGCGTTGCGAGCGCTGAGGCTTCAGTGATACGTCGGTGGACACGCTCAAGCGCCCACTGCGCACGTGCCTCGTCGTTAAACAGGAATTCTCCCTGAATATCTTCAGCGGCAATTTTTACGCCGTAGAGCGTGTCACCGGGAAGGGCATCACGAGCAGCGAACGTTGCACTGCCGCTCCCCACCACAACGAGCATTAAGACAGCGAGTGTCGCAACCAGTCGATACTCGAGCAGCATGTGCAGGTACGCGCCGCGCATGCGGCGCGCTGTTTTCGGTCGCACCGGTGTGTGCTCCATATACGCATTGATTTTGTCGCGCATGCGCTCTTTCTCAGCCGTACTGAGCTGTACCGTTTTGCTGACGTCGTTAATATGTCGTTCGAATATACTCATATAGTGTGTTCCTCATGTGCCGCAAGCGTTTGGCGCAATTTCTTCATACCGCGATTAATCCGCACTGATACGGCATTTTCAGTCTCACCCAACACGTCGGCAATCTCTTTCGGGCGCAGTTCGTCAATGTAGCGCATGACCACCACGCTGCGGTACTGATCGGGCAGTGCCCCGAGTGCTGCCTGTAAATCGTCTGACTGAAAGCGAATATTGGCTTCGTCTTCCGCACTGTCGCGGTCGCCGCTGCGCAGCTCATCAAATGAGCCTTCTTGCACACCATCATCGGCATCGAGCAGCGCGTCGAGGGACGTGCTCTTTTTTTTGCGGTACTCGTCAATGATCAGGTTGTTGAGAATACGAAACAGAAATGCGCGCTCGTTGCGTATTTCTTCTCCGCGTGCAACTTTGTCCCATGCTTTCATAAATGCATCTTGGACCAACTCAATGGCGCGCTCGCGATTCGACACGCGGAAAACGCAGTGCCGAAACAGTGCATCTGCATGCGCTTCGTAGACATGTGCGAAGGCCTGCTGGGTATCCATTGGTCTATGATATCAAAGACGCACGATATCCGCTCTTCTTTCAGAAGGATGGGTTACAGAAAAAGCACGGCATGGTCGGTTGTTTTGGGGTGGGTGCCTAGTGTAAAATCACGACCACTATGGCAGGACACAATAAATGGTCAAAAATTAAACATAAAAAGGCAGCGACCGACGCGGCAAAGAGCAAAGTGTTCGGAAAAATGGCACGTTTGATCGCCGCTGAGTCAAAGAAGACAAACGGTGATACCTCAGCACCAAGTCTGCGCGCAGCGATTGATAAAGCACGCGCCGAAAACATGCCAAAAGACAACATCGACCGCGCCGTTGCCAAGGGTACTTCGGCAGACGCCGCGGCCATGGAGCCGATTATCTACGAAATGTACGGCCCATCGGGTACGGCGGTGCTGATTGATATCCTCACCGACAATCGCAACCGCACTGCTGCTGAAATTCGTCACCTGCTCTCAAAAAAGGGCTACGAGCTTGCGACGCCCGGCAGCGCTGCATGGGCCTTCACCAAGAATCCTGACGGCACGTACGACGCACACACAACGGTTGAAATTACCGAAGAGGACGGCGAGAAGCTCGATGCACTGCTCGAAACACTTGAAGATCACGACGACGTACAGGACGTCTACACCAACGCAGTCTAGCGCCGCCCTGCTACAATAGTGCTATGCGCATTCTTGGTATCGATCCCGGATACGAACGGCTTGGTCTTGCCGTTGTCGACACGACCGGCTCCGGTAGCGAAACACTCGTACATAGTGAGTGCTTCCAGACCCCCGCAACACTCCCCTTTCCCGACCGCCTCGCGTCCATAGGCGCACACCTACAGGCACTCCTCGATGAGTACGCACCTGCACACGTCGCGCTTGAAAACGTTTACTTCAACACCAATCAAAAAACGGCTATGGATGTCGCAGCGGTGCGCGGCCTCATTCTCTACCTTGCTCGTGCTACCTCGCGTGAGGTGTTTGAGTACACACCGCCGCAAATTAAATCAGCTGTGGCCGGTACCGGTCGTGGCACCAAGCGTGAGGTGACGACCATGCTGCACCATCTCATACGCATCGACAAAACCATTCGCTTCGACGACGAGTATGATGCTATTGCCGTGGCACTTACCCACAGTGCCATCCACAGGTAATCAGCGGCTGTCACCACACTATCCCCGTACAGAGCATACGCTCTCCACAAGGTGTCCCCATATAGCTTCTGTTTATCCCCATGTTATGCAGTATTGAAAAGTGTTGAGAGTTTGGTACAACTCAGCGTGAGGAGCATTCCTCACTTATTATCTAAGGTATGTGTACTATGGTTTTTGATGACCACAACGACCACGACGAGGAGAACGAGGAGGAGTTTGATGCGGACGCATCACTCGACGATGATGATCTGTTCGACGATGAGTCAGACGACGAAGATACTGACGACGACGGAGATGACGATGATGACGAAGAGTCAGACGACGAAGACGAAGAAGAGGACAACGCACCGCCTGAGGTGCCGTTTAACGACGAAGAGCAGACGCTCTAGCAGTACTGCACAAAACCGCCCTCAAGGGGCGGTTTTGTTATTCGTGCTCGATACGCAAAAAACGATGTTTGCCGATTTTATACACCCCTGCGGTGGCCGGTGCATCGAGCGTTGTAATTTTTGCATCAGTGTCTTTGTGCACAACGGCTCCACTGTCGACGAGTCGACGAAATGCTGTTTTCGACTCGACAAGTTCACTCCGCAACACAACAGTAACGAGCGACTCGTCGTGCGCCGCAGTGACTACGGGCATATCTTCAGGTGCATTTCCCTTCTGAAAGGCTTCAACAAAGTTGCGCTGCGCGCGATCTGCTGCTGACGCGCCGTCGTATGAGGCTACAATCGCGTGTGCGAGCTCGCGCTTAAGGTCGCGTGGGTTCTCCCCTGCTGACAGACGCTCCTCAATTGCATCAAGATCCCTGTCCGTGCAGAGCTCAAACCCCGGAACAATCATCTCGTCAGTCCACGACATCACCTTGCCAAATTTTTCCTCAGGGGTGTCGAGGAATGAGAGCATGTTCCCCGTGGTCTTCCCCATCTTCCCGCCGCTTGCGTCAACGAGCAGCTTTGTCGGCAGCACAAACTTTTCTTTGCCGTTCATTTCTTTCATGAGGGTACGACCGGTGAGCATGTTAAACGTCTGATCGTTGCCTCCTACTTCACCGTCAACATCCATTGCGACCGCGTCGTAGCCCTGCATAAGCGGGTACAAAAATTCATGCAGGTACACAGGGCGCTCATCAGCAATGCGGCGTTGGAACAGGTCACGCTCAAGCATCTGCTGTACCGTCATTTTCGAAGCCAGCTCAATGACATCAGCAAAACTGAGTTTGTTCAGCCACGTGTGATTAAAGCGCAGTTGCGCGGCATTTGGTCCGGAAAAGTCGAGAATCTGCGCTGCTTGCTTCTGGTAGCGTCGGGCATTGTCGAGCACTTGCTTGTGGGTGAGTTGCTGGCGTACGTCTTTTTTATCAGGGTCGCCGATACGCGCAGTGAAATCACCGATCAGTAGAATTACTTCATGGCCGAGTTCCTGAAACTGCCGTAACTTACGCAGTGGAATGGCGTGCCCGAGGTGGAGCGTCGGGCCGGTTGGGTCAATACCGAGGTACACCCGCAAGCGCTCCCCTGAGTGTAAGCGGTCGCGAATGAATTCCTCATTGGGAAAATGGCGCTCGACGCCACGAGTGAGTAAGGCGTCTATCTTTTTTTCGTCTGTAGTAACGCGGGGTTTTCTTTGTAACCACGAAAACATAGCAGAATAGTACACCAATTAGCCATTCTGTGATACCGTAATTTGTACAATGCGCCTCATAAAACGGATTCCGATTAAACAGGTGCTCCTCGTGAGTATCGCGGCATCGCTGCTTATTGCCAGTGCGATTTTTGTGTGGGTCGCCACACTTGAAATACCGACACTCGACGGTTTTGAAGAACGCACCATCACTCAGTCAACAAAAATCTATGATCGCACTGGTGACGTGCTCCTCTTTGATCTCCACCAAGACATTCGCCGCACTGTCGTGCCGCTTGAGGATATGTCACGCCACCTCAAAAATGCCACCATCGCGATTGAGGACGCTGAGTTTTATGAGCACAACGGCATTCGCCCGATGCGCACACTGAAAGCCGTGTACGATAACGTCGTTACGGGCGACTTGCTCGGCGGACAGGGTGGCTCAACTATCACACAGCAAGTGGTGAAGAATACGCTCCTCACGACTGACAAGACAATTACACGTAAAGTAAAAGAGTGGATCCTCGCGCTAAAAATTGAGCAGATTCTCGCCAAAGACGACATCCTCGAGCTCTACCTCAACGAAGTACCCTACGGCGGTAACATTTACGGTGCAGAAGAGGCGGCGAAACATTTCTTCGCTACATCGGCGGAAGAGCTCACACTGGTTGAGTCGGCGTACCTTGCGGCACTTCCGCAGGCACCGACGCGGTACTCGCCCTACGGCAATCACACCGACTTACTCGAGGAGCGTAAAAACCGCGTACTGCAGCAAATGCTCGAGAACGGTTTCATCTCACCCGCTGAGTACGAAGAGGCCGTCGCAGCCGAGGTAGTCTTTGAACAGTACGGCGACACAAACATCAAAGCGCCGCACTTTGTGTTCTACATTCGTGAACAGCTCGAGGAAACGTACGGCCGCGAAGCGCTCTACGAAACAGGGCTGAAGGTTATCACAACCCTCAACTATGACCTCCAGCAGGCAGCTGAGGAGGTTGTTACTGAGTACGCGTACCAAAACGAAGAAGATTTTAACGCTGAAAATGCAGCGTTAGTTGCGATTGACCCGCAGACGGGTCACATTCTGGCGATGGTCGGTTCGCGCAACTACTTTGATGAAGACATCGACGGAAAATTTAATGTGGCAACCGCGCATCGCCAACCCGGTTCAACCTTTAAACCAATTGTCTACGCCACCGCTTTTGAGCAAGGTTTCACCCCTGAAACCGTTGTTTTTGATGTGCCGACGCAGTTCTCAGTCAATTGTGAGCCAACGAACTTCAGCAGCACTGATGGCTGCTACTCTCCTGTGAACTACGACGGTGTGTTTCGTGGCCCGATGACCTTTCGTGACGCACTAGCGCAGTCGATTAACATCCCTGCGGTAAAGGCACTGTACTTGGCCGGCATCGGAAATGCGCTGACCAATGCGCGAGAGCTTGGTATTTCAACACTTACGAAAGCGCCGCGTGACTACGGACTTCCCCTCGCGCTTGGTGGTGGTGAAGTCTCACTACTTGAGCTCACGAATGCGTATGCTGCGCTCGCAAATGACGGGGTGCGGCACGAACATACCGGCATTATTCGCGTCGAAGACGCTGCCTCGGGTGAGGTGCTTGAGGAGTACGATGAAGAGGATGTGGGTGATCAAGTTATCGCCTCTCGTGCGGCACGCCTCACCACAAGCGTGCTTACCGACATCCAAGCGCGTGAACCGGCGTATGGTCGTAACTCGTTCTCGTTTGGGAGACAGGCGGTAGGCGTGAAAACTGGTACGACCAACGACTACCGTGATGTGTGGATTATGGGCTACACACCGCGCATCGCTGTCGGTACGTGGGGTGGTAACAATGACAACTCCCCTATTGTAAAGCGTGTTGCAGGATTCGTACTGGCGCCAATGTGGCGTGCATTTATGGACGAGGCACTCACTATTGTGCCGTATAGTGAATTCTCTGCACTTGAGGTAGACGAAGAAGAAACCGCACTCAAGCCGGTGCTGCGAGGATTCTGGCAAGGCGCAGCGACCACAACACCTACCACGCAACCAAGTGTGCACTCTATCCTGCACTGGGTTGATAGGAGCAACCCACGCGGACCGGTGCCGAGTGATCCATCTCGCGATCCGCAGTATGTAAACTGGGAAACTGCTGTGCGTATCTGGGCACAAGAAAATGCACCACAGCTCGTCGGTAGTGGGACATTTCCAACACCTCAATTCCCACAAAACGGTACAACGCCGACAACCACCCAAGGTGAGCCATTTAGTCTCACCTACCCAGCACAGAACATGCAGCATCGAGCAGGAACACCACTTACGGCAACAGTTGGTGCGCGTGCTGATATTGAATTAGTCTCAGTGGAGTACTACCTTAATGGCGCCTACATGGGTTCGGCAACCGGCGCGCCGTTCTCAATCTCACTCGTGCCTCAGTACACCGGCACGGGTGCACACACACTCACGGCAGTTGGCTACACTAAAAATGCAGAAACTTTTACGCAGCAGGTGACATTCCATGTGACACAGTAGTGTTAGTAAATAGCGCTGATGCAGTACGGATCCCCCAGATCTTTTTGCACACGTTCGAGAATATCGCTCTGGTGAAGGTGTATTTCGCTTTTAATCGTTGATGATGTTGAGAGGCGTACGGTTTTGTTACGTATATGCACCTGATCCTCAGGTATATCTATTTCGAGCACGTCACGAACTGCGGTGATAAACGCCTCGCGCACAACACGCTCAGGTGCTTTAAGATTTGTGTACCGCTGGAGAAAACCGCTGACTAAACGCATATACTAGCGATTCATTGGCATCACCAAGTAGGTAAACGATTGATCGCCGACTGGGGTAATAATGAGTGGTTTTCCGACGCCGGCAAATGAGAGCGTGAGGCTGTCAGTCGGTATCGACTGGAGACAGTCGGCAACGTAGCGGTGGTTGAAGCTGATATCAAGCTCTGCACCAGTGAGTGTCGCCTCGAGTGAGTCAAATACCTCGCCAACATCTGCATTACGTGCGCTCATGGTGAATGTTTTCTTTTCTGGATACACATGAAGAGTGATCTGTCCGAATTTATCTGAAAAAATATGTGCTTTTTTGAGCGTATTTGCAAAATCCTCTTTTAAAAGTACGGCTTCAGTAGTGGTGTCTTTCGGAAGAATACTTCGATAGTCAGGGAATGAGCCGTCAATAATACGGGAGGTAATAAAGAGTGTATCCGTCTGTACTGAAAACTGATTCTCATCAATAAATACGATAAGTTCTTCGTCTGTTTTAGTATCGAGGATACGCATTAACTCAGTGGTATTTTTTGCAGGCATAATGACTGTAGGAATGTCACTATCTTCTTCACCGACGCGGTGTGGGATTTTCTTTTCTGCAAGACGAAATGAGTCGGTTGCGACAAAAAAGAGGTGATCATCCTCATGGTACATATACACACTCGCGAGTTCAGGCTTAATGAGTGAGGTTGAGGCGCTATAGAGAACCGAGCGCACACCGCTTATAAGCTTTGTCTGCTGTATTTTATACGCGGGAGCTGTTTCAGGACGTGGAATTGAAGGAAAATCCTCATATGGCACTGTTTTGATTGTTGTTTTTGCACCACCTGACGTCACCACAATCGTCCCGTCACGCTCCTCAATAGTAAGTGTGGTCGCTGATGGTGATGTTTTAAGTGTTGAGAGAAGTGTGTGTGCAGGAACAGCAACCACCCCCTCCTTCTCTACATCAACAGAAAAGGTTTTCTCAATACCGATTTCAAGGTTTGTTGCTTTTAATACAACTGTGTCTTTTTGCACATCGAATACCACACAACGAAGTACCGGAAGTGTTGCTGACTGAGCGACAATACGCGACGCGGTGTCCACAGCAGTTTCAATATCTTTTTTTAAACACTTTAATTTCATAGTTTTTTATTTTTTTCTTACGAACACCCTTATTAGTGCTGTGTGTATGTGCAGAAACACGTAATCCTCTGTGTTTCTGCACTCTCACCACTAGAACTCGTGTGTGCTATCTGTGAACAAAGAAGGAACAGAACTGGGTATAACAACAGTGTATACCATTTGGGTGCATGAGGTGGGTATAACTCCTATGGTAGTACCCATGATTATCACCATCACACCCCAACACTTATACACAGAGAACTGAACCTAATTGTGTATAAGTGTTCGGACATGATTAACCTCTTGGTCGAGGATTGGGTCAATCTTTATCTCCCCTTTCACCTTCTCACATGAGTGAATTACTGTTGTGTGGTCACGGCCACCAAGTTTTTCTCCAATACTTGGATAGGAAATACCAAAATCTTCACGCAGGATGTACATAATGACCTGTCGCGGACGCACCACCTCTTTCTTACGCGTCTTTTTATAGATGTTTTGCTCATCTACTTCGTAGTATTCTGCGATTTTCTTCACAACATCAACCACCGAAATATTTTTATTCGGTTTTGTGGTGTTCTTCACCACATTTTGTACCTCCTGTGTACTGAGCTCCTTACCCTTAAGTTGTGTTTTGCACATAAGGGTGTTTAAAAGCCCCTCAAGCTCACGAATGTTACCTGGAACTTCTTTTGCCATGTACTCAATTACGTCTTGGGGCACTAAAAAGTCGTGCTGCCGTGCTTTCTCGCGCAAAATTTCAATACGTGACTCCACATCAGGGTTTGGGATCTCAGCGATCATACCGGCGCTAAACCGCCCGCGTAGGCGGTCTTCGAGTCCAAGAAGGTTATTCGGGTGCTTATCTGACGAGAAGACAATTTGTTTGTTGTTGTCGTAGAGTGCATTAAAGAGATGGAAAAGCTCTTCTTGGGTGCGCTCTTTATCGGCAACAAATTGAATGTCGTCCATGATTAGTACGTCATACTGACGGTACTTGTCTTTAAAGGTATTTCCCTTCCCTGTTTTAATCGCATTAATGAAGTCCATCACAAATCGCTCCGAGGTGACGTAAAACACCTTCCGATTCGAGTTGGTTTTCTTTAAATGGTTGCCAATCGCCTGTATCAGGTGGGTTTTACCATGTCCTGTCGCACCGTAAATAAAAAGTGGGTTGTAGGTCAGGCCTGGATTTTGAATAACCGCCTGAGCTGCGGCGTGCGCGAGCTGGTTGAAGGGGCCGACAACAAACGTATCAAAAGTGTAGCGCGGGTTAAGGTTGTCACGTCGGTCAATAAACATGTCCTGCAACGGCATCTGATTCTGCGGCGTGGTGGTCTGTGTTGGAATACGTTGTTCCCCTGCAGCCTTTTTTGCCGCATTCTTCGTCACCACATACTCGATACCGCGGATTCTATCTTCGAATCCACGCAGTGTTTTTAAAAGAAACTTGTGATGCTTCTCTTGGAGCCAGTCTTTAACAATTTTATTTGGAACGCCGATAAATACGATGCCCGCGTCGCGCTTAATGATGATGGTGTCCTTAAACCATGTGCGAAAACTTGCCTCTGATGTGTTCATTTCAATATGAACGAGCGTGTTTTGCCACAATTCTTGGTCACTCAACATACGCAAAGTTTCCGTATTATATACAAGCTCTGTGGATAAGTAAAAAATGCCTCAAAATGCACTTCTATGTGGATAGTGTGGGGATAAGTAATGACGTGTACCCTACCTCACGTTTATCGCAGGTGGTGCTTACGGACAAAACTCTTAACGAGAGAGCCGTTGATACACCTGTTGCGGCGTTTATCATGACTCCGCCGACAAAAAGCAGCTTTTACATGTATGTGTATAGTAGTATCTCTATCCACAGAGTATTGCTTTTTGTCTGTTTTTGCGTAGTATGTGTCCCCATGTCAACAAAGCGAACATATCAACCAAAAAAGCGAAAGCGCCAGCGAAAGCACGGCTTTCTTTCGCGCACACTTACTGCAGCAGGTCGTCGCGTGCTACGCGCACGCCGTCGTCGCGGGCGCAAGTCTCTCGCGGTGTAGGAATCGTTTTGTTACCTCTCTTTCAAACAGTGTACGGGTACCGTACACTGTTTTGGTATAGTGCCTATGCTCAGTAAGAAGAACCGCGCCACAACACACGACATACGCGAAACACTCGGCCGACGGCATACGACACGCCACGGCTCGCACCTGTCACTGCGCTACTCACACGAGCACATCGATGCGCCACTGTGTAGTGTTGTTGTCTCAAAACGCGTCGCTCGCACCGCTGTCGCTCGCAATGCGCTCAAGCGCAAGCTCCGCGCCGCACTCAAAGAGATCGAGCACCTTCTCCCCCGCCGCACCATCATCGTGTACGCAAAAACAACAGCGCGGGATTTGTCGGTGCGGGAAGCCGCGACGGAGATACTCAACCTACTCGCGTAGAGCGTTTACTTCGCCCATACTCTGCGCTACTATGCGTCGGTACTCACTACTATGTTTAATACGTTCATCTACACACCCCTGTATAACGGCCTCATCCTCTTCATCGATTTTGTGCCGTATGCCGATGTGGGCATCGCTGTTATTTTGCTCACGATTCTCGTAAAGCTCATACTCTTTCCACTGGCGCACAAGGCAGCGCACACACAAGCGCGTATGCGCACCATGGCGCCGCTCATTGAGGAGCTCAAGGAGACCTATAAAGATGACCGTCAGCAGCAGACGCTGAAAATGATGGAGCTGTACCGTGAGCATAATGTACGGCCATTTTTTAGTCTGCTCACTATCCTCATTCAACTCCCGATTATTCTCGGGCTGTACTGGGTCTTTTTTAAGGGTGGTTTGCCAACCGTTAATCCCGACATACTCTATAGCTTTGTGCCGTTTCCCGATAACGTGAATATGCAATTTCTCGGCCTCATTGACATGGGAAGCCGCAGTCTCCTTTTGGCAGCACTTGCCGGTCTGACACAGTTTGTGCACACCTACTTTGCGCTGCCGGCACCGGCAAAGCGCAGCGAGAATCCGTCACTTAAAGAAGATTTGGCGCGCAGCTTCCACCTTCAAATGAAATACGTCATGCCGATCATTGTTGCCGTGGTCGCCTACATCATCTCAGCCGCCATTGCACTCTACTGGATTACCAGCAACCTCTTTGCTATCGGCCAAGAGCTTATGGTACGCCGCCAAATTGCGAAAGCTGAGAATACATCCGCGCATGACAACACATAACGACATACAAACATTTATTGAAACACTTTTAACGAAACTCGGTGTTACCTTTGAGCGCATTGAGCTCGTTGAAGTTGCCGGCCAACAGCTATTTGAAATTCACACGGACGACAGCGCACAGCTGGTCGGAAATAAAGGAGCCACAATACGGGCGATAAACCACATTGTTAAGAAAGCGTTTGATGGTGACGACGCGCCCCGCTTCTCTATCGATGTAAACGGATACCAGACAAAGCGCATTGATGAGCTGAAAGAGACAGCGCGACTCTTGGCCGATCGAGCGCGATCGCTTAAGTACAATGTTGAAATGAACCCCATGAGCTCGTATGAACGCATGATTGTTCATGCAGCGCTCACTGACGAGCCCGAAGTTACGACTGAATCACAAGGTGAAGGACGTGAACGCCGCGTTGTCATTCGCCATACCGGCTAATTTGCGGTAGTGCATCGGCGCGCACCAATAGCTCCTCCATCGCGCGCGAGTGCCTCATCACAGAGGCTTTTTGATGTAGCGCAATGAAAACCACGCCCATCTTGATAGCACCACATTCCCGTCACATCTTCCTGTACTATCTCCCGTTGTGTGTAAAACGTTGTACCGCCGATGTTCGTGGTTGTGTTTGCCGTAAGTGGGAGTGCACAGCAAAGGTCAGACGCGCTATTTCCAATATTGCCACACACATTCGCATCTGCAGAAACCCAGTCAGAGCCTCGTGCAGCACATCCCTGACTGCGCGGCGTCCAGCGGGCATCTTGGTATTGTGTGCCGTACGCATTCGGCCCGACACGATTCGTAGGACCTGTGTAAGGGGTATACTCGCTTGTAGTGCGTTCAATTGTTGCACTCGGCAGTAAGAAGTTAAGTTTTAATATATCGGGATTGATTTGATTGAAAAAAAGCCAAATACCCAGCAGCATAATGAGCCCTAACACTGCTTGTCGGATGCGCTCGACACTCTCTTTTTTCCCCGAAACGGCGTCAGTGGTCATGTACTGCAACCCAGCAGTAGCGATAATAATGACCGCCAAGGAGCTGCCGATAGCAAGCGCCAAACTGAAGAGGTTGTTAAAAAAGCCCACCAAACCCTGCTGGCTAATGAGATTTGTCGCAAAATCAGTAAGCCCTTGGAAGTTACTGAGTTCTTGCGCGTATACCGCAGTCGGTAGTGCGGTAAGCGCAAACAGTGCAAAAGCGTATGTCAGGTTACGATGTTTCATTTTCATTGTCAGGTGTTGGCAGTAGCAGCGACCACAGCGTTTGGTCGGTGCGATTGGTAAAGAAGACAACATCACCTGTAGCATTAAAGAAAAGCTCTTCGGCTGCAAGTGTCGTATTTACTGATGACTGTGGTGAGAAGAGTTCAATCGCTTCAACACCCTCATCGGTGACCATGAGTTGCCAGAACGAAGTAGCAAGCTGTACGCGTCCTTTGTACCAGTCGTCAGGGTAGCGCGCCTGTGGGAATGTTGTGGGTACGGCGCAGATGGCATGTGCTGCATCTGTTGGGTTCCATGCACACAAACTCGCAAAAGTGCGCATCGGCAACTCAGTGCGCTCTCCTGACGCCCCTTGCACGAAAAGACGTGGTGCGGCGCCATCTTCCGCACTGGTGCTATACAAAAGCACGTCACCACTTGGGCTCATGCGCGTTTCAAGTGCACTGAGTCGTGAGATAACGGGTGTTGCTGAACTATCTGCAAGACTGATGTGCACGGCAGTTCCCGTTACACCCGCTGCTGCGTGCTGCGTCAGCACTATGGTCTCATCATTCACCCACGCCACGTGCCACGAGCGCAGTGTCGACTCCCACGCCACTTCTGCATTGGAGCCGTCAGCGTCAACGATGACGAGATTTGCCCCGCGCGATGTCGGCTGTACGTAGGCAAGGCGTTGCGTGTCGGGACTGCGCGCAACGCTCCGTGTGTTTGGCGGAAGTGAGGTGGTGATGTCTGTGCTCCCCACAGGTTTAATGACGGAGATAAGTCGCTCGCGCTCATCGAGGTAGCGCAGTAGCACTGAGTCTGTGTCGTCAACAAACACTGCGTCGTAGACCTGTGGAATGGTTGTCTGTGCAATACGTTCTGTTTCCCCGCCGCGTTGTGGCCGCGAAAAAATGTGGCCGGTTGCGCGATCGACAAAGAGTACATCTGTCGGTGTTGTGGCCGCACCGGCAACGGGCAGGTTGTATACCTGTTGCAGCTGTATTCTATCGCGTGGTGATGTCGTTGTTGCTGCCGACGTGTCTAAATCAGTGTCAGTGTCGGTACCGAAGAATCCGCCAAAAAAGCCGCTCCCGCCACTTCCTCCTGCTCCTGTGCCGGTGTACCCGACGTCTTGTGTTCCTTCGCGGAGTTGCTGTTGCTGGGTACCAATAAAGAGTGCCCACCCAATAAGCGTCACAATCAGTACGATGACAACGGCGGCGGCAATGATGTAGATGGTTCGCGTATTCATACTCTAAAATCCGAATAAGGTACGACGGGCGTCGGCTTCAAATGTAAACTGCCACTGCGCTTGTACCGACTGCAGCAGGTGATCATTGTGGTCGATTGAGAGTGAGGCGTAGGTGGTGACGTCTTCGTCGGCGTCGAGCTGAAGTGTCAGGAGTGCAGGGTTAGCTTCGTCTCCCAACACCGACGCACTGTTGATGCGCCAGTCGTAGAGCAGCACGGCATCACTGGCGCGCTGCGCCGCCATGTAGTACGGTACCGCACTGATTTGTGTTTGGGAGGCGCCCGTAAATGTGTGGGCAGCGCCGATAGCCGTATGGTATTGAATGCCGGTGAGCGGATCGTACTCATACAGGACGATATCAGGTTCATCAGTGCTAATGCGCGCACCTGCTGTCCCGAGCACACGCCCGTCGGCAGTGGTCACCTCAACTGACAAAATATAGGTGCCAAGGAATTTTGGCCCCGTAAGGGCAATACCGTCAACACCCCGCCCTGATTGGTTGCCGAGTACCGTTGTGTCGCGTCGCCACGTGTAGAGCAACTCATCAGCGGCGAGACGCTCCCCGTCAGCGCTTTCTGCGTGTACGAATGCCTGTGCACGGATGGTACTGCCGCTCGTGTAGCGCGCGCGGCCACGATAAAAGGGCGGTGTGTAGGTGTCGGCTTCCCACGACACACTTACCACGGCCGGTTGCACGGTAACACTGTTGTTGAGCACGGTACCGTCAGTCGTGCGGATGAATACTGCTAATTCACTTTGGTCGCCAAGCGCGCCGGCGACAAAAGATGTTTGCACAAGACCGATTCCTTCGGCGATGACCTCATCGTTGAGCACCCAGATAATATCAGCAGAGCGTACGTCTTCGTCGAGCGACGAAACCGTCGCCACCACCTCTTCATTAGGGGCTGGTTGTGCGGGAGTGAGGGTGATGTCAACGCGCGAAAATGACTCAAACGGCACTTGCGCCGCCACACCAAGGGGTGCGCACAGAAGCATCACGCCTATGACAGCATGTCGGAGAAACATGGTGCCATTATACCTCCCTTCCCCTGCTTCGTATTAGGCGGCACGGGACAAGTTGCGCGGCGCGCCACGTCCGCGGCGCCCGTTGTCATTGGCAGTACGTCGCTGCTGCGGGGCGTTTTCTTCGCGTACTTTTTCATTGTGTTCGTCATCTTCTTTTTGTATGTGGTGGACAGAATACCACGTTACTGCCGTCCACATCGGAAACATGCTCAGCGGCAGTGGGAGTATTTCGGCGAGCACTGCAAACCACTTTGCTACGAGGCGCTTGTGGCTTGAAAAGAGCGGAATGCCGAGTACGCGGAACCAAATAAGAAAGACGACCGTGAGCAAGAAGGAGATAATCATATTGATCACCCAACCGAAACCAAACGGAATCCACCCCAATAGAAATTGCAAGCTGTCGCCAACAGCGGCGACACCAATGAGGAGCCCTTTCTGCATTGGCACCACGCGCTGTCGTTCTTCGTCCATAGGCTACTGGGTTGGAATATCGCGCGTCGGTGTCTGCTGCTGCGCGTCGGTGTCTGCCACTTCCTGCTTTGCTTTTTTAATTGCCAGAATTTGAGACGGGTCGGAGGTGATGATTTGGTCTTCGGTGTAACTGGCGATCACCTTAATGGCGACGTGTTTAAGGCCGGCAAAGAAAATGCCCTCCCCCACATCTGATTCAAGTAAAAGGTACTTTTCTTCGTCGGAGAGCTTAAAGGTTTCCTGAATCAGGTCAATCGAGGTCGGTGACTGACGTAGGAGAATCTGAATTGAGGAGTTAGTGATCATGGCTTTGCCGTACGAGCTGTTGAGGAAGTCGGCGACGTCTTGCGTGATGGTTGCCAGTCCGAGGTAGTACTTACGGCCACGCTTGGCAATACTGAAGAGGAATGAAGCGGTATCTTCTGACTTCATCATCCACCATGCCTCGTCAATCACGAGCAGGCGTTTACGCAAATTTTTTCGCACCATGTTCCAGATATGGTGGGTCACGAGGTACATAGCAACCGGCTTGAGCTCGTCTTCCATGTCGCGAATGCTGAAGACGACAAAGCGCTTGTTCATGTCGACATTCGTCGGTTGGTTGATGAAGCCCGCCCACGTACCACGGGTATATTTCGACATGCGTTGCACGAGCGAC
This sequence comes from Minisyncoccota bacterium, assembly GCA_965267345.1. GTDB lineage: Bacteria > Patescibacteriota > Minisyncoccia > Phycocordibacterales > UBA2100 > UBA2100. Next base: position 628,676 of record OZ253947.1, read on the forward strand.
TCAGATCCTTCCATACCCGAAAGCACGAGTTCAAAGTCTGAGAGCAGCGGCGGCTCAAGGTTCGTGAAATCAGAATCAGGGGTGATGTCTTTCAGTGCGTAGGTTTCCGTGATGGCGCGGTCGATAATCGCGTCTTCCTCAGGGGTGAGACCGCCGAGCATGATACGGAAAAGGCCGACGAGTGTGATGATGTTGTTGCGCAGCACGTCTCCCGGACTTTCGTCTTCACGCGGTACGGGTAAATCAAACGGGTTAATGTGGTGCTGGGACGAAAGTGAAATGTTGAAATAGCGCCCCCCTGTTGTTTCGGCAAGGTACTCGTACTCGCGCTCAGGGTCGATCACAATCACGTCTGCATCGAACATCAGTGAGCGAATAATCTCCAGCTTGGTCATGTACGACTTACCGGCACCCGACTTGGCGAATACGACTGAGTTGTAGTTTTCGAGACTAAAGCGGTCGAAGAGAACAAGGCTCGAGTTGTGGCGGTTAATACCGTAGAGAATACCGCGGTCGCTGGTGAGGTCGAATGAGATAAACGGAAAGATGCTCGACAGTGGTGACGAGTTGAGTTTTGAGTGCACGTCGAGCTCATCTCTGGCAATTGGCATGACGCTACGAAATCCGGGTTCCTGCTGAAACAGCGCCGGTTTGAGGTAGACAAGTCGCGACTCAAGAATGGAGCGAATCTCGGACTCCGCCTTATCAATTTCGTCGCGCGTATCGCCGTAAATGGTGAGGTAAAGACCGACTTCAAACATTTTCTCCTGTGCTTGTTGCAGACGATCACGGAGAAACTCAAGGTCGGAGTACGCGGTGTCGAGCATCGGGTCGCGCACCAGTCCCTTCTCCTCGCGGATAGCAATCTGACTCTCCACCTCGGCAACTTTCTTCTGGAATTTGCGCAACACCGTGGTGGTATCCATTGGGTGCACAAAAATAGACACATCAAACACCTTGTCGAGGTTGATGATTGGTGAAAACCATCCCGTTGTTAAGAAACGTGGATACGAAATCACAAAGAAGGTACGCGCCACCTTTTCGCCGAGGTTCAGTGCCCGTGGGGTAATCTGGAGTGCCGACGGCGCAATAACGTCTTGTAGCTCGAGAACGCCGTGTTTGTAGATCTCCTCGGGGAGAATCGGAATCGGCTCACGCGCATCCTCGTCCTTTTTCTTCGAGAAAAAATCAAACAACGCCATGAGGACATTATAGCGTACGTTACACGCTCATTAGAGAACTACTGGGCACTACCGCTGGCGAGATACCTCACTCGCCATCTGCGGCTTCTCCTGCTCTCCCGGGTTAAAGATCTTGTAGAGTAACTCAACGACCTCTTCGGTGTCGAGCTGTACGGTACGTACACCGGTACGCACCAATCCTTGCTGCACAATTGAGATACGCTGGTCGAGCTGTGAGACGTTTTCTTCGAACGTTGACTGATCGGTCGTGTCGCCCTCTTTGCCGCCGCCGACAAACGGAATGTTGCTCAAAATCCCTTTGTTGATTGCCAGTGGTGCAGGATCATACGGCACGACGACGAAAAAGTGTTTCGTCATGATGTTTGCGCCCTCAACGAAGCTGCGAATGAAGTCGATATACTCGCGAATTTGGATACGCATAAGGTCGTCCATGGTGTTTTTGTAGGCATCTTCGAGTGTCGCCAAATAGGGACGAATATCAAGATCGCGTGACTGGATGTAGATCTGCACCGAGAAATCGAGTGAGTTAAAGAAGTTTTGGAATTGCACGATAAATGCGCTCTGCTCATCGTCACTTTTAAGGGCGAAGTTGAGTGATGACGCCATCAGTACGGCGCGCAAGCCACCGTCGCGAAGCATAACGACACCGTCGCGCACCTCTTTCACAGGAACGAAATCTTGTGATGCTTGTGATGTAGTTTTGTTTGGCATATTACTTACGAGCGAGATGTGGCGTCAATGGTAGTCTCCGGCTGGCTGAGGCGAAGGCGTTCATTAATGTCGAGGCTCCACGCGAGTTCCTTCAGTTTATTCTCCGAGAGCGACGGAACGGGCACCTGACTCTCGGGCTGCACTTCGGCCTTTGTGGTGCGCTGCTGCTGTTTTTCCTGACGGTGGGCGTCCCAGAGGTAGAGTTTGCTGTGTACAAAGTACATGACACCCGCTTCCACCATTTCAATGAATGGCTTCTTGTTTATTTTAACAAATGCCAGCGCAACTGAGAGGCCCACTACTGCTGCGGCAATGGGGAGTGCGACAATGATCGGAAGTGCGCGCCAGATGAGAAATGCAAGACCGGCGCCACCCGCAAGGTAGACAAATTGTTTGAGCGTGAGCGGACCAAAAATCCGATCTTCCACTTCAATAAATTGCGGTACTTGGTACTGCATACTGCTTTCATACTACCACGCCCACCCTACTCAATTGATTCACGATACGGGTCATCCTGTACATCGCGTCGCTCGAGACTGCTCTCGCCGGAGCGATACGCTAAGCTATCAGTCGGGCGCTGCTTTTGTTCGGTGGTCGTCTGCTCAACGGCGGCTGCCTCCTCGTGTTCAGCGTGTGCATCACGGCCGCTTTGGGTAAGTTCGCGCTGCATCTGTTCGCGAATAGGTTCAAAGACTTCGTCAACGATGTCGTTAACGATTGTTTGTGCCAGTTTTTTGTCGATAGAGAGCTCACGAGCGATATTGCTCGTCATCTCTTCCGGCTCAGCAATGCCGAGTAATACGAGCAGAATCTCATTTTCAAGCAGTACCCACTGATCGAGATGAAGCTTGTGCTTCTCGGCAAGAGCGCGCATGTGCTTTGAAATATCGGCATCTTCAATTGCGCGCTGGAGTGCTACAGGAAGCGCTGCGAAGCGCTCTTCAAGTATGGTGCTGCTGTTATTCTCGGTTTGTGTGTCTTTAGGCATACTACTCGCTTGTGTCACTTCCCTTTTGGATTCTATCGAGGCGTTTTTTAATATCTTCGAGACTCTCACTTGTTGCATCAGTATCTTTTTCCTTTGCAAGTTTAGCAGCGACAGCCTTACGCATACTCCTTGAAGGACCACCGAAGAATCCTCCCTTTTCCTTGTATTCATTGAGCGCTTGTTGGCGTGCTAGTTTTTTGTATTCTTCACGGTGTTGCGCTTTCTCTTCGGGTGTTTCTGTTTTTTGATGCTGTTCTTGACTACTCAGTGCTTCGTCTGCCATCTCTTGAGTCATTCGGTCTGAGGTACCTGCAAACGCCTCTTGCTCTTTTTGTGTTAATCCCTTTTGTACAGCAGCAGCCTGTTGTGCAATTGCGTCGTCTTCGCCTGCAATGTCATTGCGTTTACCCTGCCCTGTGGTGTCTTTTGGCGCAGGTGGCGCTTGTGGTGTTTCTGGCGCACGCACATCACCAGATGGTACATCTTGAGTTGGCGCTGCTGCGCCCGCGCCGCTTGCTGCAGGCTGTGCGTCGGTATCACGCTTCTGTGCACCTTCAAGTTCAGCGTTAATTTCATCTAACCGCGCGCTCTTTTCGAGTCGCTCCTCATCAGACAATGCACTCGCGTTCGGGCTGCTCGTTTCTTGTTCGAGCCGTGCGCGTTCTCTCTCGAGTGCGGCAATGTCCGTATCAGTTAGTGGATTGCGTGCGGATGGCACACCCTGTGCTCCTGATGCTTCTCGTTTCGCGCGTTCCGCAAGGCGGTCTATCTCGTTCCCTTTACCGCCTATCTCGTTTGCTTGTTTGCGCGCCGCGTTTTCTCGTTCATCATTTTCCGTCCCCTGTTGCGTTGCGGCGTCCACCTGCGGTTCGGTAATTCGGACAGACGGTGCTTTTGTGTCGCGCTTCTCACGTGCTGCCTCATCAGGCGTTGTTTCAGACGGCATACGCTGCGGCTGCGCAAGGCCCTGCTCGCGTTCTTTTTCTCTGCGGTCGTAGTCGCTCATAAGTTCCTCAAAGCGAGTGTCTACAGGCTTTCGGGCGTAATCGGCTTCCGTTTTGATGCTTGCATCGTAACTTGGTTTTTGCTCAGGTTGCTTTATACCCAGATTCTTACCAAGCTTCGTGGTGCGAGCATCAAATGAATAACGGGAAAGATTGTTGCCAAGTCGTAGTTTTGCACGAGTGGCGATACTGTCCTGTCCCGACGCAATCTTTTCATTCGCTTCGCGGCTCCACTTCACTCCACGACCACCTAGTGTACGTCGGCCAGCCCAGCCGCCCAGCGCGGCAAAGGCGCCGAACGGTGAAACACCCCACCCGAGCGACTTTCTCGACAGATCAGTGGCAAATTTGGCACCAAACAGTGACAGCGAACTGGCGATCTGCAAAGACGCATAAAACAAACCAACCACGATGAGCGCGACCATAAGAGGTTCCCATGAGCCAATGCCTAGGGAGTCGCTGCTGGTCTCAATTACTCTCGCAATATCACCGTCAGAGAGCGTATTTGCAATATTCGAGGAAGCCCATAGGAGGAGCATAAAGACGGGTGCAAATAGCGCATTTTTAATCAACGCGCTCCACCACTGTCCCCACCACTGTCCACCCTGTTTCGGTACGAGGTATGCGGCAAATGCCAGTGCCGAGAGTACCATCAACAGTAAAAAGACAATAGCGCGCGACAGCAGCAGTATGGTGCCGAGGAGGAATACTGCAATAAGAAGTGCGTAGAATGTCATCATAATCAGCCCGTACATAAGCACTCCTTGGATGTCACTGATGCCAGTGAGGGCATCTTGGGCACCGGTAAACCCTACTCGACCAAGTCCTGATTTTTGCAGGAAGCCCTCGGCAATAGCGATGCGACCATCACTGTCTGAGAGGTTAATTGCTTGCACAAATTGCGTTGCCGTGGCATTGGATACGTCAATAATTGCTTGCGTGAAAAACAGACTAAAGTTAATGAGCAACGCAATGAGTACGAGGCGGATAACGAGCTGCTTAATGCCGTAGCTTTGAATGTTGAGAATAACGAGAAAGGCAATAAACACGAACAGCGCAATCATTACGATGTTCGCGATATCACGAAACCCTTCCCATGCCGTATCGATACCACCTTGGACCGCGCCAAGTAATTCAGGGTTACCAAAATTCACGACAGTGTAGTACACAGCGTAGTCAAAACCTTCGGCAATCACCAGCATAATGTTGCCAAACATACCTGAAAGAAGGATGACGATAGTTTTTAAGGCGCCGGTTATTAGTTCGTAAAGCCCTCCACCGAAATAATTTAAAGCTTTTTCGATTATACTGGCATCCTGATCAGTGGTTTCTGCCTGAGTTTGTGCGTGTGCAAAAGCGGGGGCAACTGCCGTCTCGCTCACGGTTAGTGGCGCAAACACAGCAGGCATAAGCAGTAGCACCATCATCACACCCGCTCCGATGCGTCGCCACCACGTATGTGTCACAAAATGCGCCATAGGCTATGAGGTAGGGGTTGCTACCGGTTTACACCACCCCGCTTCCCAACTTTCGCGCGTGTCCTCAAGCAGTTGTTCAGTGGCGCCTTCGAGTTCGGCCGCCTGCGTTTTTGCCTGACGCAATTGCGTGTCAGTGTGAATGAGGCGTGCACTGACGAGCGAATCAACTTGCTCGAGCAAATAGCGCTGCGCACTGCTAGACGTCGTGTTTGCCAGCGTGGTGCGAATGAGCTGTAATGCTTGGAGTGCACGGTCTGAGGTTGTTGTATTTTGCGCTATAAGTTCAATCCCAGGGGTAATGTTTTGTGCGATTATGGCGTCGGAGCGGTTTGTCGAGCGGGTGACGGTACGCTCGGCGCTGTAGGAGTTGTATGAGCCACTCACCGTGATAGGCGGCAGTACCGATGCGGGGGTGAGTGTGACGCCGCCCGCACTCGTCTTCTTTTGTGCACTGATGGTTACGGGGTTGACGGTGCCACTGGTGTTGCGTATTTCTTGTGCAGAAAAGGTTACGGTGCCATCACCGAGATTGGCGAGTGTGATTGACGGTGTCGCCCACATCCCACTGGCAGCAAGTGTGGCCTCGACAGGATTGAGTTCGGTTTCGTCTCCTGAAAGCGTCACAGTGACGCGCGAGTCAGTGCGGGTTGCCTGTCCTTCAACAACCACGCTCGTTGCACCGGCACTATAGTAGCCGAGTTCATCTTCAGGCAATCGCTCGGTGACGACAATTGAGATGTTACACGACGTGTTGGCGTCGTCGTCTGACTGCGTGTTGCATGCCTGCGCACGAATTTCATTACGCACGGCCGTTTTTGCTTCTTCAACTTTTTGGCTCCAACAGGTACGCTCCCATGACTGCAGCTGACGGCGGGCTTGTTGGAGGGTGGCAAGTGCTGAGTCCCACGTGTTGCTGTACTCTTCCTCGATACTCAGTGCGTTGTTGAGTGTTTGTGATGCCACACCCGTCATCGCGCCGCGTGTGCGCGAGGCGGTGTCCTGCGCCAAGCGGTCGATGTATGGCGCTTGGCCGTTGATGGCGCGCGACAAACCACTGAAGCCTTCTTGGCCGGCGAGCGCTTCGGTGCCGATATTCGCCATGAGTGTTGAAATGATCTCATCAATCTCATCGGCGCTCTCCGCCTGACGGAGGCCGGTACCGACGGTCTGGCTCAGTTGTGCCGCAATGAGGTAGCCCGGAGTTGAAATGCGACTCAAGCGTACCGTTTCGCCGTTACCAACATCAATGTCCTGTGTAGTTTCCAGTGAACGAAAGCCGTTACCCCACTGCAGTTGCGTGAGCTCCTCTTGCTGCGCGTTGCTAATTGATTGGCGTAAATAGTTTTCCGCAGTGCTGTACGCAAAGAGCGGGTTACATGCCGGCTCTGTCAGGAATGCCTGATACGCGCGCATGTACCGTTCACCACTGAGCGCACCTTGTGAAAATGCCTCAAGCTCGCTGTCGGGGAGGCTACAACGCAGGACATGTTCCGGCGAGCGCGTCTGTTGTGAGTATGACTTAGCGAGGCTCACGCGCACATCACGACGGAACGGTCCGGGAAGGACGTCAGTTTCTGCACCGGTGATGATGCGCTCAGCTGTCGGGTCTGAAATACGCTCAAGCAAATGGAGGTTCGTATCTTCAACGTACGTCGGGTTACCGTTAAAGCCGGTATTTGCCCAGCGTACGGTGCTGCGAATCAGCGAGGAGACGAGCGTTTGGCGCATGTTGGTGTAGACACCGTCGAGCAAGCACTCTTTGTAGGTCAGCAGGCGGGTTTGGTCGAAGCTGGCATTATCAAATGTCGGCACGTGTGCACCACTCGGACCCTGCGCGCCGACAGCGCCGTACGCTGAACCCGTACAACCATACACACCGTCGCGGGAGAATCCGGAAACCTGCTGCGCTGTTGAGGTTGCATTTTCGAGGTTGCGCACATTCTGGATGACTTCCTCAAACGGATTCTCAGTAGCTTCCGCATCGTCGGTGTTCGTTTGCGCAGCAGCTGTCGCCGGCAGCACCATGCTACAGGTTACAAGGAGCGTGAGTATGTAAATGTGCAGACGCATGAATCAATTATAAGCCCTCCTTAAGGGTGAAATAAATGTCGAGTTGGTTATAGGCAGCACGGATCATGTCTTCCTGTTCGATGAATTGGCGTGTTGCCACAAAGGCAAGGAGCGGATCGTCGGGTGTCTCAGCCATATCCTCGAGCACCGAAGCGAAGCGGACAAAACTGTTGATGACGTCGCGGTGTACTAGTGCCGCATCAGCGGGTACTTCCATGCGCAGCAAGTTATCGGCGATCGTGCGGTAGGTAGCGCTTGCGGCGCGCAGCTTGGCAAACTCTGCGGCATCATTCTGTTCGATTGCCCGCCCGTACGTCGTCAATTCGTACTCGGTTACGTCGGTGATCGGAAGCATGGCCTGCTGCAAGTCGGCTTGGTAGCGTGCGATGCTCTGTGCCGAGACGTCTTCGCGCGTCGTGATATCAGCGCGCGCGTATGTCTGGACGGTATCACCAACTTGAAATTGAGCGTTTGCTGCTTCGGCAATCACGAAGTTAAACGCATCCTCATCGAAGGTCCCCTGCTGCTTTGCTTGGATGTACGTGCCAAAAATTTGTCGCGTGAGCTGGTCGGTGCGCGTCAGTGGCGTTGTGGTGCCCGTCTGTCCGTCGGTGTTGTTTGCGAGCGAGAAGGCAGCGCGCGCATTCTCAACCTCATCACCGTCGGAGATGCCGTCACCATTCGAGTCGGGGTTGTTGGGGTCGGTGCCGATGAGCGTCTCTTCCCAATCGCGCAGTCCGTCGTTGTCTGAGTCCCGCATGTACTCTTCTGACGCGAGTGCGTTTTCGTAGCTGGTGGGTGTGGCAAGCGGGGTGTCAGTTGCGTGCGGCGCAAGCACCTGCCACGCACCGACCGCAAGTAATACACCACCAAAAACAAGGGCGGCGATGACCTTACCGCTTCGAATTGGTATGTGTTCCAGCACACTAATAGTATAGCAACCGATCTGCGACCGAATGACGCGGCTGGGGCGTTTTGTGGGGACAGGACGACTACTCGACGAGTTCGCTGCCGAACGGTGGTGTAAATGAAAAGATGCGGCCTGCTTCGTGCTCTTCAAAGACCACCCCGTATGCACTAAACATTTTCACGAGGCGTACGTGAAAGCGAGCCACATTCTCTGAAATTGCATTATAGGCAAGAATATTCTCGAGCATTGCCTCGTCGTTGTGCGCCGTTAGGAGTGTATCGAAGCCGTTGCTGATATCGCGATATAGGGGTACCAATTCTGCGTGAATCCCCGCCGCTGGACCGGTGGCAGGGATGCTCTCGAGCGTATCAGCCAACTGGTGGTAATCGTCAGCAAGTGTCGCAACTGCAGATCGTGCCTGTTGGTCTTCGCGCGCGTTCATAAAGGTGTCGAGCACGGCAACTTGGTCGCTGTGGGCTGTCGTGAATGTTGTGAGCGCACCACCGAGTGCGTTGCCGTACGCGCGGAGGGCTTGTTGCGTGTCAGTTTCAGTTTTACCTGCGTCGACCGGTGCATACGTGTCATTAAAACCCGTAAACCAAAGCCCCGAATCGTACGGGTCGTACGGCGCAGTGTACGAGCTGTCGGTGCTTTGCTGTGCAGCGCGCTCGAGGAGTGACTCACCAATAAGGCTTCGAAACTCCTGCTGTACCGAATGCGTTGTGCGTGGTGTCGATGTTGTGGGTGCTTTGGTGGTGCTCATCGGTACTGCTCGCTCGGTACTGCGTGGTACATCAGTACCCCAGTGGGTCAGTAAACTCGGTAGTGTGTCACTGTCACTCGCCCGCCTGCCGCTTGGCGTGAGGCTTGAAAACTGCCCAGTACCGCCGCTAAAACTCTGATAGCTACCTGTATCTTTTTCGGGCGTGCGCGATTGTGAAAACAGTATGCTTACCACAAACGCAAGGGTGGTGAGTAGCACCAGTACCGTTCCTGCAATGAACACATTTCCCCGTTCCATAGGGACAGTATACATATCACGGCACAAAAACCGCATGCTATAGTGTGTGCATGAGAACAGCGTGGACACTTCGTATGTATGCTTTCAGCGTCGGTGTGGCGCTTGCACTCGCGGTGCTGGTGGCGCCACTCCAACGGGCTGAAGCGATCGTATGGGGCGGCCAATTCACCACAGTACTCCCCTGCTTCAACGCAGTGACGTGGACGGTGGTGGGGCCGCCGCGCGGTGGCATTTACATTTGGGTACCGGGCGCAACCGCAACGTACCAGTATGGCGGCCCGTCACACGCAGGCCAGTATGGACTCGGCCTTGCCGCGCCACCGTACTTTTGCATCGCTTCACCGTTCCCACTCATTGTGCTTCCGGGAACGATCATGACGATGGTCGGCACGTCGACCTAACCGCGTTCCAGCTCCCCTATCAGTGCACGCCACTGCTCAAGCGAGAGCTCTTCTGCTCGCGCGTCGTGCGAGAGTCCTGACCGATCAAACGCACGCATAAGCGCTTCACGCGCACCGAAACCGCTCAGGTTATTGATTAACTTTTTACGCTTGCTCGCAAAACCGGCTTTGATGAATTTAAAGAAACGCTCTTCAGATACGGTGTCAAAAAACGTACGTGAAATGTTGGCGATGTGCAGTATGGCCGAGTCAACCTGCGGCGGCGGCTTGAAATAGCGGCGCGGTACATGCATGCAGTAGCGTGGGGCGCCATAGGCTTTGACGGAGAGCGAGAGGACGCTTTCTTTTTTTGATCGGGCGATGCGCTCAGCTACTTCTTTTTGCATCAGCAGGGTCATGCTTATGGGTTGGTGCGCTGCGGTGAGAAAGGAACGTATGATCTCTCCCGTGATGTAGTACGGAATGTTTGCGACGACCTTATACGCGACAGTGCCAATGATGTCACGCAATTGCACCGTGCGTATATCTTCATGCACCAGCACAAGCTGGCCACTGGCGATTTCCGCATTGAATGTTTCTTCGAGCACACGACACATATCCGCATCCGCTTCAACGGCGCAGACGCGAGCGCCAGTAGCGAGTAGCGCGCGCGTGAGTACGCCGGTGCCGGGGCCGACTTCAACAATCGTGTCACGCGGGTCAATTGCCGCAGTCTCAACTAACGTCGTCAGCGCCGCACGGGAGTTGAGAAAATGTTGCCCGAGATGTTTTTTGGCGCGCATTCTTTGAATGTAGCACCCCCTAAAACTCCTGCCAATCAGGCACCAAGAAGATTAAAGCGGTATCGGTGAGAGTGCCGCTCATGTATTCGCAGCTGAGGGTATAGGTGGTTTGTCTGGTGATGCCCGGGGTGGTGTAGGATGACTGTGAGCTAATGGTGTCCCAGGCAAGAGAGTCACCATTGTTTCCAGTAAGGGTACAGGCGTTAAGAGTGTCGAAACCAGCAATGCTCCAAGAAAGTTCCGCACTTTGTCCCTCAGAGACGAGCGAAGGCTGTGCACTGAGTGACACTTCTGGGGTGCCGCCCGTGCAGACAGTGCAGTCTTCCTGAGTGGCACCACAGCTGAATGCGCGAACAACCCAATTTGATGTGGCACCGTCTTCATCAATGGTACGCGCAGAAAAAACAACATCTCCTGCAGGGAATGCGTGGGTAGTTGAAAGCGGGGTGCCTGCCGAGATTACGCCAGTGGAAGGAAGGCGAATATCGGCAATACCGTCACGATTCCAATCGAGCTCGTAGTACACGTCTTTGTTGCCTGGGTGGCTGGCTGAGACAGTAACAGTTTGTGCTTCGTCGGGCGTACACTGGGATCCTTCTGCCGTGCTGATGCTTGGTGCGTACGGAATCCCCGCACCGAAACAGGTGAATGTGTAGGGGCGTGACCAATTAGAGCGGTTGCCGTGTTCGTCTTCTGCCCGTGCGCGAACACGCTTTTCACCACTGTTGGTAAAGGTGCGAGAAACTTCTTGCATAGTGCCCGAGGTGGCGTAGGCGTCAGATGCAGGTGCGTAGGCGTCCACCAACCCATCGACATTCCAGTCAACAAGGTAACGAATACTGTCGTTTTGTGGGTCAGTGGTAGAGAGATAGAGAGTGAACGGGTCGTCAACCACACAGGCGTCACCCTCAACACTTACGGTACTATCGCCCTCACCAGTTGAGTGTATAGTGCTGCCAATCTGAGGCGTTGCTGGAGCGCCAGAGGGCAATACTATGACGGTAAACGACGCTGTTATAGATGGACCGCTGACGATGCGGTAGAAGTCGTCTCGATCCGGTTCTTCGGCCGCCTCTCCTGTTCTGATATCTATATACGAGGTTCTATCCCAGCGCTCTTCTGTTACCGGGTTGTAGTACGCTGCATCACGCTCACGACGTTCAGCATTTCCCCACTGACCTTCCCGCCACTCAGGCTTGTGTCCAAAAACTACGGTTAACGCACTGACGGCTACGCCATGAGTCGTCCCAATGAGATCACCTGTCGCAGGATCGTAGTAGCGCGCATCACGCTCACGACGTTCAGCATTTCCCCACGAACCCTCTCGCAAAATTGGTGCTCGCCCATACACTAACGTCCATAGCGCTACGTAGTAGTCAGCCCCCAATGATTCACCTGTTTGAGAGTTATAGTAGCGCGCATCACGCTCACGACGTTCAGCATTTCCCCACTGACCTTCCCGCCACTCAGGACGCGCGCGATTCGCTTCGTACTCCCTTATTGCCGCAGCATATGCCTCGTGGTCGAAAATACGTTCTTCACGCGAACAGGTGATCATGTAGCGCGTGGTGGTCTCTGGAGCCACACGAACAGTTCCGCTGCGTGCATTTCCCGTGCTGAAACCGGTTCCTGCACATGTGGTTGCATCCGTCGATGACCACGATAGCGTAGTGGATTCTCCGCGTTCAATGGTGAGCAGCGAGCCGGACAGGGTCGCTGTTGGGTCTTGTTGACTGGTTGAACCCGAGAAGGGGTTGGAGAATGGAATCTCAAGTCCTCCCCCAAGCGCCTCCGCTTTCCCCGGCGTCACGAGCATAAGACTCACTAGAATGTATCCACCGACGAGCAAAAGGGTGGCGGTACGAGCGGAGTTTTTCAAAAAAGGGACTGAGCTGTTCATGGTGTTGTGTGTAACTGCGCCAACTCACCGCATTGTACAATAAAAGGCATCAAATTTCTCCATTAAACGCGGTACGGTTCTGGGCACAGTTTCTCCACCGCGCGGTGGAGACATTCGGTGTGTGTTCAGTACCTTCGCTCACACTAGAAATCTATCAGATCGAGGGCGCGCTCGTGGGGTAGTTCGGTGTCTGATGCGTGTGGCGCGAGGTGTTCGTCGCCGATGTCATCAATAAACGGTGACGGCGCCTGCAGGTTTTGCGAGCCATACACTGTGCGCACCAGCGCATGGGTAAGAAACACTTTTTTGCAGGCGCGGGTCAGCGCGACATAAAACAGACGTCGCTCTTCTTCGTCATCAGCGCTTTCATCAAGTCGTTCATGAGGGAAGAGGCCGTCTTCAAGACCGGTGATGAATACGTAGTCAAACTCTAATCCCTTCGCAGCATGCACGGTCATGAGCTTTACGGCATTATGATCTTTTTCGAGCGTGTCCTGATCGGTTGCCAGCGCCGCATCTTCAAGAAGCTTCGCAACACCTTCATCCGAGGGAAGCTCATCATATTTTGTGGCGAGTGTTACCAACTCTTTCATGTTTTCGAGCCGTTCAGTATCCTCGTCGGTCCCCGATTTGAGCGCGTCTTGAAGGCCGCTTTTTTCAATGATGAAGCGAACGGTGTCAGACGTTGTCTGAGTTTGCGCTGCGGTGCGTATTGAGGCAAGGAGCGTATGGAACGAGCGTACCTTTTCCTGTGCCGCGGGGGTGAGTTCGTGCTCTTTGCACTCGAGCATTTTTGCGAGTGTCATCTTACCGATGCCACGCGGGGGTACGCTGACAATTCGTGCAATATCGCCGTGGCTGTCAGGATTAAGTGCCGCCCGCAGGTAGCTGAGGACGTCTTTTACCTCTTTTCGGTCAAAGAAACGTGTGCCGAGCACTTGATACGGTATCCGTGCGTCTAAAAACGCCTGCTCAAGCGCGCGCGACTGAAAATTCGCCCGGTAGAGCACAGCAATGTCACGAGGTGCCACCCCACTTTCTATGAGCGAACGGCTTTCAGCGACGACGAACTGCGCTTCGTCGTCTTGGCTGTGTGCGTTATAGAGCGCGATAGGTTCCCCTTCAGTGTTGCGCGTGTAGAGCGTTTTGTCTTTGCGTTTGACATTCTTTGCAATCACGTTGTTCGCGGCAGCGAGAATAGTCTGCGTTGACCGGTAATTTTCTTCGAGCAGCACGGTTGTCGTATTCGGAAACTCTTCTTCAAACGTGAGCAGGTTTTCCAGTTGCGCGCCACGCCAGCTGTAAATTGTCTGATCGATATCACCGACAACGCAGATATTCCCCTGTTCCCCGACAAGGAGTTTTGTGATTGAAAATTGAATACTGTTCGTATCTTGGTACTCGTCAATGTGTATATGGGTCCACCGTTCGTGGAGCTTTTGCTGCACCTCCACGTGGTCACGCAAGAGCTGGTACGTACACAGCAGCAGATCGTCAAAATCGAGTGCCCCTTCTTGCTGTTTGCGCGCCTCGTACCCTTCCCAGACGCGGCCGATGGTGTGGCGCCACGTGTCGCCGATGTCGGCTGAGTACTCACGAACTGAGCGCCCTTCAGACTTGTGGCGCGAGATGACTGCCAGCACGGTCCGTGGTTCAAATTGCTTTGGGTCGAGACCGAGCGCTTTAATTGCCTGTTTGACCGCACGCATACTGTCGGTACGGTCGAAAATGGTGAAATGGCGTTTCAATCCGAGGAGCTCTGCATGTTCGCGCAGGAGGGTTGCACCCAATGCGTGGAACGTTGAGAGAAAGGGCGACGCCATACCACTGCCGCGGGCCGATACGGGGCGGTTGAGGTCGGGGTGCTCGTCAATGAGTGCAGTAACACGCTCACGCATCTCCTTTGCTGCCTTGTTGGTGAAAGTGAGCGCCAAGATATGTTCAGGTGCAACGCCGTGCGTGATGAGGTGCACGATGCGATGCGTGATGACGCGCGTCTTACCCGCCCCCGCCCCCGCGAGGATCATGAGCGGTCCGGTTGTATGCGTGACGGCCTGTTGCTGGGCGGCGTTGAGAGACATGGCAGGCGCACTATAGCACACTCGCTCATGCACATTCTTGCCACAAATTCAGGTTCGTGGTCTTCTTTTTTCGGCCTTGACTTGGGCACTATCCCCAGTACCATTTACCTCTCTATTGCGCGCATAGGTGCAGTAGGTACAGTGATAGGAAGGGATTCTGCGCATGTCCGTACCCTTCCCGCCTGCCACAGGTAGGTGGGGCGCACATAATGAAGCTTATTACATCGACCGAGCAAGACTCTGATTCGCATAGAAAACGCTCGAACACGAATCAGACGATATATGTGCCAGCGATTATATGGCGTAGTGCCGTATCAATCCTTATGCTGGTCTCCGCAACGGTTCCCTCCGGAGTGCATGCCGGCATTTTTTCGGGTGTGTTTGCCGCGCTCGCGTCAACAGTTGAGTATTCGTCGGGTACTGACTACAACTCGCAGACGATTCCCCTCCCCCGTGCTGCAAAAAATATTGACCCTAACCCGTCAAAAGGTGGTGGTGATATCATCATTGACCGCGGTGAGGCGCTGATGTCATCAGCCGGTCCGTCAGGATCACTCGCCGACATTGATGAGCGCGCCACCCGAAAGAATAACGGGCAAATCAGTGTGTATATTGTGCGCGAGGGCGACACCGTTGGTGACATTGCCGACATGTTTGACGTAACCGTTAACACGATTCGATGGGCAAACGACATTGACCGCGACGGCGTAATTCAACCCGGACAAGAGCTTATCATTTTGCCGGTGACGGGTATTAAGTACACCGTAAAAAACGGCGGTACACTGCGCGACATTATTGAACTCCACGGCGGCCACTTGGCAGAGGCTGCTGAGTATAACGGCCTTGACCCTGACGAGTACCTCGAGGCAGGAACCGAAGTAATTGTGCCTGCCGGTGAGCTGTCTGAACCAAAAGCAACGACGAAAGTGGCGCAGAGTCGCTACAGTGTACGCACGACGGCCGTTGCTGCCGCAAGCGCAAATGTGCCATCGTACAGCGGCTATTACCTCCGCCCGATTAATGGCGGCGTGCGCACGCAGGGGCTGCACGGCTACAATGCTGTCGACATCGGTGCCTCAACAGGTACGGCGGTACTCGCATCAGCTTCAGGTAAAGTCATCATTGCGAAGAGCTCGGGCTGGAACGGCGGATACGGAAGCTATATTGTTATCGAGCACGCCAATGGGACACAGACACTCTACGCGCACTTGAACGACACCATGGTCTTCAGCAACCAGAGCGTGGTACAGGGACAGGTTATTGGTTC